>CAYZAU010000017.1:0-58802 GCA_964475665.1 uncultured Acetatifactor sp. | reverse complement strand
GATTTGGGTACCGGAAAGGAGCAGCATATCACCATTACCGCAGGCTCGAATATGTCTGATGATGAAATCGAGAGAGCAGTGAAGGAAGCAGCTGAGTTCGAGGCACAGGACAAGAAGAGAAAGGAAGCCGTTGAGGCGAGAAACGACGCGGATTCCTTCGTATTCCAGACTGAGAATGCCTTAAAGGAGGTTGGCGACAAGCTGAGTGATGGCGATAAGTCCGCGGTTCAGGCAGATTTGGATGCCGTGAAGGCAATCCTGGAGAGAACCAAGGATCAGGAGATGAACGACAGCGATGTAGACGAGCTGAAGGCAGCAAAGGAGAAGCTGACAAACAGTGCGCAGGCATTGTTTACCAAGATGTATGAGAATATGCAGCAGGCACAGGGCGGTGCGGCAGGCCCGGACATGAATGCGGGTGCAGGTTCTGATATGGGAGGTGCTTCCTCCGCTCCCGAGGATGACGTGATTGACGGGGACTTCAGGGAGGTTTAAGTGTTGCACATCCTCTTAGAATGTGTTAGTGTAGTGAGGATAGGCTTCCTCGAGTGAAAAGAAACGTTCTCGGAATGGAGATTAGTATGGCAGAACAAAAGCGTGACTATTATGAGGTTCTCGGTGTTGAGAAGAACGCAGATGACGCTGCAATCAAAAAAGCATATCGTGTCCTTGCCAAGAAATATCACCCCGACATGAATCCGGGAGATGCGGAGGCGGAAAAGAAGTTCAAGGAGGCATCCGAGGCATACGCAATCTTAAGTGATCCGGAGAGGAGACGTCAGTACGATCAGTTTGGTCATGCAGCCTTTGACGGTGGCGCCGGCGGAGCGGGTGGCTTCGATTTCAGCGGAGCGGATTTTGGTGATATATTCGGTGATATATTCGGCGATTTGTTCGGCGGCGGAAGAAGCCGCGGGCAGAGCAATGGACCCATGAAGGGCGCAAATCTCCGCACAAGTGTGCGCATCACCTTTGAGGAGGCAGTTTTCGGCTGTAAGAAGGAGATTGAGCTGACGGTAAAGGAGACCTGTAAGACCTGTAACGGCTCCGGTGCAAAGCCGGGAACCAGCCCGGAGAAGTGTACCAAGTGCGGCGGCAAGGGGCAGGTGGTATTTACGCAGCAGTCGTTCTTCGGGACGGTTCGGAATGTACAGACCTGCCCGGAATGCCAGGGCAGCGGAAAGGTTATCAGGGAGAAGTGTCAGGACTGCCGCGGAACGGGCTACATTCCGATGAAAAAGCGGTACTCGGTCGATATTCCGGCGGGTATTGATAACGGGCAGTCTACGCGTATGCCCGGACTGGGTGAGCCCGGTATCAACGGAGGCCCCAGAGGAGACGTACTGATAGAAGTCATTGTCAGCAGGCATCCGATTTTCCAGAGACAGGACTTCGACATTTATTCGACGGTTCCCGTATCCTTTGCAGTGGCTGCACTGGGCGGCGAGGTGCTGATTGACACGGTGGACGGCAAGGTGATTTACGAGGTGAAGCCGGGAACACAGACGGATACCCGGGTCCGGTTGCGCGGAAAAGGAGTTCCCTCCTGGCGGAACAGGGACGTTCGCGGTGACCATTATGTAACACTGGTGATACAGGTGCCGGATAAGCTTAAGCCTGAGGCGAAGGAGCTGCTGCGCCAGTTTGACGAGCTGACGGGAGATACCCTGAATGCGGCGGCAAGAACGGAAGGCGGCAGTGAGAAGGACGGCGAAGGAAAGGAATCCAAGGAAAGCAGGGAAGGCAAAAGAAAGAAGTTCTGGAAATAGCAGGCTTCGGAAATAAAGGGATTCCCGCAGGCTTTGTGGACATCACGGGCAGAGGCGGAGAGCACAGCGGCGGCGCAGAGATGCGTGCTGCTGTGCTCTCCGGCTTCTGTCCGCTTTTTGTAAAAGACATTGCAAACACAAAACGACTGCGTTAGAATGATAATGTGAAAAAGGCTGCTGCACGGTATGGCGGCAGCGAGAGAATGGAGACTGCTATGAAGTGGGTAAAATTCAGGGTTAAGACAATTACGGAGGCAGAGGATATCATTATCAGCACGCTTTACGATATCGGCCTGGAGGGGGCGCAGATTGAGGACAGGGTACCGCTGACTGCGCTGGAAAAGGAGCAGATGTTTGTAGACATTCTGCCGGAGGGACCGGAGGATGACGGGCTGGCGTATCTGAGCTTTTTTGTGGAAGAGAAGGAGGACGGCAGCCTGGAGCTGAACGGCGAGAGAACGGATGCACCGGCGGTTGTGAGCGCCATCAGGCAGGAGCTGGAGGAGCTGAGAAGCTTTTGCGAGATTGGTGAGGGAACGGTTACGGTGGATGAGACCGAGGACATTGACTGGATTAATAACTGGAAACAGTATTTTCATCAGTTTTACATTGATGACATCCTTGTGATTCCGTCCTGGGAGACGATGAAGGCAGAGGATGAGGGAAGAATGGTGCTGCACATTGACCCGGGAACAGCCTTTGGAACCGGTATGCACGAGACAACACAGCTGTGCATCCGGCAGCTGAAGAAGCACATTACGCCCGAAACAAAGCTGCTGGATGTGGGAACGGGAAGCGGGATACTGGCAATTCTTTCCCTGATGTTTGGCGCAAAGCACGCGGTGGGAACCGATTTGGATATCTGCGCAGTGGAGGCGGTGGCGCAGAACTGTGAGGCAAACGGAATTGCTCCCGGACAGTTTCAGATGATGATAGGTAACATTATCACGGATAAGAAGATTCAGGATGCGGTGGGATATGGCTGTTATGATATCGTGGTGGCTAATATTCTGGCGGATGTGCTGGTGCCGCTGACTCCCGTCATTGTGAATCAGCTTAAGCCCGGCGGAATCTATATTACCTCGGGCATCATCGACGACAAGGAGCAGACGGTAACGGAAGCGGTAAAGGCAGCAGGCCTAAAGGTGCTGGAGGTGACTTATCAGGGAGAATGGGTTTCCGTGACGGCACAGAAGGCCTGAAAATATTCTGCCATACTTTTTTGAACGAAAAAGAACGTTTCCGGAATGGAGATTTATATGTATCAGTTTTTTGTGGAACCGCATCAGATAAACATAAATGACAAAAGTGTCACAATTACCGGAAGGGATGTAAACCACATCAGGAATGTTCTGCGCATGAAGGCAGGCGAGGAGCTGAATGTCAGCAACGGCAGGGACGGAAAGGAATATCGCTGCGGCATTGTCGCGCTGGAGGAGGAACGGATTCTGTGTAAGCTGCGCTTCGTGAAGGAGGATGCGGTGGAGCTTCCTGCCAGGGTGTTCCTGTTTCAGGGGCTGCCAAAGGCAGATAAGATGGAGCTGATTATACAGAAGGCTGTGGAGCTGGGCGTATACAGGGTGATTCCGGTGGCGACGAAGCGGTGTGTGGTGAAGCTGGATGATAAAAAGGCGGCTGCGAAGCTGGCGCGCTGGCAGGGGATTGCGGAGGCGGCGGCAAAGCAGAGCAAGCGCGCCATTATCCCTGGGATTGCCGGAGTGATGAGCTTTTCGGAAGCGGTCAGGATGGCTGCGGATATGGATGTCAGACTGATTCCTTATGAGCTGGCAGACGGAATGGAAAGGACAAGGCAGATATGCAGGGGGCTGTTGCCGGGTCAGGATATTGCAATATTTATCGGGCCGGAGGGCGGCTTTGAGGAGAGTGAGATACAGCTTGCCGAAAGCAGCGGAATTGAGCCGGTGACTCTGGGCAGAAGGATTTTGCGAACGGAGACGGCGGGGATGACGGTGCTTGCCTGGATTGGGCTTATGCTGGAGGACAGGGCTTAAGGCGCAGGATGGGACTGTCCTGCATATACTTATTATGGTAACGGCAAGAGGAGAAAAGGAAATGGAAGTTTATTTGGATAATTCTGCCACTACCCGGGTTTTCCCGGAGGTTGCAGAGCTGATGACAAAAATCATGTGCGAAGATTACGGCAATCCCTCCAGTCTCCATATGAAGGGAGTACAGGCTGAGAACTATCTGCGCTACGCGAAGGAGACCTTTGCGAGGCTTTTAAAGGTGAGCGAGAAGGAAATATTTTTCACCTCGGGAGGAACGGAGTCGGATAACATGGCGCTGATGGGATGTGCCTTTGCCAATCATCGCAGGGGAAAGCACATCATCACAACCCGGATTGAGCATCCTGCCGTTTTGCGCACCTGTGCGTATTTGGAGTCACTCGGTTACCGGGTGACCTATCTTCCGGTGGATGCCTGCGGACAGATATCGCCGGAGGAGCTGCGGCGGGCGATGACCCCTGAGACAATTCTTGTTTCCATTATGCACACAAACAATGAGATTGGGTCACTGCAGCCGATAGCCGAGGCGGGAGCCATGATTAAAAAGCTGAATCCGTCCACCCTGTTCCATGTGGACGCAGTACAGGGCTTTGGCAAGGCAAGGCTGCTTCCGAGGAGGATGGGCATTGACCTGATGTCAGCCAGCGGACACAAGATTCACGGGCCCAAAGGGGTCGGGCTGCTCTATATCGGCGAGCGCGTCAGGATACAGCCTATCATATATGGCGGCGGGCAGCAGATGAATCTGCGCTCGGGAACGGATAATGTGCCGGGAATTGCCGGAATGGCGAAGGCTGCCGAGCTTTTATACCGAAAGCTTGAGGAGGACACGGAGCGCCTGTATCAGTACAAGAAATACTTTATGGACGGAGTGCGAAAGCTGGAGGGGATAGAAATCAACGGACTTTTGCCGGGACAGCCTGACGGCGAAGGGACAGCGCCGCACATTGTGAGCGTGTCCGTGAGCGGTGTCCGCAGCGAGGTGCTTTTGCACGCGTTGGAGGAAGAGGGAATCTATGTGTCGGCGGGAAGTGCCTGCTCGGCGCACAAGCCGCAGCCTTCGGCTACCCTGAAGGCAATCGGGGTGGAGAAGGGAATGCTGGAATCCACCATACGCTTCAGCTTTTCCGTGGACACAACCTTGGAAGAATTGGACTATACTTTGCAGACAATGTATGATAAAATTCCATTGCTGCGGAGGTATGTGAGAAAGTAAATGATACATGCCGTTTTTGACGGCAGAATGGAGGAAAGCTTGTTTACAGCCTTTTTGATAAAGTACGCAGAAATCGGAATTAAGGGAAAAAACAGATATCTGTTCGAGGATGCCCTGATACACCAGATAAAATTTGCCCTGAAGAAATGTGAGGGAAGGTTTTTGATTTCCAAGACGCAGGGAAGAATTTTTGTGGAGACGGAGGGCGAGTTTGACTACGACGAGGCGGTCGGACAGCTACAGTATGTCTTTGGTATTTCGGGCATCTGTCCTATGATTTATGCAGAGGACGAGGGCTTTGAAAAATTGTGTGACACTGTTGTCAGATATGTCGGAGAGGTTTATCCTGACCGCCACAAAACCTTCAAGGTAAATGCACGGCGCGCCCGCAAGGATTATCCCAGGGATTCCATGGAGCTGAATGCAGATTTGGGAGAAGCCATTCTGAAGGCATATCCTGAGATGGCGGTGGATGTGCATACGCCGGAGATTATGCTGACGGTGGAGATTCGTGAGCGGATTTATATCTATTCGGAAATTATTCCCGGCCCGGGAGGTATGCCTGTGGGAACAGGCGGCAAGGCAATGCTGCTTTTGTCCGGCGGTATTGATTCGCCGGTGGCAGGCTATATGATAGCAAAGCGCGGCGTGAAGATTGACGCGGTTTATTTTCATGCGCCGCCATACACCAGCGAGAGGGCAAAGCAGAAGGTTGTGGATTTGGCGAGACTGGTATCCAGATACACGGGGCCGATTTATCTGCATGTGATTAACTTTACGGATATTCAGCTCTACATCCATGAGAAATGTCCTCACGAGGAGCTGACCATCATCATGAGAAGATACATGATGCGTATTGCGGAGCATATTGCGAAGGAAACGGAGTGCCTGGGTCTGATTACGGGAGAGAGCATCGGGCAGGTGGCATCGCAGACCATGCACTCTCTGATTGCCACCAATGAGGTATGTGAGCTTCCGGTTTATCGTCCTCTGATTGGCTTTGACAAGGAAGAAATTGTGGCAGTGGCGAAAAAGATAGATACCTTTGAGACTTCGATTCTTCCGTTTGAGGACTGCTGCACCATCTTTGTGGCAAAGCATCCTGTGACGAAGCCCAATGTAAAGGTGATACGGCGGCATGAGCATAATCTGGATGAAAAAATAGAGGAGCTTGTGAAAACGGCACTGGAGACGGATGAGCTGATTATCGTCGAATAAAGCAGGACAAGGGGAACAGGACAAAGAAAAGCTCCAAAGTGATTGCGTCCTTTGGAGCTTTTTACTTCTGAAAAATCTGATTCAATTAAGCAGCTGATGAAAAGCGGCTTATACCATATAAGGCTTCAGAACAGCGAGAACCTCATCAGCGCCATCCTCTGCATGGATATTCAAATCGATGGGCTTAGAAAGATCCAGACTGAAAATACCCATAATGGACTTCGCGTCGATAACGTATCTTCCGGATACAAGATCAAAATCGTAATCAAACTTGGTAATATCGTTCACAAAAGACTTTACCTTGTCGATAGAATTTAAAGAAATCTGTACGGTTTTCATAGTTGTTTTACCTCCTTATGCGTGTCATACCTTCTGAGTACATCTTAATGGGAAAGCGGATAAAAGTCAAGGATAAAACAATACAAAAAAAGAGAGGAATCACATGAAAAATGTAGCATTGCATAATCTGGGATGCAAGGTAAACTCATACGAAACAGAAGTGATGCAACAAATGTTACAAGAAAACGGCTATAACATTGTACCATTTGATGAGAGAGCGGACATTTACATCGTAAATACCTGTACCGTTACCAATATTGCAGACAGGAAGAGCCGACAGATGCTGCACAGAGCAAAGCAGCAGAACCCGGATGCGGTTGTGGTCGCTGTGGGCTGCTATGTGCAGACCGGCAGGGAGGCAATCGAGAAGGATGACAGCATAGACCTTGCAATCGGTAATAACCGCAAGAAGGATATCGTAGGCATACTGGAGGCATATCTGAAGGAGCTTCCAAGGAAGTCGGATGCGGAGAAGGAAGTTCGGGGAGAAACGGCAGAAAAGAAAGAGCTTCTAAAGAAGCCAAATGCGGATAAAACTCTGGGAGGGCTTACCGTGCCTGACATCAGCCACACATATGAGTATGAGGAGATGCAGCTTAGGCAGACGGCTGAGCACACAAGAGCCTATATAAAGATTCAAGACGGTTGCAATCAATTTTGTTCCTACTGCGCCATTCCCTATGCAAGGGGGCGGGTGCGCAGCCGGAGGGCAGAGGATATTCTGGCGGAGGTGCGCACAATGGCGGCGCGCGGTTATCAGGAGATTGTGCTGACGGGCATCCATATCAGCTCCTACGGAATTGGTTTTGATGCAGAGCAGTGGAAGCAGGGGAGGAGCGAGAAGGCGTTCAGAAGTGAAAACGGGGATAAAAGCGTCTGCGTCCGTCCCGACTATGCGGGTGAGAGCAGACTGGCAGAGCTTGTGGAGCGGCTGCATGAAGAAAGCGGCATTCGGAGAATCCGTATCGGCTCGCTGGAGCCACGAATCATCACGGAGGAGACGGCAAAGCGTCTGGCGGCGCTGCCGAAGGTTTGTCCGCATTTTCACCTTTCCCTGCAGAGCGGCTGTGATGCAACACTGCGCCGGATGAATAGACACTACACTGTCGGGGAATACTATGCTGCGGTGGAACAGCTGCGCAGTGTATTCCGGAATCCTGCGATTACCACGGATGTGATTGTCGGATTTCCGGGGGAAACCGAGGAGGAATTTAAAGCGACAAAGGCGTTCCTTGAGAAGGTGGGCTTTTATGAGATGCACATTTTCAAATATTCCAGAAGAGCGGGAACGGTAGCGGCAGGCATGGCAGGACAGGTGCCGGAGCAGACAAAGACTGCGCGCAGCAGGGAGCTGCTGGAGCTGGAAAAACGTCAGTCAGTGGACTTTCGCGCAAAATACATAGGTCAGGAGGCAGAGCTGCTCTCAGAGGAAACCAGACGGATAGACGGGCACACCTATCTGCTCGGGCATACCGCGGATTACGTGCGGATTGCCGTAAAAATGCAGGAAAGTGCGGCGAGCGGGCTCCTGAATACGATGCTGCGGGTGAGGGCTTTGGGATTTTTGACCGATGAAATTCTGCTGGCGGAGGAGTCTTAGTCTTTAAGTCTGCCTTGAATTTTTGGAATAAATGAGTTATGATAAAGGGCAGCGGACAACTTGTGATGTACCGGAAGAATGAGGACGAGTATGCAGGACTTAGGAAATACACAATACTTCAGGGTGGAAACGGAACCTGAGACCGGAGCAAAGCTGGTATTGGCTACAGTGTACGAGGCACTGACCGAGAAGGGCTATAATCCGGTGAATCAGATTGTCGGATATATTATGAGCGGAGACCCTACCTATATCACCAGCCATAAGAATGCAAGAAGCCTGATTATGAAGGTGGAGCGCGATGAGCTGGTGGAGGAGCTGCTGACAGAGTATATTCACGCGAAAAAGTGGCAGTAGGAGGAAACGGGTGCGTATAATGGGGCTTGACTTCGGCTCAAAGACGGTGGGAGTGGCAATCAGCGACAGCCTTCTTATCACGGCGCAGGGTGTGGAAATCATCCGCCGCAAGGAGGAGAATAAGCTGCGTCAGACACTGGCGAGAATCGAAGAACTGATTGTGGAGAATGAAGTACAGGAGATTGTGCTTGGACTGCCCAAGAACATGAACGCCACGGAGGGCGTGCGCGTCGAGCTGACAATGGACTTTAAGGAGAAGCTGGAGCGGCGCACGGGGCTGCCTGTTGTCCTGTGGGACGAGCGGCTGACTACCGTCGCCGCCGATAAGGCGATGATGGAGGCGGGAATCCGCAGGGAAAAGCGCAAGGATTACGTGGATATGATTGCGGCAACCATGATTTTGCAGGGCTATCTGGACAGAAGAAGCATGGAGTGATTATGGCGAAACTGGAGAAGATTACATTTAACCCGGAGGGAGAAGAGCCGGTAGAATTTTATGTACTGGAGCAGACCAGAATCGGAGGCTTTAACTACATTCTGGTAACGGACTTTGAAGAGGGAGACGGAGAGGCACTGATTCTGAAGGATATTTCAGAGGATGGCGAGGAGGAGAGCGTCTTTACCATCGTATCCGATGATGATGAGCTGAGCGCCGTAGCGGGCGTTTTCCAGAATATGATGGAGGATGTCACCTTTGTGCAGGATTAGTGGCTGCGGAGGGAGATATGGCGGTTGATGAGGATGCGTTCAGAAGGCTGCTCAGGGAAAAGGGCTTGAAGGTCACCAGCCAGAGGCTTTTAGTGCTGGAGGCGATTGCGTCCTGTCCGGAGGAGCATCTGACCGCCGAGGAAATATTTGAGCTTGTAAAGGTAGACTACCCGGAGATAGGGCTGGCTACTGTTTATAGAACCATACAGCTGTTGAATGAGCTGAATCTGATTGACCGAATCAATTTTGATGATGGCTTTGTGCGTTATGAGCTGGGGAATGCTCCTGACCACGGGCAGAAGCACCATCATCATCACTTGATTTGCGAAAAATGCGGCAGGGTGATTTCTTTCCGGGATGATTTGCTGGAGGAGCTGGAAGAGAGGATTGCCGAGACGACCGGATTTTACGTTGTGAATCATGATGTCAAGCTTTACGGCTGCTGTAGAGCATGTAGAGAAGCTGGAGGAAAATTGATTGAAGAAAAAAGAGAATAACAGTGCATCCAGACTGAAAATCATCCCCTTGGGAGGTCTGGAGCAGATTGGTATGAACATTACTGCCTTTGAGTATGAAGACAGTATTATTGTAGTGGACTGCGGTCTGTCCTTTCCGGCAGATGATATGCTGGGAATTGACCTTGTCATCCCGGATGTCACATATCTGAAGGATAATATTGACCGGGTAAAGGGCTTTATGATTACGCATGGGCATGAGGACCATATCGGTGCGCTTCCGTATGTGCTTCGGGAAGTGAACGTGCCGGTTTACGCGACAAGGCTGACCATGGGTATTATTGAAAATAAGCTCAAGGAGCATAACCTGACTAAGGGCACCAAGCGGAAGGTGGTAAAGTTCGGACAGTCCATCAACCTCGGGCAGTTCCGCGTGGAATACATTAAGACAAACCATAGTATCGTGGATGCGGCAGCGCTGGCAATTTATTCCCCGGCAGGCATTGTGGTGCATACAGGAGACTTTAAGGTGGATTATACTCCCGTATTCGGTGATGCCATTGATTTGCAGCGCTTTGCAGAGCTGGGGAAAAAGGGAGTGCTGGCGCTGATGTGTGATTCCACCAATGCGGAGCGCCCGGGCTTTACACCCTCGGAGAAGACGGTGGGAAAGACCTTTGACAGTCTGTTCGAGGAACACAAGAACACCAGAATATTTGTGGCAACCTTCGCCTCCAACGTGGACAGGGTGCAGCAGATTATCAATACCGCATACAAATTCGGCAAGAAGGTCTGCGTGGAGGGACGCAGCATGGTCAATATCATAGAGACGGCGCGGAATCTGGAATGTATCAGCATTCCTGACAATACGCTGATTGAGATAGACCAGCTGAAGAATTATCCAGATGACCAGCAGGTGATTATTACCACGGGAAGTCAGGGAGAGAGTATGGCGGCACTGAGCCGTATGGCGAGCGGCATGCACCGCAGACTGACTATCGGAGCGGGAGACACGGTTATCTTCTCCTCCAACCCGATTCCGGGCAATGAGAAATCGGTGACCAAGGTCATCAACGAGCTGCTGCGCAAGGGCGCGGATGTTATCTTCCAGGATGCCCATGTTTCCGGACACGCCTGTCAGGAAGAAATAAAACTGATTTACACGCTGGTACATCCCCAGTATGCGATTCCCGTACACGGTGAGTACAAGCATCTGAAGGCACAGGCGAAGATAGCCCAGAATCTGGGAATGGATAAGGAAAACATTTTTATACTCTCCTCCGGAGATGTGCTGGAGCTGGACGACAGGGGCGCAAGGGTTACGGGGAAGGTGCCCACGGGTGGCATCCTCGTGGACGGTCTCGGCGTCGGAGATGTGGGAAATGTGGTATTGCGTGACAGACAGCATCTTGCCGAGGACGGCATCATGATTGTCGTGATGAGTCTGGACAGGGCGAGCGGAACACTGCTGGCAGGACCGGATATTGTATCCCGTGGCTTTGTGTATGTGAAGGAATCCGATGAGCTGATAGAAGAAGCGCGTCATACGGTGGACGAGGCGCTCCAGAGGTGTCTTGACAGAGGCATTACCGACTGGGGAAAGCTGAAGAATACAACAAAGGACGCACTCAGCGACTATGTCTGGAAGAAGACAAAGAGACGCCCCATGATACTGCCGATTATTATGGAGCTTTGATGCTCCTGCGGGGCAGCTGTGCGGGTGGTCTGCGGAAGGAAGGCTTGAATCGGGCGGTGAGGGAATGAAGTGGCGGAGAACGGATATGACCGATTTGGAAAAGGCAACAGAACAGTATATTGCGGCGATTCTGGAGACAGAGGAGTATCGAACCTATCGGGCAGAGCTGGAGAGGGTGAAGCAGAATCCGGGACTTAAGGAACAGATAGATGAGTTCCGCAGGCAGAATTACGAATTTCAGTGCAGCCCGGACAGCGATTTGGGTAAGCTGGACTGCTTTGAGAAGGAATATGAAATTTTCCGGGAAAATCCGATGGTGGCGGATTTTTTGGCGGCTGAGCTGGATTTTTGCCGCCTGATGCAGAGGCTGAATATGCGCGTGACGGCAGAGCTGTGCTTTGAATAGTGCGAAAAGAACTTCTAATCACTCAGAGCAATGGCTCTTTCGTGAAGAAGTTCTAAGTTTCGCACGCGAAAAGAAACGTTTTCCATAGTTGTTGGTGCCGCCGGAGGACGGCGGAATGAGGAGACTGGTATGAAAACAGGAAGTGTTGTAGGCGCTGTCTGTGGCGCTGTTTTCAGGGTCGCAGTGGTCGTGTTTGCGGTTTTTGCAATTTACAGGGGAGCGACCCTGTGCTATGACTACGGCTATCGTATTTTTACGGAGCCGGCGGTTTCAGCGGGAGAGGGGCGAACCGTTACGGTCGCCATCACCTCGGAGATGTCCGCAACCGACATCGGAAGGCTTCTGGAGGATAAGGGGCTGGTCAGGGATGCCAAGCTGTTTGCCCTGCAGTATCTTTTGTCTGAGTACAAGAAGGATGTCAGACCCGGTGTCTTTGAGCTGAGCACCGCCATGACGGCGGAGGAGATGATGGAACGGATGGCGCAGGAGACTGAGCCGGACGCAGCAGAGGAGAGGACAGACAAGAGTCAGACCAAGACCTCTGATAAGGCTGCGGATGGAGAAACGGCTTCAAGGGGAGCGGCGGAGTAAGCTATGATAATAGAGGAAAGAATGTCTGCCTTTATCGATTCCTTCGATAGAGGCAATCTGCCTTTTTTGAATGAAATTGAAAAGTATGCGCTGGAAACGGAGGTGCCTGTAATCAGGAAGCCCATGCAGAGCCTGCTGAAGTTCCTGCTCGCATTTACAAAGCCGGGGAACATCCTTGAAGTGGGGACCGCCATCGGCTTTTCTGCGTTATTGATGGATGCGTACAGCCCGGACGGCTGCCATATCACTACGATAGAAAAGTATGAGAAGCGCATTCCGCTGGCGAAGGAGAACTTTAAGCGTGCGCGAGCCGAGGAGCGCATAACCCTTTTGGAGGGGGACGCAACGGATATTCTGAAAGAGCTACAGGGAAGCTATGACCTGATTTTTATGGATGCCGCAAAGGGACAATACATCAATTTCCTGCCGGATATTCTGCGGCTGCTGTCCCCGGGAGGACTTCTTGTCTCTGATAATGTCCTGCAGGATGGAGAAATTATGGAATCAAGATATGCGGTCACCAGAAGAAACCGTACCATCCATGCGCGAATGCGGGATTATCTTTATGAGCTGAAGCATCACCCGCAGCTGGAGACAGTGATTCTTCCGGTCGGGGACGGCGTGACGCTGAGTGTAAAAACGGAAAACGCAGGGGAGCAGACGGCGAGTACGGAGTGAGAGCAGAAGCGGCGGAGGGCGCAGGGAAACGGGCGTGTGAGAGCAGAAGCGGCGGAGGGCGCAGGGAAACGGGCGTGTGAGAGCAGAAGCGGCAAAAGGTCTGAGAATAGGATAAGACGGGAGAATTGCGAGATGGAGAGAACGAGGAAGGCAGCGCAAAAACCGGAGCTTCTGATTCCGGCAAGCAGTCTTGAGGTGTTAAAGACGGCGGTTATTTTCGGAGCGGATGCAGTCTATATCGGCGGGGAGGCATTCGGCCTGCGCGCCAAGGCGAAAAACTTTTCGGAGGAGGAGATGGCGGAGGGAATTGCGTTCGCCCACGCCAGAGGGGCCAGGGTGTATGTGACGGCAAACATTCTGGCACACAATTACGATTTGGAGGGGGCGGCAGAGTACTTTACCAGACTGCGGGACATGAAGCCGGAGTCCTGCGATGCCCTGATTATCTCGGACCCCGGTATGTTTACCATCGCAAAGGAGGTCTGGCCGGAGGCAGAAATTCATATTTCCACACAGGCGAACAACACAAACTACATGACCTATCTTTTCTGGTGGAAGCAGGGAGCAAAGCGTGTGGTGAGTGCAAGGGAGCTTTCTCTCGAGGAAATCCGCACAATCCGCCGACACATACCGGAGGAAATGGAAATCGAGAGCTTTGTCCATGGTGCCATGTGTATTTCCTATTCCGGAAGATGCCTGTTAAGCAGCTTTCTTGCGGGAAGAGATGCAAACAGAGGGGAATGCACACATCCCTGTCGCTGGAATTATGCGGTGATGGAGGAGAAAAGACCGGGAGAGTATTTCCCCGTCTATGAGAATGAACGTGGCACTTACATCTTTAACTCCAAGGACCTGTGCATGATTGAGCATATCCCGGAGCTGGTGGAGGCGGGCATCGACAGCCTGAAGATTGAGGGACGGATGAAGACGGCACTCTATGTGGCAACGGTGGCGAGAACCTATCGGAAAGCGATAGACGATTATTTCACCTCCGAGGAAGCGTATCGGGGAAATATGGACTGCTACAGGGCAGAAATCTCAAAGTGTACCTACCGTCAGTTTACCACGGGCTTTTACTTCGGGAAGCCGACGCAGGAAACGCAGATATACGATAACAGCACCTATGTGAATGAGTATGTCTATCTGGGAATTGTCGAGGAGACGGAGGCTGCCGGGGAGCTGGAGGGCTTTAGGCGGGGCGGGGCATGGAATGGCGCGTCTGCGGAGGATATGCTGGCGCGCATTGAACAGCGGAATAAATTCTGCGTCGGCGATGAGATTGAAATTATGAAGCCGGATGGAAGAAATGTCTCCGTGACGGTGCAGGCAATGTACAATGAGCAGGGAGAGGCTGTGGAAAGCTGCCCGCATTCCAGACAAAAGCTGTGGATAAAGCTGTCCGAGCCGGCGAAGAGGTATGATCTGCTTAGGGTGAAGAACGGTTAAATGCGGGTCTGGAAAAAGTCATTGACCGATGGTTGAGCGTATTGTACAATACTTGCTGTAAACAGCCGGAAATATGTGCCATGCCGGATGGCTGGCGGTCTGCGGAAGGACTTGCCGGAGGTCACATGGCGGAAAAGAGGAATCAAAATGACTGAGGGTTTACGCGTAGAGGAGATTTTTGCAAGCAAGGTATTTACTTTGGGCAAGATGAAGGAAAGGCTGCCTAAGAACGTATATCAGGAAGTTAAAAGGGTGATGAATCAGGGCGGAGAGCTTTCCCCTGCTGCCGCAGACGTGGTTGCCAAGGCAATGAAGGATTGGGCAGTGGAGAACGGCGCAACCCACTACACGCACTGGTTTCAGCCTTTGACGGGCATTACGGCGGAGAAGCATGATGCGTTTGTAACACATCCCGATGCAGACGGCAGGATGATTATGGAGTTTTCCGGCAAGGAGTTAATCAAGGGAGAGCCGGATGCGTCCTCGTTCCCCTCCGGAGGCTTACGCGCAACCTTTGAGGCGAGAGGCTATACTACGTGGGACATTACGTCTCCCGCGTTTATCAAGGAGACGGCTACCGGTCCGACCCTGTGTATCCCCACGGCGTTTTGCTCTTATACGGGTGAGGCTCTGGATAAAAAGACACCGCTTCTGCGTTCCATGGAGGCGCTGAGCAGACAGGCAATCCGAATCGTCAGACTCTTTGGCAATACGGATGCGAAAAAGGTGGTGCCTTCCGTTGGCGCTGAGCAGGAGTATTTCCTTGTGGACGCGAAGAAGGCGTTGAAGAGAGAGGATATTATTTTTTCCGGCAGAACCCTGTACGGAGCTCCTGCACCTAAGGGGCAGGAGATGGATGACCACTATTTCGGCGTTATCCGTGAGCGTGTCGGCGGATTTATGCATGACGTCAATATCGAGCTGTGGAAGCTTGGAGTAACCTCCAAGACACAGCATAATGAGGCAGCACCCGCGCAGCATGAGGTGGCTCCCATCTACGAGTCTGCCAATGTGGCGGTTGACCACAACCAGCTGGTGATGGAAACACTGAAGCGTGTGGCAGGAAAGCACGGGCTGCGCTGTATTCTGCACGAGAAGCCTTTTGCGGGCGTGAACGGCTCCGGCAAGCATAATAACTGGTCCATCACTACTGACACGGGTGTCAATTTATTGGAGCCGGGTCAGACACCAAACGAAAACATCCAGTTTTTGCTGGTGCTTGCCTGCATTATGAAGGCTGTAGACACACATGCGGATTTACTTCGTCAGAGTGCCTCCAACGTGGGAAATGACCTCCGTCTGGGCGGCTATGAGGCACCTCCTGCCATTATTTCCGTCTTTTTGGGCGAGCAGCTTGAGGATGTCGTGGCACAGCTGGTGGAAACGGGTAAGGCAGATTCCCTGAAGGAGGGCGGTGTTCTGAGAACAGGTGTATCTACGCTTCCTGATTTTGTAAAGGATGCTACCGACCGCAACCGTACATCCCCTTTTGCGTTTACGGGCAATAAATTTGAATTCCGTATGGTGGGAAGTGAGGATTCCATCGGAAGCCCCAATACCACGCTAAACGCCATTGTGGCAGAAGCATTCTGTGAGGCGGCAGACAGGCTGGAGGGCGCGGAGGACTTTGGCGTGGCTGTGCATGACCTGATTAAGGAATATATGACAAAGCACCAGAGAATTATTTTCAACGGTAACGGCTATGCTAAGGAATGGGAGGAGGAAGCGGCAAGGAGAGGACTTCCCAATATTCCTTCCATGGTGCAGGCTGTGGATACGCTGACTACGGAGAAATCCATCAGACTGTTTGAAAAATTCGGCATTTTCACGGAGGCTGAGCTTTATTCAAGGGCAGAGGTTCTGTATGAGACCTATGCAAAAACGGTGAACATTGAGGCGCTGACCATGCTGGATATGGCGAACAAGCAGATTATCCCGGCGGTTATGCGCTTTAGCAAGAGCCTTGCGGATACGATTCTTGCCGTAAGAGGGGCAGGAGGCGATTCTTCTGTTCCCGCAGAGCTGTTAAGGACGGTTACGGCGAAGCTGACCGAGATGAAAACGGCGGCCGTGCGCCTGCAGGAGGTGGAGAGCAGAGCAGCCTCCATGCCGCAGGGGAAGGAGCAGGCGTTCTGCTATCATGATGAGGTGATATTTGCCATGAACGGACTGAGAAGACCTGCGGATGAGCTGGAAAAGCTGGTCGATAAGGAATATTGGCCATTCCCCACATATGCAGATTTGCTGTTTGAGGTGTAAAAAATTGAATTTCTGCTGAACTTTTGGGAATTTTTGAAATTTGGGTATTGCAAAATGGAAATACTTCGTGTATAATTCATCAGGTAGTACAGATAGGGCTATCGCCAAACGGTAAGGCAACGGACTCTGACTCCGTCATTTCAAGGTTCGAATCCTTGTAGCCCTGTTGATTAGAGCTCACAGGCCCTGGCTTGTGGGCTCTTTGTTTTATCCGTGAGAGCCGTGCGGGCGCTGACGCGGGGTATCTTCGTGACATTTATCGTAAAAGCTGACGTTTTGCTAGGCAAAGGAGGCAGGGTGTGCTAAACTGAAATCGGGCGGCAGGAAGTGCAGGAAAGAGCCTGCGGGAAGCAGCGGGAGGCAGGCAAAGAAAAGTGTCGTGAAAAGGCATCACGGATAAGGGAGCATGGAAATAGCTATGGAAGGAAGCACGGAAGGAAGCATGGAAAAGGATATGGAAAGAGAACCTGAGGAAAAGGCGGAAGAGGCAGGAGGAGAGCTGCGTGAGAGTGACGCGGGCGGCAAAGAGCAGCTGCAACGTGCCAGAAAGCATTTTTCCGGACTCGGCTGGATGCTGATGCTGGGAACGCTGATTGTCTACGCGGCACAGCTGATACCGATGAACATCGTTTCGACTCTGAAGCCGGAGTGGCTGGAGAATCCGGATATCAGTCTTTTGCTCTCGGTGCTCCCACTGTATTTCATCGGTATGCCTGTCATGGTGCTCCTGATAAAAAGAGTGCCGGCAGAGCAGGTGGAAAAGCATACAATGAAGGCAGGGCACTTTGTCCTTGCCGCCATTTTGTGCTTCGGGCTGGTCTATGCCTCCAACATTGCAGGAAACATCTTGACGATTATTATTGGTCTGCTTAAGGGCAGTGCGGTGGAAAACGTAATCGCCAGCGTCGCTACCTCCGTGAGTACGGTTCTGGTACTGCTCTATATGGTGCTGGCTGCTCCCCTTGTGGAGGAATATGTATTCCGCAAGCTTATAGTGGACAGGACAATCCGCTATGGACAGGGCGTGGCAGTGGTGGTGTCCGGGCTTGTGTTCGGACTTTTCCACGGCAACCTGAATCAGTTTGTGTATGCCTTTATGCTGGGAGCCTTTCTGGCGTTTCTTTATGTCAAGACGGGTAAGCTTAAGATTACCATTGCACTGCATATGATGATTAACTTTGTGGGAGGCTTTGTCAGCGTACAGATGATGGAGCTGATTGACCTTGAGGGCTACCAGAACGCTCTG
Source organism: uncultured Acetatifactor sp. (assembly GCA_964475665.1). Lineage (GTDB taxonomy): Bacteria > Bacillota > Clostridia > Lachnospirales > Lachnospiraceae > Acetatifactor. The sequence continues at coordinate 40,794 of CAYZAU010000017.1, read as the reverse complement.
TTAAGCAGTGACTCGGCAGCGCTCGGCGCGTACTTTACGGAAAATCTGGTTCCGTGGCTGATATACGGGCTGTATCTTCTGTTTATTGTGGGAATGCTGGTGGCGGGCATCGTCCTGCTTATTGTGTTTCTCGCGAAAAAGCGTTTTACCTTCGCTCCCGGTCAGGTGATGATTCCGGCAGGAAAGCGTTTCTGCACGGTTATCCTGAATCCGGGTATGCTGGTATACTGTCTGTTCTGGCTTGCGATGATACTGTGGCAGCTGCTGGCTTAGAAGTGGAGAGGCAAAATGTATACGTTTGAAGGGAAAATCCGATACAGTGAAACGGACAGTGAGGGAAAGCTGACGATGGCGTCCCTGATTAACTACTTTCAGGATACCTCCACCTTCCAGTCGGAGGCTCTGGGAGTGGGAGTACAGTATATGCGGCAGCAGCATCAGGCCTGGGTGCTTTCTTCCTGGCAGATAGAGGTGGAGCGTTACCCGTCGCTGTGTGAGCGGGTGGCGGTGGGAACGCTGCCTTATGAGATGAAGGGCTTTCTGGGGTACCGGAATTTCTGTATGCTGGATGAGGAGGGGGAATTTCTGGCAAAGGCGAACTCACTGTGGAGTCTTTTGAATACCGACACGGGAAAGCCCTGCCCGGTTCCGGAGGAAATGCTAAAGGTCTACCGGCTGGAGCCGAAGCTGGAAATGGAGTATCAACCGAGGAAAATACAGATGCCGGAGGGCGGGGAGCAGCCGGAGGCTGTCACGGTGAAGAGGCAGCATCTGGATACCAACCGCCATGTAAACAACCAGCAGTTTGTAAATATTGCCATGTCGTATCTGCCGGAGGGCTTCTGCGTGCGCAGGCTGAGGGCAGAATACAAAAAGCAGGCATTTCTGGGAGATGTGCTGGTTCCGTACCTTGTGGAGACGGAAGAAAAAATTGTTGTGGCACTGCGGGATGAGGCAGGAGCGCCCTATATGATTGCAGAGTTTGGAGAAAAGAGGCAGATATGATTCGGCTTGGTGAAAAACAGATACTGGTTATTGTAAAGAAGGTGGAATTTGGCGTCTATCTTGCGGAGGCGTTTGAGACGGCGCAGGAGCGTGTGCTGCTTCCGGCAAAGCAGGTGCCGTCGGAGAGCGGGGTGGGAGACCGTCTGGAGGTTTTTGTCTATCGGGATTCCGCTGACAGACTGATTGCGACTGTCAGGGAACCGAAGCTTCAGATGGGACAGCCGGCAGAGCTTGTGGTGGCACAGGTCGGAAAATTCGGAGCATTTCTTGACTGGGGGCTGGAGAAGGATTTGCTGCTGCCCTTCAAGCAGCAGCGCGGACGGGTGAAGCAGGGAGACAGGGTACTGGTGTCCCTTTATATCGACAGGAGCAACCGTCTCTGCGCCACGATGAATGTGTACGAGAGCCTCAGGACGGACAGCCCTTATCAGCCGGAGGACAGAGTGCACGGAAGGGTTTACGAGCTCAGCGACAACTTCGGTGCCTTTGTGGCGGTGGATAATCTGTATTCCGGACTGATTCCCGTGCGGGAGCTCTACGGCAGACTTGAGCCGGGGGATGATATTGAAGCGCGTGTCATCAGCGTGCGGGAGGACGGCAAGCTGACGCTCGGCATTCGCGATAAGGCATATCTTCAGATAGATAAGGATGCAGAGAGTATCCTTTCCCTGCTGGAGAGCTATGAGGGTGCGCTTCCCTTTAACGATAAGGCGGCACCGGAGGTGATACGGCATGAGACGGGGATGAGCAAGAATGAGTTCAAGCGAGCCGTTGGAAGGCTGCTGAAGGAAGGACAGATTGAAATCGGCGAGAGAACCATCCGCCGAAAAAATCTTAAGAAATCGGAAAATCCGTCATAGGTCTGGAAATCAGGACAAAGCTGTGATAAAATAAGGCTGTCTGGAGAAGGCAGACGGGAAAGGGGGACATATCGATGGATATTGCGGGCGTTTCCATAGCGCTGTCACATGTTTCTCTGCAGTCTAGGGTGGGAACTGAGGTTTTAAGCGAGACATTGGACATGAATGAGACACTGGGAGCGGGCATGGTTGAAATGATTGATGCTGCTGCCATGGAGCAGAGTGTGAATCCCGGTGTCGGAGCAAATTTTGATGTGCGCGTGTAGCGCGGGTTTGATTCTGCGGGCTGCCTGATTGCTTGTGTCAGGCAGCCTCTTTTTGTGAAAATTCATAAAATCCTATTGCTTTTTTTGTAATACTTTTGTAAAATTTTTAGTATGAGTGCGTAGCGGAATGGGGATAGAAGGATAAAAGAGGGGCTACAAAGGAGCGGGGTTTATGATTTCAAATCAGATTTTGCAAAATACGATTGAAGGTTTAAAAAGCATTTCCAGGGTGGAGCTGTGCGTGATGGATGTGGACGGCAAGGAGGTCGCAGCGACCATGGACATGGGAAACAGCGCGCAGGCAGCCGTGGACTTTGCGTCCTCACCTGCCGATTCGCAGGAAATTCAGGGCTATCAGTATTTTAAGATATTTGATGAGCAGCAGCTGGAGTATGTGCTGGTGGCAGGAGGCACGGGTGAGGATGTGTATATGGTGGGCAAGATGGCGGCTTTCCAGATACAGAACCTGCTGGTGGCGTATAAGGAGAGGTTTGATAAGGACAACTTTATCAAAAACCTGCTCCTCGATAATCTGCTGCTGGTGGATATTTACAGCAGGGCAAAGAGACTGCGCATTCAGACGGATGTTTCCCGTGTTGTCATGCTTTTGGAATCGGGAAACGGCAGGGATAATAACGCCCTGGAGCTGGCAAGGGCGCACCTTGGCAGCAACAGCAGGGATTTCGTGACGGCGGTGGATGAGAGTAATGTTGTCATTGTCAAGGAGCTGTCTGACGGCGACGGGGCAAAGGAGATTGATAAGACGGCACGTTCCCTGGGTCAGTTCCTTCAGAAGGAAGGGATTAAGGATGTACGCATTGCTTACGGAACCGTTATTCAGGAAATCAAGGAGGTCAGCCGCTCCTACAAGGAGGCGAAGATGGCTCTGGATGTCGGCAAAATTTTCTTCGATGACAGGAAATTTATCGCTTACAGCGAGCTGGGCATCGGCCGCCTGATTTATCAGCTTCCGATTCCGCTGTGCAAAATGTTTATCAGGGAAATTTTCGGGGGAAAGAGCCCGGATGAGTTCGACGAGGAGACGCTGACTACGATATATAAGTTTTTCGAGAACAGCCTGAATGTCTCGGAGACCTCCAGGCAGCTGTTTATTCACAGAAACACTCTCGTGTATCGTCTGGATAAGCTTCAGAAAAGCACAGGGCTGGATTTACGTGTGTTTGAGGATGCCATTACCTTTAAGATTGCCCTGATGGTTGTAAAATACATGAAATACATGGAGAGTACGGACTTTTAGAAGGCTGCGCCGACGGGGACGGGCACCGGCGGGCGGCACAGGTGAAGATGCGTAGAAACGAGGATGAAAATGGCGAAAAAGGAACTGCTGAGGAAAAAAAGGGAGAAGATGATAGAAGAGAACGGCATTATTTATCTGGATAATGTCACTAAGGTGTACTCTACCGGGGCTCCTGCCTTAAACGGGGTGACGCTGAGCATCGGCGCAGGCGAGTTTGTCTTTATTGTGGGAGACAGCGGTTCGGGAAAATCAACCCTGATTAAGCTGCTGCTGCGGGAGCTTACGGCGACCAGCGGCGGCGTTTACGTTATGGGAAATGACCTGAGCAGACTCAGGCACAGACAGGTGCCGGTGTTCCGCCGCAGTCTCGGAGTGGTGTTTCAGGACTTCCGTCTGCTGAACGACAGAAATGTGTATGAGAATGTGGCGTTCGCACAGCGGATTGTACAGACGCCGACCAATGAAATCAGGAGAAACGTGCCTGCCATCCTTGCAACGGTGGGACTGGCGGGAAAATACAAGGCTAAGACGAAACAGCTGTCCGGCGGAGAGCAGCAGAGGGTTGCCCTTGCCAGGGCGTTGATTAACAATCCCTCCATTCTGCTTGCCGACGAGCCTACGGGAAACCTTGACCCTAAAAATTCATGGGAAATCATGAAGCTCCTCGAGGAGATTAACGAGAGCGGTACTACGGTTGTCGTGGTGACCCATAACAGAGAAATCGTCAATGCCATGCACAAGCGCGTTATTGCCATGAAAAAGGGCGTGATAGTCAGCGACGAGGAGGGAGGAGAGTACATCGATGAAGATTAGTACATTGCTTTATACGATAAAGCAGGGCTTTGCCAATATTTTTCGAAACAAATCCTTCTCTCTGGCATCCATTGCCACGATTTCAGCCTGCCTTTTTCTGTTCGGAATCTTTTATGCCATCGTGATGAACTTTCAGAGCGTGGTCATGAAGGCGGAGGAGGGAGTGTCGGTGACTGTCTTCTTCCACTGTGAGGCAGACGACTGCGAGAGCCACACGGAGGGACAGATTCCGACACAGCAGCGCATTGAGGAAATAGGACAGGATATCGCCGGACGCGTGGAGGTATCCGAGGTAAGGTATATCTCCGATGATGAGGCCTGGAGTACCTTTGCGGCTGAATTTTACGGAGAGGATTATGCCCTGGGCTTTCCGGAAAATCCGCTGGAGGGTGAGGACAATTATGAGGTCTATCTGAGCGATGTCTCCATGCAGGGCGCGCTGGTGAGCTGGCTGCAGTCCGTGCCGGAGGTGCGCAGGGTGAATTATTCGGAGGTGACGGCAGATACCTTAAGCGGAATGAACCAGCTGATTGCCTATGTCTCGCTGGGAATCATAGCCATTCTGCTGGCGGTCAGTATTTTCCTGATTAAGAACACGGTTACCATGGGAATTTCCGTCCGCTCCGCCGAGATTAACATCATGAAATACATCGGGGCGACAGATTTCTTTGTCAGGGCACCGTTTGTAATTGAGGGTATGCTGATTGGACTGGTGGGAGCGGCTGTTCCGCTGCTTTTGATTCACGGAATTTACAACTATGTGCTGTCGTATGTGGTGGAAAGGTTTGCAATTCTGAGTACCTTTATGAATTTCCTGACCACAAAGGAGCTTTTCAACATTCTGACACCAGTGTCACTTGGTGTCGGTGTCGGAATCGGTTTTTTGGGAAGCATTACGACGGTGAGAAAGCATCTGCATGTATAAGCTAAAACGTGCCGGATGACGGATTGCCGGGAAATGAGGAGTATGAAAAAAGGAATTGGGCGGATGCTGGTCGTTCTTTGCTGTGCGGCGCTGCTTTTTGGCGGCCGAAAGCCGGAGGTCTTAGCGGTTACGCTGTCCTCCATCACCTCTGACAGTATCGAGGAGAAGGAGGGGCAGATTGAGCAGGCAAAGAAGGAGAAAGAGGCGCTTCAGAGCAGTCTCAGCGACCTGCAGGCGATGAAGAAGGAGCTGGAGAGCCAGAAAAGCAGCCTGAAAAACTATGTGGCGCAGCTGGACGGCAAGCTTCAGGAGATAGAAGCCAACATAGCGGTACTGCGAAGCAGGATTTCGGAGAAGGAAGCGGAGCTGGAAGAAACTCAGGCACAGCTGGAGGCGGCGCTGGAAAAAGAAGAAAACCAGAAAGAATCCTTGATTCGTCACATAAGAATGATATATGAGACGGGAAATCCTAAGATGCTGGAAATGCTGACGAAGTCGGAAAGCTTCGGCAATTTTCTGAACAAGGCGGATTACGTGGAGAAGGTCGTCTCCTATGAGCAGCAGATGTGGCAGGACTACAGGCTGGTTCGGGAGTATGTTGAGCTCTGCAAGACGGAGCTTGAGCTGGAGAAGGAGATTCTGGATGAGACAAAGGCGGGAGTCGAGACGGAGCAGAAGAACCTGGAAGCGCTGATTGAACAGAAAAACCGGGACATTACCAACTACGAGACGGATATAAGCAATAAGGCGAAGGCAATCAGGGAATACGAGGAGGAAATTAAGGCACAGGAGGAGGAGATCGCCACTCTGGAGGCGCTGATTGCAGAGGAAAAGAAAAAGATTCTGGCAAGCAGCGGCGTGGTGCTGAGCTACGACGGCGGTATGTTTAAGTTTCCGCTTGCGACGTACACGAGGGTATCGGACGATTACGGCAACCGGATTCATCCGACGCTGGGAGTGCCGCAGTTTCATAACGGAGTGGATTTTGCTTCCCCCAAGGGAACGGCAATTTATGCCGCCTACGACGGGGTGGTGGTGGCAGCCACCTACAGCGGAACCATGGGGAATTATGTCATGATAGACCACGGAGACGGGCTGTATACGATTTATATGCATGCCTCTGCCCTGTATGTGGAGAAGGATGATGTGGTCGTGCGCGGAGAGACGATTGCGGCTGTGGGCAGCACCGGGCGTTCCACAGGCAATCATCTTCATTTCAGTGTGCGGAAGGACGGCTCGTATGTTTCCCCCTGGGATTATCTGAGTGAATAGTATGGAGCAGACTGTGCAGGATGCAGCCTGTGTGCACGGAGTGCGTGCACGGCAAAGGAGAGAAGATGGACGAGAACGAAACCTATTTTGACCATATCAGTAACCCGCAGCCGGTGTCTCCGGTATCGAAAGGAGAAAAAGGCAGCGGGAAGGGACTCTTTTTAATCGGGATGCTTGTGGGGCTGGCAGGCACCCTGTTTGTGACGGCAATCTGCTATCTGGGCATCCGCGTGCAGAAGGCGGTGGAAAGAGAAGACGATGAGGTTGCACTGGACGCGGATTCGGCGGTGAATGCCTCTGCGCTGAAAAAGCTGCAGGCACTGGAGAAAACGATTGACACCTACTATTATCTGGAAGAGGTGACGGATGAGGAGCTTCAGGACGGGCTGTACAGAGGCTTACTGGAGGCACTTGGAGACCCTTACTCGGAGTACTATTCGGCGGAGGAGCTGGAGTCGCTGATGGAGCAGACGGAGGGGATTTATTACGGCATCGGTGCCTACGTCAGCCTGGATGCCGACACAGGGCTTCCGAAGATAAGCGGCACGATAGAAGGCTCTCCTGCGGAGGAGGCGGACTTGCGTGCCAATGATCTGATTTATGAGGTGGATGGGGAAAGCACCTACGGTCTGAGCCTGACGGATGCGGTTGCAATGATAAAGGGTCCGGAAAATACGGAGGTTACGCTGACCATTGTACGCGAGAATGAAACGGATTATCTTCACTTTACGATTACCAGGCAGAAGGTGGAGTCTCCGACCGTGGAGCTGACCATGCTGGAGAACGGCATGGCGCATATCACCATAACGGAGTTCGACGAGGTTTCCATTGACCAGTTTGCGGACGCTCTGGCGACTGCCAGGGGAAACGGCATGAAGGGACTGATTATGGATTTACGCGACAATCCCGGCGGCAGCCTCAATGCGGTGGTTGAGATGGCGAGAATGATTTTGCCGGAGGGAATGATTGTCTATACGGAGAACAAAGCGGGTGAGCGCTCAGAGTATACCTGCGACGGCAAGCGGGAGCTGGAGGTGCCGCTGGTTGTACTGATTAACATGAATTCGGCGAGCGCGTCGGAGATTATGGCGGGAGCGGTGAAGGATTACGGAATCGGTACGCTGGTCGGAACCACCTCCTTCGGTAAGGGAATCGTACAGCAGATTATGCCCTTCAGGGACGGCTCGGCGGTCAAGCTGACAATCAGCGCCTACTATACACCTGCGGGAAACAATATTCATGGTATCGGCATCGAGCCGGACGTGGAATGTGAGTTTGATGCCGAGGCATATTATGGCAGTGAGGAACGCCCGGATAACCAGCTGGAGAAGGCAAAAGAGGTACTGTTGGAGCTGATGGAGGGCAGGTAGCCGTATGCAGGCACTGCTTTGCCTGACCCGTGGAATGACCTGCGAAATTGTGATGAACGAAGAGAAAGAACAAATGTTCTAAAAACTATGGACAAATCGTACATTTTATAGTAGGATACTTAGTGGTATGCTGCAGTATAATAAGTGTAGGATTTGTCCGTTTTTATTATCCTGACAGTGATGCAGCTGAAAATTCTGGAAAGAAGTGGTGAAATGGAGTTCAGATTACATTCGGAATATAAACCTACCGGCGACCAGCCACAGGCAATAGAGGAGCTTGTGAAGGGCTTTAAGGAAGGTAATCAGTTCCAGACCCTGCTGGGAGTTACCGGCTCGGGCAAGACGTTTACGATGGCAAATGTAATCGCGGCGTTAAATAAGCCGACGCTTATCATCGCCCATAATAAGACCCTCGCAGGACAGCTCTACTCAGAGTTCAAGGAGTTTTTCCCCGAAAATGCGGTAGAGTATTTTGTATCCTATTACGACTATTATCAGCCGGAGGCGTATGTTCCCTCCTCTGATACCTATATCGCAAAGGATTCTGCCATCAACGAGGAGATAGATAAGCTGCGACTGTCCGCGACGGCGTCCCTGACGGAGCGGAGGGATGTCATCGTGGTGGCAAGCGTGTCCTGCATCTACGGACTGGGCAGCCCGGAAGAGTTTCAGGGCATGTCGGTATCGCTGCGCCCGGGAATGACTAAGGACAGGGAAGACGTGCTGCGTGAGCTGGTGGATATCCAGTACAGCCGGAATGACATGGACTTGCAGCGGGGATGCTTTCGGGTACATGGCGATGTGGTGGAGGTGTGTCCGGCACAGGGCGGCGACTATTTTATCCGTGTGGAGTTTTTTGGCGATGAGATTGACAGAATCTGTGAGGTGGAACCGCTGTCAGGGAAGGTTCATGCGACGCTGAACCATATTATTATCTATCCGGCATCCCACTATGTTGTCTCCATGGACAAGATTAAGGCGGCATGCAATAACATTGAAGCGGAAATGAAAGAGCGGGTACAGTATTTCAAGGGTGAGGACAGGCTGATTGAAGCACAGCGGATAGCCGAGAGGACGAATTTTGACATTGAGATGATGCGGGAGACGGGCTTCTGCTCGGGAATTGAGAACTATTCCAGACACCTTAACTTTATGCCGCCGGGAGCACCGCCCATGACGCTGCTGGACTTCTTTCCGGAGGATTTTCTGATTATTGTGGATGAGTCCCATATGACAATTCCCCAGATTCGAGGAATGTACGCGGGTGACCGCTCCCGTAAAAATACGCTGGTGGATTATGGCTTCCGCCTGCCGTCGGCACTGGACAACCGCCCGTTGAATTTTGACGAGTTTGAAACACATATTGACCAGATGCTGTTTGTGTCGGCGACACCCTCTGACTATGAGGCAGAGCATGAGCTGCTGCGGACAGAGCAGATTATCCGCCCGACGGGGCTGCTTGACCCGGAGGTGGATGTAAGACCCGTGGAGGGGCAGATTGATGATTTGATTGGCGAGGTCAACCGCACGGTTGAGAAAAACGGTAAAGTGCTGATTACTACACTGACGAAACGAATGGCGGAGGATTTGACGGATTACATGAAGGAGGTCGGTATCCGCGTCAGATACCTTCATTCGGATATTGATACGCTGGAGCGTGCGGAGATTATCAGGGATATGCGCCTGGATGTGTTTGACGTCCTGATTGGCATTAACCTCCTCAGGGAGGGACTGGATATTCCGGAGATTTCACTGGTGGCAATTCTGGATGCGGATAAGGAGGGCTTTTTACGAAGCAGCACCTCCCTGATTCAGACAATCGGTCGTGCCGCGCGAAATGCCGAGGGACATGTTGTCATGTATGCGGACACGATAACGGACTCCATGCGCATTGCCCTGGATGAGACAAACCGACGAAGAGAAATCCAGATGAAGTACAACGAGGAGCACGGCATCACGCCGCAGACCATAAAGAAGGCGGTACGGGATTTGATTAGCATTTCCAAGGTAATTGCCAAGGAGGAAATGCAGTTTGAAAAGGATCCCGAGTCCATGAACCGCAAGGAGCTGGAGAAGCTGATTGCCGATGTGCAGAAGAAGATGCAGAAGGCGGCGGCAGATTTGAACTTTGAGGCGGCAGCAGAGCTGCGTGATAAGATGATTGAGCTGAAGCAGAAGCTGCAGGAGCTGGAGGAAGAGTGACGGACGGGCTGAGCTGCCGGATATAAGGAAAAGAGCCGGAAGAGGGAAAACGTCGGAAAAGAGAAAACGTCAAAGGAGAGCAGGCGTCAGAAGAGAGCAGATGTCGAAAGAGAGCAGGTGTCAGGAGAGAGCAGGCATCGGAAGAGAGCAGGCGTCAGAAGAAAGCAGGCATCAAAAGAGAGCAGGTGTCGAAAGAGAGAACCTCAGAAGAGAGAAAGACTCAGAAGAGAGAAGATGCCGGGAGAAGAGGAAGAGATGGAAGAAGAGAAAGCGTTGAAGAAAGAGATGGAAGAGGAACGGATTGTTAAAATGCAGCCGAGGAACAGGGAATATATCAGAATCCGCGGCGCAAACGAGCATAATCTGAAAAATATAGATGTGGATATCCCCAGAAATGAGCTGGTGGTTCTGACGGGTATGTCGGGCTCGGGAAAATCCTCCCTTGCGTTTGATACCATATACGCTGAGGGGCAGAGACGGTATATGGAGTCCCTGTCCTCCTATGCGAGGATGTTTCTCGGACAGATGGAAAAGCCTGATGTGGAGCGGATAGACGGTCTTTCTCCCGCTATCTCCATCGACCAGAAATCAACCAATAGAAACCCCCGCTCAACGGTCGGAACGGTGACGGAAATTTATGATTATTTCCGTCTTCTGTATGCGAGAATCGGTATTCCGCACTGTCCGAAATGTGGAAGGGTGATTTCTAAGCAGACGGTCGATCAGATGACAGACCAGATTATGGAGCTGCCGGAGGGAACGAAGCTACAGCTGCTTGCGCCTGTGGTGAGAGGCAGAAAGGGTCAGCACGAAAAGGTTTTGGAGAGAGCCAAAAGGAGCGGCTATGTACGCGTGCGGATTGACGGCAGCCTGTATGAGCTGACAGAGGAGATTGTTCTGGATAAGAACATCAAGCACAATATAGACATCATTGTCGACAGGCTGGTGGTAAAGGACGGTATTCAGCGCCGTCTCTCAGACTCCATTGAGAATGTGCTGGAGTTGTCTGACGGGCTGCTGGTGGTGGATGTCATCGGTGGGGAGCCGCTGACCTTCAGCCAGAGCTTTTCCTGCCCGGACTGCGGCATCGGCATCAGCGAGATTGAGCCGAGAAGCTTTTCCTTTAATAACCCCTTCGGTGCCTGCCCTGTCTGCGTAGGACTGGGATATAAGATGGAGTTTGACACAGACCTGATGATTCCTGATAAGAGCCTGAGTATCAATCAGGGAGCCATAGCCGTGACGGGATGGCAGTCCTGCGCGGATAAGAAGAGCTTTACCAATGCAGTCTTACAGGCGCTTTGCGAGGAATATCACTTTGATTTGGACACTCCGTTTGAGAAGTATCCGGATAAAATCCAAAAAATTCTCATTTACGGTACAAACGGGAAAGAGGTAGAGGTTCATTATACGGGACAGCGGGGAAGAGGCGTGTATCCCGTGGCGTTCGAGGGGCTGATTCGGAATGTGGAGCGTAAATACCGGGAAACCTTTTCCGATGTTATGAAGCAGGAATACGAGAGCTTTATGCGGATTACGCCCTGCAAGGAATGTATGGGAATGCGCCTGAAGAAGGAGGCATTGGCTGTGACGGTGTGCGGAAAGAACATCCACGAAATCACCGCCATGCCCATCCGCAATCTGCATGAATTTCTGGCAAAGCTGCAGCTGACAAAACAGCAGGAGCTTATCGGAAAGCAGATTCTGAAGGAAATCCGGGCGAGAGTCGGCTTTCTGGTGGATGTGGGACTGGAATATCTTTCCCTGTCGCGGGCGACCGCAACGCTTTCGGGCGGCGAGGCACAGAGAATTCGTCTGGCAACGCAGATTGGCTCCGGACTTGTGGGAGTCTGCTATATTTTGGATGAGCCGAGCATCGGACTGCACCAGAGAGATAATGACAAGCTGTTAAGTACCCTGAAAAGTCTGCGCGATTTGGGAAACACCCTGATTGTGGTAGAGCATGATGAGGATACGATGCTGGCGGCAGATTACGTGGTGGACATCGGCCCGGGTGCGGGCTCGCATGGCGGAAAGGTGGTTGCCTGCGGGACGGCGGAGGAGATTATGAAGGTGCCGGAGTCCGTCACGGGAAAATATCTCAGCGGCGAATGGAAAATTCCTGTGCCTGCGGAGAGGAGGCAGCCTTCCGGGTGGATAAAGGTGCTGGGAGCTGCGGAAAATAATCTCAAGAATATTGACGTGGCGTTTCCGCTGGGGGTCATGACCTGCGTGACGGGTGTTTCCGGCTCGGGTAAAAGCTCTCTTGTAAATGAGATTCTCTATAAGCATCTGGCGAGAGATTTAAATCGCGCCAGATGTATTCCCGGCAGGCATAAGGGGATTGAAGGGCTGGAACAGCTGGATAAGGTAATTGATATTGACCAGTCCCCCATTGGGAGGACACCGCGCTCCAACCCTGCCACTTATACGGGCGTGTTTGATCAGATAAGGGATTTGTTTGCGTCAACGGCAGATGCGAAGGCGAAGGGTTACGGAAAGGGACGCTTCAGCTTTAACGTGAAGGGCGGAAGGTGCGAGGCGTGCGGAGGAGACGGTATCATTAAGATAGAAATGCACTTTCTGCCGGATGTATACGTGCCTTGTGAGGTTTGCGGCGGAAAGCGCTACAACAGGGAGACGCTGGAGGTCAGATACAAGGGGAAGAATATTTTTGACGTGCTGGATATGACGGTGGAGGAGGCGCTCCCCTTTTTTGAGAACCTTCCTTCCGTCAGGAATAAGATTCAGACCCTGTATGACGTTGGACTTTCCTATGTGAAGCTGGGACAGCCGTCAACAACTCTTTCGGGGGGAGAGGCACAGCGCATCAAGCTGGCTACGGAGCTGTCCAGACGCAGCACGGGAAAAACCATTTATATTCTGGATGAGCCGACCACGGGACTGCATTTTGCGGATGTGCACAAGCTTGTGGAGATTCTGCACAGGCTCGCGGACGGCGGCAATACGGTGGTGGTGATTGAGCATAATCTCGATGTGATTAAAACGGCAGATTATATCATTGACATCGGTCCGGAGGGCGGCGACCGCGGCGGCACCGTAATTGCGAAGGGAACGCCGGAGAAGGTGGCAGAAAACAGAAGGTCCTACACGGGCGCATATATTAAAAAGATGCTGGAGAAGGCAGGAAAGACCGAAAAGACCGGAAAGACCGGACAAACCCCAAACGGGAAAAATGGGATTTAGAATTGCACTCAGGCAAAAAAATCCCCGCAGATGCTAAATAAAAGACGGGATTTGACCGATATGTGAAATACAGAGCATGGACGCACGGAACAGACGGAGGGAACCGTTTTGTTTAGGGCGTCCGTTTTTTCAGTATTTTTGTAAAAAAACCTATGAAAATACCGCTGTTTCGGTTATAATATATTATGTATGACTGTTTTTTGAAAAGTGTTTTGTGCAGAAAGGGGTATATTTCATATGCAGTGCACGGATATAGGAATTGATTTAGGCACAGCCAGCATTTTAGTATACATCAGAGGAAAGGGTGTCGTGCTGAAGGAGCCTTCGGTTGTGGCGTTTGACAGAGATACCAATAAGATTAAGGCAATCGGAGAGGATGCACGTCTGATGCTGGGAAGAACTCCCGGTAACATTGTGGCGGTAAGACCGCTGCGGCAGGGCGTTATTTCTGATTACACCGTAACGGAGAAGATGATGAAGTATTTCATCCAAAAGGCGCTGGGCAGAAGAACTTTCAGGAAGCCCCGCATTGCCGTCTGCGTACCCAGCGGTGTTACGGAGGTAGAGAAGAAGGCTGTTGAGGATGCAACCTATCAGGCGGGTGCGAGAGAGGTTGCCATTATCGAGGAGCCGATTGCAGCGGCAATCGGTGCGGGAATTGATATTTCCAAGCCTTGCGGAAACATGATTGTGGACATCGGAGGCGGAACCTCGGATATCGCGGTGATTTCATTGGGAGGAACGGTTGTCAGCGCCTCCATCAAAATTGCAGGAGACGATTTCGATGAGGCGATTGTCCGCTATATGAGAAAGAAGCATAATCTGCTGATTGGTGAAAGAACGGCAGAGGATTTGAAGATAAAGATTGGCTCTGCATATCCCAGGCCTGAGGTGGACTACATGGATGTGCGCGGCCGTAATCTGGTGACGGGTCTTCCCAAGACGGTTAAGGTATCCACGGAGGAGACGGAGGAGGCACTGCGTGAGACGACGGCACAGATTGTGGAAACCATCCACAGCGTTCTGGAGAAAACGCCTCCCGAGCTGGCAGCAGATATTGCAGACAGGGGAATTGTGCTCACCGGCGGTGGAAGCCTGCTGAGAGGACTGGAGGAGCTGATTTCCGCAAAGACGGGAATCAATACAATGACTGCGGAGGACCCGATGACGGCAGTTGCCATCGGAACAGGAAAGTATGTGGAGTTTCTTTCCGGCTATCGGGAAAATTAGTGTGAAAAGAACTGTGGCTGCCCGGACGGGCGGGGGAGGTGTCTTTTGCTAAAAGGCTTATATACGGCTTATACCGGCATGATAAATGAACAGAACCGTATGGACACGCTGACAAATAATCTTGCCAATGTTTCTACGGTGGGCTTTAAGAAGGAAGGTGCAACCAGCCAGTCCTTTGACGAGATTCTCACGGTAAAGATAAAGGACCAATCGGTGGGACTGCGGAATGTGCAGCGCATCGGGACGAATAATCCCGGCGTAAAGATTGGTGAAAATTATACGGATTATACGCAGGGGTCATTTCGCGTGACGGACAACACTTACGACCTTGCACTGTCGGGCGAGGGCTTTTTCGCGGTGGAGTTTACCAACAAGGCGGGAGAGACCTCAACCATGTATACCAGAGCGGGGCAGTTTACGCTTAACAAGGACGGATATCTGGTAAATGAAAACGGTGATTACGTGCTTGACAGCCAGAGCCGGAGGATACAGCTGAACACGCTGCTTGACTCCGAAATCGGCAGCGACGGAACCATCCGTCAGAACGGTGTCGCTGTCGCAAAGATTCAGGTGGCGGATTTTGAAGATTACAATTATCTGGAAAAATACGGCGAGACCTATTACCGCCCGGTGGAGGGAGCAAAGCTGACTGCTTCTGATGCGGAGGTAAATTCCGGCTATCTGGAGATGTCGAATGTCCAGACGGTTTCTGAAATGGTTGAGCTGATTTCCGTAACAAGGGCGTATGAAAGTAATCAGAAGATTATTCAGACCTACGATAATTCACTGGAGATTGCGGTGACGCAGCTTGGCAGAGTGAAGTAGTCGGCAGGCTGCCGGCGGGCGGCTTTTGAGACAAGGGAAAGGACGGGATAGTATGGTACGGAGTTTATGGACGGCGGCAACCGGTATGATTGCCCAGCAGACGAATTTGGATACCATATCCAATAATCTTGCCAATGTAAACACACAGGGCTATAAGACACAGGTGAATGAGTTTAAGACACTGCTTTATCAGACGCTGCAGTCGGAAACGACCTCGGCGAACGGCGCACAGAAGCCCGTTGGCGCACAGGTCGGACTCGGTACGCGTAACTCGGCGATTACTACGGTTTTCAAAACGGGAAATATGATTGCGTCAGAGAGTGATACGGCATTTGCCCTGGACGGAAAGGGCTTCTTTGCAGTCAGGGGCGCAGACGGAAATACATATTATACCAGAAACGGAAATTTCCAGTTTACCCTTGCGACCGGAGGGAATATGCTTGCAACGACGGATGGTTTTCCGGTGCTGGATACAAACGGTCAGCCGATTATCCTGAACGAAAGCTACATCGTGAGCCGGATAACCGTGAATAAGGACGGACAGCTCTGCTATCCCGATGCCCAGAATAATCCGCAGCTGATAGGAAAGACAATAGGTGTTTTCCAGTTTAACAATCCGAACGGACTGGACAGGCTGGCAAACAGCCTTTACGAACAGACCGCTGCCAGCGGACAGCCGATTAACGAAGCAAATAACAATAATGTGGAAAAGACCAGTGTCATTCAGGGCTATCTGGAAGGCTCCAACGTACAGGTGGTGGATGAAATGGTAAACATGATAGTGGCGCAGAGAGCCTACGAGCTGAACTCCAAGGCAATCACCGCCTCCGATGAAATGCTCCAGCAGGCCAACAACCTGCGGAGGTAACGAGGTAAGCTCGTGAATTTCGTGCTTGCACGAAAATTCGCGAGTTGACCGAGTACGGCGCATCCACCCGGGCTTTGCACGGGAGGATGCGGAGAAGCGAAGCGCCTCCGCAGGAAGAACGAGCAACAGTGAGGAGGATGCGGAGAAGCGAAGCGCCTCCGCAAGAAGAACGAGCAACAGTGAGAGAGCTGCAGAGAAGCGGCATACAAAGGGAAAAGCACACGCAGAAAAGAGGTTTCAATGGACATCAGTAATATCACCTCCATGTACAGTGACGTATACGCAAATGCTACGAATCAGGCAGCCTCCAAGCTGCAAAGCAAGATAGACGGTGCAGACTATTCTAAGGCTACGGACGAGGAGCTGATGGATGCCTGTAAGCAGTTTGAGGCATATTTCGTGGAACAGATGTATAAAGGGATGCTTAAGACAATTCCGAAAAGCGAAGAAAGCTCAGGCTCCATTGGCACCATGATGGACTATTATGAGGATCAGATGGTACAGCAGCTTGCGGAGCAGACCACGGAGCAGAGCGGGCTGGGGTTGGCACAGATGCTTTACGAACAAATGAAACGCAACTACGGCGTACAGCCGGATGGTACGAACGCGTGATAAGAGCGGATTTTATCAGGAAAGCTGCTGCGGGCAGCTTTTTTGCTTCATAAGCAACATTTTGCTTCTTTACAGAAAGGCTCTCAATGGAAACGATAAGCGGTTATGTGGATCACATCATTTTTCAAAATAAAGAGAATGGCTATACGGTCATGAGCCTGATTACAGACGGAGAGGAGATAACCTGCGTCGGTATGTGCAAAGGGATCGGGCAGGGAGAAAACATTGAAGCAGAGGGAGACTATGTGGAGCATCCGCTGTACGGGATGCAGTTTAAGATTGCCGGATTTCGTGTGACGGCACCGACAAACAGCGAGGATATGGAGCGCTATCTGGCTTCTGGGGCGGTCAGGGGAGTGGGAGCTGCGCTGGCGGCAAGAATTGTCAGGCATTTTGGGGATGATACTTTTCGGATTATTGAGGAAGAGCCGGAACGGCTGACCGAGGTAAAGGGAATCAGCGAGCGCAAGGCGAGAGAAATTGCCGTACAGATGGAAGAGAAAAAGGATTTGCGTGATGCTTTGGTCTATCTGCAGCAGTATGGAATATCTAACGCTCTGGCGGTGAAAATATATGATACCTACGGGATGAAGCTATATGGCATCATGAAGGAAAATCCTTATCGTCTGGCGGAGGATATAAACGGTGTGGGCTTCAAAATGGCAGATGAGCTGGCGGCAAAAATAGGAATACACACGGATTCCGATTACCGCATCAGAAGCGGCATCCTTTATACTCTTCTGCAGTCGGTGGGAGAGGGACATACCTTTCTGCCGATGCAGCTGCTGCAGGAGAGAGCAGAAAGCCTTTTGGGAGTACCGGGGGAAGCAGTACGGGCACAGCTGGGAAATCTGTTGATGGACAAAAAGCTTGTGATAAAGGGAGAGGCTGTATTCGCCGCGGGCTATTACTATGCAGAGCTGAACTGTGCGCGGCTTCTCTGCGGACTGAACGTACCCATGGCGGAGACGGACAATCTGCCTTCACAGGATGCAGCCGTGGAAAAGCGGCTGAAGCAGCTGGCGGAGGCGCAGAAAATGGAGTTAGACCCTCTGCAGCTGGGGGCGGTGAAGGAGTGCATCAGGAACGGGCTCTTCATCCTTTCCGGAGGACCGGGAACCGGCAAGACAACGACGATTAACATGATGATTCGCTATTTTGAAGCGGAGGGGCTGGATATTTTTCTGGCAGCTCCCACGGGGCGGGCTGCGAAGAGGATGACGGAAGCGACGGGCTATGAGGCGAGAACCATCCACCGGCTGCTGGAGCTGAACAGTGCCCTTTCGGATGAGGATGCCCGCAGGGTCAGCTTCGAGAGAAACGAGGAAAACCCGCTGGAAGCAGATGTAATCATCATTGATGAGATGTCAATGGTGGACATTCAGCTGTTTCAGGCACTGCTCAAGGCGGTGATGCCCGGAACGCGTCTGGTGCTGGTGGGAGATGTGAACCAGCTGCCCAGCGTGGGGCCGGGTCAGGTGCTGAGGGATTTGATAGCCTCAGGGGTCTTTCCCATGGCTGAGCTGAAGAAGATATTCCGACAGGCTGAAGAGAGTGACATTGTTGTCAATGCACATAGAATCAATGCCGGGGAACAGATACGTCTGGACAACAAATCGAAGGATTTTTTTCTGCTGGAAAGAAATGACGTAAATGTCATATATAAGCATATGCTCCAACTGATTCAGGAAAAGCTTCCGAGATATGTGAATGCGAAGCCCTATGACATACAGGTGCTGACACCGATGAGAAAGGGCAGTCTGGGCTGTGAAACCCTGAACGGGATACTGCAGAGGTATCTGAATCCGCCGGACGGGCATAAGCACGAGTATGTGAGCGGTGACACGATTTACCGAGAGGGCGATAAGGTCATGCAGGTGAAGAACAATTACCAGCTGGAATGGGAGGTTGTCAGCAAATATGGAATTCCCGTGGATAAGGGGACGGGAGTTTTTAACGGTGATATGGGAAGAATCCTGCAGATTAATGAGAATGCCGCCTGCGTGGTGGTGGAGTACGACGAGCAGAAGCGGGTTACTTATCCGTTTGCCATGCTGGAGGAGCTGGAGCTGTCCTACGCTGTCACCATCCATAAATCGCAGGGAAGCGAGTATCCGGCGGTGATTCTGCCGCTGCTTTCAGGTCCGCGCCTGCTGTTCAACAGGAATCTGCTGTACACGGCAATCACCAGGGCGCGAAGCTGTGTCACGATATTGGGCAGCAGCGACACGGTGCGGGGAATGATTGACAATGCGAGCGAAAACAGACGCTACACGGCGCTTGCAGACAGGATACGTGAGATATATGAGGTCGGAGAAGGATTCCCGGATTGAGGAGGAGTCTTTGAAAATAACGAAAAGAGAAACAAAGGAAAGCGAAGTAAAGAAAAGAAAAGCAAAGGAAAGCGAAGCAAAGGAAAGAGAAGCAAAGGAAAGAGAAGCAAAGGAAAGAGAAGCAAAGGAAAGAGAAACAAAGGAAAGAGAAGCAAAGGAAAGAGAAGCAAAGGAAAGCGAAGTAAAGAAAAGAGAAGCAAAAGGAAGAGAGACAAAGGGGCGAGGAACAAAAAGAAAAGAGCTGCAGAGAGAAAGGGCAGGCAGGGCTGCCGAGGGTATCCTGCAGCTGCTTTTTCCGCGCAGATGCCCGGTCTGTGACGGCATCGTGCAGCCGTCAGGAGAGAAAATCTGTCTGGAATGTATGTGCAGTCTGCGTGTGATTACACCGCCCTGGTGTATGCGCTGCGGCAAAAAGCTGCCGGAGGAGGGGGAATACTGCGCAGACTGTGCGGAGAAGGAGCGCAGCTTTGTCAGGGGACGTGCCCTGTACGAGTATTCTTCGGTGGCGCAGTCCGTCTATCGCTTTAAGTATGGCGGAAGGCGTGAATACGCGGAGTACTTCGGGGAAGAGATGGCAGAGTATCTCGGTGAATTCATCAGGCGGGTAAGACCGGACGGACTGGTGCCGATTCCGCTGCATGAAAGCCGCAGACGCAGACGCGGCTATAATCAGGCTGAGCTTCTTGCCAAAGCGGCGGGGGCGAGACTGGGGCTTCCGGTGTATGGCGGATTACTGCGCAGGGTAAAGAAAACGCCGCCCTTGAAGGAGCTAAATGCCCGTGAACGGCAAAATAATTTGAAAAAGGCTTTTAATGTAGCACAAAATGATGTAAAATCAAAGGTGTATATTCTGGTTGACGACATTTATACCACCGGCAGCACGGTGGAGGAAGCAGCGAAAGTGCTGATGGAGGCGGGAGCGGCAGCGGTTTATTTTGTCGCGCTGGCGGCAGTGTGAGGATGCATTTTTAAGAGGCGCTGCATTTTGCCTTTTTGCGGCAGACCGTTCGGAAATGAGGGATACTATGAACATTAGAAATTGCAAGATGTGTGGCAGAATTTTCAATTATGTTACGGGACCTGTGCTGTGCCCTTCCTGCAGGGAGAGCATGGAGGCAAAATTTCAGGAGGTGAAGGAATATATCCGAGAGCACCGGGGGGTCGGAATTGCCGAGGTCGCAGAGGCGTGTGATGTGGACGCGGGACAGATTCGCCAGTGGCTGCGAGAGGAACGACTGGAGGTTACGGAGGATTCCGTTATTTTCTTAAGCTGTGAATCCTGCGGGGCGCCCATCCGCTGTGGCAGATTTTGTGAAAAGTGCAAGAATGAGGTGACGAAGGGCTTTCGGGATGTTGTGCGGGCGAACCGGGAGGCGACGCAGGCACAGCAGCAGCGGCGGGATGCCGTTGACCCGTCGGCACGGATGCGCTTTTTGTAAGGAGGAGCTTACATGCTGAAGGAAGAAAGGGTTGTTCTGATGACCCATATGGCGTCCTATGAGGGCGGCGAAGGGAAGAGGAACGTCAGGATTGGAAATTATTTCAGAAGTGATTATATTGCCGTTCAGGTTCTGAAGGCGCTCATCTGCGGGACGATTGCCTATGCGATTGTGTTCGGAATGTATATTCTCTATGACTTTGAGACGTTTATGCAGGACCTCTACAAAATAGACCTGATAGCCTTTGCCACAAATGTTCTGCTCTACTATGGGCTTTTTGTGGCGGCATATGCGGTTCTGACCTATGTGGTCTGCACATACCGCTACGCAAGGGCAAAAAAGAATCTGAAGAATTATTATCATAATTTAAAAAAGCTGAATTCCCTGTATGGTGAGAACCGATAAGGAAAACTCAGCCGGAGGATGGAATGACCGTTTTACTGGAAATCAGAGAAAAAATCAAGCTTATTTACAGCAAATATGAAATATTCATTTTGCCAGTCGTGAAGTTTCTGCTGGGCTTTGTCGTGCTGAATACCCTGAACGGAAAGATGGGGTATATGAATCAGCTCGACAATGTGGCGATTGTACTGATTGTCGCACTTGCGTGCTCCTTTTTGCCGACCGGCTTCATTATTGCGTTCGGAGCCCTGTTCAGTCTGGCGCATATGTATGCGCTTTCGCTGGAAGTGCTGCTTGTGGGATTTTGCGTTTATCTGGTGCTTTATCTGCTCTTTTTCAGGTTCAGCCCGAAGGATTCCCTGGTGGTGATTCTGACACCGCTTTTGTTTGCAATGAAAATACCCTATGTGATACCTGTCACGGTCGGGCTTCTGTGTGGCCCTGCATCCATGGTTTCGGTAGGGAGCGGGATTGTGGTGCATTATCTGCTGCAGACGGTAAGCGACAATGCATCCACCATCAATACCATGGGGGATGCGGAGACAACGGCAAAAATCCGCATTATGATTGACGGCGTGGTGGGAAACAAAAGCATGCTGGTGATGATTGCGGCATTCTGCATTACCGTGATGGTTGTGTATCTGATTCGCAGGATGCCCATTGATTACGCGTGGACAATCGCCATGATAGCAGGTGCCATGACGAACATTGTCATCCTGCTGGTGGGAGATTTAATCTACGATACAAATATGTCCGTGCCGTCAGCACTTCTGGGCTCACTGCTTGCGGTCGCGGCGGGGAAGATTGCAGAATTTTTCCGCTTCTGTGTGGACTATAGCCGCACGGAGAAGGTGCAGTTTGAGGATGACGAGTACTATTACTATGTGAAGGCTGTACCCAAGATGACGGTGGCGATGTCTACCAGAACGGTCAAGAAAATCAATGACACAAGACAGCGCAGCGTGGTGACGGAACGGACGCCGGCAGGGCGGGGCTACGGCGCGGCAGGACAGGGCTATGGTGCACCGGGCAGGGTATCGGGCAGAAGCGGCGGCAGAAGCGTTACGGTGGGAAGCACGGCGGCGAACCGGGAGACCGGCGGAACGGATGATTATGAGGAAATCTAGTATAAAAGCGAGACAAGTGGACAATGCAGTGGGTTGATACGGCGGCAGAATATTTAAAAAGCTTTGGAATTTACACGAGGACAATGGACTTTGGAGATATCTTGGAAATCCTGATCATTGCCTTTTTGGTGTACTATATTCTGGTATGGATGAAGGCGACCAGAGCGTGGACTTTGCTCAAGGGTCTGGTTATGATAGGAATTTTTCTGTTGCTGGCTCATTTTCTGGAGATGAATACTATTGTCTGGATGGCGCAGAATGTGCTGGGATTTGCGGTTACGGCGCTGATTATCGTTATGCAGCCGGAGCTGCGAAATGCTCTGGAGACGCTGGGGAAAAAGAATTTTCTTCTGTCTCTGGGCTTTATGGATTCCGCAAGGCGCGAGCATGAAATCTTTTCAGAGAAAACCATCAGTGAGATTACAAAGGCATGCGTGGAAATGAGCAAGGTCAGAACAGGAGCACTGATTGTAATAGAACAGAAGGAGTCCTTAAAGGAGTACGAGCGCACCGGAATCGAAGTGGACGGAATTGTTACCAGTCAGCTGCTGATTAACATATTTGAGCATAATACACCGCTTCATGACGGAGCGGTTCTTGTGCGTGGAAACAGAGTTACCTCTGCCACCTGTTATCTGCCGCTCTCGGATAATCTCGGACTGAGCAAGGAGCTTGGAACCAGACACCGTGCAGGTGTCGGCATTTCAGAGGCGACAGATTCCCTGACGATTATTGTGTCGGAGGAGACGGGAAAGATTAGCGTTGCCTACGAGGGAAAGCTGGAGAGGAATCTCAGCGCGGATGCACTGCGTGAGAGAATGCAGCAGATTCTGAATAAAAACGGGGAAGAGGATTCCGGTAAAAAGCGTAAATGGCGCGGAAAGGGCAGGCAGAAAGATGAAAAAGAAGATATTGCATAACTGGGTTCTGAAGCTTGCCTCCCTTGTGCTTGCTTTCATTCTCTGGTTTCTTGTGGTACAGATAGATGACCCGTCGGACTCAACAACCTTTTACAGCATCCCGGTACAGCTGACCAATACGGAGCTGCTGGAGAAGGAAAACAAGGTCTATGAAGTGCTGGGCGGCACGGATTCCATACGGGTGACGGTGCGGGCACCAAAAAGCGTAATCCGTCAGCTCCGCTCGACGGATATTGTGGCAGAGGCGGATATGAGCCGACTGACGGAGGTAAATACGATTGCCATCAATATCTCACTGCCGAACACGGAGGTGGATTCCATATCGGCAAATCCGGATGTTCTGCGGCTGAACGTGGAGGATAAGGCAAGTAAGTGGATTCGGGTTCAGTACAGCACGGTCGGTGAGGTGGCAGAGGGCTATATGGTCTCAAAGGCTTCTCCGGATCAGACACTGATTGAGGTTTCGGGGCCGGAATCGGCGGTGGATAAGATAAGCTATGCCGGGATTGAGATTGATGTCACGGGGGCGACCAACAGCCTTGCCGCAAATGTGGAAACAAGCCTTTACGACGCGGAGGGGAATCAGCTTTCCCTGCCGAGCATTACGCAGAACGTGAATTATATCCATATGTCGGTTGAGGTGCTGGCAATCAAGGAGGTTCCCGTAGAGCTGAACGTTATGGGAATCCCGGCGGACGGCTATCTTGCCACGGGAGTGGCGGAAAGCGTCCCGGAGCGGGTAAAGATTGCAGGAACAACCTCCACACTTTCTGGAATCAGCAAGATTTCCATTCCGGAGGAGCAGCTGAACATTACCGGCGCAAGTACGGATATGGTGAATATAATCAATATTAAGGATTATCTTCCGGACGGTGTAAGGCTTGCGGAGAGCAGCTTTAACGGAAGAATTGTGGCGACGGTATATATTGAGCCGGAGTATACGAAGAGCTTTGAGCTGCCGGAGGAAAACATCACCATTCTGAATGTGCCGGAGGGCTATGAAGCGGAGTGGCCGGAAGAGGAAGAGCCCTGTGAGGTTACTGTGTCAGGTCTGGAGGCAGAGGTTACGGCTCTGAACCGGAACAGCTTAAAGGGAACCGTAAATGTGACGGAATGGATGGAACAGGAGGGGCTGACTGAGCTTAAGAACAGAACCTATGAGCTTCCTGTCAGCGTCGACTTGGGCGCAGATGTCACGGTAGAAAAGGAAATAACAGTCAGACTTAGCTTTAAGGCGCTGGAGGAATAGAAAATGGCAAGATTATTCGGGACGGACGGAGTCAGGGGAATTGCAAATGAAGAGCTGACGCCCCTGCTGGCAATGCAGCTTGGGCAGGCGGGAGCTTATGTGCTGACGAAGGAGAAGGAGCATAAGCCGACCATCATGGTGGGCTGTGATACCCGCATCTCGGGTGATATGCTTGCAAACGCCCTGATGGCGGGAGCCTGCTCGGTGGGTGCAAACTGTGTGTATGTCGGAGTGATTCCCACCCCTGCGGTGGCTTATCTGACCCAGAAATACCGGGTGGATGCAGGAGTTGTGATTTCGGCATCACACAATCCGATGGAGTTTAACGGAATCAAGTTTTTTGACGGAGACGGCTATAAGCTGCCGGATGAGCTTGAGGATGAAATTGAAAGACTGATTCGGGATGGAATGCCCGGGATTAAATTCCCCACGGGAGCCGGTGTCGGAAAGGTGAAGTACCGCACGGATGCGAGGGAGGAATATATCAATCATGCCATCAGCTCTGTTCCCGTGAACCTAAACGGGATGAAAATCGTTGTGGACTGTGCCGAGGGTGCGTCGTTCTATACCTCTCTGGAGGCACTGAAGGAGCTTGGCGGGAATGTGGTGGCAATCCACAACAATCCGGACGGAACCAATATTAACGCAAACTGCGGCTCTACACATATGCAGGAGCTTCAGGCAAGGGTGGTCTATGAAAAGGCACAGATAGGCCTTGCCTTCGACGGAGACGCAGACAGACTGCTGGCAGTGGACGAGAACGGTAAGATTGTGGACGGTGACCAGATTATGGCAATCGTCGGCAACTACATGAAGGGCTGCGGAAAACTGAAAAAGGATACGATTGTTGCAACAGTCATGAGCAATCTGGGCTTTTTTCTGATGGGCGAGAAAAACCATCTGAGGATGGAGCAGACCAGGGTGGGCGACAGATATGTGCTGGAACGTATGAAGGAAATAGGAGCGAGTCTGGGAGGAGAACAGTCGGGACACATTATCTTTCTGGATGAAAACAGCACCGGAGACGGTCTGCTCAGTGCCCTGCATCTGCTGCAGGTAATGGTGGATACCGGAAAAAGCCTGTCCGAGCTGGCACAGATTATGGAGGTGCTGCCGCAGGCGCTGGTCAATGCGAGGGTGGCAAATCATAAAAAGGATAAGTATATGGAATATCCTCAGATAGCAGAGGCAATCAGGGAGCTGGAGGCGAGGTTTGCCGGAGAGGGTCGTGTGCTAATCAGACCCTCCGGAACAGAGCCGCTGGTGCGCGTGATGATTGAGGGAAAGGATCAGGAGGTCATCTGCCGGGAGGCGGAGAAGCTGGCAGGGCTGATTCAGGATGTGATGTTCTAAAAACTGCTTGTGATTGTCTGATAATCATGCTATAGTAATGGCAGAGGAAGAGATATGGAGGGGATGGCGAATGGTAAGCCAGAAGGTAGTAATTAAAAATCCCACCGGTTTGCATTTGAGACCAGCCGGCATTCTTTGCAAGGAAGCGATGCAGTTTAAGTCGCTGATAACCTTTACGTTCCGCGATAATACGGCGAATGCAAAGAGTGTGCTGAGTGTGCTGGGCGCGTGTGTGAAATGCGGCGATGAAATTGAATTTGTCTGTGAGGGCGAGGATGAACAGGAAGCCCTGAAAACATTGATTCAGGCGGTAGAAAGCGGCTTGGGAGAATAGGTAAAGAAAGGGATGTCCCGGACGGGCATCCCTGTTTTATTACGCTGAATGAGGACTGAAGTGTACTTGCGGATTCCACAAGCGGCTGGTATACTAAAAATAATGACACAAAAGGAGGGGCAGCGTATGAGCCTGCTGAGTGTGATAGTTCCCTGCTATAACGAGGAAGAAAATATACAGCTCTTCTATGAGGAGCTGCTGAAGAGCACCAAATGCCTTGCCGAAAAGGGAGTAGAGCTGGAGCTTTTGTATATCAATGACGGTTCGAAGGACGGCACGGTGCAGGAGGTAAAAAGGCTGCATGAGCTGGACGGGCGTGTGCACCTGATTTCCTTTTCCAGAAACTTCGGAAAAGAGGCGGCGATGTTTGCCGGACTGGAGAATGCGGCGGGAGACTATGTCGTTTTGATGGATGCTGATCTGCAGGATCCGCCTGCCCTGTTGCCGGAAATGCTTTCTTACATTGAGGAGGGCTATGACTCGGTGGCTACCAGGAGGGTAAACCGCAAGGGAGAGCCCCCGGTCAGAAGCTTTTTCGCAAGACGGTTTTACCGCCTGATGAAGAGAATATCCAAGACGGAAATGATGGACGGAGCGAGAGATTACCGACTGATGACCCGTCAGATGGTTGATGCCATTCTTTCCATGCGGGAGTATAACCGTTTTACCAAAGGAATTTTCGGATGGGTCGGCTTCAACACAAAGTGGCTGGAATATGAAAATGTGGAGCGTGTAAAGGGAGAGACGAAGTGGAACTTCTGGAAGCTCTGTGTTTATTCCATAGAAGGAATCACGGCATTTTCCACGGCACCGCTGCTGATTGCCTCTGTGGTGGGGGTTCTCTTCTGCCTGCTGGCATTTGCGATGATTATCTTTATCATCGTGCGAAAGCTGATTTTCGGCGACCCGGTATCCGGCTGGCCGTCCATGGTCTGCATTATACTTCTGACCAGCGGCGTGCAGTTTTTCTGCACGGGGATTCTTGGACAGTATCTTTCAAAAACCTATATGGAGGTGAAAAGGAGACCGATTTATCTCGTCAAGGAGAAGCTGTAAAAAATCTTAACGAAATCTTAGCGGGCTAAAGTATTCACGACAATCGACAATTATGTTAAAATAAACTGGTTCATCGCAGTGATAGGGTAACAATCGACATAAGGAAGGGGAGTTCATATGGAGATTACCGCGTTTAAAGAGTGTGAGCTGGAGAGATACATAACGGAGATTATGCTGGATATCGGGATACCGGCTCATTTGAAGGGTTATCATTACTTAAGAGATGCTATTTTGCTCTCGGGCAAGGATATGGAAGCGGTCAGCAGTGTGACAAAGCTGCTGTACCCGACGATTGCAAGACATTTCAAAACAACGGATCAGAAGGTAGAGAGAGCGATTCGTAATGCCATCGAGGTGTCGTGGGAGAGGGGAAACGTAGAAACCTTTGAAAGGATGTTTGGTTATTCTGCCAAAACGGGCAGGGCAAGACCGACAAATAGCGAATACATAGCAAGAATAGCCGATAAGGTTCGGCTGGACATAAAGGCAATGTAAAAAGAGCTATAGGAACAGACAACACTAACTTGCTCTTTTACTGTAGGGAAGATGGACACGCAGCCGGCGCATGATGCGCCGGCTGCTTTTAAGATTGTCCGAACAGGATAAATGTGGTAGAATATCGGTATGATTCTCCGGGAGGAGGTAGGAAGGCTTTTATGGCAGAGAAATATTCTGTCGCCGATATGATACCGGCGACGGCAGTTGTGATAATCGGTGTCGCAGAGCTTGCGCATCTGTGCGGAGCTTTTCTGCACAGACCCTTTGGGTTCTGTACAACTCTGTTTGCAGCGGCAGCAGCGGTGGCGGTGCTTCTGACGGTAACGGCAACCCTTCTGATTCAGGGAAGAAAGGGGAGAGAGAAGAGAAAGGGAACAATCGCGGAATGGCTTTTGCTGGGAGCGTTTCTGGCGGTTGCCGCAACGCAGCTTTTCTTCCTTCTGACGAACAGTGAGGTGTACCGACAGGGGGATATGACCGTTGAGACGGTGGGAAGCTTTTTGCAGACGGATGCCGTCTATCAGGTAAATCCGATGACGGGAGAAGCCTATCAGGGGGGAATCCCTTCCAGACTGCGGATTTTGTGCCTGCCGACTCTGTACGGAGCGCTGTGCAGTCTGCTCCGGCTGTCTCCGCAGCTGCTGGTATGGCGGGTGATTCCCGTGCTTACCCTGACAGGCTGCTATGGGGCTTATTCCGCGCTGGGGAATTGCCTGTTTCCGAAGGATAAGAGAAGGAAGAGGGCTTTTCTGCTGGTGGTGTCTCTCTTAATCTGGGCGGGAGGCTACCTTTATGGAATGGACGGCTTCGGCATTCTCTACTGCGGCTGGCGGGGAGTTACCATACGCAATACCGTTCTGCTGCCGTGGGTGGTGGCGCTTTGTCTGCGAAAGAGATGGATTCCTGTCTTTTTGTGTGTCCTGGCAGAGGCGTGCATGACATGGACGCTGTATGGTATGGGAGTCTGCCTGTTTGTGGCACTGGGGCTGTGCGTGACGGAAATGGTTTTGTGCCGGAAAAAGGAAGCAGAGTGAAAACCTCTGCGGGAATGGAGATTCATATGACAGAGCTTCTTCATAATGCTTGGATGGGCTGGCAGGATTTCATCAGTGCCGGAAAGCTGGCGGCACTGCTGGGGGCAGCGCTAATCTTTATGTGGCTGTCCTATCGGAAAATCCGATGGAAGAGTCTGCTTATCTATACTACACTGACGGCTGCCTGCTGTGTCCTCCCGGTGACCGCAGCGGGACTGATGCTTTATCAGACAAAATTTTATGACTACCAGTGGATTTGGAGTCTGGTGCCTGCGACGGCACTGACTGCCTGCGGAGCCGTGCTTTTTATAGAGGATTACCGCGCAGACATGAAAGGAGCGGGGAGATGCCGGGGGATAGTGCTGACACTTCTGCTTCTTGGGCTTTTGCTGCTTTGCAGCGGCGTTGGCAACAGGGAAAGCGGCGAAGGGGTCAGCCTGTCTGGAGAAGACCGCGGACAGGAAGCCCTTGAGAGGGCGGCAGCGGAGGAAACCCTGCGGCAGGTGAGGGAGCAGGCAGAGAATATGCAGCTTTGCCTCTGGGCACCCCGAAGGATAATGGAGTACGCCAGAGAGACAGATTCTTCCGTCAGCCTGCTTTACGGACGGAATATGTGGGATGACTGGCTGAATGCCTACGCATATGACACCTATCCGGAGGAGCTGGTGAATCTCTGCCGGTGGATGGAGGAGGCGGCAGACACCGGGGAGGACAAGGGACTTGTAAAGCAGGTGCGGGCAGCGCTCCGCGCCGGAGCAAACGGTATTCTGCTGCCGGATATGCTGGCGGAGGAGGCTGTCCTGAGACTGGAAAGCCTGCAGGGTATCCGTCTGGAAGCCGTGGAGGGCTACTATCTTTTGCTGGCTGACTGCGAAAACTGAGAATTAGAAAAAGAGCTTCGCAATCGCCTTACCTTTTGCTTATGTGAGGAAATGATGTTGAAAGAGTTAATCAGTATTGTTGTGCCGGTCTATAATGCGGAGCGCTTCATACGGGAAACGATGGACACCGTGCTGGCGCAGACTTATCCGCACTGGGAGCTTCTTCTGGTGGAGGATGGCAGCAGCGATAAAACGGTGGCAGTGATAGAACAATATATAGAGGAAAAGAAGGAGGGCAGAATCCGCCTTATCAGGCAGCCCTCCAACATGGGAGCCGCGGCAGCGCGAAACCGGGGCGTGCGGGAGGCACAGGGCAGATATATAGCCTATCTGGATGCGGATGACTTGTGGACTCCGCAGAAGCTGGAGCATCAGCTGTGCTTTATGCAGGAAGGGGACATTGCCTTTGCCTTTACGGGGTACGAGTTTGCCGATGAGAGAGGCGACGGCACGGGGAAGGTGGTTCGTGTGCCTCAAAGACTGACTTATCGGCAGGCGCTGAGTAATACAACCATTTTCACGACAACCGTCATGTTTGACAGAACGAAATTCGAGGAAGAGCTGCTGCAGATGCCGGATATAAAGAGCGAGGATACGGCACTCTGGTGGAAGGTGCTCAGAAACGGCTATACAGCTTATGGACTGGATGAGAATCTGGCGAAGTACCGCAGAGCGGGGAAGTCTCTTTCCTCCAATAAGCTGGAGGCACTCAGACGCATCTGGAAGCTGTACCGCATTGCGGAAGGGATGAGCATTCCCTCCAGTGCGTGGCATTTTTGCTTCTGGGCGGTCAGGGCAGTGCGCAGAAGGCTGTAGGCTTGTACAAAACAGTAAGAATGTGGTATACTATAATGAATTGTATCTTTATCACAGGATAGAAGCCGGAGGAGATTAGCTTTGAAAAGTTCTACCAATGAGCGAAGGCTGAGAAAGCTGGAAACCTATAAAAGGCTGATAAATTTAGGGCTGAGTGCCGTGTGTATTGCACTGGAAGTGATGCTTTTCTACTATCACTGGAGGTTTGACTTCCAGTACAGCGTGGTAGAGGACTTACAGGGGCTGTGGGGAAGAGGAACCTTTGCGGAGCTTGCCTTTTATACCATAGTTTTGCTGTTCTTTTCTGCTACCTACGGAGGAATGCGGCTAGGCTATCAGAAAAATGCGGAAATCGTCTTTTCTCAGGCACTTTCCACACTGCTGGCGAACATCATCATTTATCTGGAAATGGCTATCATGGCGAGAGGCCTGTTTGGAGCAGGCGCGCTGGTGACAATGACGCTGGAGCAGACCGTTGTGGTACTGATTTATGTCAATATCGCGAACAGGATATATCGGAATATTTTTCCGCCCAGAAGGCTTCTGCTGATTCACGGAGACAGACCCATTGAGGAAATCTGCAGGAAGTTTGACAGCAGACAGGATAAGTACGTTATCGCCGGAACTCTTGATGTAAAGGAGGGCACGGACGCACTCTGCGAGAAAATCCTGTGCGCCTATGAAAACGGCGGGTGCACGGCGGTGGTGCTGGGGGACATATCCGTGGAGGACAGAAGCCCGCTTTTGAAATTCTGCTACGGAAAATCCATACGTGTCTACATTCTGCCAAAGATAACAGATGTTATCATGAGTGGGGCAGAGGAGCTTCATGTGTTTGACAGCCCTATGCTTCTGACGAGAGAATACAGCCTGACGATGGAGGAACGCTTTTTTAAGCGCCTGATTGACATTGTGTGTGCACTGCTGCTTTTGCTGCCTGCCTCACCGATTATGCTGGTGACGGCTGTCCTGATTAAGCTTTACGACGGCGGACCGGTGCTTTATAAGCAGGTGCGTTGTACGCGCAACCAGAAGGAATTTTATATCATGAAATTCCGAAGCATGCGCACGGATGCGGAAAAGGACGGAGTGGCGAGACTGGCGCAGAAAAATGATAACCGTATCACGCCTATCGGACGCGTTATCAGGAAATGCAGGATTGATGAGCTGCCGCAGCTGATTAACATTCTTAAAGGGGATATGTCGTTTATCGGCCCCAGACCGGAGCGACCGGAGATTATCGCACAGTATCTGGAGGTTATGCCGGAGTTTGCCTTTCGGATGAAGGTGAAGGCGGGGCTTGCGGGCTTTGCACAGGTATATGGGAAATATAACACCTCACCGTACGATAAGCTGAAGCTGGACTTGACCTATATTGAGAATTATTCCGTCTGGATGGATATTAAGCTGATGCTGCTGACACTGAAGGTTCTGTTCTGGCCGGACAGCACGGAGGGGGTTGAGGCGGAGCAGATTACAGCCCTGCGGGAGGAAAGACAGAACGGGAGACGGGAGTAGCTATGTGGGAAGGAAGCTATGGCAGAGAGCCTTTTGATTTGAGGCTGACAGTATTGCGCATGCTCAGACAGTTAAACCGGATTGCGGGCGTGACATTAGTGGGGACGCTGATTTTTGGCGGAGGATACTGTGTCAGAAGGCTGCTTCTGGAGGAGAAGCTCTACTGTGCGGAGTCCACCTATCATGTGGATTATGACGTGAAGGAAGAGAAGGATGTCGGAACGGTTTACATCAACGAGACAACCTGGAATACCTATATGACCTCCGAGGTTTTCTTAAATGCGGTACAGGACAGATGTGAGACGGGTATGGCAAACGCGGAGCTGGCGGAGACTTTGAGTGCAACTCTGGCATCTGACCTGAGAATGCCTTCCACGAGGGTGACCTGCAGAGAGCCGGAGAAGGCGCTTAAAATCGCACAGGCGGCGGAGGCTGTCATGACGGAGCTAATGCCTGCCGTGGCGCGGGAAATTCTGACAGTGACTGTGGTGGATTCGGCGGTGGATGCCCTGCCTGTGGATAATGACGTGCGCTCGGGAAGGGCGATTGCCTTAAGTGCTGTGCTCTCCTGCTTTTTTGCGGTGGTATTCCTGTTGCTGAAGGAGTTGGGTGAGGATGCGCTCTGGCTTCCTGCAACGCTGGAGCACCGGTACGGATTGAAGGTAGTGGGAACCCCGGAAAGTGATGCACTGCGGGAAAACCTTTCCTACCTGTTTGACGGCAAAGCCCGGGTGGCGCTCTGTCCGGCAAACGGGAATGTAAATCCGCTACAGCTGCTGGAGACGCTGAAGGAGAAGTGTCCGACAGCTGTATCCGAAGAGTGGTTTGCTGCCCCTGCACCATTGCTTGCCCCAGAGACCTGTCAGGCGCTTCGAGGGGCACAGGGTATCCTGCTTGCGATACCTGCGGGACGTTATGCGTGCAGACAGCTGGAGGATTCTCTGGAGCTTTTAAGGCAGCAGGATTGCACAATAACAGCTGCAATTTTATGCGATGCGGATGAATGGCTGCTGAAGCATTACTATTACAGGCAGAAAGGTGTGCGTTCATGAGAGTCGAGGTATTGGCATCCGTAATGAATCAGACGGCAGAGCTGCTTGCGGAGCGTATGAGGCTTGCTTCTGACGCAGTCATCATCAACCAGTGCGACAGACTGGCGTATGAGGAGCTGGAACGGGACGGATACAGGATAAGGTTCTATTCCTTTCCGGAAAGGGGTGTCGGCAAAAGCCGTAATGAAGCACTCATGAGGGCGGACGGCGACATCTGCCTTTTTTCGGATGAAGATATCGTCTACGAGCCGGGGTATGCGGAGGCTGTCGGAAAGGAATTTGAAAAGCAGCCGGATGCTGACATGATTCTCTTTAACGTAACGGTGGAGGAATCGCGCAGAACCTACCATATCACGGAGCGAAAACGGGTTCACTGGTATAATTGCGGACGATACGGGGCGGTCAGCTTTGCGGTGCGCAGGGGAAGCCTGCTGGCATCCGGGGTGACCTTTTCGCTGCTTTTTGGCGGCGGGGCCAGATACAGTAACGGCGAGGACAGCCTCTTCTTGAGAGAGTTTATGAAGAAGGGCTATCGGGTTTATACGGCTCCCGTGACCATTGCCCGCGAGGAGGGCGGGGCTTCTACCTGGTTTGCGGGATACGGGGAGAAGTTCTTTTACGACAGGGGAGTTTTATACCATTACCTTTACGGGAGGCTTGCCCGTCTGATGTCGCTCAGATTTCTGCTGGCACATCGGGAGAAAATGTGCGGTGAGCTGGGCTTCCGGCAGGCTTATCGACTGATGAAGAAGGGAATACGGGGAGGCTGACGTTGGAGAAGAGTGCGCTTGTGTATATCGGACTGACAATCGTGACGGTGTTTCTTGCTTTGTTTGTAGAGAACCGGGAATATGTGCCGGGGTATCTTCGCGGCGGCAGACAGCCCGGGGAATACGCCGGCTGCGACAGACGGCTGGCGAGGAACAGGGTGGTGTTTTTTGCCGTGTTCTGCCTGCTGGCGGGAGTCTCCGCATGCAGAATCGCGGTGGGAAATGATTACTGGGTGTACTGGCTGAACTTTCAGCTCATCGAGCAAAACCGCCATGTGGCGTCTGAAATAGGCTTTAATGCGATAGTTCTCTTTTTCAGAAGCCTGTTTGACGGAGGAAAGATACAGTACCTTTCCATCTTTGCCTTCTTTTCAATAACGACTGTTTTCTTCTTTTCCAGGGCGCTGAGGGATCAGGGGGATTCTTACGCGTTTTCCCTGTACCTTCTGCTGACGGGCGGTTACTATTTTAACAGCCTGAACTCGGTCAGATATTACTTTGCGCTGGCGCTGGCGCTGTTTTCCGTGAAATATGTGCTGAGAGGGGAATACGGAAAATTTGTCATCTGGATATTGGCGGGAGCATTCATCCATAAGTCCATCCTGCTGGTAATCCCGGTTTATCTGGCGGCAAAGCTTCTGGCAGAGGCAAGATTAAGATGGTGGCATTATCTGCCGGGGGGAGTGCTTCTGGCAAGCCTGATTTTCGGACAGAGGCTGTACCGCGAAATAATTTTTCTTTTCTATCCGTACTATCGCGATTCCACGTTTGACAACGGACAGCTTTCCGTCGTGAACATATTAAAGTGCAGCTGTGTGCTGGCTCTTTGTGCCATCTGCTATCGGAGAAGCCTGCGGGAGGATGTGCGCAACAGGTTTTATGCGATTTTAAATCTGTTTGGTCTGGTGGTATACTGCTGTGGAAGCTTTATTCCGGAGGTATCCAGAGTTGGCTACTATATGATTATTACGCAGATTTTTCTGATTCCGAGACTGCTGGCAGATATGAAAAACAAAAGCCTGCAAAGACTTGGCTTTGCGGCGGTGGTGGGAGCCTTTGGCATCTACTTTGCTCTTCTGCTTAAGGGAATGTATGCGGTGGATGTCAGGCTGCTGCCCTATCTGAACTGGATTTTTGATTAGAATGACATAAACGGGAGAGGAAATATAACCCGTGAGAGGGAGAAGCTATGAGAGTGCTGTGGCTATGCAACGTGATGCTGCCCGTGATTGCAGAACAGCTTGGAATAGAGGCGTCCAACAAGGAGGGCTGGCTTTCCGGGCTGGCAGATATGGTTTTAAAGGATGAGGATGGAAACGGGCTGGAGCTGGCAGTGGCAGCGCCTGCCCCGGAGAAGCTCTTTTTGAGAGAGAAGGAAGAGCAGAGGCTTTTAAAAAGAACCCTTACCGTACAGGGCAGCAGGCTGGTCTTTTATGGTTTTAGGGAGAATACGGCGCGGCCTGATGTTTATGAGCCGGAGCTGGAGCAGCTCATGGAGGAGCTGACGGAGGATTTTGCACCGGATGTGGTGCACTGCTTTGGAACGGAGTATCCGCACACTCTGGCAATGTGCCGGACTTTTCCGCGCAAGGAGCGGCTGCTGGTGGGGATACAGGGAATCTGTGCAATCTGTGCAGAGGCGTATTTTGCGGATTTGCCGAAGCGGGTTATACACAGGGTGACACTGCGGGATTTTTTGAAGAAGGACAGTATTTTACAGCAGCAGGAGAAGTTTGTGCGTCGTGGAAGGATGGAAAGAGAGGCGCTGGGACTTGCCGGAAATATTGCCGGCAGAACAGAGTGGGACAGGGGATACGCTTCGGAATGTAATGGTAACGCGCGCTATTTTAAACTGAACGAGACACTCCGCCCGAATTTTTACGAAAAACGATGGAGGAGGGAGGAATGTATCCCGCATTCCATTTTTCTGAGTCAGGGAGACTATCCCATTAAGGGGCTGCACTATATGCTGGAGGCTCTGCCGATAATACGGGACAGATACCCCGATGTGAAGGTGTATGTGGCAGGAAACAGTCTGGTAAATTGCGAAACCCTGAAGCAGCGGCTGAAAATTTCTGCCTACGGTGTCTATCTGCGGGAGCTGATACGCAAAAACGGTCTGAAGGATGCGGTTATATTTCTCGGCAGACTGGATGCGGAGCAGATGAGAAGGCGCTACCAGAAAAGCCATCTCTTTGTCTGCTGCTCCTCCATCGAAAACTCGCCGAATTCCCTAGGAGAGGCAATGCTGCTCGGGATGCCCTGCGTCAGCGCTGATGTGGGAGGTATTTGCAGCATCTTTACGGGCGGAGAGGATGGTATTTTATACGAAGGCTTCAAAATACCGAAAGACAGAATAAATAACACGCGCAATGAAAGAAAAGACCTTTCCGTTGGGCTGGAAAAGGTTTCTAAAAGCCTTGCAGAAGCGGTTATTGAGATGTGGTCGGATGAGAGAAAAATAACACTGTATTGCGAAAATGCAAGAAATCATGCGAAAATGAACCACGATAAAGAGCTCAATTACGAAAAAATGAAGGAGATATATGCAAAAATTACAGAGCGGAACGAAGGCTGTTAAGCTGGTGTTTCTATCGAACTATTTGAACCATCATCAGATTCCCTTTTGCGATGCCATGTACAGACTGCTCGACGGAAGCTTCACCTTCATTCAGACAGAGGCGGTGGAGCAGGAGCGGGTCAGAATGGGCTGGAGGGAGCAAAACGAAAAGCCGTATCTGCGTCTCTACTATGAGGAGCCGGAGGCTTGCAGGAGGCTTATGGCAGAGTGTGGGGTGGCACTCTTTGGCGGAACGGACGAGGAGAGCTATATACAGCCGCGTCTGAAGAGCGGGCGTCCTGTCATCCGATACACGGAACGCCTGTATAAGAGCGGACAGTGGAAGGCGGTTTCCCCCAGGGGACTGATTAAAAAATATCAGGATCACACACGCTATCGTAAGCGCCCCGTTTATCTGCTCTGTGCGGGGGCTTATGTGCCGTCGGACTTTCACATTGTGCATGCGTATCCGGGACGGATGCTGAAATGGGGATATTTCCCGGAGACAAGGCACTATGATGTGGATAAGCTGATGCAGGGCAAGGGCAAAGAGTGTGTCAGGCTGCTCTGGGCGGCGAGAATGATTGACTGGAAGCACCCTGAGCTGCCGATAAGGACAGCAGCCTATCTGAAGGAAAGAGGCTACAGCTTCCATCTGGACATGGTGGGCGGTGGAGAGCTGGAGGATATGGTCAGGGAGCTGATAAGAGCCTATGACCTGGAGGAAGAGGTGACACTGCTGGGCTACTGCACGCCGGACGGAGTGCGGGAGCTGATGGAAGGGTCACACATTTATCTGGCTACCAGTGACCGCAAGGAAGGCT
This sequence comes from uncultured Acetatifactor sp., assembly GCA_964475665.1. Classification (GTDB taxonomy): domain Bacteria; phylum Bacillota; class Clostridia; order Lachnospirales; family Lachnospiraceae; genus Acetatifactor. The sequence continues at coordinate 3,915 of CAYZAU010000017.1, read as the reverse complement.
GGGGTGCGGTGATTAACGAGGCGATGAACAGCGGCTGTGCGGTGGTGGGCGACCATATGATGGGAGCCGTGCCCTATCTGATACGACACGGTAAAAACGGCATGATATACAGGAACGGCAGGGAAAAACAGCTCTTTCAGATGACGGAGGAGCTTGTTAAGGACAGGGTGCTCTGCGAGAGGCTCGGAAGAAATGCGGTGCAAACAGTCACGGAGGAATGGAATGCCGAGAACGCGGCAGAGCGACTGGTGGCGTTTTGCATGGAACAGGGATTTTGGGAAATGCCGGAGACGGGACGGGAATGCGGAAGGAGCACAGAGGCTGCCGCAGTGAATCGGGAGCGGAAGCTGCCGCAGCGGGGACCGTGCTCTGCGGCACCGGTCATTTCAGAGAGAAAAATGTATCGCGTATTGATAAATAACAGGAATGGAGATTAGTGTGAAAAGAGCTTCTGAGAATTTCAGGAAATTCTCTTCACTCAGAGCAATGGCTCTTTCGTGGAGAAGTTCTATGTTTCACACACGAAAAACGCAAGTGCGGCGTTTTTCATTACTATTTGAGTCGCCTGCGGCGACATAGGAGATTAGTATGCAGGAGCTGGAACAGCCTTTAATCAGTGTTATCGTGCCGGTTTATAATACGGCTGCATATCTGCAGCGGTGTGTGGATTCCCTTCGCGGGCAGACCTACCGCAATCTGGAAATCCTGCTGGTGGACGACGGCTCGGAGGACGAAAGCGGTGAGCTTTGCGACAGCTTCGCAAAGGGGGACGAACGTATCCGGGTACTTCATAAGGAGAACGGCGGCTCTTCCTCCGCGAGAAATCTGGGAATTGCCAAAGCCCAGGGGGAGTATCTGGGGTTTGTGGACAGTGATGACTTCGTGGATTGCAGGATGTATGAGCTTCTCTACCGTGCAATCGTCTCTCATCAGGCTAAGGTGGCACAGATTGGACGGGATGAGCTTGACCCGCAGGGTGGCAGGCTGCCTGACATCTGCGTGCCACCGGAGGAAACGACAGCTGTTTCCCCGGAGACGTTCCTGCGTGAGCTTTTGATGCACAGAGGGGACTGCTCCTTCTGTACCAAGCTGTTTGCGAGAGCCATTCTGGAGGGGGAGGGCTTTCCGGAGGGCGGATTAAATGAAGATTTTCATTTTCTGGTGAAGCTGCTAAAGAGGACGGGAGACATTATCTCTCTGCCGCAGCAGTGCTATCACGTGTTTTACAGGGTGGGAAGCAATTCGCGCAAGGCAGATAAGGAGAGCTTTTCCAGAGTGTTTGCGGACAGCGTTGCCAACGCAGATATGGTAGCGGAGATGGTCGGGCAGGATTATCCGAAGCTAAAGAGGGAGGCATTCCGCTTTGGCATATTCCAACGGCTGGAGTATCTGCTGCATATCCCGATTTCACAGATGAATAGGGAAAATGAGCAGTATTGGAATGTGGTGCGCTTCCTGCGGAAAAACTGGGCAGGAGCGATGAAAAATCCGTTTCTGACGCCTAAGAATAAGCTGTACCACACGCTGTTTGCCATTGCACCCAAAAGGGTCAGACAGGTGCACAGATGCCTGAAAGGGGAAAATTACCGATAAAAAGGTGCGGGAAATAGGGTATAATAATTCTGCTGCGCAGAACTAATGAGGCGCAAAGCGTCTGTGGAATGGAGAGTACCGTGAAGATACGAGCGGAAAAGACGCGGAGGATGAAAAAGTACATAGCGGGACTTCTGGCAGCGGGACTGCTCCTTACGGGAGGCGGCATCAGCGGCGAAAACGGCGCGGTGCGGGCATCGGCGGCGGAAACGACACGGCATTGCCGAAGCAGCAGAGCTGCTGACGGAGTGGACAAAGAGACGGCAGAATGGGTAGAAACGGCGGGAGAGGCTCTGACGGAGCTTGCCACAGAGCGGGATGTTCCGGCACTGGTTTACTTAAGTGACTCCTATCCGGTCAGGGAGACGCCTTCCTATGACGGAGAGACGGCTGTAACGGTTCTGAGCGGACAACAGGTCAATATTCTGGATGTGTACCTGGATGCAGATTACGAGGTCTGGGAGTATGTCAGTCTGGAGTATCGCGGAGAGGAGCTTTTCGGCTTTATGCCGAGAAGGAACCTTGCCTGCTCGGATGCCAGATTTCTGGAGTGGGAAGCGCTCTATGGCATGGAGGCTGCTGCGGAGCCTTATACCGTTGATGAGGGCGGCAATAAGGTTTATGCGGATATCGAACAGTTTCCGGAGAGCTACCGGCTGGCGCTGCTTGCCATGAAGGAAGCACATCCAAACTGGGTTTTTGTCAGGTTTAACACGACCCTTAATTGGGATACGGTTATCTATAACGAATTACAGGGGGCAAAAAGCCTTGTATATAAAACCTTCCCCGACTGGGCGAAAAACGGGCTGTACGATACCGGGACATGGTATTATGCCACAAAGGCGGCGCTCGAGCTGTACATGGATCCGAGAAATGCCCTGCAGGAGAATGCCGTATTCCAGTTTGAGCAGCTGACCTATAATGAAGAATACCATACCTGGGAGGCGCTGGAAGCCTTTCTGAACAATACCTTTATGAAGGATGATGCAAACGCACCGGGAACGGTTATGAGCTATGCGTATATCTTTTATATGATAGGGAAGGAGGAGGGCAGGGAGATCAGCCCCTTCCACCTTGCCGCCCGCGTGCTGCAGGAGCAGGGAGACGGTACTTCACCGTTAATCTCCGGTACCTATCCGGGCTATGAAGGGTACTACAATTACTTCAACATCGGAGCGAGCGGAAAAACGGACGAGGAGGTCATCCAAAGCGGGCTCAGCTTCGCAAAAAATGCGAACTGGAACAGTGCTTATTACTCCATTCTGGGAGGCTCGGACTTCATCTCCGGGAACTATATCAGGAAGGGGCAGGGCACGCTTTATCTTCAGAAATTTAACGTAAATCCAAACGGAAGCTATGCACTGTATACGCACCAGTATATGCAGAATATTTCAGCGCCGACTACGGAGGCGGCGAGCATCAAAAAGCTCTACGAGCAGGCGGGGGCGCTGGACAGCCCGTTTGTGTTCAGCATTCCTGTATATGAAAATATGCCTGAAAAGCCCTGCGGTGTACCGACACCTGACACAAAGGTAACGGTAGCCGTGCCGGAGGGATATGCGGCAACGGAGCTCTGGCTGGACGGGGTTGCTTATGAGGGGACACTGACCGACGGACTGCTGACGGTGACTGCGCCGGACAAGAATGCAGGGACGGCGGTCATGTACCGATACAATGAAGCGGGAACACCAAAGGGTATGTATGTCTGGAGTCTGAGCTATGACGGCATGACCTATGTGGCGGCGGCACAGCCGGAGCTGGAGAATCTTTTGAGCTATCACGGATTTTCCGTGCGCATTACCGGGAAATCGGGCATCCGCTATAAGACGGGTATTTCAAAGGAATTGAGGAGTGCGCTGCTGTCTTCAGAGGGAGTGAACGGCTTTAGGCTTAAGGAGTACGGAACTCTGGTGATGAGCAACAAAAACAGAGAACAATATCCCATGGTTCTTGGAGGGGAAAAGGTAATCAGCGGGCTTTCTTATGGAATGGACAAAAACGGCAGACTGCAGGATGTGGTGTTTGAAACGGTGGATGGAATTTACCGCTATACCTCGGTGCTGATTGGGATGCCGGCCACATCTTATAAGACCGAGTATGCCTTCCGGGGATATATTGTTTTGGAGAAGGACGGGGTGAGCTATACCCTTTACGGAGCACCCATGGCGAGAAGCATTTACTCGCTTGCAGAGCAGCTGCTGAAGCTGAAAACCTATGCGGAGGGAACGGATGCCCATAACTTCCTAAAGCAGCTTATCCACGACGCAGATGCCTTGGACGGCGGCGCGACAGGAGGCGGCACGTCCGGCGGCGCGACAGGAG
>CAYZAU010000016.1:0-60342 GCA_964475665.1 uncultured Acetatifactor sp. | reverse complement strand
GCCGCTAACACGCAATTCTTCCAAGACCGAGTGAACGGAATCGTCAATATGGACATGAACTTGCTCCCAAGTTTGAAGCAGCGGACGGTCTGGTGGTTGCAAATCAGCACCAGTGCGGTTATGGCTTCATTGATGATCCGGCTGTAAACAATGCTGTGAATGACCATGAGCTTTACCATGGCAATCAATACCGACGTAAGCGCTCAATATGAGAGATGAACGAGAAACGCTTTTTTGAAGTGGGAAGAGAAAAGTATCACTTGACATTCTCAAAAATGAGAATATAATCATAGGTGAGAATGAAAGGAGAAGCAATACAATGAAAACAGAGCTTTCAGACGTTTTTATGAACCCTGTTAGGCAGAGAATTGTTCAATATTTGCTGATACACGAAAAAGGAACTGTAAAAGAAATAAAAAGGGCGCTATCGGATATTCCCGGTGCAAGCTTATATCGTCATATAAAGATATTGAAGGATAATGAAATTATTGTTGTTACTGAAGAAAATAAAATCCGCGGAACAGTAGAAAAAGTTTATCAGCTGAATAAGGCGGCACTAAGGGCTGATGATGAAGATGGTACGGTTGTGCAGATGTCCCTATTAAGCTTATGTGCAGCATTTGCCAGATATTTTTCAAGCGGTCATGCAGAACCACGAAAAGACTTATTGATGTTCACAAGCTGTACGCTGACATTGACAGACGAGGAATTTATACAATTTCTAACGGAACTGAATGAAGTCACAACAAAATATATGACAAAGCCGGTTACGAAAGCAAGTGTATCGAGGCAGATTAATTTTGTGTCATCGCCGGTTGACTGATAACAAAAGAGGAAAAAGCAGGGAAAGGGACTGCTCGAAACGTTGATTACCGCCAGGAAAATAGTAGAAAGAATGAGGATGCTGAAATATGAATGCAATGGAAAGTAAATATAAAAAACCGTTACTTTTTTCGGTGGCACTATTACCGGTAGCAGTAATAGGCGGAATGTTTACAGGGATTTACACTTATGAAGGATACACGGCAGAAATGCAGCAGCTATTACTGACACAGCTTGGTGGATATATGCAATACCTCGTAGTGATTACATTTCAAACGATGCTATACGCGGCAGCTTGTGGCTTCTTTGGTTCTATTCTTGCCGATAAGACAGGATTATTAAGGCCTTTTACATTAGAAAAAGGTAAGCTGATGAAAGCTTGCGTTGCGGGTGTAATTTGCGGTGTGCTTTTTTCTCTTGATTACTGGGTATTTGGCGGACATATTTCGGAAGCGGCAGAGGCTTGCAGAAATATTACATACAGCAGTTTGATAGCATCAGTGCTATATGGCGGTGTGGTGGAAGAAGTGATGCTACGGCTGTTTGCGATGTCTTTGATTTCTTTCATTTTATGGAAATTGTTTTATCGTACACTACCAAAACAAAGGATACCTGTGAGCGTTTTTGCCATAGCAAATATAATAGCGGCATTTCTGTTTGCGGCAGGTCATTTGCCGGCTACATTTCTGACATTCCAGACAGTAGACGTAATAGTGATTATTCGCTGCTTTCTATATAACGGAGGCTTAGGACTGGTGTTTGGACGGCTGTATCGAAAATATGGCATTCAGTATGCTATGATTGGACATATAGGAACACACATCATTTCTAAGACGATTTGGATGTTGATTTTATGAGTGTGACAAAGCATTGAATACTTTTTAACCTAATCCGCTCTATGCCATCTAAGAACAGATAAATGAATTGAAAGTTAAAGATTCTTTCTCTACTTTGCGTAGGTAGTCAATATCCTTGTTTGTGTTATGATAGCTGCATAGGAGGGATTGAATCATGGATCAATATGTAACAGGAGCAGTTATCAAAGAACTGCGGGAAAGAAAGCGCCTTACACAGGCGGAACTTGCCGTAAAATTAAATGTTTCAGACAAAACTGTGTCAAAGTGGGAAACAGCCAAGGGATATCCGGACATTTCATTACTGGAGCCCATCGCAGAAGCTTTTGAAATATCCATTACAGAGCTGTTATCCGGAAATACGATTACAAATAGAAATGTGTCAGCGAATATGATGCGGTCAAAAATCTATGTATGTCCGATTTGCGGCAATATCATTCATAGTATGGGAGAAGCGGTCATCCAATGTCATGGAATTACGATGACAGCATGGACACCGGAAACGACAGATGAAAAGCACAAAATATCTGTCGAGAAAGTGGAGGATGAATATTATGTACGCATAGAACATGAAATGTCAAAACAGCATCATATTTCTTTTGTTGCAGCATTGTCTGCGGATTGTTTTCAAATGGTAAAGCTATATCCGGAGCAGAATGCAGAAGCGAGAATTAAGCTGCATGGAGTGCGGAGACTTCTTTTTTATTGCAATCGGGACGGACTATATTCTTACGATATCATCAGGGGAAAGTGATGGTTTGATACGTTTGTGCTGAAAGCCCGTCAAAACGGGTGGAGGCGGGAAGCAAACTTTCGCTCTGCTTTTCTCTGTCTGCGCGCATCGCGTCATGGCTTGGCGAGATATTTGACGGTAATGAAAGGTGTAATAGCAGATAGAGCAATATCCAGAAGAAAAGGGTTTTACATAAAAAGAGTAATTTTTCTATTGATTATATAAGAAAGCGTGTTATAATGAGAATAAGCAATCTAAATCATCAAATTTAGAATAAACAATTCCGAATAGAGGAGATAAATATGCCGCCAAAACCAAAGTTTAAAAGAGAAGAAATTGTAGCAGCAGCTGTGGAGGTGGTTTCAGAAAAAGGGATTGAAGCACTGACGGCACAGGAACTTAAGAATGTATTACAGTGTTCTGCAAGCCCGATATTTACCCTGTTTAATACAATGAAGGAAATACAGGATGAGGTGCGAATTGCTGCAAAGGAGCGATTTGAACAATATAAGGTAACAGCGATGTCAGATATGCCTATTTTTAAACAGATTGGGATGAAAATGGTTGTGTTCGGTGTTCAGGAGCCAAAGCTGTATCAGCTGCTTTTTATGCAGGAACAGAGGAATACGGTTACTTTTGAGGATATGCTTGATGAATTGGGAGATACTGCAAAAATTTGTATTGGCGCAATCGAAAAGGAATATAAGCTGACAGAAGCACAGGCAAAGCTGCTATTTGAAAATGTCTGGATTTATACGTTCGGGATTGGTGCTTTATGCGCCACGAAGGCTTGTCGTTTTTCGGAAGAAGAGTTAAGTCAGATGCTGACAACAGAATTTCAGGTCATGCTGATGCTGACTAAATCAGGAGCGGTTCATCCGACCGTAAAGTAGAATAGGGAGTTTGGAGGATTTTATAATGAACAAAACACTGAATAGCTTATTTATAATTGCAAGCATAGGCTTAGCTGTTTCGGCATTGATTTTCATTTCAATTTCTATATTTGGTGATACACAGTCAGAGTGGATATTACCGGCAGGACTTTTCTGCTGTGTATTGAGTAATCTTTTTAACCTAATCCGTTCTGTGTTATCGAAAAAAAAGTAAATAAATGATAAAGCTGACCGTGTTTTTTGAAGACCCATTTTGGGTAGGCATTTTTGAACGTATCGAAAGCGGAAAGCTTTCGGTAGCAAGGGTGACATTTGGTACAGAGCCAAAGGATTATGAAGTACAGGAGTATATACAAGAACACTATTTTGCTCTGAAATTTAGTCCGGCTGTCAGTACGACTGTAAAAGAGAAAAGGATAAGTCCTAAAAGAATGCAGCGTGTAGCAAAAAGACAGATACAGGAAAGCGGCATCGGCACAAAATCACAGCAGGCATTGAAGCTGCAGCAGGAACAGAATAAACAGGAACGAAAAATAAGAAGCCGGGAACGAAAGGAAGCGGCTGAACGCTGGATGTTTGAGCTGAAACAACAAAAGAAAAAGGAAAAGCACAGAGGGCATTGAGTAAGGGAAGATTGTTCAGCACTGACAACCTGCCCTTACTCATTATACGTCTCCGCCACGGGCACTGCTATCTGTGTGATGTAATCCTCGCGGTGCTCGCCGCGGGAGGGCGGTCCTTCCAGATAAATGGAGCGGAATGCACCTGCTGCCTCGATGCCGTTTTCCTGCATATATTTTTTCAGGGCAAGAATTGCGGTTGGTATTTCCTCGTAGGAGCCGCGAAAGTAGATGCACAGGGCAGGACTTTCCGAAAATTCCATACGCTCAGCACCTTCAAAGCTCTCCTCCACGGGAATGCAGCACAGGAGATTAAACGCGGCAGCCTCCTGCGTCAGGCGCATGGTAAACATACGCGCCGGCAGTGACATCTTCCCGGTGCGGGCAGCGGCAATATAGGTGTTGCGCAGGCAGACTGCGGCTTCTGCTATATCCTGACACCGATATTCTCTGCAGAAGCAGACCTGTCCGGACAGAGTGGTTTTTCGGATGGTCAGGTCACCGCGCTTGGCGGTGCGCACCTGAAGCAGCTGGATGTTTTTGTCCAGCATGGCGCGCAGCTCGTAAAGCCGCTGTAAATGCTTATCCATATTTTCCGTATCGTAATAATACGCCGCAACCTCCCTGAGTGACAGACCAAGGGATTGGAGGGAGCGGATGGAACGAATCTGTGTCATGTTATCAGCCGAGTAATAGCGATAGCCGCTTGACTTATCCCTGACGGCAGGCGTCAAAAGTCCCATGTCCTCGTAAACGAGGAGGGTCTTGCGGGTAACTCCGAGGAGTTTTGTGACTTCGCCAATCTGAAACAGGCTGTCATCGTGCTTTTTCATGTGTGTCTCCCAAGCTGCAAAAATCTTGACTCGTCCCTAAGGGGACGGGATATACTCCCAATATAGCATGAGGCTGCTGCGTTTGCAAGCAAAGCGTCTCAAAAGAAGTGTAAGAAAATACTGCAAAGGAGGAGCTGCTGATGAAGGGAAAGCTGAGGGGAAAAGTGCTGTCTTTGGTTTTAAGCTTTGCTATGTGTCTGTCTTTTGCCGCCTGCGACGTAGCGGAGACGGATGAGGAGGAATACGGACAGGAGGTATCCGCTGCCGTATCAGACGGGACAGAGATGTCCGGCAGGGAAGAGCCCGGAGACGGAAGCTGGGCGATATACTGGTATCTCTGCGGCAGCGACCTGGAGACGAACGGTGGCTTTGCGACCATTGATTTGCAGGAGATGCTGTCTGTTCAGCTGCCGGAGAACGTAAGGGTGGTAATTCAGACAGGCGGTGCGGCTGCCTGGCAGAATGACCTGATGGACGCCGATAAAATACAGCGGTGGGTATATAGCAGTGAGGGGCTGGAGCTGGTGGATGAGCAGGAGACAGCCAATATGGGCGATGCACAGACCCTATACGATTTTTTGTCCTTTGCCGATGAAAATTATCCCGCTGAAAAGGTAGCTGTTACCTTCTGGAATCACGGTGGTGGCTCAGTCAGCGGCGCGGCATTTGACGAGCTGCACGGACTGGATTCACTGGACTTGGCAGAAATGTATCAGGCATTCGATGCCGTATGGCCGGCAGACACCGCAGAGCCTGCGCTGGAGCTGGTGGGCTTCGACACCTGTCTGATGGCTACCATTGATGTGGCGGCTGTCTTTCAGAATTTTTCAAAGTATCTGGTAGCCTCTGAGGAGGTAGAGCCCGGCAACGGCTGGCTCTATTCCGGCTGGCTGGGAGAGCTTGCCGCAAATCCTGATATGGACGGACGTAAGCTGGGCATTGCCATCTGCGATACCTATTACGAGGGCTGTGAGGCTGTGGGTACTCATGAGCAGACAACGCTGTCTCTGACGGATTTGACAAGGCTTACGCCGCTTTTGGATGCCTATGAAGCCTTCGGGGAAGAGGCTCTTGTGGCAGCGTCTCAGGATGCCGGCTTTTTTGCACAGCTGGGGCGTGCGGCTGCCCAGAGTGAGAATTACGGTGGAAATACCAGAGAACAGGGTTACACGAATATGGTTGACCTGGGACATCTGGCGCGCCAGACGGCATGGATGCTGCCCTCTGCACAGCAGGTTTCCGATGCTTTGGCGGACTGTGTCATTTATCAGGTGGGGGGAGTGTACCGGGCTGAGGCAACGGGACTGAGCTGCTATTATTCTTACAGCGGAGATTTGGATGACTTTAACGGCTATATCGATGTGGGGACAGGAACAGCCTTTAAGCAGCTGTATGCCTATGGACTTACCGGCGAGATGGCAGACGGAGGTAGCGAATATCTGGAATCACTGGATATTGAGCAGCTGCCTGAGCTTGTAACGCTGGCAGATATGGGCTGGGATGATGCGGCACTGGATTTGGATGATGAAGGCACTGCATTTCTGACGCTGGGAGAAGAGGCGGATGATATTCTGGCAGGTATCGGCTTTTCGCTGTACTATGTGGATGAGGAAAACGATATGATGCTCTGGCTGGGCACTGACAACGATATAACCGCCGACTGGGACAACGGTGTGTTCTATGATAACTTCCGGGGTGTCTGGGGTGCCATTGACGGCTCTTTGGTATATATGGAGCTCTCCTATGAAGGTGAGGACTACAATCTCTATTCAGTTCCAATCCTGCTAAACGGCGAGGAGTACAATCTGCAGACTGCTTATGACTTCACCGCGCAGGAATGGAGTATTCTGGGAGCATCTCAGGGGCTGGATGAATCAGGAATGGCAAGCAAGGAGATAAGACCGCTGGAGGAGGGGGATGTCATAACTACCATCTGGAAGGTGGCATCCTACAGCGGTGAGGATGATTTTGAGATGTATGCGGTTGCAGAGCTGACAGTTACCGACGAAACGAGCTTTGGCGAGGCGGAGCTGTTCGATGGCAGCTATGCGATGGTCTTTGAAATGTGGGATGCCGCAGGCAACTATGCTTATTCGGATGCGGTTGGCTTTGAATGTATCGGCGGCGAAATCTGGACGACGGTGTACTGATATCTCGGCTTTTAACTGCTTGGACCGAATACCCGTCCCGGCGTGCCGGCAGCAGCTCTGCGAAGAAGGGGAAAGCGAACGGGAAACAGAAGGAACAGAACGATGGATAAAAGAACGAGTGCCTTGTATCTTGGGATAGAATGGCACTTGTTCCTTTTTGGGGCACCGGGGACATGGAAATAGAAATTGCGGAATAGGGGTGAAGGATGTATAATGAGAAAAATAAATGAGAGAATACAACGACAGAAAGGCAGGCAGCAGATGGAACAGCTAATGGAGCTTTTGCGGACAAGGCGCAGTTATCGTAGGTTTAGGCAGGAGGAAATTCCGCAGGAGATTGTGCAGGAAATCTTAGAGGCGGCGAGACTGGCATCCAGCGCCATGAACAGGCAGCCCTTAAGCTATGTGGTTATTCAAAAACCGGAGAAGGTAAAGGCGGTATTTGCCCACACGAGGTGGGGCGGGGCATTGCCGGACGGACAGGGACAGCCGCAGGCAGGGGAAGAGCCGGTGCTGTTTATCGCCGTGGTTATCAATACCGATATTAACTCAGGCTGTGAGACCGATGCAGGGCTTGCCATCAGCAATATGACTCTGGCAGCATGGAATCATGGAGTGGGAAGCTGTATCATCGGTGCCTGCAATAAGTCTGCGCTGTCGGAGATGCTTGGCCTGTGTAAGGAGCAGCAGCTGCATTCCGTGGTAGGGTTTGGCTATCCTTCCCATAAGAGTACGGTTGTCGATGCAGAGGCTTCGGAGAATCTAAAGTATTATCTGGATGCCGACAGAAACTATGTCGTTCCAAAAAGAAGACTCGAAGATGTGGTGAGATACTTTTAAGGAAGCATACAAAAGCGAAGGGAGTTCTGAATTTGAAGGAAATTTTTTTGGGAGAGGTTATCAGACAGAGAAGGCTGGAGCTGGGGCTGACGCAGGAGGAGCTGTGTCAGGGTATCTGTGAGCCAATGACGATTTCCCGATTCGAAAACGGAAAGCAGACACCATCCCGCAACCGCATTAAGGCACTGCTGCAGCGTCTGGGACTGCCGGATGACCGTTTTTACGGACTGTTAAGTGACAGGGAAACGCAGCTTGCGGGAACGCAGCTCTCGTGGCTCTCCTCCAACATAAAGCAGATAGAAAATCTGGGCTGGGAGCCGTTCTTTAAGATGGCTTCAGAGATATCCATGATTGTTCTCTGCACCGGCGGTCTGCTGATGCTACACTGGACGCTGCTGGCGTTTGCGGTCGTGGCCGCCGTCATTATGCTGTCCATCCCCAAGCTCTTTGACAAAAAGATAGAAAATCTCGGTAAAATATGTACGGAGGCGGAGGCAAAGGGGCTTGCGCAGATGAAGGATATGCTGTTTGGCCTGAATGTCTTAAGGTCCTTTGGGAAAATCGGACGCTTTCTCTCCGGCGGAGATGAAGCGAGCAACATCATAGAAAAGCCCAACGTAAAACGAAAAACAACGCAGACGTTTATCGCAGGGACGCTGGGCGTGCTCAGTGTGATATTCCAGATTCTGCAGATAGCGCTGGTTGTATTCATCGCCCTTCAGGGGAAGGTGATAATGGGAGCGATGGCAAGTGCCAGCAATCTGACAGGAGGTATCACGAACGGCTTAAGGGGCGTGCTTGATGCAAGAATATCCATGGTTTCCGCCAGACCTTATTTTGAGAAGATACTGGTGCACGAGGAGGATGTGAAGACGGATTCGGCTGAGGAAGAGCTGTCCCTGAAAAAGGAAATTGTTCTGGATAACGTTTCCTTCTCATATGGAGAAAAGGCTGTTCTGAAAAACCTCTCTCTGCGCTTTGAGAAGGGTGGCAAGTATGCGCTGACAGGACCGTCCGGCTGCGGAAAGTCCACCGTGCTGAAGCTTCTGCTGGGCTGGATGAGTGATTACACCGGAAATATTTTTTGCGATGACAGAAATATGCGCGAGCTGCCGCCGGAAGCAATCTGGAAGAAGATGGGCTACATAGAGCAGGATGTATATTTGCTGAATAGTACTATACGTGAAAACATCACGCTGGGAGAGAATTTTTCTGAGGAGAGACTGCAAAAGGCAATTCATGACAGCGCGCTGGACGGCGACCTTGTGAATATGCCACAGGGACTGGAGACCCCGGTCGGGGAGGATGGCAGCAATCTTTCCGGGGGACAGAAGCAGAGAGTGGCGATTGCCCGCGCCCTGATTCACGACCGCTCTATTTTGCTGGTGGATGAGGGAACCAGCGCCCTTGACCGAAAGAATGCGGATATTGTGGAGCGGAGCCTTCTGAGTAACCCTGCTTTAACTCTGATTCTGGTGAGCCATCACCTGACGCAGGAAAGAAAGGAGCAGTTCACGAGAGTCTTTGAGTTGGAGCCGGTTTCGCTGAATTACCGGGAGCTTTCTTAAACGGAAGCCCCGGTTTTTATATTATAGGAAATTACTCCGTAATGTTCCTATGGAAAAGTTTATACTTATTTAATTGTATTTCGTTCATAAACGTGTAAAATGTGAGATAGTGACGGCACGCAGGAGAAAAGCCGTTCTTGGAATGGAGATTAAGATGAGAGAAAAAATGCAGCGCTTTATGTGGGGACGGTACGGAAATGATAAGCTGAATCAGCTTCTGATGATATGTGCCATGGTACTGCTTGTACTTTCCATGCTTCTGCCGGGTCCATTTTATCTGCTGGCAGTGATTGTCATGGTGTATGCGTATTACAGGATGTTTTCTAAGAATATTGGAAAACGTGCCGCGGAGAACCAGTGGTATCTGAGAAAATCCATGAAGCTGCGCGGGTGGTTTGGAAAGAAGAAGCGAGAGCTTCAGCAGAAAAAGCAGTATCATATTTACCGCTGCCCCGGCTGCAGACAGAAAATCCGGGTGCCGAGAGGACGGGGCAGGATTGCGATTACCTGCAGGAAATGTGGCAGGGAGTTTATAAAAAAGAGCTGAGGTTGTAATTCATGTTTGGGTATATTATAATCAACAGGGCAGAGATGAAGTTTAAGGAATTTGATGTCTACCATTCCTACTATTGCGGAATCTGCCGGGATTTGAAGAAAAGATACGGAGCGCTGGGGCAGCTTTCCTTGAGCTATGACATGACCTTTCTTGCCATCCTGCTGACGGGGCTTTATGAGCCTGAAACAGTGCAGGGGAAGACGAAGTGCATCGCACACCCTTTTGAGAATCACGAGACCAGAAATAACATTTTTACGGAGTATGCGGCAGACATGAATCTGCTGTTTGCGTGGTACAAGTGCCGTGATGACTGGGAGGACGAGAAAAAGGCATGGAAGCTGCTTTACGGTAAGCTTCTGGAGGGAAAGACAGGACGGCTGAGAGGACTTTACGCGGAGAAGCTAAAGAGGATAGAAGGACTGATGCAGGATTTTATGGCGGCAGAGCAGTCTGAGGATGCGGAGATAGACACGATGGCAGGGCTTTTCGGCGGCGTGATGGCAGAGATAGTCGCCGTGCGCGAGGATGAGTGGGCTGAAAATCTTCGCAGGCTGGGATTCTTTTTGGGGAAATTTATCTATCTGTGTGACGCTTATGAGGATGTAGAGGCGGATATCAGGAAGGGTACCTTTAATCCGCTGAAAAGAAAGTATGAAAGTCCGGATTTTGAGGAAGAGTGCAAGACGATTCTGATGATGATGATGTCGGAGTGCTGCAGGGAGTTTGAGAGGCTTCCCATTCTGGAGAATGTGGAGATTCTGCGAAATATCCTTTATTCAGGGGTCTGGGGAAGATATGAGGCAGCCCGGGAAAAGCGTATGAAGGGCATAGCCACTGCGGGAGCGGAGAAGAGCCGTGATGGCGGTGCTGCGGAGGTGAGCCGTGATGATGGCGGTGCTGCGGAGGCGGAGGTGAGCCGTGATGGTGGCGCAGCGGGAGTCGAGGCGAGCCGAAAGGAGGCTGACCCTGAAGACGAAGAGAGGAAGACAGACAAGGAAGTATAAGAGGTAGCTATGTACGACCCATACAGTGTGTTAGGAGTGAGCAGAAATGCCACTGAAGAGGAAATAAAGAAAGCATATAAGAACCTGAGCCGCAGATACCATCCGGATGCAAACATCAACAATCCCAACAAGGAACAGGCGGAGGAGCACTTCAAGGAAATTCAGGCAGCCTATCAGCAGATTATGAAGGAGAGAACCTCCGGCTATGGCGGACAGAGCTATAGCGGACAGAGCTATGGACAAGGCTACGGCGGACAGAGCTATGGCGGGCAAGGCTACGGAGGCTTTGGAACCTTTGGCGGATTTGGCTTTGGAGGCTTCGGACAGGAGCAGAGTACGGGATATGAGGAGAACAGCCGCCTGAGAGCTGCGGGAAATTATATCCGAAACGGTTATTACCGTGAAGCACGTACTGCGCTGGACGGTATAGACGGGCGGGAGCGCAATGGGCGCTGGTACTATTACAGCGCGATTGCCAACTCGGGGCTTGGCAGTAACGTGGCGGCGCTGGAGCACGCTAAGCGCGCGGTGGCGCTGGAGCCGGACAATGAGAGCTATCGAAGGCTGGTGCAGCAGCTGGAGAGCGGCGGCAGCTGGTATGAGCAGCGGCAGGCGGCTTACGGATATCCCACCTTTGGCAGCGGCAATCTCTGCCTGAAGCTTTGTCTCGTAAACATGGTATGCAACGTGTGCTGCCTGGGAGGAGGCTGCTGCGGCGGACGCGGGATGTACTATTATTAGTGCTTGCATTTTCACTGTATATACATTATAATAAAGGCACAAGATATAGATGTAAAATGTGCCGGGAAACACAAAATATAGAGCCGGATATATCCGCAGGACTTGCGGTATGTCCGGCTTTTTATCCGGCAGGCAGCTGTAGGCGGGGCTTTAACTATTGCAGGAGTGGGGATTGAGATGAAAATTCAGAAGCGTGACGGGCGGGTAGTTCCCTATGAAGAGGAAAAAATTGTTGCCGCAATTCACAAGGCAAACAATGAAGTGGAAGAGAAGGACAGAGCGGAGGAGGCACTGATTCGGGACATTCTGGACACTGTAAAGAAAGAGGGCAGACAGCTGCAGACGGTGGAGCATGTACAGGACATCATTGAACGCAAGCTGGTGGAGGCAAACAAGTATGCGCTGTCCAAAAAGTATATGGTTTACCGTTATCAGAGGAGCCTTTTAAGAAAGTCCAATACAACGGATGAATCCATTTTGAAGCTGATTCGTAATGAGAATAAGGAGCTGGCAGAAGAAAATTCCAATAAGAATACGCGTCTTGCCTCTACCCAGCGGGACTATATTGCGGGGGAGGTCTCCAGAGATGTAACCAGACGTATGCTGCTACCGGAGCATATTTCCATGGCACATGATAACGGGGTGCTGCACTTCCATGATGCCGATTATTTTATCCAGCCGATTTTTAACTGCTGTCTGATTAACATTCAGGATATGCTGGATAACGGAACGTCTATCAATGGGAAGCTGATTGAGACGCCGAAGAGCTTTCAGGTGGCATGTACGGTGACGACGCAGATTATTGCAGCGGTGGCAAGTAATCAGTACGGCGGGCAGTCGGTGAACATCAGGCATCTGGGAAAATATCTTCGAAAGAGCAGGGAAAAATTTGAAAAGCAGCTGGAAGAGGAATTCGGGGACACTCTGGATGAGGCAAACAAGGAGCGGATTGTAGAGATGCGTCTTCGCGATGAGCTGAAATCAGGTGTACAGACCATTCAGTATCAGATTAACACACTGATGACTACAAACGGGCAGTCTCCCTTTGTGACACTGTTTCTGCATATTGACGAGTCGGACGAATATGTGGAGGAGACGGTACAGATTATCGAGGAGATTCTTCGACAGCGTATTGTGGGAACAAAGAATGAGAGGGGTGTGTATGTGACACCGGCATTTCCGAAGCTGGTATATGTGCTGGATGAGAATAACTGCCTCAGGGGCGGCAAATATGACGAGGTGACGCGTCTGGCGGCGAGATGCTCCGCAAAGCGGATGTACCCGGACTATATTTCCGCAAAGAAGATGCGGGAGAATTACGAGGGAAATGTCTTTTCCTGCATGGGCTGCCGTTCCTTTCTGTCGCCGTGGAAGGATGAGAAGGGAAACTACAAGTGGGAGGGGCGCTTTAATCAGGGAGTTGTCAGCCTGAACCTTCCCCAGATAGGAATTATAGCGGACGGGGATGAGGATACCTTCTGGCGGCTGCTGGATGAGAGGCTGGCACTTTGCTACGAGGCGCTGATGTGCAGGCACAAGGCACTTCTCGGAACGGTCTCGGATGTCAGTCCCATTCACTGGCAGTACGGGGCTATCGCGAGACTGAAAAAGGGGGAGAAAATAGACAAACTGCTGCTGGGCGGTTATTCCACCATGTCACTGGGATACATCGGCCTGTATGAGCTGACGTGGCTGATGAAGGGCTGCAGCCATACTGAGGCGAGGGGGAAGGAATTTGCCCTGCGGGTGATGGATTATCTGAAGGACGCGGCAGCGCGCTGGAAGGAAGAGACCGGGATTGCCTTTTCCCTCTACGGCACTCCGGCAGAGACACTCTGCTACCGCTTCGCCCGTATAGACAGGGAGAAATACGGAGATATTCCGAATGTGACGGACAAGGGATACTATACGAACTCCTACCATGTGGATGTGAGGGAGCCGATAGATGCCTTTACGAAATTCACCTTTGAGAGTGAATTTCAGAATAAGTCGCTGGGGGGAGCCATTTCCTATGTGGAGATTCCGAATCTGACAGGAAATGTTGAGGCGGTGGAGGAGCTGATTCGCTTTATCTATGACAATATCCAGTACGGCGAATTCAACACCAAGTCGGATTACTGCCATGTGTGCGGTTTTGACGGCGAAATAATTATCAATGAGGATAACGAGTGGGAGTGCCCGCAGTGCCATAACAGGGAGCGCTCAAAAATGAATGTTACAAGGCGTACCTGCGGCTATCTGGGAGAAAATTTCTGGAATGCGGGAAAGACCAAGGAAATCAAGTCCAGAGTGCTGCACCTGTAGGCGGATGCTGTGCGCGGCGATGCGCGGAAATGAGGACGGAATGAACTATGCGGCGATTAAGAGGACAGATGTGGCAAACGGACCTGGAATCAGGGTTTCACTGTTTGTAAGCGGCTGTACGCATGGATGTAAGGGCTGCTTTAACAGCGAGGCATGGGATTTTTCCTATGGAAGCCCCTACACGGAGGAGACAGAGGAGGAAATCCTGAAAGCGCTTGCCCCTGATTATATCAGGGGCTTGAGTGTGCTGGGAGGAGAACCTATGGAGCCTCAAAACAGGGAGACGGTACTGCGGCTGCTAAAGCGGGTGAAAGGGGTCTATCCGCAGAAGGACATCTGGTGTTATACCGGCTACGACTACGAGAAGGATTTGCTGCGCCGGGAGCGGGAGGAGGCTGCGGAGGGCTCTCTGGTGATGACACAGCTTTTGAATGCGATTGACGTGTTGGTGGACGGAGAGTTTGTGGAGGAGAGAAAAAATCTCCGCCTTGCCTTCAGAGGCTCGGAAAATCAGCGTCTGATTGATTTGAAAAGCTCCAGGAGAGATGGAAGAACGCTGTTACTGGAATTGCCGGAAAGGGTTTGAGAGAGTTTTATCGTACTTTAAAATTTGTATACTATGCCTGTAAAACACATTGACAACCGGGCGCGGAAAACGACATGGAATCCGAAGCCGCGCGGGAATGGAGGATGAGCAATGAAAAGAAGAGCAGGCAGTTTGGGATTTTGGGCTGCAACAGTGATACTTGTATTGGTTGCAGCCTTAGCTTTTGCGGAAAGCGCAAGCAGCAGAACGGATTTCGACAGGGAAGAGCTGGAACGCTACTATATGGAGAAGGAGAAACAGCTCGGAGAGGATGTCCGTGAGTATCTGAATGAGAACGGCTTCAGAAACAGTGGGGTTACGGTGACTCACGCAGTCGACAGCGACGGAAGAAGAGAATATACCGTGACGGTGCATCACGGGCGGATTGACGCGATGACGCAGGCGGAGAGAGAGAGCCTTGCCGGGAAGCTGGCTCTGCTGGACTTTGCGGATGCACAGTGTACCTTTAAGCATGGGTTTTTGCTGAACAATCCGTAAGGCTTTTCCAATTTCTGAAGAACGGACAGGAAGTGCATGACTTTTTGAGAAAATAGGGGTATACTTTTCTTAAGAAAAGCGCTGTAGCGCAGGGAAGGAGCCCTAAGAAAGATGTTTGTACCGAAACCACACGAAATATATAAGCATTTTAAAGGGAAGCTGTATCAGATTACGGCGATAGCGGAGCATACGGAAACGGGAGAACAGCTGGTAATCTATCAGGCGATGTACGGTGATTTCAAGATTTATGCGCGACCGCTTTCCGTGTTTGTCGGTCGGGTGGACAGGGAGAAGTACCCTGACGCGACGCAGGAGTTTCGTTTCGAGCTGCAGGGACAGGAGGCGGAAAGACAGCACCGGGAGGCGGAAGCGGCAGACGGACAGACGGAAGGAGAGCACCGGGAGCCGGAAGCGGCAGACGGACAGACGGAAACGGCTCTGGAACCGCTCGTGATGGAATTTCTTGATGCGGACAGCTATGCGCAGCGTCTGAATATTCTGGCGGCGTTGCACCACCGTATCACTGATGACATGATTACCACAATGGCGATAGCCTGTGACCTGGAAATTAACGAGGGGGATACGCAGGAGCGCTATGAGGCGCTGAAGGCGTGTCTGCTGACCCTGGAAAGGTATGAGTGTAACAGGCTGAGATAACCGATGGAGGTGCCGGCTTCCTTTTGATGCAGAAGCAAAAAGCGCAGAAGCAAAAAACGCAGAAGCAAAAGTGCAAAGGCAAAAACGCAGATAAAAAGGGAGTAGCATATGGCATACAGATTGGATGAGAAGATGGTAATCGGCGTATCCTCCAGAGCGCTGTTTGACCTCACGGTGGAAAACGAGATATTTGAAAGGCAGGGGCTGGATGCCTACTGCCGTTATCAGAGGGAGCATGAACAGGAGCTTTTGAAGCCAGGCCCCGGCTTCGGGCTGATTAAGGCTCTCCTGAAGCTAAATGAGGGCAGGGAGAATGCGCTGGTAGAGGTAGTCATTATGTCCCGAAACAGTCCGGATACTTCTCTGCGCGTGTTCAACGCAATCGCCGCCTACGGCTTGCATATCACGCGTTCCGTGCTGGCAGGCGGTGCGTCTTTAGCCCCGTATCTGTCGGCATTTCATGCGGATTTGTTTTTATCTGCGTATGAGGACGATGTACAGAGTGCCATTGACAGCGGAATTGCGGCGGGAATTATCTGTACCCGAAAGCCTGCTGCACAGGTGATACCGATTCGCGGGCAGGCGAGAGAAGGACGCGCAGGAAATGGAATGAGGATGCCCGCCGAAGCGGCATGGGAAAAGGAAGAGCCGGGAATCCGAATTGCCTTTGACGGGGATGCGGTGCTTTTTTCGGATGCCTCGGAGCTTATTTATAAGGAGCAGGGCTTAAGAGCCTTTGAGGAGAATGAAAGGAGCAGGGCAGGAGAACCGCTGGCGGAGGGACCGTTTGCAAATTTCTTAAGAAAGCTCTCGGGTCTGCAGGGAAAGCTGGGTGGAGAGAGCTGTCCAATCAGGACGGCACTTGTTACCTCGCGCAGTGCACCGGCACATGAGAGGGTTATTCGCACCATGCGCGCGTGGAATGTGAGGGTGGATGAAGCCTTTTTCCTCGGAGGACTTGAGAAAAGGGACTTTTTGAAGGCATTTGGAGCACAGATTTTCTTTGATGACCAGCTGCTGCACACACAATCAGCGGCGGAATCAGTTCCGGCGGCGAGGGTGCCCTACGCCAACACCGGTGCCATGCGAAGAGGGCTGCTTCATCAAAAGGAAGAAAGTGTGTTGGGATAAGAGCTGTAAGCTCCATAAAGAAACAGGGAATAACAGAGAGTAACGCAAAGAACCACTCAATAGCAGCAGATAGCGACAGGAAAGAAGATGGAAACAGCGTAAAATGGAGAAGCTTTTGGTTGAAATCTTTAAGGAAAACTTAAGTATTGAAAAGCTGCGGGAGATTCCCAAACCGCTTTTAAAGTGGTATGATACTGACAGACGGATTTTGCCATGGCGGGAAAATCCGGAGCCTTACCGAGTCTGGGTATCTGAGATTATGCTCCAGCAGACCAGAGTGGAGGCTGTGAAGCCGTATTTTGAGCGCTTTATGGGCAGACTGCCCGATATAGAGGCGCTTGCCGCCGCGCAGGAGGAAACACTCTTAAAGCTCTGGGAGGGGCTGGGATATTACAACAGAGTGAAAAATCTGCAACGGGCAGCAGTCATAATCCGGGACAATTACGGAGGCAGGATGCCGGAGGAATATGAGGAGCTGCTGAAGCTGCCGGGAATCGGGAGCTATACGGCAGGGGCGATTGCTTCCATTGCCTACGGGAAACCTGTCCCGGCTGTGGATGGAAATGTTCTGCGTGTGCTTGCGAGGATAAGGAAGGACGGGCGGCTGGTTTCCGATGCAAGGGTAAAGGCGGCTGTGGAGAGAGAGCTGTGGGAGGCGATGCCGCAGGAGAGACCGGGAGACTTTAATCAGGCAATGATGGAAATAGGAGCCTGTGTCTGTATTCCAAACGGTGCTCCGCTGTGCGGTGAATGCCCGCTTGGCAGGCTCTGTATGGCACATCTGGACAAAACGGAGCGGATGTACCCGGTCAAGGCAAAAAAGCGACAGAGGACGGTCGAGAACAAGACGATTCTGATTCTTCGTGATGAAAACCGAATCGCGATAAGAAAGCGTCCGGATAAAGGACTCCTCGGAGGAATGTATGAATTTCCGTCCATGGAAGGGCATCGGACGGCAAAGGAGGTTGCGGCTTATCTGGCAGAGAATGGAATACGTGCCCTGCGCATCCGCCCCCTACGGGAGGCAAAACACATTTTCACCCACAGGGAATGGAACATGAGGGGCTATCTGGTTCGCGTGGATGAGCTGGAGCACGGCAGCCCGGGGAAGGCGGCTGCGGACTGGATTTACATTGAACCGGAGGAGACAAGGGAGAGATATCCGATTCCGTCCGCGTTCCGTGTCTATACGGAATTGCTGCATATCCGTCAGGGAAAAGAGAGAAAAGAGGAGGACGAGTGAGTTGAAGCTGTTATCGATAGCGATACCCTGCTATAATTCGGAGCAATATATGAGAAAGTGTATTGATTCACTGTTGATTGGCGGGGAGGATGTGGAAATCATTATTGTGGATGATGGCTCCACCAAGGACAGAACGGCGGAGCTTGCGGATGAATATGCCGCGCAGTTTCCGACTATCATCAAGGCGGTTCACAAGGCAAACGGAGGGCACGGCTCGGCGGTAAATGCCGGAATCGCCAACGCCACGGGGCTTTATTTTAAGGTGGTTGACAGTGATGACTGGGTTAAGGAGGAGGCATACAGGCAGGTCCTTGACAAGCTGCGCGAGCTGACGGGCGGAGCGGAAACGCTGGATATGCTGGTGTGCAACTATGTCTACGAGAAGGAAGGCGAAGCAAGAAAGAAGGTCATTCATTACAGACACATCCTGCCTACGGGCAGGCTGTTTACGTGGGAGGACTGTCATCATTTCCGAAAAGGTCATTACATTCTGATGCACTCGGTCATTTTCAGGACAAAGCTTTTGAAGGAGTGTGGGCTGAAGCTGCCGGAGCATACCTTCTATGTAGATAATCTATACGTGTTTGAGCCGCTTCTCCATGTGCGGAGGCTCTATTATCTTGATGTGAATTTTTATCGCTATTATATAGGGCGGGAGGATCAGTCCGTCAATGAAACAGTTATGATTTCCAGAATCGACCAGCAGCTTAAGGTCAACAGAATCATGATGGACTATCTGACGGAAAAGAAGACAGAGATTGTGAAAAACAGACGGCTGTATCAGTATATGAGGAATTATCTGGAGATTATTACAACCGTTTCCTCTGTACTGCTGATTCGCTCAGGCACTGAGGAAAACCTGAAAAAGAAGCAGGAGCTGTGGCAGTACCTGAAGGAGAAGGACAGAAGCCTCTTTCGGTGGATGCGTGCAGGCATCATGGGAGGTGCCATGAATCTGCCCGGACGCGGCGGACGGAAGATTTCCGTGGAGGGCTATCGGATATGTCAGAAAATATTTAAGTTCAACTAAAAAGCACCTCAGGCTTAATCAACCTGAGGTGTTCTTTTATGCTTGCTGCTCTGTGGCTTATCGGCAAGCAGCCATTCCTGCTTGTAGATAATCACCCACATGATGATTCCCAACGCCAGCCCCGTCACCAAATCAAACAGGGAATGCTGCTTGATAAAGACGGTGGAAAGGATGATGGAAACGGCAAGAATACCGGAACCAATCCGAATGCCGCGCCCGTGTCGGGAGCTCATAAGCTTTTTACAGTGGGTGACACCATAGTGTGCACCCATGGAATTAAAAACATGAATGCTGGGCCAAAGGTTGGTAGAGGTATCCGCTTTCCACAGCATGGAAATCATAGCTGTAAATATATTGTCCCGGGGCATTGTCACGGGACGCAAATCGTGACCGTTCGGCCAGAGGGTAGAAATAACCAGAAAAAGCGTCATTCCCGTAATTAGAAAGGTACAGGTTTTCTGGAATTCCTGCTTATCCTGAAAGAACAGATAAACGACCACCGCGGCGACATAAGCAAACCACAGGAGATAAGGGATAACGAAAATCTCACAAAAGGGAATGTAATCGTCGAGCGGCATATGGATAACCCAGTAATTTTTCGTGTTCGTATTCTCCAGCCAGGCAAACCAGACCAGATAGATAACCATGTATGCCAGCATGGGAACACCGTGCTTATAGCGAGCCCAGATAAGTTTCCGGTTTTTCATCATAATCCACATTTCTGCGCACATTTTCTGCCCGGGAAAAGGAGTACCTCCTTTTGCGGGAGCTGCGTCGGGTGCGCACAGACACACTTCTCCGCTCCGGGAACTTCCTTTAGTATAGCCTCTTATCTGAAAAAATCAAGCACTTTTTATACGACTTAATAATTTTTAGAAAATATGTAACTATTCAGAGCATTAAGGCTTCATCATGCGTATGCATTGGCGTTCGCAGGAAATGCGGATACGGGATGCCTTGCGGACGACCTCGCCGTCCGTGTGAACCCAGAGGGGAGCGGCTGTGTCTATTGTCAGCTCGCGCGCCGTGTAGGCATCAATTCCGTGAAAGCGGTAATGCTTTCCGCGGAAGGCGGTGGGAAGGGCAGCGAGGATCAGTCCCTTTGAGAGACCTCCAATGACACACATATTTAAGACTCCGTCCGTGGCATCTGCGGCGGGTGCAAACATAAAGCCGCCTCCCTCAAAGCGATGCAGCATACAGGCGGTGAAAAACATTTTGCTGACTGTAACGGTTTCGCCGTTATCCAGCGTGAGTGTGCCGGAGACAGGCTTTGTGGCAAAGAGCTGTTTCAAGGCAACGCCCAGATAAATCAGCTTTCCCAGTCCGATTTTGTTCAGCGTCTTCTTCATCCCGGAGTGCAGTGCTTCCTCGCAGATGGCAGCGTCATAGCCGATGCCGCAGCTGACACAGAAGCGCCGGGGGGAGCCGTCCTCGTAGGTGACCGTTCCCAAATCCGTGAGGGCGGGCTTCCCACTGTACAGAATGCAGTCAAGCGCCCGAATGGGGTCCTTCGGAAGACCCAGATCTCTGGCAAGGTCATTGCTGGAGCCGGTGGGGATATAGCCGATAATAACCCTTGTGGGGTCGGGAATACTATCCACGACCTCGTTCATGGTGCCGTCGCCACCCAGAACAATCAGATGAACCGGATGCTCTGTGGCGGAAGAGAGAATCGCTTCCGTCAGCCTTCGCACATCGCCGGCTTTTTGGGAAAAATGACTCTGAAAGGGAATGCCGCTGCCTGAAAGCGCGGGCTCTATCTGTTCTTTCCATATTTTCAGTCCCTTGCCGGAACGTGCGGCAGGGTTGACAATGACATGGTACATATTCTGCTCCTTATCTTTTGCTGGCTGTTTATGCCTCTATCAGCTATTTTAACAGTAAATGACTGCCCCGTAAAGGCTTTGAAAATGAAAATGAAATCAAAATGCCGGGATAAAATTCTTTTTGTATTTGCATTCCCGGAAAACTATGTTATAATCAACCTTATAGTTTGACGCACTAACGTGTAAAAGAACAAAGCCATAGGAGGACGAGGAATGTATTCATTGGATGAAGTGAAGAAGGTCGACCCTGAAATTGCCCAGGCGATTGTGGACGAGCAGAACAGGCAGAACAGCCATATCGAGCTGATTGCTTCCGAGAACTGGGTGAGTAAGGCTGTGATGGCGACGATGGGAAGCCCCCTGACGAACAAGTATGCGGAAGGGTATCCCGGAAAGCGTTATTACGGAGGCTGCGAGTGTGTGGATGTGACGGAGCGACTTGCCATAGAGAGGGCAAAGGAGCTGTTCGGCTGTGAGTATGTCAATGTGCAGCCCCATTCCGGCGCGCAGGCGAACATGGCGGTGCAGTTTGCCGTCTGCCAGCCCGGCGATACCATCATGGGAATGAATCTGGACCATGGCGGACATCTGACCCACGGAAGCCCGGTGAATATGTCCGGAAAGTATTTCCACATTGTTCCCTACGGTGTGAATGATGACGGCTTTATCGATTATGATAAGCTGCGCGAGACAGCTCTGGAGGCTAAGCCTAAGCTGATTATCGCAGGTGCCTCTGCATATGCGAGAACCATTGATTTCAAGAAGTTTCGCGAGGTGGCAGATGAGGTGGGCGCTGTGCTGATGGTGGACATGGCGCATATAGCAGGACTTGTGGCAGCAGGGCTTCATCCCAGCCCCATTCCCTATGCGGATGTGACGACGACTACGACCCATAAAACACTTAGGGGTCCCAGAGGCGGCATGATTCTTTCCAGCAATGCGGTGAATGAGAAGTACAACTTCAATAAGGCAATCTTCCCCGGCATTCAGGGAGGTCCCCTGATGCATGTCATTGCTGCCAAGGCTGTCTGCTTTAAGGAGGCCTTGAGCGATGAGTTCAAGGCATACCAGAAGGGAATTATTGATAACGCACAGGCGCTCTGCAAGGGACTTATGGACAGAGGAATCAGGATTGTTTCCGGCGGAACGGATAACCATCTGATGCTGGTTGATTTGACAAACTTTGGACTTACGGGTAAGGCGGTCGAGAAGCTTCTTGACGCGGCGCACATCACCTGTAACAAGAATACGATTCCCAACGATCCGCAGTCTCCCTTTGTGACGAGCGGTATCCGTCTCGGTACGCCGGCGGTTACCTCCAGAGGAATGAATACGGAGGACATGGATAAGATTGCAGAGGCAATCGCAATGGTTATTAAGGACGGAGAGGAAAAGGTTCCTGAGGCACGTGCCATCGTACAGGCACTGACGGACAAGTATCCTCTGGTTTCCTGACAGAAAAGGATTCAGACTCCGGGACGGCATCGCTGCCCCGGAGCTTTTTGCTTTACGGGAAATTTATTCCTCTCGTTGTGAAAAAATTACAAAAAACGCTTGTACTTTATAAACACTTGTGCTAAGATATCCCTCGTCGGCAGACAAGTGTCCGTGATGGAAGAACGCGAGCGGCCTGCCGGGAGGACGGAGTACATGAAACAGACGGCGAAGTATTATGTGGTGACTCAGAAGGCAGTACCTGAGGTCCTGCTGAAGGTTGTCGAGGCAAAGGGGCTGCTGGAGTCGGAGAAGGCATCGACGGTTCAGGAAGCAGTGGATGCGGTTGGCATCAGCCGAAGCTCTTTCTATAAGTATAAGGATGACATCTTTCAATTTCATGACAACGCACGGGGAACGACCATCACGCTGACCTTTCAGATGGATGATGAGCCGGGACTGTTATCGGATGTGCTGAAGATTATCGCGGAGTATCAGGCAAATATTCTGACCATACACCAGAGTATTCCCATCAGCGGGATTGCTTCGCTGAGCCTGAGCGTGCAGGTGCTGCAGCACACAGGGGATATTTCCCGTATGCTTGAGCAGATGGAGCAGCAGAAGGGCGTGCACCACGTCAAGGTGCTTGCACGCCAATAGTGCGAAAAGAGGGTTCACACGTGAAAAACGCAGGAACAGCGTTTTTCGTTACTATTTGTGCAGAGAACGGCACAAATAGCTCTGAAGCGACAGAAGAAATCGCCTGCGCGAATTTCTGCTGCGCTTCCTCGAACGAAAAGGAACGTTCTCGGAATGGAGATTAGCATGAAAAATGTAGCAGTCTTAGGGTACGGCACTGTGGGAAGCGGTGTTGTGGAAGTGATTGAGAGCAACAATGAGCAGGTGAGCGGGAGAGCCGGAGAAGAGCTGCACGTGAAGTACATTCTGGACTTGCGGGATTTCCCCGGAGACCCTTACGGGGACAGGGTTGTACATGACGTCAGCCTGATTATGGAAGACCCGGAGATTTCCGTTGTCTGCGAGGTAATGGGTGGAGTGGGAGCCGCCTATCAGTTTACCAGACAGGCGCTGGAGGCAGGAAAGAGTGTCTGCACCTCCAACAAGGAGCTGGTTGCAAAGCATGGTGCAGAGCTGATGGAGCTGGCTGCGAAAAATGGCTGCAATTATCTGTTTGAGGCGAGTGTCGGTGGAGGAATTCCGCTGATTCGCCCCTTCAATGCCTCTCTTACGGCAGAGCGGATTGAGCAGGTGTGCGGTATTGTGAACGGAACCACCAACTACATCCTCACAAAGATGGCGAGAGAGGGAGCCGATTACCGGAAGGCGTTGGAGGAGGCACAGGCGCTTGGCTATGCGGAGCGCAACCCTGAGGCGGACGTGGAGGGACATGATGCCTGCCGCAAGCTGGCAATTCTGGCATCCCTGATGACGGGACGCAATGTGAGCCCGGAGGATATTTATACGGAAGGCATTACGAAAATTACGGCTGCAGACTTGGAGTACGCGGAGGCAGCAGGAATGACGGTGAAGCTCCTCGCAACGGCAAGATTGCAGGAGAACGGAAGAGTACTGGCGATGGTGGCGCCCTTTATGGTCGGCAAAGGGCATCCGCTTGCAATGGTGAACGATGTGTTTAACGGCATACTGGTTACAGGCAATATGTTAGGCGACGCGATGTTTTACGGTAAGGGCGCAGGTAAGCTTCCGACGGCAAGTGCCGTGGTCTCGGATGTGATTGAGTGCATCCGGCACGAGGGGAAGACTCTGATGGGCGGCTGGACGGGAGAGCCTGCGGAGCTGGCGGATATAGCAGGAACAAAGACAGCGTTCTTTGTCAGAATCAGACACGGGGCAGAGAAGCCGGCAGCAGAAATCTTCGTCGGCAGCACCCTGCTTACTCTGCCTGACAGAACGGAGGATTTCGGCTGCCTGACGGAGAAGCTGACAGAGCAGGTATTCGCGGAGAAATGTGCGGTACTCGGAGACGCAGTGCGCGGCAGCATCCGTCTGCTGTAGACGGCATGCAGTCAGACGGCTTGTATATCCGATGCGGGAGAGCGCCTTTGCAGAAGCCGTCCTCCTGCGAGAGGAGGACGAAGGTCTCCGCGAGGAAGCGGTGGAGAGAACCTCCGCACGGGAGACGGCGAAAGCATATATAGAGAGAAGAAAGAGAAAAGAGGATTTTGGAAATGGCTAAGGTAGTGAAGTTTGGTGGAAGCTCTCTGGCAAGCGCGGAGCAGTTTAAAAAGGTGGGCGAGATTATCAGGGGAGATGCCGGCAGAAGATATGTTGTACCCTCTGCGCCCGGAAAGCGCTTTTCGGGTGACACCAAGGTGACGGATATGCTCTACGGCTGCTATGAGCTTGCCGAACAGGGAAAGGGCTTTACAAAGGAGCTTGCGGCAATCAGGGCAAGGTACCAGGAAATCATAGACGGCCTGGGACTTAAGACGGACCTTACGGAAGAATTTGCACTCATTGAAAAGAATTTCAGGGCGAAGGCAGGCAGCAACTATGCGGCATCCAGAGGAGAATATCTAAACGGTATCATTATGGCGGATTTTCTGGGCTATGAGTTCGTGGATGCGGCTTCAGTCATCTTTTTTGATGAAAACGGCAGCTTTGACGGAGACAGAACGAATCAGGTGCTTTCGCAGAGACTGGCAGACTGCAAAAACGCAGTTATTCCCGGATTTTATGGGAGTATGCCGGATGGAACCGTCAGAACCTTTTCCAGAGGCGGCTCTGATGTGACCGGCTCTATTGTGGCAAAGGCTGCGGGTGTGGATGTCTATGAAAACTGGACGGATGTCTCGGGCTTTCTAATCGCCGACCCCAGAATCATTGATAAGCCGGAGAGCATAGACGTTATTACCTACAAGGAGCTGCGTGAGCTCTCATACATGGGAGCAACCGTGCTGCATGAGGATGCGATTTTTCCTGTGCGTCAGGAGGGTATTCCCATCAATATCCGTAACACAAACGCTCCCGGGGACAGCGGTACATGGATTGTGGGCAGCACCTGCCAGAAATCAAAGTATGTAATCACCGGGATTGCCGGGAAAAAGGGCTTTTGCTCCATCAATATAGAAAAGGACATGATGAACTCGGAAATCGGCTTTGGGCGCAAGGTGCTTCAGGCATTTGAGGAGAATGGGATTTCCTTTGAACACGTCCCCTCGGGTATTGACACGATGACCGTGTTTGTACATCAGGATGAGTTTATGCACAAGGAGCAGCAGGTGGTGGCAGGGCTTCACAGACTGGCAAAGCCGGATTCCATAGAAATAGAATCAGATTTGTCACTGATTGCCGTGGTTGGAAGAGGCATGAAATCCATGCGGGGTACGGCGGCAAGAATTTTCTCGGCGCTGGCTCATGCGAATGTTAATGTCAGGATGATTGATCAGGGCTCCTCCGAGCAGAATATTATTATCGGCGTGGCGGACGGAGACTTTGAGACGGCAATCAAGGCAATCTATGATATTTTTGTCATCACGAGGCTTTAGGATTAAAACTGCCGTAATTGGAAGGAATTGCTGTTGACATTTGTCGAAAGCCCTCCTATAATGAGTATAACAGCTTTCACGGAGGTACAGAAGAGTAATATCGAAAGAGAACCCCTACAGTACGAAAGAACAGACTGCCAAGGATAAAGTGAAGGCTGGTTTACAATGAAGACGTATAAGGAAACGAAGCAATTTCGTTTCCTTATATTTAGTTAAGGAGAAAATATGGACGAAAAGCAGCAGGAAAGGCGCGAGGCGAGAAGAAGGCGAAGAATCAGAAACCAGATTATTTCCTATGCGGTTCTGGGGATGCTGGTGCTGCTGATTGCGGCTGCGGCAGTGCTTGCCGTGCGGGGAATTGCAAAGAACAGAGAGCGGGAAAAAGAGGCGATTCAAAGCAGCCAGAGTGCGATAGAGGATATGCTGGGAACGGAGGAGCCGATACAGACACCCGAGCCGACACCGGAGGTGGTGGAGCTGACACCGCAGCAGAAGCTGGATGGCATCGTGGAGGAAGGAATCAGCGTGATGTCGCTGGAGGACAAGGTGGCAGGTCTGTTTATCGTGACACCGGAAGCCATTACGGGGGTTTCCACTGCGGTAAAAGCGGGGGAGGGAACTCAGAAAGCGCTTACAAAGTATGCGGTGGGCGGGATAGTCTATTTCGACAAAAATATCCAGTCAGAGGCGCAGATTAAAGAAATGCTGGATAACACACAGCTCTACACAAAGTACCCCATTTTCCTTGCGGTGGACGAGGAGGGCGGAAGTGTGGCGAGAGTCGCAAATTCCGGCATCGGGACGAAGGTCGCTTCTGCGGCAGAAATAGGAGCCTCGCAGAATACGGAGGCGGCATATCAGGCAGGACAGACAATCGGAACGACCCTGAAGGGGCTGGGCTTTAATCTGAATTTCGCGCCGGTGGCGGATTTGGCAAATGTGGAAAACAGTGTGATGGCAGAGCGCTCTTACGGAGCGGATGCACAGAGCGTCGCAGAGCTGGTAAGCGCTGCGGTGCGGGGGATGGAGGAAGCAGGCGTGGTTTCCTGTCTGAAGCATTTCCCCGGCATGGGTGCTACAACGCAGGACCCCCATCAGGGGCTTTCTGCAATCGACAGAACAGAGGAGCAGTTCAGAGAAGAGGAATTTATAGCATTTCAGAGCGGTATTAATGCAGGAGCTGAAATGATTATGATTAGTACCTCGTCGGCGCCCGGCATTACGGGCGACAACGAGCCGTGCGTATTCTCGGAGAAGCTGGTGACGGATATTCTTCGAAGGGAAATGGGCTTTGACGGGGTTATTATCACGGATGCACTCAATATCAGCGCGGTGGCGGATTATAACGGGTCGGGTGAGGCGGCTGTCATGGCAATCAGGGCAGGCTGCGATATGATTCTGATGCCGGAAGACTTTGAGGAGGCATATACGGCAGTGATAGAGGCGGTCTGCAACGGCCAGATTTCGGAGGAACGCATCAATGACTCACTGAAGCGCATCTACAGAATTAAGTACAGGGATAAGTATGCGGAGCAGATAGGAGAGTAATCGCTCTCGCGAACGGAGATAATGAAAAGACGATGTGCGCAACACAGGAACAAATGTTGCGCACATTTTTTGCGCTTTTTAATAAGCATTGTGCTTTTTGACGGTTTGTCTTTTGGATATACGGTGCATTGACTACAAAATGAACAAGGAATATAATAAGAGCAGAAAGACGGGAAGTGAAAAATGCCAGAAAGATGAGCAACAAAGCGCGCAACACGAGAGACAGAGAGGAGAGATGGTGGGATGGAGACCGTTTGTAAGAGACGCGTTCAGAACAGACGCGGTATCAGGGGGTTTTTCAGGAAGGTGTATAAGTATCGGGCATTTTTGCTGATGCTTCTTCCGGCAGTGGTCTATACATTGATTTTTTCCTATTATCCGATGAGCGGCATTGTCCTTGCCTTTAAAAAGTACACCTATGCCGGAGGCATCTGGGGAAGTGACTGGAACGGGCTGGAGAATTTCAAGTTCTTTTTCAAATCCGGTCAGGCGGGTCTGGTGACAAGGAACACTGTGCTGTATAATGCGGCGTTTATCATTATCAACACCGTCGCACAGATTGCAGTTGCGGTTCTGCTCACGGAGATTAAGAATAAGCGTTATCGCAAGGTGACACAGTCCATCATGTTTCTGCCCTACTTTATCTCATGGGTTATTGTGGGGGTCATGGCGTACAATATTTTCAGCTCTGACTACGGCTTCCTGAACAGACTGATTATCTCGCTGGGAGGCGAGAGAGTGACCTTTTACACGAAGCCTGAGGTATGGCCCTTCATACTGACCTTCTTTAATCTGTGGAAGGGAATCGGCTATGGCTCGGTTATGTATCTGGCGGCAATCATGGGAATTGATACCTCCATCTACGAGGCGGCTGCCATCGACGGAGCGAATGTGTTCCAGAGAATTTTCAAGGTTACCATTCCGATGATTATGCCGACGACCATAATCCTGTTCTTACTTTCCGTCGGCGGTATCTTTAAGGGCAACTTTGATATGTTCTACAATCTGGTGGGGAATAACGGACTTTTGTACAATTACACGGATGTGATAGATACCCTGACCTTCCGGGCACTTGTTACAAACAACAACTTCGGGATGTCTGCGGCAATCGGACTGTTTCAGTCCCTGCTCTGCTTTGTGACGGTGGTGCTCGTCAACAAGCTGGTGGGCCGCTATGACAAGGATTACACTCTGTTCTGAGAAGGGAGAAGAAGATGGCAGCACAAACAAGTCATTTGGGAAAGGTGAAGCACGGAAAGGATGTTGTGGCGCTGAATATCATTGCCTACGGTTTTTGCGGACTGATGGCTCTGCTCTGCCTGATTCCCTTTCTGATGATTCTGGCAGGCTCCTTTTCTGCGGAGGAGGAGATTCTGAAAAACGGTTTCAGCCTGTTTCCGCAGAAGTTTTCGCTGGAGGCGTATAAGACGGTATTCATGGAGCCGGTTGTTATCGTGCGGGCGTATGCGACCACCATCGGACTGACGATTGTGGGCACGCTGCTGGGACTGGCACTGCAGACGATGACGGCGTATGTTTTGGCGAGAAAGGAATTTGAGTGGAGAAATTTCTTTTCCTTTTTCTTCTACTTTACAACGCTTTTCAGCGGCGGACTTGTTCCGTATTATCTGTTAATCAGACAGACGCTGGGACTGGCGGATTCCTATCTGGCGCTTTTACTTCCGCTTCTGTTCAGCGTATATAATCTGCTGGTGATGAAGAGCTACATCCTTGCAATACCGGATTCCCTGATAGATGCGGCAAAGATTGACGGCTGCGGCGAGTTCAGGACGCTGGTACAGGTGGTGCTTCCGCTGATTAAGCCCGCACTGGCAACTGTCGGACTTTTTATCGCACTGGCATACTGGAATGACTGGTACAATGCAATGCTTTACATAAAATCGGAGGAAAAGTTCCCCCTGCAGTACTTTTTATATCAGAAGGTAAATGACATTGAGGGCTATAGAAAGCTCATTGCAAACGGAAACGTCAGCAGTGCGGTTGTAAGCTCGGTGTCACTGCCCTCACAGACACTGAAGATGGCGCTGACCATCGTGGTGACGGGACCGATTGTGCTGGCGTATCCCTTTGTACAGAAATACTTTGTACAGGGTATTACCATAGGCGCAGTAAAGGGCTGAGCCGTTATCGTGACAGGGTAAAAGCTATAATATATATCATTTATAAGGAGGTTTCTATGAAAAAGAACATGAAAAAAGCAGCGGCACTTACACTGAGTGCGGCAATGGCAGTCGGCATGCTGGCGGGCTGCGGCTCGAAGGACGGCGGTGCGTCCGCAGGGACTCCTGCGCAGGCAGGCACGGCAGGAGGTCAGACGACAGGCGGCAACGGAGGCGTTGACACCTCTGAGCATGTAGACCTGACAATGTATCTGCTTGGCGACAGAACGGCAGATTTCGATGAGGTTTACGGAGAGATTAATAAGCTTCTGGAGGAAAAGCTCAACTGCTCCATCAACGTGGAGTTCCTCTCCTGGGGCGACCATGATACAAAGTATTCTCTTCTGTTCTCCGGCGGCGAGGATTTTGATCTGATTTTCACGGCATCCAGCTGGGGACACTATGAGCAGACGGTGGCAATGGGCGGCTTCTATGAGCTGACGGAGGATTTCCTCCAGACCTATGCACCCGGAATCTGGGAGACAGTACCTGAGCTTGCATGGAGTCAGGCAAAGATTGACGGCAAGATTTATATGGTACCCAACTATCAGAATGAGTTCGGACAGGATGTTATGGCAGTCCGCGGCGATTTGATGAAGGAGTACGGATTTGAGGACATCACAAGCTGGGATGAGCTGATTGCTTTCTACAAGGCGTGTGCAGAGCATGGCATGTATGCGAGTCAGGGCGGACCCTGGTATCAGTTCTTCCAGAATCAGGGACTGACGACCACAGGCGGTGCACCGAAGTCCGGTGAGCTGGTGCTGTATCATACACAGGATCCTTCCGACTTAAGCTTTACCTATCTGCTTGACTGGGACGGCTTTGCAGATTACTGCAAGCAGATGAAGGAGTTGGCAGATTTAGGCTGCTGGTCACCTGACGTTCTTAGCTCCGGCGCAGAGAGACAGACGGGCCTGCTGACAGGAAAGACCGCAGGCATGATTTGGAACATCGGAACCAGTGCTTTCTACGGCAAGCAGGCGAACGAGGAGAATCCCGACTGGAATGTTACCCTGGTGGATCCCGTTTCCGCACAGCCCAAGAAGGTAAATTCCTATATCAATAACGGTGTGGCAATCAATGTAAACAGCAAGAACCCTGAGAGAGCAATGATGGTGCTCAATGAGCTTTATACCAACCCTGAGATACATGACATGACAAGATTCGGTATTGAAGGAAAGCACTGGGAGGCAGTAGGAGACGACCAGTACAAGGTGCTTGACCAGAGCAACTTCGGTGTAGACAATAACTGTAACTGGGGCTGGATGAATGAGAACATCAAGAGAACAGAGTACATTGAGAACAGAACGGCTCTGGACGATAAGAAGGACGCAATGCTTGAGGTATGGAACAATAATGTGAAGGCAGAGCACCCTTATGACGGCTTTAACTTTGATTCCAGCAATGTGACGACCCAGCTGGCGGCAGTGGATGCGGTTGTAGCTACCTACTTTGACCCGCTTATCAACGGACTGGTGGATGATGTGGACGCAACACTGAAGGAGTTTAGAGATAAGCTGGAGACCGCAGGCATCCGTGATATCCTCGCAGAGATGGAAACACAGGCAGCAGCCTACAGCGGAAAATAAGAAGGTCTGAAAAAACATCGGGAACCGCCGCGGGATGCGGTGGTTCCCCTTTTGTGGAATAAGGGGACGGTATCATGACGTTAGATGAGATGGCGGCAAGTCTGGGAGTGTCGAAAAGCACTGTCTCCAGGGCGTTATCCGGAAAAGGCAGAATCGGAGAAGAGACAAGGGCGCGAATACAGGAATTTGCCAGACAGCAGGGTGAAGGCGAGGTCAGAAAGCAGATGATGGCGGCAACCCGGAACCTGGGAGTCATTCTGCCATCGGATGTCTATTTAAATGGAGGCCCATACTTTCAGGAGTGTATTCTGGGCATCTGTGAGACGGCTACCTTTCTGGACTATGATGTGCTGATTGCGACGGGGACGGCAAGCGATGTCTCGGGCATCAGAACACTGGTGGAAAAGGAGAAGGTGGACGGCATCATCCTGACCAGAACCATGGAGGATGACAAGGCGCTGCATTATCTGACACAGGTCGGCTTCCCGGTGGGACTGACCGGAATCTGCGGGCATGAGGCAGTGATACAGGTCGACACGGACAACGAGACGGCGGCAGAGAGCCTGACCTCACTGCTTGTGGGAAAGGGGTATCAAAGGTTTGCACTTGTTATCGACGATATGGAATATATGGTAAATAAGAGCAGACACAGGGGCTTTTTCAGTGCGCTGAGAAAGCAGGGAATAGACTGTGAAAAGCAGACGGTGCTTTCCGGACCCTTAAAGGTGGATATGCTGGATTCCATCCTGAATGACTTGATTTCCAGAAAAGTAGAGTGTATCATCTGCGGAGATGACGTCATCTGTACCCGGGTAATGTCCTCGCTGCAGGCGGAAGGGTATCGGATTCCTAAGGACGTGGCTGTGGCATCTCTGTATAACAGTCCCAATCTGGACTGCTTTTCGCCCTCGGTCACCGCGGTAAATGTATCGGCGAGACAGGTCGGCAACATGATAAGCAAGCAGATGATTAACTATCTGGAGGGGAGAGAGCACAGAAAGAGAACAATCATGGATTATGAAATTCTGATGAGAAAATCAACCGGCTGAAGGAGCAAAGGGCAAGCGGGCAACTGACTGAAGGAGCAAAGGGCAAGCGGGCAACTGACTGAAGGAGCAAAAGTTAAGCAGACAAAGGGATGAAGGAGCAAAGACCGGGCAAGGGGCTGAGCAGACAAAGACAGAGCGAGTAGAAATTGAGCGAGCAAAGACCGGAAACAAAGGACCGGGAATGGATAAAAAAGAGGCGCGCGGAATGCGGCGCGGAAATGAGGGCATGATGAGTACAGAGTATTCCTATAATGAACGCTATTTGATGAAGGACGGGCGTCCATGGTTCCCGGTGATGGGAGAAATGCACTATTCCAGATACAGGGCAGAGCTTTGGGAGGAATCCCTGCGTAAGATGAAGGCAGGCGGGGTCACGATTGTATCCACCTACCTGATTTGGATTCATCACGAGGAGGAAGAGGGAGTTTTTGATTTCTCGGGCTGCAGAAACCTAAGGGGCTTTCTGGAGAGCTGCAGGAAGGTTGGCATTAAGGTGTTCCTACGACTCGGACCCTGGGTGCACGGAGAAGTGAGAAACGGCGGCTTCCCTGACTGGGTGGTGGCGCTCGGAGAAAAGGGCGTTGATCTGCGGAGCAACGATGAGACCTATCTGAACTATGTGAGACGCTTCTGGACGAAGGTGTACGAGCAGACGGAAGGTTTCCTGCACAAGGACGGCGGACCGGTCATCGGGGTGCAGCTGGAGAACGAATACGGACACGTGGGCGGCTACAGAGGTGAAAAGGGTGAGGCACATATGCGGCGCCTGACCGCGTTGGCAAAGGAGCTTGGCTTTGATGTGCCCCTGTACACGGCAACGGGCTGGGGCGGTGCCTGTATCGGTGATTGTCTTCCCGTGATGGGAGGCTATTGCGATGCGCCGTGGGATCAGAAGGTGACGGAGCTTTCTGCAAATACCAACTACATCATCAGCCATGTGCGCAATGACGCGCTGATTGCCTGTGACCATCACGTAGAGGATGCAGTCACCTTTGATGAATCCCGTTTTCCCTATCTGACTGCCGAGCTGGGAGGCGGTCTGCAGGTGACAGGGCACAGAAGACCTGTTGCCACGGGAAGCGATATAGGAGCAATGTCGACGACAAAGCTTGCAAGCGGCGTGGGACTTCTGGGATATTATATGTATCACGGGGGAAGCAATCCGAAGGGGAAGCTTTCCACCCTGCAGGAGAGCAGGGCAACGGGCTATGCCAACGATTTGCCGGAAATCAACTACGATTTTAATGCACCTATCAGACAGTACGGCAGCATATCGGATAACTATAAGGAGATCAAGCTGTTAGCCCTCTTTCTGGAGGACTTCGGGGAGGACATGGCGGCACTGCCCGCAGAGATATGGAACGAGAGCATTAAGCCGGAGGATATGCACTCCCTGCGCAGCTCCTGTCGCCATGACGACAGTCACGGCTATGTGTTCTTCAATAACTATCAGAGAAGGCGCACCATGGAGTCTCATGAAAACGTGGTGTTTGAGGCTCCCTGCAAAGAGGGAAAGGTTCTGTTCCCCCCGGTGAAGCTGGAGAGCGGCGCGTATGGATTTTTTCCATATCATATGCAGCTTGGCAGCGCACATCTGATTTCTGCACTCGCCACGCCTCTATGCAGGCTTAAGGGCGCACACGGCGAAGAAACCTATGTTTTTTACGGGGACTATGAGCCGCAGTACTGCTGGGAGGGCAATCCCGCAGCCGACCTGATTCATCTGACGAGAAAGCAGGCGCTGGATGCGTGGAAGATATCGCTGGAGAGGGACTACCTGATTCTGAGCGAAAATTATGTCTGGGAGCAGGACGGAAAGCTTGCGGTTACGGGTGGGGCAGATACGCGGATTATGACCTATCCGGCATTGGATAAGGTGCCTGAGGGCTTTGAGTGTATGGGAACGGAGGGCGACTTTACGGCGTATGAGAGGAAGAGTACGGAAGAGCCTGCGACTGTACGCTTCCAAAAGACAGAAGAGGATGCGGAGAGTGCCACCTATGAGATTGCGATAACCTATCCGGGCAGACCGGATAAGGAGGCGAGACTGAGCGGCAGAGACAGCTTCTTATGGCTTACCTATGCGGGGTATGGAGCGGAGATATTTTTAGACGGCGAGAAGGTGAATGACCATTTCTACACGGGGCAGAAGCTTCCTCTCAGCCTGGGGTATTTTGATTTCCCCGAAAGGCTGACGGTGAAGGTCAGGGCACTGCACGAGGGAGAGCACGTCTATATCGAGGAGTGGCCACAGCTGACGGACGGCAGAGCCTGTGCGCTTCTGGAGGCAGAGATTCGTGAAGAATTCCGTTGAGATTCAGCGCTTTGAACATAACAAAATAACATCGGCTGCGGTGGATACCGCAGCCGATGTCTGTTTTTATAAGAGCGATAGACGGGACTCGAACCCGCGATTTCCACCTTGGCAAGGTGGCGCTCTACCAACTGAGCCACTATCGCATATATCCGTTCATCCCAGACAAGAAGCATTATACTATAGGCTGTCATGACTTGTCAACCTAAAAATCTAAAGCTCACCTTTTGCGCCGATTTTGGAGCTGATTTTCGAGTGCGAGGGGTGAAGGGCAAAAGCCAGTGGGTGAAGGGTGAGGGGCGGGAGTTAAAGGTGCAGACGCCGACGAAGCCAGCCGGAGAAGCGCTTTTCCACAAGCGCATGGCTGATGAGCGCGAGTGTCACGCTGATGGCGACGGCAAGAGCGACCCCTGCAAGGGAGCGCGGGGTACAGCTGCTAAAGTCAAAGACGGTTCTGTCCAGAAACATAACAGGGTAGTAGTGCAGAAGATATAAGGAGAAGCTGACATCCCCGAGGCGTACCAGCAGCTGCGGAGGCTTTCGATAAAACTCCGATATAAAGCAGGCGAGCACCAGTACGGCGGCGGGAATCCCCCACACGAGCGGTCTGCGGAAACCGGAGTAATTGACAAAGGGTCTGGTGAATAAAAGCCCGAAGAAGATACAACAGCCGACAGTCAGGGATAACGGAAAGCAGGGGAGGGTGTGCAGCCTGCCGGACAGATGAAGCCTGTGAAGTCCGGCTGCGGCGTAGTAGCAGAGAATGCCCAGAATAAAGTCCAGCATGACGGGATTCCCGTAAAAGGAAAGAAAAACAGAGTCGGACGGCAGCAGCCCTGCCACAAGGACAAACGCCAGAAGAAGCACGCTGCTGATGAGCCCGCGGAGTCTGTGGCTGATACGCAGAGCAAGCCAGAATATCAGGTAAAAGAAAATCTCGCAATTTATTGTCCAGCCGATGCGGACCAGCGGCTGTATGACACCGTCACCGATGTCGAAGGGAATAAACAGGAGACTTTTTATCAAAAAGCCTAAGTCTGCCGAGGTCACGGCAAACAAGCCCGGGAAAAGCAAGAGTGCGAGGAAGGTAAAGAGAGTTACCAGATAATACAGAGGCACAATCCGCAGGAGACGCTTCACGAGGAAATGCTTTGCGCTTTTTTGGGTGGAGAACATAATCATGAAACCGCTGATGCAGAAAAAAACATCCACGCCAAAAGCCCCACAGCTTAAGAAGCGCACATGCTCCAGAACAATGAGAAGGGCAGTGATGCCCCGCAATGCCTGAATGCTGTTGAAACGCCTGTCGCAAAATGCCAAAGACTCCATAAAACGCCGCCCTGCCTTGAAGTATTTGCTCCTATTGTAGCATCCTTTCCCATGTTTGAAAACCGTCAAAATCTTAATTTTGTCTTGCGGTTCCCGTGCAAACATAATAAAATAAAATCAGATTCCCGAAAGCGGTGAGCGTTTGCGGGACGGAGAGCTGTGTGTGAAAGGCGGAGACCCCTGATGGAGCAAAGTGTGCCGGGCATAAATGAATGGATGGAAATACTGGAACGGCAGATTGCCACGACAGGCAGGCTGGAGGCTGCCGATATAGAGAGTGCCATGGCGCAGGTGACGGAGGAGTCGGACAGGGGCTTGTACGGACGCTGTCACTTCTATATGGCGTTTTATCTTCTGAGAAACGGACACCCCAATGACTGCCTGAAGCATCTGAATGAGGCAATCCGCTGCATGGTGGGAACCTTACAGGAGAGTCAGGCTGCCCGCTGCTATAATATGCTGGGGGTGGTGGCACACGGACAGAATAATCTGCTGCTTGCGGCAGAGCAGTATAACAAAGCACTCAACTATGCGGAAAAGTATAACGATTTCTATACCCGCAGCATGGCTGGAAGCAATCTGGCGGATGTGTATTATCGAATCGGACTTTACGACAAGGCGTTCTGGTGGTATCGCGAGAGTATGAAAAGCTATGAGCAAACCGGGGCGGGGGCTGTCGTGGGCTCTGAGAATCACGTAAAGCTGCTGGCGTGCTACGGCTTTTGCCTTTCCATGGCGGGGAAAAGCAGAGAGGCGGGCGAGGTCTGTGAGAGGCTGCGCAGCATAGAGAACGGAGAACATGCCGAGAATTTCCCTACCCTGTGTGCCTATACCTTTTTTGCCCTCTACTTTTATCAGGAAAAGCAGAAGCAGCGGGCGGAGGAGTGCCTGGAGGTGGCGGTAAACTCGATTCTGCGGCAGAAAAAGGTTACGCAGGATGCTGACAATATCCTAAACCTGATAGAGCTGTTAATTCTGATGGAGCGCTATGACAGTATGGGGAGGCTTCTGGATTATATGGAGTCTCTGGCACGGGCAGAGGGCAATGAGGGAATTCTTTTGCAGATTCTCGCCTATCAGCTGAAATATTGTGCGGATAAGATGTCTGAGGAGCAGTATCTGGAGAGAACAGACCATTTTCTGCGCATCAAGGAGGACTACGAGGAGCAGGAAAACGGCATGATTCTGGATATGCTGGAAATGAGGCGGCAGCTGTTGAAAATTGAGGAGACGCAGCAGGAGCTGGAGAAGGAGAATGTAAAGCTGCGGTATCAGGCGGAGCACGACGAGCTGTCGGGGCTGTATAATAAGGGAAAGCTGAGCCGATACGCGGAGGAGGCATTTGAGCGGGCATTGCGCAATCAGACTCACCTCGGAGTGCTGTTTGCGGATATCGACTATTTCAAGCAGATGAATGACCATTACGGGCACGGCAGGGGTGATGAGTGCGTTCGTGCCGTGGCGGAGTGCATCAGACGCTGTATGCCGGAGGATTTCGCTGCACGCTATGGCGGCGACGAGTTTGTGGTGATTGCACAAAACCGCACGGAGGAGTATATGCGCCGATGCGGGGAGAGAATCGTGCAGGAGGTGCGGGCACTGCAGATTCCTAACGAGGATTCCAAAGATACGGATATTCTGACGGTGACGGTGGGGATTGTCCATGCAGTTCCGAACAGGATGAATAAGGTCTGGGACTTTTTGTCGGCGGCAGATGAAGCCTTATACCGACAGAAAAACGAGAAGAAGGGCTGTGTGCGGTTTTGTGGCAGCCTGGGAGCAAAGAACAGGAAAAAACGGTCAATGACCTGAAACGGATGGAAGGATTGCCGGGAAGACCGGAGAACGGAGGCTTTCTATGAAGCTTATTTTTGTCGGTGCCACACATGAGGTGACGGGAAGCTGTCACTATCTGGAGGTGGCAGGAAAGCATATGCTTGTCGATTACGGTATGGAGCAGGGAGTAAACGCATTTGAGAATGTTCCGCTTCCGGTCAGTGAGGCGGGACTGGACTACGTCTTTCTGACCCATGCACACGTGGATCACTCGGGAATGCTGCCGCTTTTGTACGCAAGAGGCTTCAGGGGACAGATTTTCACCACGGATGCAACGGCGGATTTGTGCAGCATCATGCTGCGTGACTGTGCGC
The DNA here is from genome assembly GCA_964475665.1 of uncultured Acetatifactor sp. Lineage (GTDB taxonomy): Bacteria > Bacillota > Clostridia > Lachnospirales > Lachnospiraceae > Acetatifactor. The sequence continues at coordinate 22,324 of CAYZAU010000016.1, read as the reverse complement.
ATATCCAGATGATGGAGGCTGAATGGAAGAACCGAAAGGCGAAGAGAAGCCGGTCGGTTGCGGCGGTGGAGCCTCTGTATACCATGGAGGATGCGGAGGGGATTATCAAGAGGATTGTTCCCTGCCATTATGACAGAGAAATTACGGTCTGCGACGGGATTAAAATCCGCTTTACGGACATCGGACATCTGCTGGGCTCAGCGAGTATCGAGCTGTGGCTGACGGAGGAGGGCAGTACGAGAAAGCTTGTTTTCTCAGGAGATATCGGCAATAAGAACCAGCCCTTGCTGAGAGACCCTTATCCCACGAAAAGTGCGGATTATGTGATTATGGAATCCACCTACGGGGACAGACTGCACAGCAGGGAGCGTCCTGACTACGTGAGGGAGCTGGCGGCGATTCTGAAGGAGACCTTTGACAGGGGCGGGAATGTCGTGATTCCTTCCTTTGCGGTGGGACGTACTCAGGAGATGCTCTATTTTCTTCGCAAAATAAAGGTGGAGCGTCTGGTCGAGGGACATGAGAATTTCCCTGTTTATGTGGACAGTCCTCTTGCGGTGGAGGCGACGGGTATCTTTCAGGAAAACCGGTGGGAGTGCTTTGACGAGGAGGCAATGGAGCTGGTGAGGGAGGGCATCAATCCCATTTCCTTTGCGGGGCTGAAGCTGTCAATCACCAGCGAAGAGTCAAAGGCAATCAACTTTGACGAGACGCCAAAGGTTATCATTTCTGCCTCGGGGATGTGCGAAGCGGGACGTATCAGGCATCATCTGAAGCACAATCTGTGGCGGGAGGAGTGCACAATTCTGTTTGTGGGCTATCAGGCGGTTGGAACACTGGGAAGAAGCCTTGTCGAGGGTGCTGACGAGGTGAGGCTGTTCGGAGAGCCTATACAGGTGCGGGCGCAGATACGCCAGATGAACGGATTGAGCGGGCACGCGGATAAGGACGGCCTGCTGGAGTGGGTTTCGGGCTTTGAGGAAAAGCCGAAAAGGATTTTTGTGGTGCACGGGGAGGACAGTGTCTGTACCTCGTTTGCCGAGTGCCTGAAAATCGAATACGGGCAGCACGCGTATGCTCCCTACAGCGGAACGGAGTTCAATCTGCTTTCAGGCAGGCTGGAATATGAAGGACTGCCGATACCTGCAAAGAAGAAGGCAAAAGCACAGGCGGCGAGCGGTGTGTTTGCGAGACTGCTTGCGTCCGCGGAGAGACTGCTGCATCTGGTACAGAAGAGTGACGGTATGACAAACAAGGATATGGCTAAGTTTGCAGACCAGATTAACTCCCTGTGCGACAAATATGAGATATAGGAGAAGGGCATGAGCTACGCAGATGAGATTTTTATAGGAATGTGTAAGGATATTCTGGAGAACGGCACCAGCACGGAGGGCGAGCTGGTGCGTCCCCACTGGCCGGACGGAGCTCCGGCATACACGGTCAAAAGGTTTGGTGTGGTAAACCGCTACGATCTGTCGAAGGAATTTCCGATTATGACGCTGCGCCGCACGGCGCTGAAGCTTGCCACGGATGAAATGCTCTGGATATGGCAGAAAAAGTCCAACAACATCCATGAGCTGGGCAGTCATATCTGGGACGAGTGGGCGGATGAGGACGGCTCCATCGGAAAAGCCTACGGCTACCAGCTGGGTGTAAAGCATGAGTACAGGGAGGGGATGATGGATCAGGTGGACAGGGTAATTTATGACCTGAAGCACAATCCCTTCAGTCGCCGTATAATGACAAACATATATGTGCATCAGGATTTGCACGAGATGAATCTGTATCCCTGCGCCTACAGCATGACCTTTAATGTGACCCAGAGGTCCGGAGAGGACAGACTGACCCTGAATGCCATTTTGAACCAGCGCTCACAGGATGTGCTGGCTGCAAACAACTGGAATGTGGTGCAGTATGCGGTGCTTGTTCATATGCTGGCGCAGGTCTGTGACATGAATGTGGGCGAGCTGGTTCATGTGATTGCGGATGCCCATATCTATGACCGTCATATACCGATTATCAGGGAGCTGATTGCCAGAACGCCCGGGAAGGCACCGAAGTTCTGGCTGAACCCGGAAATACATGACTTTTATCAGTTTACAAAGGATGATGTCCGTGTGGAGGGCTATGAGCCGGGTGAGCAGATAAAGGATATACCAATCGCGGTGTGAGCGAGGGGGATAAAACGGAGAGGAAGCAGTTATGAATATCATTGTAGCGGTGGATAGCAACTGGGCTATCGGAAATAAGGACAGGCTGCTTGTGAGCATTCCCAATGACCACAAGCATTTCAGGGAGGAGACCACGGGAAAGGTGGTCGTGCTGGGCAGAAAGACCCTTCAGACCTTCCCGCAGGGACAGCCCCTGAAGAACAGAACCAATATCATCCTGTCCAGAGACAGGGACTACACGGTCAGGGATGCCATTGTGGTGCATTCTCTGGAGGAGCTTTTAGAGAAGCTGAAGGAATATGATACCGGGGAGGTGTACATCATAGGAGGTGAGAGCATCTATCGCCAGCTGCTTCCCTTTTGCGACACAGCCCATGTGACGAAGATAGAGCATGCCTACGAGGCGGACACCTATTTTCCGAATCTGGATGAGGATGACGAATGGGAGGCTGTGGAGGACAGCGATGAGCAGACCTACTTTGACCTTGCCTATACCTTTGTGAAATATCAGCGGAAAAAAAGATGATACTTTTCTGATTTAACTCGGCAAAGCGTATTGACTTTTTCGGGCAAAGGTTACATAATGATTACCAGCGAAAGCATTACAGCATAAGGAAAGAAGGCTAACCATGGAAAAGAAGAATATTGATTGGAGCAATCTTGGCTTCGGATACGTTCAGACGGATGTGCGTTACGTGTCCAACTTTAAGAACGGTGCATGGGATGAAGGGGTCCTCACGGAGGATGCAAACGTGGTCTTAAGCGAGTGTGCGGGTGTCCTGCAGTATGCGCAGACCGCCTTTGAGGGCTTGAAGGCATACACTACTGAGGACGGACACATAGTTACCTTCCGCCCTGATCTGAATGCAGAGCGCATGGAGGCTTCCGCAAGGAGGCTGGAGATGCCGGTATTTCCCAAGGAGAGATTTATAGAGGCCGTGACGAAGACCGTCGCTGCCAATGCAGCATATGTGCCGCCTTATGGAAGCGGGGCAACGCTCTATCTGCGTCCCTATCTGTTTGGTACGAATCCCGTTATCGGCGTAAAGCCTGCCGATGAATATCAGTTCAGGGTTTTCTGCACTCCCGTCGGTCCTTATTTCAAGGGCGGCGTAAAGCCCCTGACCATCCGCATCAGTGACTTTGACCGTGCGGCACCTCACGGCACGGGAAATATCAAGGCGGGACTCAATTATGCCATGAGTCTGCACGCCATTGTCAGTGCCCACAAGGAGGGCTTTGATGAGAATATGTATCTTGACCCCGGTACTCGCACGAAGGTAGAGGAGACCGGTGGAGCCAATTTCCTGTTTGTGACAAAGGACGGGAAGGTAGTCACACCCAAGTCTGACAGCATTCTGCCCTCCATCACCCGCCGCTCCCTGCTCTATGTGGCGAAGGAGTATCTGGGCATGGAGGTGGAAGAGAGAGAGGTGCTGCTTAGCGAGGTGAAGGACTTTGCTGAGTGCGGACTCTGCGGAACGGCAGCGGTGATTTCCCCTGTCGGAAAGATTGTGGATCATGGAACGGAGATTTGTATGCCGAGCGGCATGACGGAAATGGGACCTGTGACGAAGAAGCTCTACGATACGCTCACGGGTATCCAGATGGGCAGACTGGAAGCGCCCGAGGGCTGGATTCACGTAATCGAGTAGAAAAAGAAAGAGACGGTAATGTGGGTAAGCCCCGTACTCCCTGCGAGTGTGGGGCTTCTTTCTTCCTGTGGGAACGGAGGCGGAAATGAAATTTTTGCACACTGCGGACTTACATATCGGGAAAAGGCTTTTCGAGCAGTCCATGCTGGAGGAGCAGAGGCATATTCTGGATGAGATTTACTCTGTGGCAGTCAGGGAGGAGGTGGATGCGCTGGTGATTGCGGGGGACGTGTATGACAGGCAGATACCATCGGCGGAGGCGGTGACGCTTTTGGATGATTTTCTGACAGGATTAAGCCGCAGGGGCTTGCCTGTTCTGATGGTGAGCGGGAATCATGACTCGCCGGAGAGAGTCTCCTTCGCGGGGAAAATACTGGCACAGCAGGGGCTTTATATCGCGGGAAACTATGAAGAACCACCGCAAACGGTGGTCATGGAGGATGAGTACGGCCCGGTAGAGTTTGTGCTGCTTCCCTTTGTAAAGGCGGCAGCCGCAGGTGCGGAAAGTGCGGCAGAAGCCGTGGAGCAGATTCTCGCGAAAACGCCCCTGCCTGCGGATGAAAATCGCAGACGGGTGCTTGTGACTCATTTCTTTGTAACAGGGGCGGGCGGCAGGGCACCGGAGCTTTCAGACTCGGAGGATGCGGGAACGGTAGGGGGACTGGATGCCGTCCCGGCGGGACTGTTTAAGATGTTTGACTATGTGGCACTGGGGCATATCCACAAGCCACAGCACATGGGGGACGGACAGGTCTACTATTCGGGCTCTCCTCTGAAATATTCCTTCAGTGAGTGGGAAACGGAAAAGTCCGTGAATCTGGTGGAGCTGGGAGCAGAGCGGAGCGTAAGGGTACGCAGGGTGGCGCTGCAGCCGCTGCATGATATGAGGTGTATCAGGGGGAGGCTGCAGGAGCTTCTGGCAGCGGACACCGTGAAGGAAAATGAGGCAGGTGCAGGAGTCTGCAGCGGTCTGGAGGATTATTTTCAGGTGACGCTGACTAATCTTGAGGAGCTTGTGAATCCGATGGATTCTCTGCGAAGTGTCTACCCGAACGTGCTGCAGCTTATCATGGAAAAAAATGTGCAGGAGGCGGATGCGGTTTATGAGAGCCGCCTTGCCGGAAAACCAAAGGAGATAGAGGAGCTGTTTGAAAGCTTTTATGAGCTTTTAAGAGAAGAGCCGATGGACGAGAAGAGGCGGAAAATTGTGCACGAGGCGGCAGAAAAGGCGAAGGAGGGGAGAAGGTGAAGCCAAAGGAGCTGACCATCTGCGGATGGGGTCCATATAAGGGCGAGGAGGTGGTGGATTTTACCGCCTTTGAAAAGCGGGGAATCTTCCTGATTACCGGTGCAACCGGTGCGGGAAAGACGACTATTTTTGATGCGATTTCCTACGCGCTTTACGGTGCGTTAAGCGGAGAGGAGCGGGACAGGGAGAGGGCTGGCGTGCGGAGTGATTTCGCGGATGCAGATACACCTACCTTTGTGGAGCTTTTAATGGAGCATGGCGGAAAGACCTACCGCATCAGAAGAAACCCCGAGTATTTTCGCCCAAGGAAGCGTGCGGGAAAGAACGACGGGCTGACGAAGGAAAAGGAAAACGCGGTTCTCTTTCATCCGGACGGACGGGTCGTGGAGGGAGTGCGGGAGGTGAATGCGGCGGTCAGAGAGCTGTTGGTGTTGGATTATCAGCAGTTCAAGAGAATTTCCATGATTGCGCAGGGAGAGTTTGCAAGGCTTCTGGTAGCACCTCCGAGGGAGAAAACACAGATTTTCAGGGAGCTGTTTGACACCGGCATCTGCGAAGCCTTTACCCAGGAGCTCGGACAGCGGGCGAGAGAAGCGTATGCCGTGATAGCGGAGCAGAGAAGCAGACTGAAAGAGGATGCAAAGCTTCTGGCGGCGGAACTGGAGGGCGGAAGCTGGACGGATGGACTGAGGGAACAGCTTATAGGGCTTGCCGGAGCGGAAAGCCCGGACGCAGACAGGCTGCTTGCGTGCATCGAACAGCTCAAAAAGCAGGCAGAGCTGAGACTGGAGGAGAGCAGGAAGACCTATGAGGCTGCTGACAGAAGGGTGGAGGCGCATGCCGCAAGACTGGCAGGACTGGAGGAAGAAAACCGACAGATAGAGAGGCTTTTGAAGGCAGAGAAGGAATACGTGCTGCTTCAGGAGCAGGAGGAGGAGTACGCGGGAAAACAGGCACTTTACACACGCGCGATGAATGCAGGCTGGGTAGAGGGGGCGGAGGAAAAGGTAAAACAGGTAAAGCGGCAGCTTGACGCTAATCTGCACGAGCGGGAAAGTGTGCTGCAGCCTGAGTGCAAAAGGCTTCGGGAGAAGCTAGAGCAGGAACAGAAGGAATATCTTGCGGCTAATAGACGATGTGCGGAGGCAAGAGCCTGCTTTGAGGCGCAAGAGCACAGACGTATGCTGGATGCCATCGGCATTGTCGCAGAACTGCTGGAGGAGGGCTGTCCGTGTCCCGTCTGCGGCTCGGTGGAGCATCCGGCTCCGGCAAAGGGCTCAGAGGATATGATTTCGGAGAAAGAGCTTAAAGAGCTAAAAAAGCAGGTTCAGAGCGGGGAAAAGGAGCTGATGCGTCTGCACGCAGCGGCGGCATCGGACAAGGCGAGGCTGGAAAGTGCGCAGGGACTTCTTGATAGGGCGTGTGAATCCGGGGAACAGCTGGCAGGCGAGCTGAAGGAAGCGGAGCTTTCTCTGGAAAAGACCTTAAGTAAATATGGCTTTGCAGACAGACAGGAGTTTCTGGCGGCAAGGCTTGGAATCAAAGAGAGAGAGCGGCTGGGAAACGAGCTGGAGAGCTACAGGACAAGGCTTGCGGCTGCCGGAGAGCTGTATGTCCATCTGAGGGAAAGCACAAGGAACCGTAAGCTGCAAGACCTGACGGAAGAAAGCGACCGGCTTTCCGAAGAGCGGAGCGGACGCGAGGAGGCACTTAGGAAGCTGAAGCTGTGGGAGCGGCTTTTTGCCGGAGTGCAAAGGACAGGAGGCCTGATGAAGGAGCGGCTTCATTGCATGGAGGAACAGACGAGGCGGTACGGATATGTCAGGGATTTAGAGAATATTGCCGTGGGAAACAATAAGGCACGGCTGGTGTTTGAGCAATATGTGCTTGCCGGATACTTTGAAGAGATTCTTAAGGCGGCGAACATACGCTTTAGAAGAATGACGGGAGGACGCTATGAGATGTCCCGGGTACCTCAGGTGGGAGATGGCAGGGTGAAGGATAATCTGGAGATACAGGTTATGGATTTCTATACGGGAAAGTACCGTTCTGTCCGAACCCTGTCGGGCGGAGAATCCTTTAAGGCATCCTTGGCACTTGCACTGGGAATGAGTGATGTGATACAGTCTATAAATGGAGGTATCCGTGTGGATGCGCTGTTTGTGGATGAGGGCTTTGGCGCTCTGGATGAGGAAAGCCTGGAGCAGGCGTGTGCCACGCTGACGGGACTGGCGGCACGCAGTCAGATGATTGGTATTATATCCCATGTTCCACAGCTTCGGGAGAAAATTGAAAACCAGCTGGTGGTCGAGAAAACGGGCAGCGGCAGCAGGCTCAGGTGCCGGACGGGCAGCGGCAGCGGGGCGAATCAGACCGACAGGAACAGGCAGAAGGCTCAAGTGCAAAGTGGAAGTGCTGCGGAAAAACGGGAGGGAAGAGGACAGAGTGTCTGAGAGGAAGGATAGAGGCAGAAAAAACAGGGAAAAGAAGAGCTTTAAGGGCGCAGTGGCACTCCTTGTGCTTCTGGGGCTTTTGACAGGCTGCGGAAAAAGTGATGCAAGGGTGGTTTTTACCACAGGCTTTGGTAAGGACGAGGTTTTCAGGATAGAGGATATCAGCTGTAAGACATCGGAGCTGATGGTTTATCTGACGAATACCCAGAACCGGTATGAGAATGTGTACGGAAGTAAGGTCTGGGAGGTGTCACGGGACGGCGTGACGCTGGAGGAGAACGTAAAGGAAACTGCCCTGGCGAAGATTGCGCAGATTAAGACCATGTGTCTTTTGGCGGAGGAAAAGCAGGTGACGCTTGATGAGGCAGAGAAGAAAGCGGCAGCCCGGGCGGCAGAGGAATACTTCGGCTCACTGAATGAGAGAGAGCGGGAGCTGATGGGCGTGGGGGAAGAGACGCTTTGTCAGCTGTATTCGGAATATGCGCTGGCGGATAAGGTATACGAATATATCATTCAGGACATCAACCCGGAAATCAGCGACGACGAGGCGCGGACAATTACCGTCCAGCATATCCTGCTGCGCACTTATACCTCGGACGGAGCGGGAAACAGGGTAAGCTACAGGGATGACCTGAAGGAAACGGTATACGAAAAGGCTTGCGAAATCAGGGAGCTTGCCGCATCCGGGGAGCAGGATTTCGCGGAGCTGGCATCAAAGTACAGCGAGGATGTGAACGTCACATATTCCTTTGGCAAGGGAGAGATGGAGGCAACCTTTGAGGAGGCAGCGTTTCGTCTGGAGACCGGAGAGGTCAGCCGGGTGATAGAGACAGACGCGGGATATCATATCGTCAAATGCCTGAGTACCTTCGACCGTGAGCAGACGGATTTGAACAAGCAGGAGATTGTGGAGGAGCGACGGCGTGAGGTGTTTGGGGAGGAGTATGATGCTTTTGCACAGACTCTCGTCCGCCAGCTGAATACACAGCTGTGGGAGGAAATCAGTCTTATCCACGATGAAGAGGTAACGACAGCTGACTTTTTTGAGATATGCGACAAATACTTTCCGAGGTGAGAAATAGCGTTTAGAAAAATTTTAGAAATCTGTAAACCCGCGTAAAATGCGGGTTTACAGGGAATTATTAGCACTCGTTTTTGATGAGTGCTAACTTTTTGTTGACTTTTTGAAGTGGCAGTCTTAAACTAGATTCAAAGGGATGACGGCAAGGCGTTCATCCATAAAAATACAAGGCTATCAAAGAAAGGGATGTTGTAAAATGGCAGCAAGAAGTGGCAGTCTATCAATTAACAGCGAAAACATTTTTCCGATTATCAAGAAGTGGCTGTATTCAGACCACGACATTTTCTACAGGGAGCTGATTTCCAATGGCTGTGATGCCGTGACGAAGCTGAAGAAGCTGGATATGATGGGAGAGTATGCCCTGCCGGAGGACTATAAGGCAAAGGTGGAGGTGCTTGTCAATCCGGAGAAGAAAACCCTGACCTTTAAGGATAACGGTCTGGGAATGACTGCGGACGAGGTTGACGAGTACATCAACCAGATTGCGTTTTCCGGCGCAACGGACTTTATTGAGAAGTACAAGGATAAGAGCAATGCAGACCAGATTATCGGTCATTTCGGACTGGGCTTTTATTCAGCGTTTATGGTAGCGGATGAGGTGCATATAGATACGCTTTCCTACAGGGAGGGAGCAAAGCCCGTGCATTGGGAGTGTGACGGCGGCACAGAGTTTTCCATGGAGGACGGAGACCGGGCAGAGGTAGGTACGACCATCACCCTGTTTTTGAATGAGGACTGTCTGGAGTTCTGCAACGAGTATAAGGCACGCGAGGTCATCAGGAAATACTGCTCCTTTATGCCGACCGAGATTTATCTCTCGAAGGAGGACACGCAGGAGACACAGATTATCAAGGCAGATGAGAAGCTGGATACGGATATCGTCATCGAGGAAATCCATCCGGAGTCGAAGAAGGCAGAGGACGGCACTGAGGAGGCTGCGCCGGAGGGTGAGGAGAAGCTGAAGATTCGCAAGCGTCCAGAACTCCTGAATGAGACCACGCCGCTTTGGACGAAGCACCCCAATGACTGCACAAAGGAGGAATATCTGGAATTTTACCGCAAGGTATTTCAGGATTATAAGGAGCCGCTGTTCTGGATTCATCTGAACATGGATTATCCCTTTAACCTGAAGGGTATTCTCTATTTCCCCAAGATTAACATGGAGTATGAGTCGATAGAGGGAACCATTAAGCTTTACAATAATCAGGTATTTATTGCAGATAACATCAAGGAGGTTATCCCGGAGTTTCTGCTTTTGCTTAAGGGCGTTATCGACTGTCCCGATTTGCCGTTGAACGTATCGAGAAGCGCACTGCAGAATGACGGATTTGTGAAGAAGATTTCCGAGTATATTACCAAGAAGGTGGCAGACAAGCTGTCCGGTATGTGCAAGACGGAGAAGGAGGAGTACGATAAGTACTGGGATGACATCAGCCCCTTCATTAAGTTCGGCTGCCTCAAGGACGATAAGTTCTGCGAGAAGATGAATGACTATATTCTCTTCAAGAATCTGGATGGAAAATATCTGACACTGCCTGAATGCCTGGAGTTAAAGCCTGCCGATGAAGAGGAGGGCGAGAAGGCTGCCGCTGTGGACTTAAACGGCGAGAAGGTGGAGGCTGAGGTCGTGAGCGATAACGACACCACGGATAAGGCAGACGACGAAGCAGAGAAGAAGGAAAAGGTTATTTACTATGTGACGGATGAGCAGCAGCAGAGCCAGTACATCAATATGTTCAAGGCGGCAAAGATGGATGCGGTGATTCTGACACACAATATTGACCAGCCCTTTGTCTCTCAGCTTGAGGCAAAGAATGAGGGCATCAAATTCCAGAGAATTGATGCAGACGTGACGGATGTACTCAAAAGCAAGACCTCCAAGAAGGCGCAGGAGGAATTTGAGGAACAGGCAAAGGCAATCGCCGAGATGATGAAGAAGGCACTGAAAAAGGAGGCAATCACGGTAAAGGTGGAGAAGCTCAGGAACAAGAAGATTTCCTCCATGATTACCCTGTCGGAGGAAAGCCGCCGGATGCAGGACATGATGAAGATGTATTCCATGCCCGGCATGGATATGGGTGCTTTCGGCGGAGAGGGAGAAACCCTGATATTAAATGCAAATCATCCTCTGGTACAGTATGTGACAGAGCACAAGGAAGGCGGAAACGTACAGATGATATGCGAGCAGCTCTATGACCTTGCGAAGCTGCAGCATGCACCGCTCTCACCTGATGACATGACGAGGTTCGTTGCGAGAAGCAATGAGATTATGCTGCTTCTGACAAAGTAACCAAAAGACCACAACAGACAACAAAAGACTCCCGGTAACGCGTCATGGCGGCGCGCTGCCGGGAGCTTTGAGGTTTCAGGGAAAGTGTATTATTTTACATATTTCTCAAGGGTCGCCTTAACGGCACCGCAGCCTGCGGACAATTCCGCAAAGTAACCCTTGACGGTGTCTGCCATTTCGATGGCGGTTAAATCCACACCGAAAATCTTTTCGTTGGAGAGCAGCTCATCCAGACGGCTTAAATCCTTGGGCGCATCGGAGAGCTTATAGTCTGCGACATAAGAGCCGGCAGTCTCCAAAAGAGGGTCTGGGCTGGGCGTGAAAGGACAGCCCGCATCGTCAACAGCCATCAGGTATCTGAGCCATCCGGCAAAGACAAGCGGAATCAGCTTCAAATCAGCGGTGTGAAGAGAAGGATTCTTCTCGTATGCCTTGATGGTCTCGCCGAAGCGGATGGCAAGCTTCTGAGAGGTGTCGGTAGCGATACGCTGGGGCGTATCCGGCATGAAGGGATTGGGAATTCGTACATTTACCACCCGGTCGATGAACTCCTTCGGGTCAAGGATGCCGGGATTTACCACGACGGGCAGTCCCTCCCTGTATCCGATAATCTCCACCATTTTCTTTAAAAGAGGATTCTTCATTTCTTCTGAAATCAGCGTATAACCCAGCAGACAGCCGTAGACGGCAAGCGCCGTGTGCAGGGGATTCAGACAGGTGCACACCTTCATCTTTTCTACACGATCCACTGTCTCGCGGCTGGTAAAGATGATTCCGCCTGCCTCAAGGGAAGGCTTCCCGTTGGGGAAGGCATCCTCAATCACCAGATATTCACATTCCTCAGCGTTGACGAAGGGCGCAATGTAAGTATTCTTGGAGGTGATAACGGCATCCAAATCGCTCAGTCCGTCAGCTGCAAGGATAGCCTTTACCTTGTCATCCGGTCGGGGAGTGATTTTGTCAATCATGCTCCAGGGGAAGGATACGGCGGAGACATCCCGCACATAGGAGGCAAAGCCCTTATCGGCGAGACCGCGCTCACACCATGAATCAGCAAAGACAAGAACGGCAGCCTTGAGCTTATCGCCGTTATGGGAGCAGTTGTCCATGCTGACCATGGCGATGGGCAGCCTTCCGCTTTCAAAACGGTGATAAAGAAGAGATACTACCTTGCCCAGATAGCTGTCAGGTGATTCAGGACCCTTTTCAAGGTCGGCGGCGACAGCAGGAAGAAGGTTGCCGGAGGCATCCGAGGTGGCATAGCCCTTCTCGGTGATGGTAAAGCTGACCATCTGCAGGGAGGGAGCTGCGAAAATCTCCTTCAGCCGGGAATACTCGGCAGGGTTCTTGCTGTCTAAAATCAGAGATTCCATGATACTTCCAACAATGGTTTTTTCGATGGTGTTGTCCGCTTTCAGGGTTGCGAGTATGCTCAGATTGTCATGCGGGCGGTTGCTCTTTTCGATAATCTCGTAATCATAGCCGTCCACGGCAATGAGTCCGGTGTCAAGTATCCCGCGGTTGAGCAGGCTTTGTACAACGTTTGCCTGAAAGGCGCGGAAGATATTGCCGGCTCCGAAGTGAATCCATACGGGACGCTCCAGAGTGTTCTTCTTAACTGCCTCGTAGTCAAAGGCAGGAAGGCTGTAGCCGGCTGCCTCAAAGGCAGCACGGTCAGTGCGCAGGGAGTTTAAAGTCAGTTTCATATCCGTTACCTCCGTCTTATGCTTTTTTGTGCTGCTTTTCGATTGCCTCCCAGAGGCCGTTTAAGTAGGTTGCTCCCAGAGCCCTGTCGTAGAGTCCGTATCCGGGCATTGCTACCTCATCCCAAATCATACGTCCGTGGTCGGGACGGATGGGACCGTCGAAACCGATGTCATACAGGGCAAGCATAATTTCGTACATATCAAAGGTGCCGTCACTGGAAAGATGAGCAGACTCCTCAAAGTCGGTGGGTGAGTTGAACTTCAGGTTGCGCACATGGGCAAAGTGGATTCTGCCGCGCAGAGAACGAATCATGTCGGGCAGGTCGTTCTCCAGATTTGTACCATAGGAGCCGGAGCAGAAGGTGACACCGTTGTGCGGGTTATCCACCATCTTCATCATGCGGAGAATGTTTGCCTTGTTGATGATGATGCGGGGGAGACCAAATACACTCCACGCAGGGTCATCTGGATGAATTGCCATGTTGATGTCGTACCTGTCACAGGTGGGCATGATGCGCTCCAGAAAGTATTTCAGGTTGGCAAAAAGCTTTTCCTCGTCTACATTTCTGTAGAGCTCAAAGAGCTCCCTGATATGCTCCATACGCTCGGGCTCCCAGCCGGGCAGGATGGCACCGTTGGAGTCTCCGCTGATGGAGGCAAACATTTCCTCGGGCTTCAGGGCATCCACAGCCTCCTGCGTGTAGGCAAGCACGGTGGAGCCGTCGGGGCGGACTCTGGCGAGCTCGGTTCTTGTCCAGTCGAACACGGGCATAAAATTGTAGCATACCATGTGGATGCCTGCCTGTCCCAGACGCTCCAGTGTCAGGATATAGTTGTCGATATACTGCTCCCTGTCAGGTGTTCCAACCTTGATGGCATCGTGGATGTTGACGCTCTCGATGCCTGCGAGCGAAAGCCCTGCATCCTCAATCTCCTTCTTGAGTGCGAGAATGTCGTCCATTTCCCAGGCTTCCCCGGGCTTAGTGCCGTAAAGAGTGGAAATTACGCCCGTTACGCCGGGAATTTGTCTGATTTGCTTCAGTGTTACGGTGTCGTACTTGCTGCCGTACCAGCGCATTGTCATCTGCATCCTGTAACCCTCCGTTAGATGTTCTTTTTGTGACTATCCAGAACCGTGCAAAACGACGATTTTGCAAATGAGATTCTGAATAATTACAGTATACTGGAATAATATGTGCAGAAAAAGAATAATTATTGCTTGATATAGTGCAAAAATTGCTATAAAGTAATAATGTCAGAGAATCGGGGTCCACATACAAGAAGGAAAGAGAGGTACGGCTGATATGAGAACGGGTGCACCCGCAAGGGCAGACCTTCGCGTCCTGGAGGCAACGGACGAGCGCCAGTACATGATGAATGAGGATTATGAGGTGTATGAAAAGCAGGGCGCTCCTGTGGGAGCCATGACCTTTCATTACCATAATTTCTATGAGATTATTTACGTTCTGGAGGGAGAATATTCCTCTATGCTGGAAAACCGCACCTACCACATGAAAAAGGGAGACTTTCTTCTGATTGACCTGAATGTCATGCACAAATATCATTATGTGGAGAAGAAGCATGATTCTTCCAAGCGGATTATCCTGTGGATTTCACCGAAAATGCTCTGGGAGCTTTCGGGCGGGAAGATGGATTTGTCGCTGTGCTTTCGCGGGAATGAGTCCTGCGCCTTCCGCTTTCCCATCTATTACGGAGAGCTTCTGCAGGGGTATCTTCTTAAGCTTGCCATGACGAAAATGCCGGAGACGGCGGAGAGGTCGGCAAAGCAGGTGCTGGACAGAGGCTGCCTGACGATGTTCTTTCTGTATCTGAACGTTCTGTGCGCCAAAAAGGAATATTGGTTTGCCAAGGAGGAGCTGGTGAACCATCCGCTTGTGGAGCAGGTTACGGCATACATTGACGAGCATCTGACGGAACGGATTACGGTGGAGCTTCTGGCGGAGCAGACACATATGAGCAAATATTATTTCCTGCGGAAATTTAAGGAGCTGACGGGGACGACGGTGCATACCTTTCTGGTCAGCAAGCGGCTGATAGCGGCGTGCCGTCTCCTGCAGGAGGGGAGAGCCGTGACGCAGGTGTATCAGGACTGCGGGTTTGCCGACTATTCCTCCTTTCTGCGAAACTTCCGTGCAAGCTTTGGAATGTCGCCCATACAGTATGTGAAGGAATGCTCCGGTGTCTGAGGAACAGCCAAAGAGCGAGAAACGTATTGTACAGATGTGCGGAATATGATAGGGTAATGACAGGATGGCTGATTGTGAAGCTCACGAATTTGAAATAGGGAGGAACTTTGCAGATGCAGCGTTTTTCATAATTATCGGAGATGAGCTTTTGGAGATACCGTCGGAGTGTGAGTTTGCAGTGCTAGTCTTAAAAAACAGAACGAGGGAGAAAACGGATGAGCTTTGTGATTGAGGCAGGGAAAAAACTGAGTATCTGTTATGCGCCGGAAGAAACAGAAGCGGTAAAGCTTGCCGCTGCTAATCTGATACAGGATTTGAAAAAGGTGCTGCCCGGAATAGAGGTAAGTGAGTGCAACGAGCAAAAAGAGCCTGCCGTGTCCTGCATCCACATCGGAACAATCGGTATTTCAAAAGCCGTGGAGGCAGGAATTGACAGGAAACAGCTGGAGGATGGAGACGGCAGACTTTACAGGGAGGCATTCCAGCTGCGGGAATTTGGAGGAGAGCTCTTTATTGCCGGAACCGACAGGCGAGGAACGGTGTATGGAATTTATACCCTGTGTGAATGGATGGGTGTTTCTCCCTGGTATTTTTTTGCAGATGTGCCTGTGAAGGAAAGGGAAAAAGTGGAGCTGGAGGAGGGACTGTGCCATACGGACCGGCCCTCCGTGGAATATCGCGGTATTTTTATCAACGACGAGGAGGAACTGGAAGCGTGGGTGCAGCAGTATATGGGTGAGCCCACGATAGGAGTGAAAAGCTACGAGAAAATTTTTGAGCTGCTGCTGCGGCTGAAGGCAAACTATATCTGGCCGGCAATGCACGTCAATTCCTTTAATTTAAAGCAGGAAAACGGTGCACTGGCAGAGCAGATGGGAATTGTGGTGGGAACCTCCCACTGCGATATGCTGATGCGCTCCAATAACAGGGAGTGGAAACCATGGCTGCAAAAAAAAGGCTACGGGGATGTACATTACGATTACTCTGTGGAGGGCAGAAACCGTGAGATTCTAAAGGAGTACTGGCGGGAAAGCGTAGAGCAGAACAGGGATTTTGAGGTCTGCTATACACTGGGGATGCGGGGAATTCATGACAGCGGCTTTGAGACAAGGGGACTGGAGGGGAAGAGCGAGGAGGAAATTCGCAAGGAAAAGGTAAAACTTCTGGACAGAATCATCACAGAACAGCGAAAGATTCTGAAAAGTACGCTTAAGAGAGAAACGATGACGACCTTTATTCCCTATAAGGAGGTGCTGGATTTATATGACCATGGTCTGGAAATCCCGGAGGATGTGACGTTAGTGTGGGCGAATGACAATTACGGATACATTCGCAGATTCCCCTCGGAGAAGGAACGGGGAAGAAGCGGCGGGAACGGCATCTATTACCATAATTCCTACTGGTCGCCGCCAAGCATGTCCTATGTTTTCCTCTGTTCCATTCCGCTGGCACATACGCGTAATGAGCTGCAAAAGGCATGGGATGAGGGCATCCGCAGACTGTGGGTGCTTAACTGCGGAGCCATTAAACCGCTGGAGCAGGAAATCACGTTTTTCCTCCGGCTGGCTTGGGAGATTGGAAAACAGGGAGCGCTGACAGAGGACGTCGATGCTTTTGTGGAGAAATGGATAAATGATACGTTTTCGGGAGGAATCGGGGCGAAGGCTGCCCGTCTGCTGAACGATTTTTCACAGCTTACCAATGTGCGGAAGATAGAGAACATGGCACAGGATGCCTTTTCACAGACAGCCTATGGAGATGAGGCAGCACTGCGTATTCATCGGTATGAGGAACTGTTCAGGGAAGGAAACGCACTTTACCGGGCACTGCCCGAGGAGGAAAAGGCTGCCTTTTTCCAGCTGGTGCTGATGCGCATTCATGCGGCGTATTTTACAAACCTCGCCTATTATTATGGAGACAGAAGTACTCTCTCTCACGACAGGGGCAATATGCAGGCGGCAGCCCTTTACACGGAGAAGAGCCGGGAGGCGGAGGATGCAAGAAGAAAGCTTCTGCAATACTATAACCGTGTCATGAGCGGAGGAAAGTGGAACGGCATTTTAAATCCGGAGGCGTTTCCGCCTCCCCGTGCGGCAATGATGCCGGTCTGCACACCGCCGATTGCCATAACCGGAAAAGCAGGGCTGCGGGTGGATGTCTGGAACGACGGGGAGGAACTTGAGTTTACCACACCCGGAGAGAAGTGGCTTGACATCGGAAATACCGGGAACGGAGAGCTGCACGTGCGGCTTCGGATGCCGGAATGGGTAGAAACAGAAGAGACTGTGTTTACCGTGCGCACGGAAAAGCGGGTGCTGCTCCGGGTCACACAGATAACGGAAAGCAGGCAGGGAAGCATTCTGGTGGAAACGGAGGACGGGCAGACAACGGTGGAAATTCCGATTTCCGTCCGGGCGCAGGAGTCTGCCTGCGATGAGGTGGCTGCACAGACGGCGGGCGCGGAAAAATCCTGTTTTGCGGATGAGGAAAACCTTCTTTGTGCGGATGCCGGAAATGCGGGCATGGCGGACGGTGTCACCGTAACGGAGGAGGACGGTATCATTGCACTGGAGGCTGACAGCGCACAGTCTCCGGATTTCAAAAAAATCAGACGGCTGGGGCGTCTGCAGGGAAGCCTGATGGAGGCACGCGCGGAGGGTGCTTCCGATAAGCCGGAGGAGGGGAGTTCCCTGTGCTACCGCTTCCGCTGCTACAGCGAGGGCAGCTTCCTGCTGGAGCTGCACCGTTTTCCCTCGCTGAACGCCACCGGGGAAATCAGGGTAGGAATTGCGGTGGACGGGCACCCCATGCAGATTGCAGAATCGGTTTCCAACGATGAATGGAGAGGGAACTGGAAGGAAAATGTGCTTCACAATGTGGAACGCCTTTACCTGCAGCTGCCGGCAATGCGGGCTGGAATACATGAGCTGCGCGTATACGCCGTGGATCGCTATTTTGCGTTTTCACGCATGATAATCTATACGAAGCCGCGAAAGGAAAATGAGCTTGCCGGGCTGCGCGGGGATGGCAGACTGCCGGATGAGGAATGCTTTGAGAAGGGCTGTGAGACGTTTTACGGGAGGATTTTGCTGCGTCCCAGACCGATATTTTACGCATCAGGAGAGTGGCAGAGGGATGGGCTTGCCCTGACGGACAGGATAGTTCTTCCTGAGCGGTATGCTCCGACCGTCAGCCCCGGGTGGTATCTGAAGCGGGGAGAAGAGGGCTTTTCGGAGAGTCGGGGCGCAGTCTGCGTGGATGCGGCAGCAGCCTTGGCACAGAGCAGGCTTGCCTGGTCGGAAAACGCGCTGCCGGACGGCATCTGGCGACACTGCGCGGGGGAGTCCTTTGGCAGGAGCGGGCTTGCCATGTACCTTCGCGGCACAGGGAAGAACTGGAGCCCTTCGGATGCCCCGAGTCTGAATTATCGTTTTGCCTGTGAGGGCGGAAGGTATACCGTCTGGCTGCTGGCAAAGTTTAACGTAAAGGAGGAGAGCCGGTACGCAATCGCGATAGACGGGGAACAGCTAAAGGAGGAGGTGCTTTACGGCAACGGATGCCTGTGGCGCTATGAATCGGAGCAGATTTACCGATGGGTTCCCGTGACGGCTGTCCGGCTGGAAAAGGGAGAGCATCTGCTGCAGCTTGGCTGCCTTGCGGCAGGAATGCGCTTTGACCGCATTTACCTGAAAACAGGGGAGGAATATCCGCCGTCGGATGAAGAATGGGAGAGAGCGGTACGATAAGCCTTCCTAACGCTTCAGCGCCCGTTCGTCATACGAATTTTCAAAAATAAAAGGCACAATCGGCGGATTTTGTCCGTCGGCTGTGCCTTTTTGCTGTGCCAGGGATTTGTCACAACTCGTACCGCTTCGCAGATTACTGCAATCTGCGAACGGGTTCTTTCCTAGATTACTGCAATCTGCGAAGTGAAATTCAGCTCATTTTCCAAGATTTTTGGGTCGCAACGGTAAAAAGAACACCGCCAACATACCAAACTCTACAGAATTTGGTGAACTTTGTCAATCTGGCGTGGCTGATGGCCCGTCATGCAGACCCGGCAAATGTGCCGGACAGCCCGGAGGAGTTCATGGATTAGTTCAACACCTTCTCCATATACCAGATCCTGCCACAGCTGATCGAACTGTGGGATCTGAATGCAAAGCTGTTTCGGGTCGACAATGTAATCCGCAGATATATTGGGTATTATTGTAAAATGCAGCTTACACCAGAACAGGTTAAGGGACAAATTATAAATTTTGCACGAGTGGGTACCGCCGTGCCCTGCTTGCCAAGTATGTTTTATCATTTTCGTTTGCAACTTTTCTTTGAAGCCCATTGACAGAAGCGAATACAAAGAGTATAATTATGACCAAAAGAACAAAAACGGTCAAAAGGATTGGGGGTTATCCCTTGGCGTTTACAGAGCAGAAAAATGAAATGATCCGCAAGGATTTGTTAGACGAAGCACTGCATTGTGCTGTGACCATTGGAATGCGGAAAACATCGGTGGAGCAACTCACCGAAGCGGCGGGCATTGCGAAGGGTTCGTTCTATAAGTTCTTTCCCTCAAAGGAGTTGCTGTTCTTTGCCGTGCTGGAAAACATTCATACGGAAACTTACGCCGTAGCGGAGAAAGCCTTGCAGGATAATGGGTCGCTCCCTCCAACGGAGCGGGCAATAAAAATTATTCTTGCTGCCTGCAAATACCTCTCCGACACCAAAGCCATGATCTTTATCGAAAACGATGCGGAGTATCTGCTGCGGCGAATACCGGCTGATATTAAAACCGATCACTATCATAATGACGAGGTACACATCCGTCAGATTTTGGAGACCAGCGGACTTGTACCAAAGGGTGGCGTGGAATTGACTACCGCTACGATCCGTGGGCTGATTTTAACCGTTTCTCATCAGGGCGAGATTGGTAGCCTATATCCGCAGGTGTTGGAAACGCTGGTGCGTGGTGCGTGTAAAGAATTATTTGATTAAATCGAAAAGCTGCCGTCTGGCGGCTTTTCAAAAGGCTGCGAGTTAGAGATGGCTAACCGCAATATAGGAGGAATATGCAATGCTTTTGCAAGTGATATTGGAAGGGTTGGGATTAGGTGCAATGCTGGTACTTGCCTGTGCCATTGGCATCCGCAAAGGGGCTGTCGGCATGGTACATTTTTATAGTGACAAGGTGCAGCAGCGGTGCATAGAACTGGGACTGACCACGAAAGAAAAAATCAGGCGAAAATCCATCCTGCTGAAAGTTGTTTTACTGCCAATCTATATAGCGTATATGTGTATATGCGTGTATGTGCTCAATGGCGCACGAGGTTTTTTACCTGTATTTTGGCAGAGTTTTGTGATCCTGTCCGTGATGAATCTGATCGACAAGTTTGGCGTTGATGCCTACTGGGTCGGACGCACAAAGGCATGGGTGATCCCAGGGACGGAGGATCTGATGCCCTATATCACAAAATCCGATACATGCAAAAAATGGCTTGTCGGCACGGTCGGTATGGCGGTGATTTCCCTGATCTTTGCGGGGATCGGAATATTGTTGTAGGGAGGAAACGCAATGTCAAAATCAGCATCTAAATTGCAGGAAAAGGTCATGGCTATGAAATTCCGGGGAAAGGAGATATTCAAGCCCTTGAACACAGGCATCATTGATGAACGTGTGAAATGCGTCCGTGAATTCGTGGCCAATATTTTCTTCTATACGAAGAATGGGACTACCATCATGATCGATGCCGGCTATAACTACGAGCGGTTGGGAGAAAAGATGGAATGGCTGGGCTTAAAGCCGGAGAATATCAGACATATCCTCATCACCCATCAGGATACCGACCATGTGGGAGCAGTGGAACGGGACAGCGATGGACTCTTCACCCATGCGACGCTTTATATCGGCGAGATTGAAAACCGCTATCTCACAGGTGAGGTGCGGCGCAAGGTCTATGGTGGTTGGTACAAGCTGCCTCACGTGCAGATTGACAACAAAAAGGTTCTGTTACGGGACGGACAGGTGTTTGAAATTGATGGCATTAAAATCGAGTGTATCTTAGTGCCGGGGCACACCTGGGGACACTTGGTATATCTGATTGATGATGCCTATTTGTTCACGGGAGATACCATCTGGTTCGGCCCACTGGGCGGGTGCAGTTTTCTGGACGATCTGGCAGAGGACAACGCCCTGTCCATACGATCCCTGGCGGCGCTGGAGAAGCTGCTGCGAGATCGAGGCATAAACCCCATGGTCATTACCGGACATACCGGCTGGTCGGATGATTTGGACTTTGTGTTTGCCCATACCGACACCGTCTGCCGTGCCTCCAAAAAGCAGAAGCCCCATGACCCCAACGCCCCCTACGATGCCTATGATGAGAGCGATGACACGAAGGAACAGGCGCAGAGCGTCCGGCTGAAAAAGGCACTACCTGTGTCGGTGTAGAACGAAGAAAGGAAGTTTTTTATGAATCCTACCGTTATTTTTATTGAAATCATCATAATGCTTTTGGTGTTCGGATTTTGCGTGTTTGGACTGCTCTATATCAGCCCTCTGACCTTTATCAGCGATTATCCGCCGGAAATTCAGGCGGAATACTACCGCTCCCAGCACAAGGAAGTCACAAAAAAGAAACTGACCAAGCTGATGAAGTTCAGGAAGCTGCTTGCCGTGGTCATTTTCCTGTTTTTATTTGCGTGGCTACTGCATCTGGCAGGGGTGAAAACCTTTTGGCAGGGTGTTGGACTGACTTGGATTTATATGCTCTGCGTGTTTGCCGGTCGTGCCATTTGCGATTGTGGCTGGCTTTCTCAGCAGTGGGCTGATGCTTTGGATTTGGTAAAGAGGAATTGGTATGAAATACATAGGAATGCCCTGTGCCGTGTGGCGGTTCTTTTGCAGATCATTTGAGAAAAATCTGCCCATCTTTTTTTGCCTCACCAAAGCAGATGCCAAATCTATCATGACAAAGGCAAAAGAAAAGTACAAAGAAATCATCGGGAAACTGCCGGAATTTGAAAAAGGCGACCGCTTTCAGATGAACATTGTCGGTTGTGCCATGCTCGGTGCGCTGGTGCTTTCCATGCCCAGCCGACCCGATGTGGAAAAGCTGACGCTCTATTATCGCAAATCCATGATGACCCCACTGATGAGATGGTTCTGCCGTATGAGTGGCAAGCAAAAGTTCACGCAGAAAGACATTGACGGCATGAAGCAAAGCGCCGCCCTCCGTGCCGCCGACCGAAATCCGTACTCGTGGAACATGGACTTTCTGCCTTATGCCGATGATGGCGGGTACGAAGCAAGGTTCACGAAATGCGGTATCTGTACCCTGATGCAGGAGCTGGGGCTTTTTGATCTTGTCCCTGCCATGTGCGCTCTGGACTATGCAATGAGCGAGGCAGGAGGTGTATCGAAATTTGTGCGGAAATGTACTCTTGCGGGCGGCGATGCCTACTGCGACTGCGGCTACAAAAAGAGAATGGAGAAATAAGCAATGGAATTTACGGAAT
>CAYZAU010000015.1:15946-61050 GCA_964475665.1 uncultured Acetatifactor sp. | reverse complement strand
CCTGACAGTCCGTCAGCGTCAGCGTCTGACCGGAGGTTCCCGTGATGACATCAGCAGCAATCGTTTCGTCCTGCTGCCTCCCTTTTGTCTGGCTGATTGAATGACCGTTCAGGCAGAGCGTCACGCTCTTCGATCCCACTCCGTTCGGATCGCACGGCTTATACGTCTCATCATCCTTTAACTCCACATCCGCCGTCAGATAATAATACCCGTCCGCTGCCTGCGTGACTGCTTCCAGCTGAGCTTTGCTGATGGTCGTCTCTCCTTCCGCAGGCTCAACCGCCGTCCATGTAATCACCTCTTCCTGCGTGTGATCCCCAATCGGCTGATGCACCCCGCCGCAGACGCAGTGTGTATGCTCCTGCGCATGAGCGGTCTCCGGCAGCAGTCCAAGCCCCAGAATAAGACTTAACAGCAGTCCGCATATTATCTGCTTCGTCCTCTTAATCATCCTTCTTCCTTTCTTCCCTTCATCCTCTCAGCTCGCGGCTGTCCTCAATATCCGGTGCATTCTCCTCTGCGGCAGCCTCTCTTCTATTCTCTGCCGCCACCTCCTTCAGTGCCTCGGTAATCGCCGCCTTTGCGGACTTTTTCCCGCTCCTGACGGCTTTCATGCCGGGTCTGGCTCTCTTTGCAGATGCTTCCTGATTCATGTTGCAGCCGCCCTGAAAAACTGCCTTTTCGTCAATGACGATGGTCGAGGTGGTGATGTCACCGATTACCCGCGCCGTGGAAGTCAGCTCCACCCTGTCGGGTGCCGTCACATTTCCGTTGACCTCACCGCCGATGACCGCAACGGCAGCCGTTATGTCTCCGTACACTGCTCCTGTCGCCCCGACAATCAGCTTTCCTGTAACGCTCATGCCTCCGTTGACAATCCCGTCCAGTCTCACGGAGCCCTCCGCCGAAAAATCCCCGCCGCATTCCGCGCCCCTGCCGATAATTGTAGTAATCATTTCATCCTTCTTTTTCATACTTTCCGCTTTCCTTCCTGCTGCGGCATACACCGTTTGTATACCGTCTGGCTCTTCCGTCCTTATCCTCCGCCGCGCTTCCGCAGCCTTTGCCTTCCTGCTTCACTGTCTGCTCTCTATCCGCTGATGACGAGCACCTCCATCGGGTCGATGTATTCCCCGTCCTTCATCATCTGATACCCCAGACTGCCGTTTTCCTCACCAATCAGAAACAGCGTCGTCCCCTGCGACACACTCTCACCCTGCTTTACCTTGGCATCACCCTGATTCCGATAGATGGTGACATAGCCGTTTCCGTGGTCAATCCAGACATTATGTCCGTACTCTCCGTCGTCGTTCACCGCCAGTACCGTTCCGCCCGCCGTTGCCACTACCATGGCTCCGTCCGTTGCCGTAAAGATACAGATGGGCTCTCCCTCTGTCCCCTCCTCCACGGATGCAGGCCCCGTCAGTGGAAACTCCGTAGGTATCGACTGCTTCATCAGCTGCTCTGACAGCTGGCTTTCACTCGCCGTCTTCTGCGTAACGGTATCGCTCAGTATCTGAACGGTTTCGTTCAGCGTAGCGATTTCCCCCTCCAGCTCCGCCTTCTCCTGCTCCAGAAGCGTGATGGTCTCCTGCTGTCTGCCATTCTCTGCTGCCTGTTCCCTCAGGGTGTCCCGCTCAAAAGCCAGATACCCCAGCAGAATCCCCACTGCAGCGCAGAGAATCAGAAGCAGCACATACATAAGCCCGGGATGAATACGGTACTGCTTCACTCCTGCATCCACCGCATCCGACATCACAAGGAGCATCTGTCTGCACTTGCGCCTATGCCTTACACGTCTCATAGTAATCCCCATTCCGAAAACGCTTTTTCTCCAAAGCCCCTCGCGATGAGCGAGCTGTTTTGAGCCCGGAGCACCCGCGGGAAAACTGACCCGCAGGGCTTATTCGTGACGTTCCCAGCACAAATAATGCTACTATTTTACCATAAGCTTCCAGCAACATCAACGGTTATTTAATATTTTTGTAACATTTTCACGGAAATCTCAGCCTATTCCACTCTGTTTTTCTTATCTGAGCAGTATGCCAGAACCTCCTTCCAGCTCATACTTCCTCCGAACAAATCCAATGCGCTGCCGATTGTCACATTCAGGCGGTTTCCTCCAAGCTCTCTTAGCTTCCGTAAATCCTCGAAGCCGTGCACGCCGCCCGCATAGGTTATGGTCTTTTTCCCCCACGCGCCCAGCAGGGCTGCCAGCTCCTCCTCAATTCCCTCAGCCTTTCCCTCTACATCCACCGCGTGAATCAGAAATTCATCGCAGCAGCCGGACAGCCTGTCCAAAAGCTCAGTGTCCACGCGCTCTCCCGTCTGCTTCTGCCATCTGTCCGTAACTACCATATAGCCCTGTTCGGTCTTTTTGCAGCTCAAGTCCAGAACGAGATGCTCCCTTCCCACCGCGTCCTGCATTTTCTTTAATCTGTCATAATGAATCCGTCCTCCGCTAAACACATAGGAGGTTACAATTACATGAGAGGCTCCGGCTCTCAAAAACTCCTCTGCATTTTCCGGCGTGATTCCGCCGCCTATCTGCATTCCGCCGGGATATGCCAGAAGCGCCAAAAGTGCCTGCTCCCTCGTCCTTTCATAAAACTCGCTGTCCGACGCATTCAGCAGGATGATATGTCCTCCCTTTAAGCCTGCCTGCCTGTATAAATTTGCAAAAAAGGCTGCATCCTGTTTTGAGACAAAATTCTCCTCTGCGCTGTTTCCCGCATCACGCAGACTCCCGCCCACGATTTGTTTTACACTTCCGTTATGAATGTCAATGCAGGGTCTGAATTCCATTTTTTCTTCCTCTGTCAGTTTTTCATGTGCTTTTCCATGTATAATTTCCCCGTTTCCCCACATACTACCTCACATCAGCCGTTCCTGCATGATGACGGACTGATGAGCGGTAAACAAAACAAAAATGGAGGAAACTATGAAAAAATCAAAGCATTTTGCAGGAGCAAAAAAGCTTCTGGCGCTGGGTCTGGTGCTTGCCTATATGTGTGTGGCAGCTGCCTGCTCCGGCGACGACAAGGGCAGCGGTAATTCCGGCAGCATGGCCGGAAGCGGCTCCCAATCCGAACAAAACAGCAATGCCGGCAGCAGCACCGCCGGCGACAACACAAACGCTTCCATGGATACGAACGCTTCCCGGGGCACTGACACCCCCGCCGGAAACGACAGTTCGTCAGATTATAACAACTCCGTCACGGAAGGAACCTCCAACGGCGATTCTCTTCTGGACGACGCCGGAAATGCCGTCGGCAACGTCATCGACGATGCCGCGGACGGCATCTCGGACATCACAAACGACCTGATTGGCAACGGCTCGGAAAACGGTATCGGAACCGGCGGCAACAATGGCACTATAGAAGGCGTTACCCGTTAAATGCAGTAAGACTTTCAGGCGTCCTTCTGCCGTGGCATATGTGGCGTCTGAAAGTATCCTCAAAAGGGTCACTCCTCCATAAGCGTTCCCTCTCTGTATGCCTCTAGCAGCTCCTCCAGGTAGAATATGTTCTCCTGAATTTCCTTTCCCGTATCCGTATCCGCCACCAGCCTTCTGTGCGGAAAGGTCTCTACCTCGATGGAATCCGAGAAAATGTCAGTCTCGTTGACAATGGCTTTCTGTGTCGATTCAAACGGCTCATGCGCCACCAGCCGCAGTCCTCTGGAATTACATACCAGCGTGTATCCCGCAATTCCCGTCTTTTTCTGATACGCCTTGGAGAAGCCTCCGTCAATCACAAGCAGTCTGCCGCCGCACTTAATGGGAGATTCCCCGTGAATCTGCTCAACGGGTACGTGTCCGTTAATGATGTGGGCATCGTCGGCATCCAGCCCGAACTCCCGCAAAATCCTGTCGACCGTCTCCTCTCTCTCCAGAAGCTGATAATAGCTGTTCTTCTTCTCCTGCCTTGCATCCTCATCCGCAATAAAATAGCTCTCAAAGGTCGCCATCTTCTCCTTGCCGAACACCGGCGAGCCTTTCCCTGTCCAGATATACCACATCATATCCTGTCCGGCAGCGCGCTCCGTCTGATCCTTGGAATAATATCCCCTCCTTGCATAGTATTCCAGAATGTCATAGAGTGCCTTCCCCTTATACTCGTGTCCGTATATCTTTACACCTGCAAAGCTCCCGTCCGGATTGAGCGGCACACAGCCGTGAAAGAGCAGATTCCCGTTGTAAATCTTGTACATACCTCCCTTGGCATACAGAAATCTCACATGTCGCTGCAGCTTCTCACATTTCATGAACGCCTGCTGCAGACGCGCCATCACCTTGCCTTCCTCCTCTGTCAGTTCGTAGGGATTCGCAGGGTCTATGGTGGGGAAATCCATATCCAGCATCCTGTACTCGTGCTCTCCGATGCGGACAGTCCCCTTTTCATAATCAATGCGATGCAGCAGCATCCTGTCCTCCATCTTAAACTCCGGATGCCGCAGCATCAGCTGTCCCTCCAGCTTAAACTGGATGATGGTCATCGCCTTGTGCATCTTTTTGTCAAGGCTCAAATCCTTGGTATTGTAGTCTGTGTTGAACCGAATGGAGAAGGCATCGCAGTTCACATCCCCATAGACCTCCATCGCGAAGGTCGCAAGCGGCAGAAGGTTGATGCCGTAGCCGTCCTCAATCGTGGCAAGGTTGCCGTAATGCGCCGCCATACGGATGACATTTGCAATGCATGCCAGATGCCCGCCTGCCGCTCCCATCCAGACAATGTCATGATTCCCCCACTGTACATCCACCGAGTGATAACTGCAGAGGGTATCCATAATAATGTGCGGTCCCGGTCCCCTGTCGTAGATGTCGCCCACAATGTGCAGATGGTCAATTACCAGACGCTGTATGAGATGGCTCAGGGCTACAATAAACTGCGGTGCTCTGTCGATTCGGATAATGGTATGGATAATTTCATTATAATAAGCCTCCTTATCCTGAATCTCCTCCTTCTCCGTAATCAGCTCCTCTATCACATAGGCAAAATCCGCGGGGAGAGCCTTGCGCACCTTTGAGCGCGTATATTTCGAGGAAACCCTTTTAATCATCTGCACCAGACGATGCAGGGAAATCTTGTACCAGTCCTCTATGTACTCCTCTTCCCTTCTGGCAATCTCCAGCTTTTCCTCCGGATAGTATATCAGCGTCGCCAGCGCCTTCTTGTCCTTTGTGTTGATGGTGCTTCCGAACTCCTCGTCTATCTTTCTGCGGATGGAGCCTGAGCCGTTCTTTAGCACATGGTTAAACTGCTCATACTCCCCGTGAATATCCGTCAGAAAGTGCTCTGTGCCCTTGGGCAGATTCAGGATAGACTGTAAGTTAATAATCTCCGTGGACGCTGCCGCCACATTTCTGTACTGCTTTGACAGTGTCTTCAATACCCTCATATCCTTCTCGTCCATCAACACTCTCCTCCCCATCGTCTGTGCATCAGCCGAGCGCAGCTCCGATTACATCGCTCATATCGTACCTTCCGGCAGGCTTTCCTGCCAGAAACTTTGCCGCCTGTACAGCCCCCCTGCCGAATACGGCTCTGGAATAGGCTGTATGGGAAAAGGTAACCACCTCATCCGTTCCCGCAAAAATCACATCATGCTCTCCGACAATCGTTCCGCCGCGGACAGCACTGATTCCAATCTCCTTTTCGGGACGCTTCTGCCGTCTTGTGCTCCTGTCGTACACATAGGTGTATTCATTCCCCATCTGCTCGTTGATGGACTCCGCCAGGGCAAGCGCCGTACCGCTGGGCGCATCAAGCTTCTGGTTGTGGTGCTTCTCCATGATTTCCATGTCAAAGCCTGCATTTGCCAGCACCTCCGCCGCATTCTTTACCAGCTTGAGCAGCAGATTGATACCCAGCGACATATTCGCAGACTTTAAGATGGCAACCCTTTCAGCCGCCTCCTCAACCCGCGCAAGCTGCGCCTCCGAAAGCCCCGTCGTGCACAGCACACAGGGAAGGTGCTTCTCCACACAGTAATCCAGCAGTCCGTCCGCAGCAGCAGCCGTGGAAAAATCAATCACACAGTCCGCCTCCACATTGCAGTCCCATATATCAGTAAAAACGGGGTAGGAATTCCCCTGCGCTCCCCTGGCATCTACTCCCGCAACTATCGAGATGGCAGCATCATCTGCTATCAGTCCGTCAATAATCTGTCCCATTCTCCCGTTACAACCGTGCATAATCACTCTTATCATCGCAAGCTCCTCCCAGCCCTTACTGTCCTAGTTTAAAATTCCGTATGCCTCCATCGCCCTCTTAAGCCGCTCGGCATTCGCCTCCTCCATCTCCGTCAGGGGCAATCTCAGCGCACCCGCCTCAATCCCCATCAGGTTCAGCGCCTTCTTGACGGGAATCGGGTTTACCTCGCTGAAAAGTGCGTTACAAAGCTCGAGTGCCGCAAGCTGGCACTTACAGCTTCCCTGTGCATCTCCGTCGAAAAATCTCTGACAGATTTCGTGCGTCTGTGCCGGAGCCACGTTGGAAAGCACGGAAATTACACCGATACCGCCCAGTGAGAGCACGGGAACAATCTGGTCATCATTTCCTGAATAAATATCCACACAGCCGTCTGCCAGTGCCGCAAGCTTGGCTATCTGGCTGATATTGCCGCTTGCCTCCTTCACACCCACGATGTTCTCCAC
Source organism: uncultured Acetatifactor sp. (assembly GCA_964475665.1). GTDB lineage: Bacteria > Bacillota > Clostridia > Lachnospirales > Lachnospiraceae > Acetatifactor. The sequence goes on along the minus strand of CAYZAU010000015.1, from coordinate 54,392 downwards.
ATCACGGCAAAGTCTCACAACGGTCTCAGGCAGAATGTTGCAGCCTGTTCTGCCGGGTACATTGTAGAGAATCATCGGCAGCTTCACCGCATCCGCAACCGTCTTGAAATGGCGGTAGAGTCCGTTCTGAGTTGCCTTGTTATAGTAAGGGCTCACCACAAGCAGTCCGTCCACCCCGTACTTTTCCGCCTCTGTAGAAAGGTAAACCGCCGTCTCCGTGCAGTTAGAGCCAGTTCCCGCAATTACGGGGATTCTTCCCGCCACCGTCTCCACGCAGTACCTGATAACCTCCAGATGCTCCTCATGGGAAAGGGTGGATGCCTCTCCCGTCGTGCCGCACACAATAATGGCATCCGTTCCGTTCGCAATCTGGAACTCTATCAGCTTTGCAAATGCCTCAAAATTAACGCTTCCGTCCTCGTGCATCGGTGTAACAATCGCAACTCCTGCTCCTTTGAAAACTGCCATGACTTTTTCCTCCTGATTTTCCCCTTTGTCGTTTTTAGGTAACTATTCAAAGCATATAAATCTGTTTTTGGAAAAACAGAAAACGCCGACACAAACAGCGCCGGCGTAAACTCCCGAAAGAATCCTCCGATAGCGCCCCATCCGCAAGGCGGATGACAGTCACACAGCTTTTAACTGTATGCCCAAGATTCAGCCCACAGGAAGCCTCCTCTTTCGGCGTCGTTCCCTTTCCTCTTTTCTCCTCTGCGCCTGCCGCATCGAAAAGACCTACTCTTGAATAACGCAACCTCTATCATTTCCTCTATATTCCTAATCTGCTGCACTTTTCCGCAGCGCCCGTAAACGCTCTGCTCATCGCTTCCGTTCACTACTACAGCATAGCATCACTGCCCGTACTTGTCAATCCCACACCTTAAATTTCACCGTCTCTATCCGGGAGACCTCATCCGCCAGAATGCAGATTTCATCGCACAGATTGATTCCCGTCAGAATCACGTCCGTTGTCTCGCGACACGCAAGCAGATTCCTCAAATCCTCCGCTGAGACAATGCCCTTCTCCTGCAGTCCCAGCACCTCATCCAAAATCAGAAGGTCACACTCCCCTGTTGTCAGCACCTTTTTTGCATAGTTGATGCCATTTCGGATGTTGCGGATTTCCTCCTGCTTTTTTTCCTCTGAAAGCTCCTCAAAGCTCCCGTCGGACTTCTCAAAGTGAAACAGCTTTATCTCCGGCTCCATTCTGCGCACAAAGTCCGAATCGCCAAGCCCCTTTCCCTTCAGAAACTGGATGATAACCACCCTTCTTCCTTCCGCTGCAGCCTGCACTGCCCTGCCGATTGCCGCAGGCGACTTCCCCCTGCCGTCCCCGGCATACACATAAACCATACCTTCAGCCATACTCACACCCCTTTTTTATGATGCGGGTCTGCTCACCAGACACAGTGCAAGGATACCACATTCTTCCGATTTTGGCAAATCCTATTCCTCCACCAGCTCCAGCTTGCTGACGGAAACCTCAAAGGCAACCCGTCTCTCAACATTCTCCTCGTCCAGCTTCTTCATATATTCTCTGCTCTGAATGCGCCCCCATACGGCACATCTCTCACCTACCTTAAACTGATTGGCATAGCGGGCATTTCTTCCCCAGCAGATACAGGGTATGTAATCCGATTTCCCGTAGGGGCGGTTCACCGCCAGAAGCAGGTCTGCAATCTCCCTCCCCAGCGGGGTCTTGCGGTAAATCGGTTCCTTACAGATATATCCGTCCAGAAAAATCTGGTTCGTCTTGGAGCTTTCCTCCATCTCGTCAATAAAGCTGACTTCTCTGGCAAACACCGAGAGCACCAGCCTGTTTTTGCGCTCCTCGTGACGGTTGTAGGAACGGAACTGACCGTTGACGCAAATCAGCTCTCCCGTGTAGTCCGCCGTCACATCCATCAGCCGCTCAGACACCATGATGGGAATGATGTCATTGCTCTCGCTCAGACGCTTACACCTTACATCCACCATATAAAATCCTTCTCCGAAAATCTCATGACTGTAAGAAAATCCGCTTACGATTTCCCCCATCACCGTTACCTGGTTGTTTTCAATTACCTTATCTGTCATACTGTGTTCTCCCTTCTTGTTTTAAGACTTTTTCCGGTAATGCCGCCGCTTTGTTCTCCTTCCCCCGGCAGCTAATACTATTTATACTATAAAATCCTTTGCTTTAGTACTTTTTTCCGTCGCGTAATTTTGCCTTTTTTCGCACATTTCTGCAGGATAGCGCTTGCAAGGGCTGATAAAAAGTGCTATACTATCAAAGTTTGAAAATCAGTAGATGTTTGTTGCCCGAAGAAGCGAGGTAAGCTATGAAACAAAAAAGAGAAGATATCAGAAACGTTGCCATAATTGCCCATGTAGACCACGGCAAGACTACCCTGGTGGACGAGCTGCTCAAGCAAAGCGGCGTATTCCGCGAGGGACAGGAGGTTGCCGAGCGTGTCATGGATTCCAATGATATCGAGCGGGAGCGCGGTATCACCATCCTTGCCAAAAACACCGCCGTCCGATATAAGGACACTAAAATCAACATTATTGACACCCCCGGTCATGCAGATTTCGGCGGTGAGGTGGAACGTGTCCTGAAGATGGTAAACGGCGTGATTCTGGTGGTGGATGCCTTTGAGGGTGCGATGCCGCAGACAAAGTTCGTTCTGAGAAAGGCGTTGGAGTTAAAGCTCCCCGTCATCGTATGTATCAATAAGATTGACAGACCCGAGGCAAGACCCGATGAAGTGGTGGACGAGGTGCTGGAGCTCTTTCTGGAGCTGGATGCAGACGACGCGCAGCTGGACTGCCCTTTCGTCTTTGCCTCCGCGAAGGCAGGCATTGCTTCCATGGATGCAGAGCATCCCGGCTCAGACATGGAGCCTCTCTTTGAGACAATCGTAAACTATATTCCGGCTCCCGAGGGCGACCCGGATGCCGGCACTCAGGTGCTCATCAGCACCATTGATTACAACGAGTATGTTGGACGTATCGGTGTCGGCAAGGTGGACAACGGGAGTATCCGTGTGAATCAGGAGGTTATCATCTGTAACCACCATGAACCGGACAAGCAGGTAAAGGTAAAGGTCAGCAAGCTCTATGAGTTTGACGGGCTGAACAAGGTAGAGGTGCGTGAGGCAGGCATAGGCTCCATCGTTGCCATCTCCGGCATCAGCGACATTCACATCGGCGATACCCTCTGCTCCCCGGAAAACGTTGCGCCCATCCCCTTCCAGAAAATCAGCGAGCCTACCATTGCCATGCAGTTCATGGTCAATGATTCCCCTCTCGCGGGACAGGAGGGAAAGTATGTTACCAGCCGGCATATCCGTGACAGGCTCTTCCGCGAGTTAAATACCGATGTCTCCCTGCGCGTGGAGGAAACCGAGACAACGGAATGCTTTAAGGTATCGGGGCGCGGTGAGCTGCATCTGTCCGTATTGATAGAAAATATGCGTCGGGAGGGCTATGAGTTCGCCGTCAGCAAGGCAGAGGTGCTCTACCGTGCCGACGAGAACGGCAAACGCACCGAGCCTATGGAGCTTTGCTATATAGATGTACCAAATGAGTTTTCCGGTGCTGTCATCGAGAAGCTCGGTCAGCGCAAGGGAGAGCTTCGCAATATGGGAACCATCTCCGGCGGTACCTACACCCGTCTGGAGTTCTCGATTCCTTCCCGCGGTCTGATAGGCTACCGCGGCGAGTTTATGACCGACACCAAGGGAAACGGCATCATGAACACCGTCTTTGACGGATATGCTCCCTTTAAGGGTGAAATCCAATACCGCAAGCAGGGCTCTCTGATTGCCTTTGAGGCGGGCGAAGCCGTCACCTACGGACTCTTCAATGCCCAGGAGCGCGGTGCCCTCTTTATCGCCCCGGGAGAAAAGGTCTACGCAGGTATGGTTATCGGTCAGACCGGAAAGAACGAGGACATCGAGGTCAATGTCTGCAAGAAGAAGCAGCTGACCAACACCCGCTCCTCCAGCGCGGACGAGGCACTGCGTCTCGTTCCTCCCAGAGTTCTCTCGCTGGAGCAGTCGCTTGACTTCATCGACACAGACGAGCTTCTGGAGGTAACTCCGGTCAGTCTGCGCATTCGCAAGAAAATCCTGGACCCTCTCATGAGAAAGAGAGCCTCCATGCGGAAATAAGGCACTGCCCTGTTCAGTGCCCCAGAAGTAAGTAATCCTTCTCAGACAGAATCAGTCCGTAGCTGCGTACATAGTTTTCTGCGAAATAGAAATCTGCGCTGTGACGCTCAGGACAGTAAACAATGCTCCACATGGTCTTTTCGTAGTTGTCCGCAGTCTGCGGGAAATTCTTCTGTGCCACGCCCTCCAACAGCCTGCGGGTGTCTTCAGCGCCCGCAGTGCCTGTATGGGCGGCGAGCATATCATAGCGTTTATGAGACTGCTCTGAGCCGACTCCCTGCTTTCCACAATCTGTAAGATAATGATTGGTTACAATCTTAGTCTCCGTCACCAGCATCTTACCGTCTACATATTCCACCACCACGCCCCTGCCATGCGCATCTGCAATGGACAGATGGTGCGCACTGCCGATGGACGAATTCATATCGTACTCTTCTAACAGGGCAATCGCCTCATCCACGTTTGCCGCCCTGTCTAAAAGCAGGCGAATCGCCGTTGTGGTGGTAAGTGCCGTTTTACCGGTCTGCTGGTGCGTCTCTTCCTTGTCTCCTGCCATCAAATCAGCAATCACAAGTCCCTCAGAATTCATACCGTCCAGCGGAACATAAACTGCGGCAATGCTCATCATCCGCTCCATCATGGAGCCGTCCGGCGTATACTCATCCCCAAAGCCGAGGAAATCCAGACAGCAGGTGGACACCGATTCATAGCCGTTTTTCGGTTTGGTATGTACAATCATTGCTCTGCACTCTTCCCAGTCATAGTTGCGTCCGAAGAAATATGTGCCGTCCGCATCCTGCGTATAAATCGTGGAGCAGCCAAAGTCACCCGTCTGTACCGTGCCGTCGTTTTGGTAGAAGCCGTGGGACAAAAACGAAATAATGTAATCCGCGACATCGCTGTCGCTGCCTGCACCGCCCGCCTCAAGGAAGCCGTCAAAGCCGTAATCTCCGATGAACTCCATGGCATACAGACCGTCCTCGAGCTTTTCAATACTGTTTGCTGCCTTTACGATTGCTCCGAACATTGCACAAGCGCCTGCAATGATTACGACCAGCAATACGGCAACCCCGATGCCTGCCCACTTTAAAAGCTTTTTCATACCGTTTTCTCTCCTCTGCTCCTCACACTGCGGACTTTCGGGTCTTATTTGCGTTTATCCCTAATCCGCACCATCCGTTTTACCTTCTGATGCCATTATTATACACCAAAAGCCGTGTGTTTCAAATGTTTCCCTTTGACATTTTTCTCTTTTGTTTAACTTTCTTTTCCAGAGCTTTGCACTCTCCTCCGTAGTCCTCTGTCAGCAGTGCGGTGTCACGATAATATCCGTGATGCCTTCGCCTGCTGCAATCCGCAGTATGGCAAGACTCATCTCCTCATCATTTTTAGACTTTCTGCTTTTCCTCTTAATTCCCGGCTCTATAACACCATGCAAAATTTACCGGTGTCAGTGCAATCAACGGAAAGGTGTACCGCAAATACGCATTAGCCGGCGATATTAGGCACACGGCAACGACCAGTATGCCCGGCAGCAATATGCACAGCTCCCTTTTCCGCCGTTTTCGTAGCAGACAGATAATGCATCCCAGCAAACCATAGACGTATGCGCCCGGACTGAAAAATAGCTTTACCACAGGCAGCTCGGCGATTGCATCAACATAGTCCTCAATCGCTGCTCTTAAACGGGTATCCTTCATTTGAAAGCAGACGCTCATGAACGGAGTATCCCATTGCTGATTTCCCACCATCCCAAAAAAGCACTTTACATGCGCATCCAAGCACCCCCTGTCAGGATAAAAGTAACCATAGGTATGATTCAGGTAGGCTTCCAGGTAAGTCTCCGGGTATTTACACAACTCCTCGAGCCACACACACAAATAGTTTTTGAGGCTGTCATCCTTGCGGTTCAATCGCACGCGCCCTTTAACCGGGTCTGAAATTTCCGGGTCATAATTTTCTGCAATTACGCTCAAGTCCTCCGTAAAAAATACCTGCAACCGCTCCTTTTCATCTGCCGGGAATTCAGAGCCATGCTCCTTTATACAGCGTGCCGTCTGCTGAAGCGGAATGCTGAGCATTTCCTCCACCCCGCCCTTTTCAATTTCCTTTGCCGGCATATAGATTCCCTCTACCAGAAGCGTAACTCCCAAGCAGCAGATAGTCCCGACAAGGCATGTCCTCCACTCAGTCCTGTACATAAATGCAGTTGCCAGAAGAACCACCATAACAATATACTTTCCTTCCTTCCGAAAAAGGCATATGCCGACAGCCCCTGTCCACAACAGTACCTTATTCCACCACGGGCTCTTCTTCTCCCACAAAAGCTGCATCAGCGACAGCACAAGCAAAAGCATACAATCGTAATAGCCTGTATCCTTCGCCATTGTCACTGCATACATCGGAAACAGTGGAAACACACCATAGAATACTATGGCAGCCCACCTGATAATCACGGGTGCCTTTATCCTGTAAAGCAGCCACAATGCATATGAAAAAACCAGCACCTGACACATGGTCTGGGGAATCGTATAGAGCGCAATCCCTGCATTATCAGATTGAAATAGCCTTTTCCCTATTTCGATGCAGATTCCCATCAGCTTTGTTGACATAATCGGATGGTGTCCCGTCAGCTCCATCAGTCCGAAGTGTTGAAACAGCTGCGTAGTCGCATCCGCATGTATCGTCCCCGGGAAGAAAGCTGTCATGTATGGAATCATCATCAGGCTAAACAGAAGCATCGGAAGCAGGAAGGCGTGCTTTTCAAACACCAGTGTCTCTATTCTCCCTCCGGGCTCGCGCCGCAAAATACTCGGTCTCCTCTTTATGAACTCACAGACCGCAGTCAGGCAGCTCTTGCATACCGTGTAATATCCAAAGCCCGCCAGCAGTGCTAGAAAAAGCTGTCTGATTCCGCCAAAAACATAGTCCCAGTTTCCCAGCTCATGATAGCTTTTACCTATCACTGTACTGATTGCAAAGAAAATGCTGAATGCACCAATATAGCAATCCTTTTGTAACACACTTTCCCTGGTATAAAAAAGAAGCATTCCCATTCCCAGCAGTATCACAGTAGCGCTTATTTCGCTTCTGACAGCCGGCTGCCCGCCTTCCGCCAGCGGGTTCCCCGAGAGAACCCACGTCGCGACAATGACCTTCATCAGTATAAGCAGTCTGCTGTTCTTTAACCCATCACAATATTTGTACTTTCCCTGTCTCTGCTGTCTCTGCTGTCTCTGCTGTCTCTCCATTGCCTGTTCTCCCTCGTACATCGTCGTCACTTTACGGCATTTCTGCAAACCTTATACAGCTTCACTTCCGCCACACCCTCTTCAAACCGCATGGTTCCGCAGTCAGACATTTCCAGCCCATACTTTTGTTCTGTTTCATCGTCAAACATATGTCCGCCCCATGAAATCAGATAAACGTAATCTTTCTCATACTTTTCCCAATCAAAGTCATCAATAAATATAAACTCCTGCTCCCGCAAATGTGCTCCGTAAAGCACATCGTAGGTATCATAATTATACAGCACGGTTTCCTCCCCGCGCACCTGCTCCAATACCCGATAGGTCTCATCCATGTATACATTGGTGTCCATTTCCTTTGCTTTGACTATCGTAAAGGCTGAGAGCACCGTTACACAAAGCCAGGCAAGCAGGGCAAGCTGCGCCGGACGCCCCCTGCGGGAATAACAAATCGCCAGAAACAGCCAGAAGGTTCCCAGCGCCGCAAATATGTAACGTTCTGTCCAGAAATGCTGATTCATGGAGGCTATGATTCTGCACACCACATATGAAAATATCAGATTCAGCGCACACATTCCGAGGAACAGCCGCTCCTGCACGCACACCCGTTTCCACTCAAGCAGCCACATAATCACGGCTGCAGCAAACAGGGCAAGCGGCGTCCACTCTGAAAACTTAATGTTTGTGGCAAACGCCCAGGTAAACAGCTCCTGCAGCTTTCCCGTAGCAACGGATATCTGTCCGCTCATGCCTTCCCTTTGAAAGGAGCTGAACACAATCGGTAGCCAAGGCAAATATCCCAAAACAATTCCCGCACAGACCCCCAGAAAGTATTTGCAATCCCTCCTTCTTATCAGCAACAGCCCTACCAGTAAATATCCGCATATAAACGCCAGTGGAATCACATTAAAGTAGTGGGTATACGCTCCTCCTAACGCGGAAAACGTAAACAGCACCCAATTCACCCCCCTAATCCGCGAATCAGCTCATACGCCAGCAGGGCACACCACATCACGAAGAAGAGAGACATGGAGTACATACGGATATTCACGGAATAGAACGCAAACTGTGCTCCCAGTCCTACTGCCAGATTAAAGAAAAATGCCGCATATCCTCCCCAGTATCTGCGAACCTTTGTGATGCCTAAGAGTATTACAAGACCCGTAAATGTCACCGATACCAGCTTGAGTGCAAACACGCTTGTTCCAAAAATCATACTCCACAGGCGCAGCACCACATAATACAGCGGCGGATGAATATCCTCTGCCGTAACCCTGAACATTTCCGCAAAAGAATATTTGGTAATCATCTGAATGGAGTACGCCTCATCCCAGTCTACAGCCCTGTTCCTGCTTATAAACACCAGCATTGCCAGAATCATTAGCGCCTCTGCTGCCAATATCCATACGGAATATCTGCTCAACAACGCCCCAAGCCTGTCAGACAGCGTAAACAGCTTTCCTGCTTTAAGCTTTTCTGAATCCGAATGCCCTATCATGTTGCAAAGGCTAAAGCCGATTGCCAAAATTCCTCCCCAAAGGCACAGTACATTTTTAATATTAAGCGGATAGCCGTATCCATATTCCGCAAGGCTCTGTCCTTCCATCAGCTCATCCCCTATACTAAGGGTCAGACTGCCAGCTGCATGGTCTTCTGCTTCCGTTGTATATATTCCAAAAAAAATCCCGTCGTATCTCTCCTCCACAGAGATTTTGAAGGTATATTCACTGCCCGTGCGAATCCACCGGTGTATAGGAACCGTGTAAAACGCTCCCCATTCCATTTCCGAGAAAGCAATTTTGCTGTCAAGCACTACCTCTCCGTCAGAGTTTAGCAGCTCAAACAAAAAGGCGCCCTCATCCAGTGCTGTCTCCACATCAGAAGCTATTCCCAGAACAATCTGAATTTTTTCCAGTCTGGACGTCTGTGCGATAAAGGTTTGTCGAAGCGGTGCATCCGACGTAATTTTCTGCTTGGTATCTGCGTATTTTACAGTCAGATCAGATGTCTGTACTGTCTCCTTACGGACAAGGCAAAGAGGCCAGATGCAAAGCATCAGCGCAAAGCAGATAAGCATCACTAATTTCTTTCTGATTTCAAGGGAGCAGAATCCTGTTTTTTCATTTTTTCGCATATATGTCACCTCACAACAATTTTTACCATTCGGACAGTCACGCAATGGCTTCATTTAACCATACAAAGCGGCCTCTGTGGAGAACATTTTTCAAAATTGTACATTTTTCGATGCTCAGTCGGGCATCCGCTCCCCTTAAGTCGAATTTTTAAGTCAAGTTTTCCGCTTCTTAGCCGATATAACACACAAAGGGGGTTTTGCAGAGCCCGTAACTTACAATAAACACTAGGAAGGGAAAACTGACATGAAATTAGGCGAGGCAATTCCAAGGTATCAGGCATACCGCAATCAGCTGCTCGACGAGAAATCCGCTCTTTTTCACCGGCTGACAACGCTTCAGGAAAAAGCGGCTGCTGACGATTCGCGTGTGTCAGAGGAAGCCGCCGCACTTCAGCTTGCCTACGATGAAAAGAATTCTCTGTTTGAAGCCTATAATGAGATTGTGGAGCAGCTGCGGGAACAGTGGTGCAACGCCGCCAATGCGGAAAGTGCAAAGGCTCTCTCTGACCCGGAAAACGGTCTTGCCGCAACACTGGGAAAAATCATGACCACAGTGGCAAGAATGTGTGCCGGAGATAAAGTCCCTTACACGGATGAGAAAAAGGTCATGGAGTATGACAGTGAAATGTATCTCAGCGCCAAGCAGGCACAGATGGCAATGGCTGCTCTCAAAAAGCGGCAGAAGGAGTATGATTCCCTCTGGAAGGAAGAGGGCGGCGAATACAATCCCGAAGAGGCTGCCGACAATACGGCAGCACCGAGCGGACTGCCCTCCATTCCCGCCACCGATGCTGCTGCCCCGGAGGAATCAGGCACCCCTGCAGAAGCTCCCTCTCCCACCGCCGAGTAGGGCTATTGCTTTTTGCTGATTACAAAAAGTGCGTAGGTCACTGACCTACGCACTTTTTAAGTAGCGAGAGGGGGATTTGAACCCTCGACACTACGGGTATGAACCGTATGCTCTAGCCAACTGAGCTATCTCGCCAAAATGGAACCTATAGGGCTCGAACCTATGACCCTCTGCTTGTAAGGCAGATGCTCTCCCAGCTGAGCTAAGATTCCATTTATCGGTCATCGCGCAACCGACTTGATAAGTATACAATGACGGTTTTTATTTGTCAACAACTTTTGTATTCCTTTTCCTCTTTTTTTTTGATATAATCAACCCAACTGAAAGGAATCGAGGATTTTATCATGGCTTTTGACGGTGTCACCATAGCAAGTGTCGTATCTGAATTAAAAAAAGAGCTGGTAGGCGGACGACTGTATAAGATTGCCCAGCCGGAGGCTGACGAGCTTCTTTTAACCATCCGGCAGCCGGGCGGGCAGAGACGGCTTTTTCTCTCAGCCGATGCCTCTCTCCCCCTGATTTATCTGACTGAATCCAATAAGCAGGGTCCACTGACCGCCCCCGGTTTCTGTATGCTTCTGCGAAAGCATCTGCAAAACGGACGTATTACCGACATTTTTCAGCCCGGGCTGGAGCGGATTGTTCATATTCAGATAGAGCATCTGGACGAAATGGGGGATTTGCGCCATAAGACTCTCGTCATAGAAATTATGGGCAAGCACAGCAATATTATTTTCTGTAATGACGACAACACCATTATTGACAGCATCAAGCATGTCTCTGCCGCAGTCTCCTCCGTCCGTGAGGTTCTGCCCGGCAAGCCATACTTTGTGGCACAGACCCAGAACAAGCTGGATGTCCTGTCCACATCCTACGAAGCCTTCCGCAGTGCAGTCTCTGCAAAACCGCAGCCTCTCTTCAAGGCTATCTATGGAAGCTTCACGGGTATTTCCCCTCTTCTGGCGCAGGAGCTCTGCTGCCGGGCACAGCTCGACGGAGAACGTCCTTCCGCTGCCTTGAGCGAAGCAGATTATCACAAGCTCTTCACCGCTTTATCAGAGCTTGCTGCCACCGTCAGAGAGGAACGCTTTGCGCCAAACATCATCTATGCTTCCGGAAAGCCTGTAGAATTTTCCGCGTTTCCCCTCACGCTATACGGCTTTCCCAAGGTCGACGGTGCTGCAAAGGACGCTTCCTGCACCGTCTCCTACTCTTCCATGTCCGCCCTGCTGGAGCACTACTACGCGGAGAAAAATACACTCACGCGGATTCGACAGAAGTCCTCTGATCTGCGTCGGATTGTCCAGCTCGCACTGGAACGGAATATTAAGAAATACGACCTACAGCTGCGCCAGATGAAGGATACCGAAAAGCGGGACATTTACCGCGTCTACGGAGAGCTTCTGAACACATACGGTTACAGTGCCGTCCCCGGTGCCAAGACGTTTTCTGCCGTCAATTACTACACGGGGGAGGAGGTCAGCATCCCGCTCGACCCTGCTCTCACTGCTCTCGAAAACGCAAAGCGTTACTTTGAGAAGTACAATAAGCTGAAGCGCACCTATGAGGCTCTCTCTCAGCTGACCATAGAGGTCAGGACGGAAATAAGCCATCTGGAATCCGTCTCTGCCGCCCTTGACATTGCCCTTCACGAGGAGGACCTTGCAGAAATCCGTGAAGAGCTGGCGGAAAGCGGTTATATCCGCCGCAAAAGCGGCACCAAAAAGCAAAGGATTACCAGTAAGCCCTTTCACTATCGCAGCAGTGACGGCTTTGACATTTATGTGGGCAAGAACAACTACCAGAACGACGCGCTCACCTTCCAGCTTGCAGCCGGAAACGACTGGTGGTTTCACGCAAAAAAGCAGCCCGGCTCCCATGTTGTTGTACGTCTGGGGAATGCAGCAGAGCTTCCTGACCACACCTTTGAGGAGGCTGCCAGACTTGCAGCCTATTATTCCAAGGGGCGCGACCAGGAAAAGGTCGAGATTGACTATGTTCAGAAAAAGTATGTGAAAAAGCCGGCGGGAGCCAAGCCCGGCTTCGTGGTATACTACACCAACTTTTCCATGGCGATTGACAGTGATATTTCCGGCATTCAGCAGGTGTCCGAATAATCCGGATACCTCTGTTGCTAAATTTTTCTAAAAACCTATTTTCATATGACAAAATTCGTGCTAAACTGTTATCGTTCCAAGTGCATTCTAAACCAGCAAAGAGGAGATTATGCAATGAAGAAGATTTATGAAGGAAAAACCAAGGATGTATTCAGTCTGGACAACGGAAATGTCATGCTGAAATTTAAGGACGACTGTACCGGCAAGGACGGAGTTTTTGACCCGGGTGAAAACAGCGTCGGTCTGACCATTGAGGGAATCGGCAAGGCAAATCTGCAGACCTCCATTCACTACTTTGAACTTCTGAAAAAAGCAGGAATCAAAACACACTATGTGAGCGCCGATGTAGAGAACGCCACCATGGAAGTGCTTCCCGCAACTGTTTTCGGGCACGGTCTTGAGGTTATCTGCCGTCTTGTTGCCACAGGAAGCTTTGTGCGCAGATACGGCGAATACATCGCTGACGGCACTGTTCTGGAAGGCGGCTATGTAGAGTGCACCTTCAAAAACGACGCTTTGGGTGATCCTCTTGTTACCGGTGAGGGACTTGCCGCACTGGGTATCATGACACCTGCCATGTTTGAGAGCATGAAGGAACAGACCCTGAAGATTACAAAGCTTGTTGCTGATGACTTAAAGTCCATCGGACTTGATTTGTGGGACATTAAGTTTGAATTTGGCTACAACAATAACGAAGTAATTCTGATTGACGAAATTGCCTCCGGCAATATGCGTGTCTACAGGGACGGTGTCATCGTTGACCCCGTGGAACTGACCAGGCTGATTCTGAACAGATAATCAGGAATACGAATTGCGCCATCAGATAAGGGAGGTATCCGAAACGGATGCCTCCCTTTTTTACCGATAACGTATGGCTCAGCCTTTGCTTCTGTCCCCTGCTCCGGGATTTTAGGAAAAGCAGTCAGAGCAGACGGCATTTCTTTGCTACCCGCACCAGCAGCTGCCCCTTCGGGAAACTGCCAAGCTCCTGCTCCGAGACACCACGGAATAAAAGCAGCAACGCAAAATAAACCGCCACTCCTACTAAAATGGCAGGAAACACAGAAAGCTTCGGCGATGAGGTCAACAGCAGCATTCCCTCATAAGCCGCCCAAGCGGCTGCTCCCATAAATACCGATGCCATAAAGGGCGCGACAAAGGTCTTAAGCAGCTCCTGGCGGTATCCGATTGCCCGTCTCACTGACAGCTGATTCAGCAGACACATTGTTCCTGCATACAGGGTATTGGCAATGGCGATGCCATACAAATCCAGCTCCGTAAAAAGCAGCAGCAAAAGTGCCGCCCCGGTCTGTATCACGAGTGCAATCCCTGCGTTGATAATCGGCGCATTCAGCTTCCCCAGGCCCTGCAGAATCTGACTGCTTAGGGTAGACAGTGCATAGAACACCACCGACAGCGACAATGCCATCAGCAATCCCGTTGCCAGCTCTTCCGCCTCTTGCGTGTTATTAAACAGAAGCCCCGTGACAGGTCGTGCCAGCACGAAAAGTCCCACTGCACAGGGGATGGAAATAATCATCGTGACCTTGATCGCCAGCCGGATTTTCTCCCTTGCTCCCGCTTTGTTCTTCGCGGCAACCAGCTGTGCCACCGTAGGCAGCATCGCCGCCGCCATGGCGGACGCAAAAGCAATCGGAATATTTGCAATGGTCTGAGCCTGACCGGTAAAAATACCCCATCGCGAATAAATCTCCACCGTGTCCAGCTTCTTTACGGCAGGAAACAGCTTCGTATAAATACTGTTGTTCACCGTACTGCTGAGATTATAAACGGCAGTGCTCAGGATAAAAGGTGTCACGACCAGAGTAATCATCCGCATAATACTTCCGAAGGATTCCTCTTCTGCGTGTCTGTCATGTCGGATTCTTCTGTATATCAGCCCCCGGTTTAAGCAGTAGATTCCCGCCATAAACAGCAGCGCAGCCAGCACTCCGGCTCCTGTTCCAAGCGCACTGCCGATAGCGCCCTTTGTCGCACGCTCCACCCGTGCTGCCTCCTCGACAGGTACTTCCAGCGTGCCAAAGGAGCCTTTAATCAGAAGCCATGCTGCGCCCACACTGACCGCAGCGTTGGCTATCTGCTCCAATATCTGCGAGACCGAGGTCTGCGCCATACTCTTGTGTGCCTGAAAATAGCCTCTTAAGACACCCAGCATGCCATAGACAAAAATGGTCGGGGCAAACACGCGGAGCACCGGAACAGCCTCCTCCGACACAAAAAGCCCTGCCCCGAAGAACAGAAACAGGCTTGCCGCTCCGCCCACCACCAGCACATAGACAAGCGCACACCGGAAAATTCTGTGTGCATTGCGATACTCCCGCACGGCAAGCTTCTGCGCAATCACCTTTGCGATGGCAGAAGGAATGCTGTAGGAGGAAATCAGCAGAATAATCGTGTAGTAATTGTAGGCAGAGTTGTAATAGCCCATCCCCAAATCACCGATAACACGATGTAAAGGGCTCCTGTAAAGGAGCCCTATAATCCTGCTGATAACCCCTGCTGCCGCAAGGATTCCTGCCTGCATGATAAAACTGTCTTTCCTGCTCTTACTTCCCATATCCTTCTTATCCAATCAGCCAGTCGTACATTTCCTGATATTTTCCGGCAGACACCTTCCACGAAAAGTCTGCCGCCATTGCCCTGTCAACCAGCTTGTTCCACTCGCGCTTCTTATCATAATAGATATGCTCCGCATAGCGGATGGTATGCAGCAGCTCATGGGCATTATAATTTGTAAAGCTAAAGCCCGTTCCGCTGCTCTCGTACTCATTGTACGGCTGTACCGTGTCCTTAAGTCCGCCTGTCTCGCGCACAATGGGAATTGTTCCGTAACGCAGTGCCATCAGCTGACTTAAGCCGCAGGGTTCAAACAGTGAAGGCATCAGAAAGGCATCGCAGGAAGCATAAATCTTGTGTGACAATGCATCGGAATAATAGATGTTTGCCGACACCTTATCCGCATACTTCCAGTCAAAGTGCCGGAACATATTCTCATAGCGCTCTTCACCCGTACCCAGCACCACCAGCTGAATCTCATCCTGACAAAGCTCATCCATGATATATGCAATCAAATCAAGCCCCTTCTGGTCGGTCAGGCGCGATACCAGCCCCAGCATCAGCTTCTTTTCATCCCGCGCAAGCCCAAGCTCCTGCTGTAGCGCACGCTTGTTTTTTATCTTTTCCTTGCGGAAATTTACCGCATCATAAGGCTGCACAATGTGCTTATCCGTCTGCGGGTCAAACTCCGTGTAGTCAATACCGTTGACGATGCCGCGGAGGTCTCCGCTCCTTGCCTTGAGCAGTCCGTCCAGTCCTTCCCCATAGAAGGGCGTCTTGATTTCCTCGGCATAGGTATTGCTGACGGTTGTTACCGCATCCGCAAATACGATTCCTCCCTTTAAGAGATTGGCATCCTTATAGCTCTCCAGCTTATCCGGCGTAAAATAGTACTCCGGCAGTCCTGTGATATCGCGAACCGTCTTAATGTCCCACTTTCCCTGAAACTTTAAGTTGTGGATGGTGATGACCGACTTTATTCCGCGGAAAAATCCGCCCTCATGAAAACGTTCCTTCAAATACACGGGAATCAATCCTGTCTGCCAGTCATGGCAGTGTATCACATCCGGCTGAAAGTCCAGCACGGGAAGCGCTGAGAGCACCGCCTTCGAGAAGAACGCATACCTCTCGATTTCCCACCTCGGGTCGTCACTGTAAACCCTGCTTCCGCTGAAATAGTATTCGTTGTCTATAAAGTAATAGTGAACTCCCTCAGTCTCCGCCTCCAGAATGCCTACATACTCCTGCTTCCAGTTATAGTCCAGATAAAAATGTGCCACATACTGCATTTTATCCTTCAGCTCCTGCTTCATACAGGCATACTTCGGGATGATGACCCGCACGTCAAAATACCTCTTGTCTATGCACTTCGGCAGGGAACCCACAACATCAGCAAGTCCGCCCGTCTTAATAAAAGGGACACCCTCGGATGCAGCAAAAAGAATCTTTTTCATTCGCAACCCTCCACCGACCATCATACTAAAAAGATACACTGATTATACAACATTATTCGCCCCGTGGAAAGCATTTCTTTTTCAGCTTGCGCGCAGGCGGATTATACAGCCTCCCTCAGCCGCGGTAGGACAGACGGATTCTGTCGGCTATCAGTGCGATAAACTCTGAATTAGTGGGCTTGCCCTTCCCCGTATCCACGGTATAGCCAAACAGTGCATCCAGTGTCTCCATCCGCCCTCTGCTCCACGCGACCTCGATGGCATGACGGATGGCACGCTCCACACGGCTGGGCGTGGTCTGAAAGCGCTTCGCGATGGTGGGATAAAGAATCTTTGTGATGGAGCTTATCATACCCGGGTCCTCCACCGACATCATGATTGCTTCCCTGATGTACTGATAACCCTTGATGTGTGCGGGAACACCTATTTCGTGAATCATATTGGTCACATCCTGCTCCAAATCCCGCTGTCTGCCCTCGACTGCCTTTTTGCCATCCGGCTGCTTTCCCTGCTCTGTCACTCTCTGCGACGGCACAGTTATCATAATCTGAAATTCCTTGTCGCCCTTCATCAAATCTCCCAGAATCCTGTATATTTTCTCGTTATCCTTTGCAGTCTGAACGTTTAACTGTTCCATAAAACTACCTCCACATCCGAATTTGCAGCGACTTGCCGTCCAAAGAGCGGCGCTACCGTTGCATATTGTCTAAAATGATACTTTCCCATTATAAAAGAGGACCGTTTCCTACAGCAACTCCATTCCACCGCGCATTTCCCGCCCGAACGTCAAAAAAGTGCGCAAAGCGTCCCCGCTCTGCGCACATCTACACTTTCCCGCATAACAATCTAAAATTCTCGGATTCTTTGTCGTAGCTTTAAAACCTGCTCCGGTGAAACGCTCAGCTCGTCTATTCCCATCCGCAAAAATTCCCCTGTCAGCCTCGTATCAGCCGCAAGCTCTCCGCAAATACCGATTCTGATACCCGCCCGGTGTGCATTTTTCGCGGACAGCTCCACCAGTCTCAGCACCGCCCTGTGCTCCCTGTCAGCAAACTGTTCAAGCCTCTTCTGCTGTCTGTCCAGTGCCAGCGTATACTGGGTCAAATCATTTGTTCCCACGCTGAAAAAATCCACCCGCGCTGCCAGCTCGTCACTTAAAATCGCAGCAGCAGGAGTTTCAATCATAATACCGACAGGTACATCAGCGGCATATAAAGCACCATCTCTGTCCAGCTCCTCCTTTGCCTCCTTCTCAAGCTCCTTAAGCCGCAAAAGCTCGTCCACTGAATTTATCATGGGATACAAAATCGACAGTCTTCCGTAGCGCGCCGCCCGAAACAATGCCTTAAGCTGTGTGCGAAGCAGACGGGGATACACAAGTCCGAGTCGGATTGCACGCAGTCCCAGCGCCGGATTTTCCTCCCTGTCAGTCCGCAGCCAGCGTGCCTTTTTGTCCGCGCCGATATCAAAGGTACGGATGATAACCTCTTTTCCTGCCATACACTCCACTATCTGCCTGTAAGTGTCGGTCAAAAGCTCCTCATCCGGCTCCTCATCCCGCTCCAGATACAGAAGCTCACTGCGAAACAGACCGATGCCTGCCGCATCATTTTCCGCCGCCCTTATCACATCCTGCACACTCGCAGCGTTCGCAAAAACCCGCATACGCTGCCCGCTGCCGGTCACATCTTCCTTTCCCTTAAGCTTCTCAAGTCTCTCTCTTCGCTGCTTTTCCTCTACGCACCGCCGCTCCAGCTCTCCTGTCAGTCCTTCGTCCGGCTCTATCCAGAGTTCGCCTGCCGCCCCGTCCATAAAAGCCATCCTGCCACTCCATGCCTCCTGTTTTGCCTCGCCCTCCAGTATCAGCATGGGAAGTCCCATTCCCCTTGCCAGAATAGCCGTATGAGAGCAGGGGCTTCCGCTCTGCAGTACAAGCCCCGTCACTCGGCTTCTGTCAAGCTGCATCAGTTCACCCGAAAAAAGCTCCTCCGCCATCAGGATGTACTGTTCAGCTGCCGCAGTCTCTCCTTCAGCGTCAGCCGTTTTGTTCTTTCCTGTTGCGAGGGTTGGATCCAGCTCTGTCATGCGCGTTGCCTCTCCCTCGGCAAGGCAGCGCAGCAGACGTTCGGTAATATCCTGCATATCCTGCGCACGAAGCCGCACATAGGCATCCTCTGTCTGTAAAAGCTGTTTCGCCAGCCGCTGTCCCCAAAAATCCACTGCGTATTCTGCATTCTGATGCTCCACGGTTACGGCCCGGCGGACTAAGTCGCCAAAGCCTACGTCCTCCAAAAGGATTTTCTGTGCCGCAAAGACAGCCCTCTGTGCGTTCTCTGAGTCATACTGCCAATCCACCTCTGAGCAGACTCCATCCGGCGGCTGAGCCGCCTCTGTGTGCCTTCCGGCCAGCTGCTCCAGCTCCTCACCTGCCTTTGCAAATGCCCGCCCCAGCCGTTCCAGCTCTTCTTCGATATTCTCCACCTTCCGGCGCTTCACTTCCCGGCTCTCCCTCTCCCAAAAAAGAAGTCTTCCCGCGCAGACACCGCCGGATACTCCTTGCCCCCGTCTCAATTCCATAAGCCCTGTCTCTTCTTCCTTACTCTGTTTTCCTGCTGCCGTTTTCCTGCACCCTCCAGAACATTCCCATGCTCACGACAGCCGCCCTGCCTTTTAACCGCCGTCCTGCCCGTTGAGCTGTTGCTCTGCCTTTTAGCCGCTGCCCTGCCCGTTGAGCTGTTACTCTGTGACTTTGGCTGCTACTCTGCGCTTTCGCTATATTATAGCAGTCAGCCTGTCAGAACGCAATTATTTTCACAACCGGGGAAGTATGGCATGAATATGTCACGAATGCTGCACGGGTATGGCATGGACTTCTCACGGATGCTTGACAATCCACAAAAAGCGGGGCAAAATGTAAGTAATATTCCGGGAAGGACAGGCGCTCATGAAGCAAATCAACGAGGACATCAGGCAGGATAATTTCAAACAGGTTTACCTTCTCTACGGGGAGGAGCGTTACCTTCGCAGGCAATACCGTGACCGCCTCCGAAAAGCTCTCTGCAGCGATGGAGATACCATGAACGTCCACTTTTACGAGGGAAAAAACCTTCCGCTTGGTGAAATCATCGACCTTGCAGAAACTCTCCCCTTTCTCGCCGAGCGCCGCGTCATCTTTATTTCTGACAGCGGACTTTTTAAATCAGGCGGCGAAAAGCTGGCAGAATACCTTACTTCGCCCAACGAGAGCACCTTCTTTGTCTTTACGGAGAGCGAGGTGGATAAGCGCAGCCGACTCTTTAAGACAGTCTCCTCCAAGGGCTACGCCGCTGAATTTACCATGCAGGATGAAAACACCCTGAAGCGCTGGATTGCGGGGCTTCTGGCAAGGGACAGCAAGAAAATTACGGAAAGCACGGTGCAGCTTCTGATTTCTAAAGCAGGCACCGATATGGATAATCTGCAATCCGAGCTGGAAAAGCTCATCTGCTACTGTATGGAGCGGGATGTCGTTACCGACGCGGACGTGGAGGCGGTCTGCACCACCCGCGTCAACAACCATATCTTCGATATGATAAGCGCCATATCTGACAAACGGCAGAAGGAGGCACTGGAGCTGTACTATGACCTTCTGGCTCTCAAGGAGCCTCCTATGCGCATTTTGTTTCTGATTGCCAGACAATGCAATATGCTTCTGCAGGCAAGGGAGCTGAAGGCAAAGGGCTTCGATAACCGCACCATCGGCTCAAAGCTTGGCGTTCCGCCCTTTATTGCCGGAAAGTACCTGACACAGGCATCCAGATTCAGCACCTCGCTTCTGCACAGAGCCGTCACACAGTGTGTGGAAGCCGAGGAGGCAGTCAAGAGCGGACGCATGAACGACCTCATGAGTGTGGAAATCCTGATTCTCACGGTGCTTGACTCCTAAAGCACTCAAGAAGCACCTCCTTTCCTTCCGCCGTCACTGAAACTGCCCCGCTCTCGTCCGTCCGAAGCACTCTGCAGTCCAGCGCCGCCAGTCGCTCCAGAACCTCCTCATGCGGGTGCCCGTAGGCATTCTTTCTTCCCACTGAAATCAGCGCTGCCGCCGGCTTAAGCTGCTCCAAAAGCAGCTCCCCGGTGGAGCCTCTTGAGCCGTGGTGCGCCACCTTGAGCAACGTCACCGCTGAAATACCGTATTTCTTCAGTGCTTCGCACAGCTCCTTCTCTCCCTCGCCTTCCACATCTCCCGTAAAAAGCACCGTCATATCAGGCTTTCCTGTCTCACCAAACGTCGCGTAGAGACAAATGGAATAGGCATTGGCAGCCTCCAGCGTGCACCCGTTCTGCGGATGAAGACACAAAAAACCTGCATCCTTACTCTGCCAGCCTTCTCCCGCCGCCAGATACCTCACCGGCACTCCCCTTCCGCCGTAGGCCTTCGCCGCCCCGTCAAGCAGCTCTCCCAGCTCCTTCTGCCTTCGTTCGGCTGCAATGTCCGGCAGCAGAAGCTGTTCTATGGAAATCCCATTTTCTTCTGCCGTTTCCAAAAGCTCAAGTACGCCGTTTACATGGTCTGCATCCGGATGCGTGAGTATCACGGCATCCAGTCTGCGAATCCCCTGATATTTCAAAAAAGGAAGAAGAACATACTTTCCCACCCTGCTCCGGCTGCTGCTTCCGCAGTCAATAAGATAGGTATGCCCTGCTGCAGTCTGCACGATGCTGCAATCACCCTGACCTACGCTCAGGAAGGTCACTCTGTTTCCTCCCCGTCCTCCCGCCGCAAACAGTAACAGCGGCAGACACAGCACCAGCAGGATACTCTTTCTTCTCCTATGCTTCCATTCCGCGATGTGCCTTCGGATATGTCTGCTTTTTCCCGTCCAAAGCACTCCTGCGAGTATCAGATAGTACAGCACCATCTGCCACGCATCCGGTCTGCCCGGATTCCATGTAGAAAAGGGAAGCTTTGCAAAACAGGTGCAGAGCTTCTCATACCAGCCCAATATCAGAAGTGGCAGCAGACTGCCTGCTACCCCGGTGGGAAAAAGCAGCAGGACAAGCCCTGAGAGAAGAAGCGGTCTGACAAGGGGCAGCACCAGCAGCCCTATGATAAGCCCATAGACGGGTATCTCATAAAAGAACCAGAGCTGTACCGGCAGGGTAAACAGCGTGATGGAAAAGCTCACAAGCAACGTATCTTCCATGCCCCGGCACAGCCTGCGGGTAAGCCGCCGTAAGCCGCTTTCTCCGAAGAAAAGCTTCTGCTGCCTCTCCCCTCCCAGCTCCTTGAGCACAGGATACACCGACCCGATGGCAAGCACACAGGTAAAGGAAAGAAGAAAGCCGCAGTTCTCCAGATAATAAGGATTGACAATCAGCATACAGCCTCCGACAGCTCCCAGCGCACTGAGCATATCATAGGTGCGTCCCGTCAAATCCGCCAGCATATGCAGCAGATACATACAGACGGCACGGCAGACGGAGACCCCAAAGCCAGTCATCAAGCCATAGAGCAGCATGACGATGGCACCCGCTAAAGCCGCTGCCCGCACCGGAAGTCCCATACGTCGCAGCAGCCGGTATAAGCCCATGCCGAGAATCGTGATATGTTGGGAGGAAATGCTTAGAATATGCAGAATACCGCACCTTTTGTACAGCTCCTTTGTGTCATCGTCCAGATTGTCCGCATCGCCGAGCAGCAATGCCGCCATGATGCCTGCCTGCTTTGCAGGAAGACTTTTGTAAAGCCGTTTCTTAAGGCTGCATCTGAGCTGATACAGTCCCTCTCTGAGTGACAGTGTCGGCGGGTGTTCGGCAAGCAGCTGCGTCTCCTTGAGCCTTCCGCCCACTCCGATGCTTCCGTAGTAAGCTGAAGTGTCAAATTCTCCCGGATTTTCCGCCCCTGAGAATGCCGCATATCTCCCCTGCACCGTCACGGTGCTATCCAGTGCCACACCCTGCTGCGAATTGATTTCACACAATATTTGTTTATGATAGGGTATCCCTTGCTGCGAAGCTGCAGCCTCCTGATTTGATAAAAAAAGAATAACTGAAGTCAGATAGATGGAATCTGTATCTTTCCGGCAGACCCGACCGGTAAGCAGCAGCGTCTCTCCCGAGACGGGCAGTGCCGTTTCGCTGCCTGTGTCCGGAGATACCTCTCCTCCCGCCACAAGCCTGAGTGCCGCCACTGCTGCCAGCGTCAGAGCCACCGCTAAAAGCGGTCTCTTCATATATGCTCCCCTATTTTTCTAAGGTTGTAACAATATCCAGATTTCTGGTAAAGGTCTGAGAAGTAAAGCTGGCAGGAACCTCGCCGTTAATGAGTATCTGCACCTTGCTGACATTATTAAGCTCCATCAGTGAGTTGACAATGGCATAAACCGAAACCTCCGTAGGCACGTTGTTCACCACCGTCAGAAAGCTTTCGTTCAGATTGACATAGCAGATGCCGTCCTTGGTCGTCACATTCACCACCCTGGTCTCCGGATTTACAGACGGGAATACCCCCTCCATCTGTCCGCTCGGACCTGCAATCAGCTCCTCCACCACAAAACGCTCCAGCGGGGTATTGGTAGAATAGTGCTTCTCCCTGTAGGTCTCAACCAGCTTTGTCCCATCCTCCAGTGCAAAGTAGAGCTTCACCTTCGTCAGCTCGTAGGTATTTATTTCATTTCCGTCATTAAATATAAACTGTTCGGCATTCATCCAGCCCACAGGGCTGCCGGTGCTGTCATAAAGCTGATTTTCCTGTACCGTTATCGTCACATAATCCACCCCGTCCAGCTGTGTCAGTGTGCGGACGATTGCCGCCCGAACCAGTACCTCCGTCGTCACGGGAAGCTGCATATACGCCTCATCGACATCGATTGTCAGCCGCTCTCCCTCCTTGGAAATCCGAAGCACCTGAAAGCCCTTGGCAAGAGGTGCCTGATACTCCAGCTTTTCCGGGTTTGTAGACAGACAGTCCAACAGCTCCTCCAGCTGCCCGTCCGCATCCTCAGCCTGCATCTCATGCGGATGTATTTCCACCTTGCTCTCTCCGTTATTGAGATAGTATATCTGGTAGAGATTTTCCCCGTCGCTCTCCTTACGCCCGCACGCGGTCAGACACGTGAAGACAAGCGCCGTCAACAGTAAAAGTCTAATCCTTTTCATTCCTCGCATTTCGACAGTCACTCCTTTTCTAGCCCGTCTGTCCCGTGCCGCCCGCAATGTAGTTTAAGGGAATCCTGACGTTAAAGCTTGTCCCCTCTCCCTCCACACTGGATACCGTGATAGATCCCCTGTGCATCAGAACCGCATTCTTGGTAATCGCCAGTCCAAGACCCGTGCCGCCGATTTCGCGGGAATGGGACTTATCTACCCGATAAAATCTCTCATAGATATGTGCCAGCGAATCCTCCGGAATCCCCAGGCCGGAATCGCTGACCGTAAAGCTGAAGAACTGGTGGTCCGCATCCAGCTCCACCTTCACCCAGCCATGCTCCTTGTTGTACTTGATGGCGTTCTCGACGAGATTTGTCATAATCAGCGTCAGCTTTACCTCATCAACCTCCGCCACCACGGGACGCATACTCTCAAACACAACCTCAACGTCCCTTTTTCTGGCAAGCGGGCGAAGCCGCTTCAGAATAATTTCCGTCAGCTCGTTGATGTCCAGCGATTTAATATTCAGCTCCTGTGCCGTCTTGTCCATTTTTACCAGTGCCAGCAAATCTGTGATAATCTGGTTTTCACGGTCAATTTCCGACACAATATCCTCCATGAATTCCCTATAAAGCTCTGCCGGAGCATCCTCCTGCGCCAGCAGCGAATCTGCCAGCACCTTGATAGAGGTCATGGGTGTTTTCAGCTCATGGGAAACATTCGCCACAAACTCCTGTCTGGAATCATCCTGTGCCTTCATCCGCATCAGCATCTGGTTAAAGGCATCCACAATGTGAACAGTCTCCACATAGTCCGGCACGGATATGGTCTCGTCCGTATATCCCGCCTTCACGTCATTGATGGCACTGGTGACCTTATTAAAGGGTCTCGTCAGCACATTGGACATAATCAGCGCGACCGCCACAATACCGATAAACATCAGGTTTTCCAGAATCACAGCCTTTCGGTTCAATATCTCCATGGTACTGACAATCGCCTCGTTGGAAATACTGGTCAGCATCACTCCTACCACCGTACCGTCCCCGGAGGCAGTGTCCACGATAGGGGTCGTCATCTCTATGTAACCGTGCTCTTTGTCGTAGTGGGACATACTCTCCCCGCGGAAGCACTTGACGACCTCCTCGGAAATAATCGTTTTACCACCGCTGATGCCATAGGTATCCTTTACCACCTTCAGCCCCGAGTCGATGATAATGACACGTCCCTCGTAGAGGTTGGAAATCGTCTCCAGCTCCGCGTCAATAACGTTTGCATTTGTTCTCTTTCCTGTGAAATAATTGTTGCTAAGCAGATGGTTTCCCACGATTCTCAGCTGATTCTGGACGGTGGTTATCCGATTGTCCACGGCGCGCTCCTCATAGTTATCCAGAATCCCGTAACGAAGAAGCACGCTGGGAACTATTCCCGCCGCCAGTATTATAAGTAAGATACGCGCCCTCAGGCTGCGCAGAGAAACGAGCGTCTTAATCTCGCCCAAAAACTTTTTCAACATACAAGAGCTGCCCTCGATTATCATTCCTGCGAATCAATCAAAAAATAGTATCCCACGCCCCACTTGGTATGTACATACTTCGGCTCACTGGGATTTTTCTCAATCTTTTCCCGCAGTCTTCTGATGTGAACATCCACCGTGCGTACATCGCCGGGATAATCTGCTCCCCAGACAAGCTGCAGAAGATTCTCCCTCCCGTACACCTTGTTGGGATTTCTCATCAGAAGCTCCAGCACCTCAAATTCCTTCGCCGTAAGACCGATTTCCTTTCCCGCAATATAGGCGCGCCGTCCTTCGCAGTCCAGACGCATATCGCCGCTCACCAGCTGCTTTGCCGCTGCCGCCTCACCTGCCACGCGCTTTGGCTCCGTCCTGCGCATGATTGCCTTGATGCGAGCCTTTACCTCCAGTATGTTGAAGGGCTTTGTGATATAATCGTCCGCACCGTACTCCAATCCGAGAATCTTATCCATGTCGTCGCCCTTCGCCGTCAGCATGATGATGGGAACAGAGGAAAACTCCCTAATCTGCTGACAAACCTCAAAGCCTGTCAGCTTTGGAAGCATCACATCCAGCAGGATGATGTCATACTGATTGTTCTTCGCATATTCCAATGCCTCCTCGCCGTCGTAGGCACAGTCCACCTGCATATCATCCTGCTCTAAGCTGAATCGGATTCCCTTTACAATCAGCTTCTCGTCATCTACCACCAAAGCTCTCTTTCCCGCCATTGCACAAGCTCCCCTTTTTCCTACTTCACGGTTATTCTGTCTTTTATCTTTTCATAGGCAGCGCTCTTGATTCCCGGCACCTTCATAATGTCCTCCGTGCTCTCAAAGATACCGTTCCTTTCCCGATAAGAAATAATGTCCGCCGCCCGCGTCTCACCAATTCCCGGCAGGGTGCAAAGCTCTTTTGTTCCTGCACTGTTGATGTTCACGAATCCGTCTGACCTTTCCGCGTTCTCCTCCGCGGCTTGTGGCAGCTCTGCCTCTCCCTCTGTCGGAAAATACAATTTCTCGCCGTCTGTTACCCAGTCCGCCAGATTCACACGGTTTTTATCCGCTTCCCCGGCAAAGCCTCCCGCAGCCTTCAGTGCATCCTCCACCCGGCTGCCCGGCGCAAGCGCCACAACTCCCGGTTTGTTCACCGCGCCGCAGACATACACATACAGAAGCTGCTCCGGCTCTGCAGATGCCCGGTTCTGCCCGGACAGTGTATTCTGTGCATTGTTCCCCGACATCCAGGCTTCTCCTCCCTGTCCGTTTTCTTCCGAAACGCATACCCCTCCGGCTTGTCCCGTCTGTTGTCCGTTTTCTTCCGATACTCCCCGTCCGGGCTGCGTGCTCAAGCCGTCTGCCCTTCCTATCAAAGCCTCTGCCCTGCTGCCGCAGCCGCACACGGACAGCAGAAACGACAATGCCAGTCCTACCTCCGCAAGCTTCCAATGCCGTATCTTTCCTGCTGCATTCAATATTTTTCCTGACAATATTCTCATCATAGTCCCTCTCTTTCCGCTTCTTTCGCCGGAATTCAAAGGATTGCCTCTCTATGCTGATTGTTTTCATTGTACTGGAATTAGAAACATTTTACAAGTGGGTTTTTCATTTCCATTTAAAGATAACGATTCCCGCAACTGCCACTGCCATCCCTGCTGCCTTACGCCACTCCCATGGCTGCTTTTCCACACCAAACCACCCCATAAGCTCTATTACATAAGCAACACAAAGCTGTGCCACCACTATCAGCATCACCGCCTTCGCCGGTCCTAACAAGTCCATGCCCTTGATGACCGTGTAAGTGATAAATGCCCCGATAACGCCTCCCAAAAGCATATATTTCGGTTGTACCGTAAACACCTGCAGCAGGTTGCTCCTGTCCCTGCACAGCCATGCTCCCAGGCACACCAGCAGCGCACTGAACTGAACAAATGCGCTTGCCGCCCAGATGCCGGATGCCTTCGTCACCTGCGTGTTGAATACCCCCTGCACACTCATCAGTGCACCCGAAATGAGCGCAATCAAAAAGCCAACCATATGATATCCTTCCTTTCCTCCTCCGCAATCCGCGCGGTTTGAATAAGATTAGTATATCAGTATGATTGGCAATTTATACCTTCCGCCAGCAGGCTCTGCCGCAGCAGCTTTGCAGTGTCGGTTCTGCTGCATCAGTTCTGTAGCGGCTGTTTTACTGCATCAGCTCTGCCGTGTCAGTTCTGCTGTGCCTGACCGCCCGTCTGGGAAGCAATCTGCTCCGCCAGCTCCTGCACCAGTGTCGTCACATCCGCTCCGTTCCAGACGCTCGCAAACAGCCGCTCCAGCTGTAGCCAGAAATTTCCCGTCTCCAGCATCTTAGGCAACGGCACACTTGCGGCATATTCTGCCTTGAAAATCTGCAAAGCTCCGCTCTCTCTCGTCTGCAGCTTTGCCGAAGCCTTTCCTGACATCTCATAAAGGCTGTCCGCACAGTCGCTGACAAGGTATTGTGCAAACCGGTTTGCAAGCTCCCTGTGCTCCGAATAGCCGTTGACCGCCACCCCGTTCGTCACCGACATGGAGCGGCTCTCAAGCTCTCCGCTGACATCCGGCATGGTTGCGAAACCGTATTCAAAGGTCAGCTGTCCGCTCTCCTTCGCCTCCTGCAGCTTCGCCGCGGAATCTGTGGTTGCTATGGTAAATACTATTTTTCCGTCGACAAAATCCTGCAGCACGGACTCGTAATCGACCGTGTCCGATTCTATGGAAAAGAACTGGTTCAGCGCCTTGTATATCTCGAGGCATTGAATTGTCTCCTGATTTGCAATATTCAGCTGTCCGATGTCATCTCCCGTATTACCGCCCACCTTCATGTAATTTCCGACAATCCAGTAATTATAGAAAATGTCAGACACATCCCATTCGAGGATGCCCTCGACACCCTCCGGCACATCAAAGGTATCTGCTATATTCAGGATATCGTCCAAAGTATCGGGAATCGCTTTTTCATAGTATTGTGCCGTCTTCTCCGCCAGCAGTGCCTCATCCACCGGAATCCCCTGCGAATCCTCCCTCGGCTGTTCCTCTTCCTCCCCGGCGCTCAAAAGCTCCTTCTGGGCAATCTGTGCAGCCCACTCAGCCAGATAGGTCTCATTGTAAAGAAGTGCACTGGTCTCAAAGCTTAAGGGATACGCTACCTTCTTTCCCTCATAGGTAACGGCAAGCAGTGCCGCCTCCGGGAAATTCTCTTCGTTGCACACCCCTCCGTCATCCGTAATCTCTGTGGCAAGTCCTGCCAGATATGCCTTCTCCAGCGAGTCATGGCTGACCAGATATACGTCCGGAAGCTGCTCACCGTGGAGGGATACATAATTTATCTCCTCCAGATACTCACTGTCCGATGCCAGCACGGGAATCACTCTGACATCTTCCCTCTCACCGAAGGAAACAGCCGCACTGTTGACAAAGTTGGTCAGTTCCTCATCCGAGTACCAGAAATAAATGGTTTCCTTTTTGGAGAACCGGAACGTACCCGCATCCTCCTCAGAGGGTGTCTTCATTTCCTGCGTGCCGCCGTATAAAAGAGCAGCAGCCATGACTCCCACGGCTGCCGCTGCAATAATCCTCTTCTTCCAATGCATACTCAACCTCTAACGTTTCCGGCTTTCCTCCGACAGCGCACAAAACTACCCGATACAGCCGTCCAGAATGGAAAACATCTCATCTACGTTGCTCTTTGTAATCACCAGAGGAGGCACAAACCGTATAATATCTGCCCCTGCATTAATCAGAATCAGTCCCTTTTCCAGAGCCTTATTGATAATTTCCCCCACAGGTCTGTCAAACACAAGTCCCTGCATCAGACCGGCTCCCCGACGCTCCAGAATGCAGTCATGCTTTTCCTTAAGCTCGTCCAGACGCTTCTCCAGATAGGATGCCACCTCTCTTACATTTTCTATTATATGGTTCTCCTCAAATAAATCAAGTACTTTTTCCACTGCTGCACACGCCAGCGGATTGCCTCCATAGGTGGTTCCGTGGTCTCCTGCCACAAGGGAATTCTGCCCCACCTTCTCGGTCATCAGAAAGGCTCCGACCGGCACTCCGCAGCCCAAAGCCTTCGCTGTCGTCATGATATCCGGCTTCACGCCATATTTCTGCCATGCATACATATAGCCGGTTCTTCCCATACCGCACTGAATTTCGTCCAGGATCAGCAGGATGCCCCTCTCATCACAGATGGCGCGCACTCCCTTTAAGAATTCTTCTGTTGCAGGAAGCAGACCGCCCTCACCCTGTACGGTCTCCAAAAGGATTGCACAGGTTTTGTCCGTGAGCTGCTCCTTCACACTGTCCAGACAATTCATCTCCGCGAAGCGAACATTGCCAATCAGGGGTTCAAACGGTTCCCGGTACTTGCGGTTGCCCGTAACTGCCAGCGCCCCCATGGTTCTCCCGTGGAAGGAATGGTTCATGGCTATGATTTCATGGTCTGTACTGCCGTCTTTGAGGTAGGCATATTTCCTTGCCGTCTTAATGGCACCCTCCACCGCCTCTGCTCCGGAGTTGGTGAAAAATACCCTGTCCATGCCTGATGCTTTTTTCAGTTTCCTTGCCGCCTCTATCGTGGGCACATTATAGTAATAATTTGAGGTATGAATCAGCTTATCTATCTGTGCCTTCAGGGCATCATCATATGCCTTATTATGATACCCCAGTGCAAACACCGCTATTCCGGCGCAAAAGTCCAGATAACGCCTGCCGTCCGTATCATACAGATAAACACCTTCTCCCCTGTCCAGAACAATCTGAAAACGGTTGTAGGTGTGGAGCAGGTCGCTCTCCGCCTGCTCAATATATTGCTGCATTGTCATTGTATGCTCCATCTTAACCTCCATTCCGAGAACGTTCCCTTACATACTCTCCGCTTCGCCGTCATCCACAATCGCAGTGCCGATCCCCTGATTGGTAAAGATTTC
Organism: uncultured Acetatifactor sp.; assembly: GCA_964475665.1. Classification (GTDB taxonomy): domain Bacteria; phylum Bacillota; class Clostridia; order Lachnospirales; family Lachnospiraceae; genus Acetatifactor. The sequence continues at coordinate 24,260 of CAYZAU010000015.1, read as the reverse complement.
CAGCAGCAGACAGTGCGGAATCCTTCCATCCAGAATATGTACACGCTTTACTCCGTTTCTGATGGCGGAGGTACAGTTATTCAGCTTCGGCAGCATACCGCCCCCGATATATCCTCCGCTTATCAGGGCATCTGCCTCCGTTGCAGAAAGTCTGGAAATAAAGCTGGATTTGTCGTTGATATCCTTATAAAGCCCCTCGATGTCAGTGAGGAACGCCAGCTTCTCCGCGTTGACCGCCTTAGCTATGGCACAGGCAGCATCATCCGCATTGATATTATAGGTCTGACAGCCATCGTCCAATCCGATGGGCGCAATGATGGGCAGGTAATCGTTGTCCAGCATATCAAACAGAATCTGCGGGTCTACCTTCGTAATCTCCCCCACAAAGCCGATATCCTCTCCGTTGGAATATTTCTTCTCCACCTGCAGCAGTCCGCCGTCCTTACCGCTGATGCCCACAGCTCTGACACCCAGCTCCTCCACCATCGTCACCAGACTTTTGTTGACCTTATTAAGCACCATTTCTGCAATCTCCATGGTCTCCTCATCGGTAACGCGCAGTCCGTTGACAAACCTTGCTTCCTTGCCGACCTTGCCGACCCAGCGGCTTATTTCTTTGCCTCCGCCGTGTACAATAATGGGCTTAAAGCCCACCAGCTTCAACAGAGTAACATCCTTGATGACGTTTTTCTGAAGCTCTTCGTTGCTCATGGCACTGCCGCCGTACTTCACAACGATTATCTTGCGGTTAAATTTCTGAATATAGGGCAGGGCTTCTATAAGCACCTCCGCCTTATGTAATACCTTTTCCATATCTTTTTCCATGTCATCCTCCCTCACATATCGCAGCCGGCGCCGCACGTGTACCATGCCTCTTTGTCTCTGCGGCTTGTCATAATTTTCCGTATTTTCTGTCTTAAGAACGATAATCCGCATTTATCTTGACATAGTCATAAGTCAAATCACAGCCCCACGCAGTAGCTTCCGCGCTGCCCTCATTCATATCCACATAAACGGTAACCTCATCTGCACCCAGAATCCTTACCGCAAGCTCCTCATCAAAGGCGATTGGCGTTCCCTTGTCAAATACCTGCAAGCGCCCCTTGCTGCTCTCAAAGAACAGTTCTACGTCATTCTGGTCAAACTCTGCCCCGGAGTAGCCCATGGCACACAGAAAGCGCCCGAAATTGGCATCACAGCCGTATATTGCCGCCTTGGAAAGATTGCTTGCCACTATCGCCCTGGAAAGTGTTCTTGCATCCTCCTTGCTTTTTGCATTGACCACCTTTGCCTCAAACAGCTTTGTTGCGCCCTCGCCGTCTGCCGCCATCTTCTTCGCAAGGAACTCACATACATAGTACAAAGCATCCAGAAAGCTCTTATAGTCCTCACCCTTCTCGGCAATCACTCCGTTTTCCGCCATCCCGTTTGCCAGAACCAGCAGCGTGTCATTCGTAGAGGTATCTCCGTCTACCGTAATCATATTGAAGGTATCCTTCACCACCAGACTCAGCGCCTCCTGCAGCAGCTCCTTTTCAATCGCCAAATCCGTGGTGAGAAAGCCCAGCATTGTACACATATTGGGATGAATCATGCCTGAGCCTTTACACATTCCGCCCAGTGTGACGGTTTTTCCGCCCACCTCCCACTGCACGGCAATCTCTTTATGTACGGTATCCGTAGTCATAATCGCCTTTGCCGCCTGTAAGCCCGCCTCCTGCGTGTCACTCTTTGCTGCCACCAGCTTTTCGATTCCGGCGGTAATTCTGTCCATCGGAAGCTGCATACCGATTACTCCTGTAGATGCGACCAGCACGGAATTTACCGGAATTCCCAGAAGCCTTCCCGCACATTCCGCCTCCTCCTGGCAGATATCCGTTCCCTGCTTCCCTGTACAGGCATTTGCCACACCGGAGTTCACCACCACCGCCTGTGCAAAAGGGGCTTCCTCCACTACCGCCTTATCCCAGAGTACCGGCGCAGCCTTCACCACATTCGTTGTAAAGGTTCCTGCCACCCTGCAGGGGACCCTGCTGTATACCATTGCCATGTCGCGGCGGTTCTGATATTTGATTGCCGCCTCCACGCCTGCTGCCTCAAAGCCCTTTGCTGCTGTCACACCACCTGCTATCTGTTTCATCCTTATCTTCCTTTCTCTTACCTCTCCTGCTCTGCCCCCTGCCGTCTGCTTGTCTGTTTCCCGCTCTGCGCTGCCCGCTCTCTGCCTGCACCTTGCCGCCTGCCTGTCTGTTTCCTGCTCTGCGCTGCCCGCTCTCTGCCTGCACCTTGCCGCCTGTCATTTGTCGGTCTCTAGCGGTTAAATGCCGTGATATTTGCCTCATTCAGCGTAAAATCATAATAATTCAAATCCTCGCGCTTTGTCCAGCCGATACAGTTCCAAAAGGCATTGCCGATATCATTCTGCGTAAAAGCAATGAGGCTGACCTTATTGATATTCTCTGCCTTCAGGGAATTCATGCAATGCACCACCATCGCCTTTCCGATGCCCAATCTGCGATATTCTGCCTGAACGCAAACATGATACAGGCAGCCTCTTCTGCCGTCGTGTCCGCACAGGATTCCGCCTACGATAGTGCCGTCCTTCGCCACAGCCACCACGCTGGTTGTCGGATTTCTTTTTAAGAAACGTTCCACCCCCACGCGGGAGTCATCTATGCTGCGGATGCCAAAGCCCTTAATTGTCATCCACAACGCCCGCAGACCGTCATAATCCTCTGTTGTCATGGTACGAATTGTAAACTGCTCGCTCATTGTCTGTCCCTCTTATTCCATTCCTTTGTGGTCTGCCGCCCCTTACGTGTTCAGGCTTTCGGCTATCATCCGACGCGTTGTTTCTGCTGCACCTTTATGTTTTCGGACTTTTGGCTGTTATCTAACGATTGTGTCCGCCGCCCCTTACGTGTTCAGGCTTTCGGCTCTCGTCTGCGTGCTTCGGCTGCCACCCTTACGGGAAGCAGGGAACCAGCTCCAGCCCCTCGCTCTCACGCAGTCCAAAAAGCAGATTCATGTTCTGCACCGCCTGCCCTGCCGCGCCCTTCACCAGATTGTCAAGTGCACCCATCATAATGATACGCCCTGTTCTTTCGTCAATCACAAAGCTGATGTCCACATAATTGCTGCCTTCCACCCACTTTGTCTCCGGGCACACACCCTTCTCCAGCACGCGCACGAAACGCTCCTTTGCATAATACTTATCATACACTGCTTTAATCTCTTCGTATGTAGGGATACTCCCGTCCGGCTTCCGCTTCAGGGAAGCATACTCCGTCGCCAGAATTCCTCTGTTCATAGGTACAAGGTGCGGCGTAAAGTTAATGGTTACCTTACAGTTGCCCGCGTACCCGAGCTGCTCCTCGATTTCGGGCGTATGCCTGTGACCTGCCACTCCGTAAGCCTTCATATTTTCGTTGACCTCACAGAAAAGGTTCTGCACCTTTGCGCCGCGTCCTGCCCCGGAGGTTCCGGACTTTGCATCCACTATCAGCGTATCCGCATCTATAAGCCCCTCCTTCACCAGCGGATATGCCGTCAGGATGGAGCAAGTGGTATAGCAGCCGGGATTCGCCACCAATCTGGTCTTATCCGTAATTTTCCCACGGTTGATTTCACAAAGTCCATATACCGCCTCCTCGATAAACTGAGGTGACTTATGCTCGATGCCGTACCACTTCTCATAAACTGCCACATCCTTGATACGGTAATCCGCAGACAAATCCACAATCTTTACCTTTGACAGAATTTCTTCCGTCAAAAGTCCTGCAAGGAACCCCTGCGGGGTGGCGGTGAAAATCACATCCACCTGTGCTGCGAGCTCCTGCAGATTATCATCCCTGCAGATATCCTCTACAATCTGAAACATATTCTGATATACTTCGCAATACTTCTTATCTATATAGCTTCTGGAACCATACCATACAATTTCAGCCTCTTTGTGATTTGTCAAAATTCTTACCAATTCTGCCCCGGCATAGCCGGTTGCTCCAATAATTCCAACCTTAATCATACATTCACCTCTATACGGAAACGCTTCTGCTATTGTAAGTACCTTTTGTAATCATACCACTTTTTGTATAAATGTCTACTACTTTTTTTATTTTTATGCACACATTTTTGAAGCAGTCTGTATTTTTATGCGCATCGATGCGGTTTTTTCTGCACTTTGTGCATATTTATTCTCATTTCCTGTATATCACGCCTTCCTCTTTTCATTGTAGCCCTTTCTTCTCCCTATTCTCCCTTCTCCACATTCCTTTCTTCTGCACGTTCCTTTTTTTCTGCACGTTCCTTTCTTCTCCGCGTTCCTTTCTTCTCCGCGTCCTTTCTTCTCCACGTTCCTTTCTTCTCCGCGTCCTTTCTTCTCCACGTTCCTTTCTTCTCCGCGTTCCTTTCTTCTCCACGTTCCTTTCTTCTCTCTGCTCCCTTCTTCGTTTTTCACGCTTTTCCGTACTTCTTTTCATGCTTCACTTGTCTGTATCTGTGAAGCTCATTATAACAAAAAGCGCCGTTCCTTTGCATATTTATTCGTCATTATCTTGCATTATTCATTTCTGTGCATATTTTAATCTTTCTTATTCGTTTTCAGGAATGTTTTATGCAACATTTTTACTTGCTTTTCCGGGGATAATGTTGTATAGTAAATGCAGATTGAAACAAATCAAGTTATCGGTTGATAGGGAGGCATTTACCATGAAAGAAAAAGTTATCTTAGCTTATTCCGGCGGTCTGGATACCACCGCCATCATTCCCTGGCTGAAGGAGAACTTCGATTACGAGGTTATCTGTGTCTGCGTTGACTGCGGACAGGCAGAGGAGCTGGACGGTCTTGAGGAAAGAGCCAAGTCCTGCGGTGCATCCAAGCTTTACATCGAAAATGTCATTGATGAGTTCTGCGATGAGTACATTGTTCCCTGCGTACAGGCAAATGCAATTTATGAAAATAAGTATCTGCTTGGCACCTCTATGGCAAGACCCCTCATTGCAAAGAAGCTGGTTGAGATTGCAAGAAAAGAGGGTGCTACTGCCATCTGTCACGGTGCTACCGGCAAAGGAAACGACCAGATTCGCTTTGAGCTGGGCATCAAGGCTCTTGCTCCCGACCTTAAAATTATTGCAGCATGGAGAAACGATAAGTGGACCATGGATTCCCGTGAATCTGAGATTGCCTACTGTCAGGCACACGGCATCCACCTTCCCTTCTCCGCAGATTCCTCTTACAGCCGTGACCGCAACATCTGGCACATCAGTCACGAGGGACTTGAGCTGGAGAATCCTGCAAACGAGCCTAATTACGAGCACCTGCTTGTTCTGGGCACCACCCCTGAGAAGGCTCCTGATGAGGGTGAGTATGTGACCATGACCTTTGAAAAGGGTGTACCCGTTTCCGTAAACGGCAAGAAAATGAAGGTTTCTGAGATTATCACCACTTTGAATGAGCTTGGCGGTAAGCACGGTATCGGCATCATCGACATCGTGGAAAACCGTGTTGTCGGAATGAAGTCCCGCGGTGTTTACGAGACGCCTGGCGGAACCATTCTTATGGAAGCTCATCAGCAGCTGGAGGAGCTTATTCTCGACCGCGACACCTACGCAATGAAGAAGGAAATGGGCAGCCGTTTTGCAAGCCTTGTCTACGAGGGAAAATGGTTCACTCCTCTCCGGCAGGCTGAGCAGGCATTCATCGAAGAAACACAGAAATATGTGACCGGCGAAGTAAGGTTTAAGCTCTACAAGGGCAACATCATTAAAGCAGGCACAACCTCTCCTTACAGCCTTTACAACGAGAGCATTGCTTCCTTCACAACCGGTGACCTTTACGACCATCACGATGCAGAGGGCTTCATCAATCTGTTTGGTCTCTCCTGTAAGGTTCGCGCCATGAAGATGCAGGAGCAGGGTGAGGAGCTGTTCTAGCCATGACATTTTTTCTCATCTACTACAGCCTTGTAAATCTCCTCGGCTTTATCATGATGGGAATGGATAAACAAAAAGCCATCCGGGGTGCCTGGCGCATCTCGGAGGCTTCTTTCTTTTTCACTGCCCTTGCGGGAGGCGCTCTGGGCTGTATCGCAGGGATGTGGCATTTTCGGCATAAAACTCTGCACTGGTATTTCAGGTACGGTATGCCGGCTATCTTTTTCGCTCAGGTCGCGCTGTTTCTGTTCCTTTTCCCACAGTGCGTCTGAGCTGCTCACAAAAGAAAAGGGGGAATCCACCATGCATATTGCCGTTTGTGATGACAACGTGGCAGACCGCAAACAGTTTGAGCGACTGATTCGGCGCGAAGCAGACCGACGTGCCGCGGATGAGGTCGTTCTTTTCGCAAATTTCTTCGGTAACGCCAATGCTCTTTTATCCAATCCCATGCAGTATGACATCTTTTACATTGACCTTTGCCAAACTCCGGAGACAGATGCCGCTGAGGTTGTCCGCGCACTGGTAAAAAAGGGAATTCAGGTTCCCGTAGTCATGTGTTGCTCTGGCATCAACTACCATCTGCTGTCACTTCCGGGAGAAATTCTGTTTCTGGACAAGCCTATCCGTCCGGAGGAGCTTTCCTCCACCCTTGATCGCGCCCTTGAAGTCAGCGTGCACGCTGCTTCGCGGATTGAACTTCGGGACGAAAACAACACCTATTATGTCACGGAGGATGAGATTCTCTACGCCATTCAGGACGGGCTGCTGATTGACATTTTCCTGTCCGACGGCAGAGTGATACATACGCTGGACAACGCAATTAATCTCTTTTCCCAGCTGGAAACCTTTCCTTCCTTTTTGGTTCCCACTCCAAAGGTTCTCATAAATGGGCGGCATATCAGTGGCTTCAAGTTTCACAGGGTCATCATGTCCGACGGTCGTGTGCTCAAAATCGCCTCGGAATGCCTCCCCTACGCCAGAGAAATGTATTCCATATACCATAATACAGAGGATACCTGCCGTTGAATAAAGCATCGGCAGGTATCCTCTGTTTTCCATCCTATGATTCAGTATGTATTCAGTTATACAATGCAATATGATACTTCACCTTGCGGTAAATCTTGTAAATCAACACCGCAAAAATTGAAACCACAATATACAGTGTAGACAAAATGCCTACTGCTCCTCCTATGATTGTTATAATCCACATTCCTATGCTCATATCTATTCCTCTTTTCCCATTTTCGCTTTTTACTGTTTCGTTGTTAATTTTGCTTTTTACCGTTTTCGTTTTTCACTGTTTTCGTTTTTCACTGTTTTCGTTTTTCGCTGTTTTCGTTTCCTCGCAGTTTCCTGCGCCTTCAGCTACTTTCCACCGCCAAATTCGCGGACGGCAGTCACCACGCCGATGACAACGGCTGTCACCAGCATCACTCCGAATATAATATTCTGCAGCATAACCTTCTTTTCCTTTCCCTGAATCCAGCCACGCAAAAAAGACGCTTCTCTTAAGCGTTTCCTACCGTACTTCTTCCATAGGTTATGCCTTTTTCCCATCCTTATGGTGAATGTATTCCAGAATCCGCCTGTCGCACCGATTGGAATCAGGTGCAAAGCGGATAAAAGATATGTTCTCTCCGACTGTCTCACACAGCAGAATCTCTAAAAGCAAGAAAAACGCCAGACATCGTCCTGCCCGCACATCCGTTCCACGACCTTCCCGTCTGTCCGGCATCAGTCCTTCTGTCTGCTCCAGCAGCCTTTTTTCGCAGAAAGTCTCCTGCGCCTGTCCGCCGGAGATCTTCCTGATAGTCACGGAACAGGATGCCGCATTTTCGGACGTCAACCGGGAATCCATGCTCCCCTCCGCATAGACTCCCCAAAGGCTCAAAAATAAGATTAGAATCAGGCTCATAAGCCTGCGTCCTGCCATCCTTCTCATTTTCCCCCGCTCTAAGACCAACGTCCTGTATCACGCCAACACTGCGCCGGTCCGCACACTCAATTTTCGTCTCCGTCACCAGCAGATTAGCGATTTCTCTGAAAACACCTTGACCTCTATCCCAGACAAAAGCCTTTTGAACCCGTTCAAAACGCTTTCTGCCTCTTTTCTTATTTTATCCACCCGCAAATTTCCTGTCAAGCAAAAGCACGGCCCGCTCCACTGCCTCCACTGCCCGGTCATCTCTTCATTTCTATAGCATTTTGGTAGATATTTTCTAATTCCTCTCTGGTCAGATGTGCGTAGTCCGGGTTAGCAACTATCCTGGCATATAATGTCTCAAAATCCGGGCAGAAGTCCTTTAAGATACTCACCAAAACCCGCAGTCCTTGCTCCAGTCCTTGCTCCAGTCCTTGCTCCAGTCCTTGCTCCAGTCCT
>CAYZAU010000015.1:0-15846 GCA_964475665.1 uncultured Acetatifactor sp. | reverse complement strand
CTTGCTCCAGTCCTTGCTCCAGTCCTTGCTCCAGTCCTTGCTCCAGTCCTTGCTCCAGTCCTTGCTCAAAGCCGCCCATTCTCTCTGCTTCCCGCAACAGCGCCAATTCCTTCTCCTCATCATACTCAAAAATACTCACCTCTATCGCCTCCGCTCTGTTCTTCTGGAGAAAATCCGCAAGAATGCCGTCATGTATACATTCATTCACAGCCTGCTCCACTGCCTCATCAAGCAGCCTGTCCGCGGCATATCTCTGCACGCGTCCCACATACTCCGCATATTCTGCCAAACGCGGACATTTCCCCATAAGCTCTTTATTATGTCCGACTCCGATATTTATCTGCACAACCTTTAGCTCCAATGCCGGGTCTTCCACCTGCGTCATATAGGAATCCGACAGCTTCATTTCTTTCCGTTCCGGCTGTATGGCTGAACCGTTATAAAACACTACAAAACAGGGAGTCGGCAGCTTCACCTGCCTTGTGGAGTACAGGCTTGTCTTACCTACCATACCCTGATACTCCCTTGCCACATAAAACAGGTCCCTGAGCGGCATATTTTGATTCACCGTTGCCTGGTGTTCATACAGGCTCATACGGCAGTCTACTATAAATGCCACGTCATTTTTCATATTCATGTAAATGGCATTTTCCTGCTTCTATTCATTTGTCCTCCTTTGCAGGAGTCTCTGAAATCTCCTGCTTTTACAATAGTGTGGTTAAAAGCATAGATTTTCAGATTTGAAATAGAATATTAGAATTATCGGAAAAGTGAAACTTATGCTTTGAAGAGAGTATAACACAAACCGTGCCGACAGGCAACCTTGAAATTACAATACATCTCTCACAGACGGCTTTTTACATAAAACACTCGCGCCATGTATTTACAAAAATCCATTTTCACCGTCAGCCTTTTTGCCGCATCCGCATAATAAAAGCAGCATCTGTCATCCCGTTCCGGATAAAGCATTTCGACCGTCGCGCTGTCCCTTATGTACCCTGAAAGATCTATCGTCACTTCGTCCTCACGTGCATCCACCTTCCAGACAAAAAGATACAGCTGCGTACCGGCTTCATTCCTTAGTCCCATCGTGATATAGGCATGGTTTCCAATCAGCTCCATGCCGGTCGGATAAACCGCATAAGAGCCTGCAAGCACCTCTCTGATGCGCTTATAGCAGTCCACTGCCTCCTTTGCAAGCGCAAGATTTCTCCCGTCAAGATAATCTATCCTGCCCGATATCATCGGCACTCCCGCCATACCGTTCACCATGGAGAATATGGTCGCCTCGCCGTCAGAATTTCTTTCTATCAGTGCTTTTGTGTCACCGCCTCTGTCAAACTCCTCATATTCACCCTCCCCGAGAAAATACGGGTTTGCCCAGTTCCCTGCCTTTTCCGGCGGCATCAGTGCATTGGTTGCCGCGGCAATGGACGCATAGTTATAATACATCTCCTGGTCACTCGTGGACTGTATGTGAAAATGGCTCAGGGTACCATTATCCTCCCGCATACCGCCGCTGCCGCAGTTCTCTATAATGATATCCGGATAACGCCTGTAAAGCTCATCAATCAAATCACAGACAGCCTTGTCGCGCCGTCTTTCATTCGCATTATAATCTGCGGGAGAAAGCCCTGTTCCGATTCCTGTCGCATTATTGTAGTCATTTTTGATATACCTGACACCCAGTCTGTATACCCGGTCAACCGCGCTAAGCAGATGCTCCCGCACCCTCGGATTACTCAGGTCAAAAAAGCCTCTCTCCGCGGAGACAGTTTTCCCGTTCCGCCGAAGCATTGCAGCTTCCTCCTGCTTTACAAGAGCCGTCTCCTCTCCTGCCGCCTCCAGCTCAAACCAGAGCCCCGGAAGCATTCCGTTCTCCTTTATCATCGCTATGATGCCTGCAAGTCCCTCCTTCCCAAAGATATGGTCGCACGGAGTATAGTCGCCCGGTGCGGTTTCCGCCCCCGGTTCACGAAACCAGCCTGCATCCATACAAAAGATTTCACAGCCCAGCTTTGCTGCCGCCGGAATAAGCCGCTTCATATTCTGTTCGTTCGGTTTACCATAGATGCCGCCCATAAACGGGTTGTAGCATACAGGCGGCCGCCCATCCTTCCACCTTCTCGCCGATACCGCCCGCTTATATCCCGTAAGCTCCCTGACGGCCTCATCAAAGCCGCCCTGCACCTTTCCGTAAACCGCTGCCGTTGTAACAAAGCCTTTCTGTCCGGAGAGCCTTGCACAGAAGCCGTCCATGTGAATATTCGCGCTTCCGCAGCAAAGCACGAGCCTGTCTTGCTCAAAGCCGATTGTGATTTCCCATGAAACCCCGCCCTCATGCTCCATGAAAAACGCTTCGCCCTTCTCCATGTCCTCCAAAATAACTAAAGGATAATACCTCCCCGTCGACCACGAGCCCTCTCCGGCGATGCGGATTCTTCCGGGACCCTGTATTCCCTTTTCAAGCTGCCGGATGGGGGTCAGACCGAAATCCGTAAGGCTTCCCTCATGCCACTGTGCTTCTGCCGACCACGCTGCTTTACAGACATGCAGCCGGAATCTCCTCGAATCATTCCACGGGATAATTCCCTTATAGGGAAAGGCAAGCACCGCCGATGTGGCATTTATCAGAAGCTTTTCATCCTCCGCCGTATTCCTTATCTCGTTATACTGCCTGACTGTTTCTCCAAAAAACGCAAAATGCTGCGTCACCTCAGCTCCGCTTTTTTGATTGGTGATGATGATATCCCTGCCTTCCTCCGTCTCCTGCTCGACCATTTTCTTTTCTCCCTCCGAAAAGGTGGACGACGAGGAGGTAAAGGCAATTCCTTCCGTAAAAACGTGTCTGTCTCCCTCAAAGTTTATAATGACATTCTCCTTGCAGTAAGCGTCATAGGTTCTGTTTGTTTTCATCACGTCTCTCCATTCCGGCTCTTTTTCTGCGCTGCTTCAAAATGCAGCTTCCCGTCCCGCACATACGCATACTCTCCTGCCTCGACCAGCTCCTCCCCGCCCGCCGTATGGCGTACTGTTTTCGGAGAAATATACTTATCCGTGCGCCCTATCATGGCATACCCGTTCACCAGCGGCACAAGCACATAGAGCCTGTAGTCATCCCTACTTCCTAATGTCAGCTCAAAGGACTCCTCCCTGCCCAGAATCCGGCATTCCCTTGAAAAATGCTCATATACGGCAAAGCTGTCCCCCTGCAGCCCCTCCACATCCGACGGCGAAATACTTCCGCTCACGCTTCTGTCCTGTTCATCCAGATTAAACACTGCCAGCACGCCGCTTGCGTCTGCCTTATTCTGAAGCTTAAACAGCCGTCCGCTCTGCACCGGATTGTGCGTCAGACAGTCTCTGGAGGGCATTCCCGGTCTGTCGCAGCGAAGCAGTCTTCCGTCTGAGAGGACAAGCCTCTTAAGCACCTCCTGCCTGCTCCTGTTTAAGGTATCACTTACATAAACCGGGCCGCCGCTGACCGCGCGGATAATACTGTTCTTTTCCGCCTGTCCGTCATCGCTCCACCACATATCCCAGTCACAATAATAGAATTGTCCCTGTATCAGACAGTTGTAGGCACATTGCAGCACATGGCCTGTAAACCATGCCCTGTCCTCCGGCTGAAAATCATTACTGCATCTGGCAATCGGGCTTACGCTCCGATTCCACATATCCTCACTCGCCATACCCATGCAGTTAATCATCTGATTATCAAAATGCTGCCCGACGGATGCTTCCATCGCATTGTGAAACTGCCTTGCAATCTCTCCCACAGGCGCAAGCTTCTTATAAAATCTGCGCGTCATGCTCTGGTTATCTATCTTGACAAATTCCGCGCCACACTGTCTCAGATACTCATGGAACGCATGGTAAAAGCGGTATGCCTTCCCCTGCTCAAAGTCAGGAATCCATCTGCCATCCTCCGTCTGTAGCAGGCAGGCCTTATAATCCCTGTAAATCTCTCCCGCCGGATCAATTCCCATCCAGTAGCCGGTTGTAGGATGCCAGATGCCAACCGCCATTCCGTATTCCTTCAGCTTTTCGATGCAGCCCTTAAGTCCGTTCGGGAAACGCTTCGGGTCTGCCCGGAAGGAATAGAGTCTGGAAGCGTGCATCAGGCGGCACATCTCAGTTCGGTCAGCATAGCCCATACCGTAAAAGTCCCTGACCTCTGCCCACATATCGTCCAGAATAACCCATTTCACGGGAATCTGCTTTTCCTTAAACTCCCGGCATTTCTTCAAGAGTCCCTCTTCATCCACCCGGATTTCAAACGCATCCCAGCTGCACCAGCCAAGATACTCAAAAAGCTCTGGATATCTGCGTTCTTTTCTTGTACGACACCCGTTGTTCAAAAGACGCATTCCCGTCTCTGCACACTGCTCCAGCAAAAGATAAGGATTCTCTCCTTCCGCATACACAAAGGCAAGTGCCCGACAGTCGGTCAGCTTCTCATACCAGCTGAACAGCTTTGCCTGTATCTTCCCGGATGCCGTTCCGGCAAGTACACACTTGTACTGCCCTGACACCACCGGAAGAATGACCCCGTAGCCGCCCTCCTTCTTCTCGTAAATCAGCCCCTGCGTCTCATCAGGTATCTCTGAAGCTTCCGTGCCAAAGCCGGGACCGCACCAGAATTCGCTGCAGCGGTAATCCGTAACAAAGCGCTTTAGGTCCTTCGGGCAAAACTCAATCACCGCTCCGCATTCGCCGTCAATCGCCCCTTCTGCGAATGCGTCCAGATAGACTGCACGAATGCCCTCCTGCGCCACCGTTTTCACCGTTACATGATACTCCTGCTTTTCGCCGTTTTTCAGATTCAACCATGCCCTTAATTCATACATAACCGCACCTCCCACACCTTCTCAGGCATCTCTGAGCATATCCAAAAAAGAAAGATAAATTCCTGCCGTCCATCCCATCATCGGCGGCGTTGCATATTCCCTTGTCACAGAGACCCTGCCCGTCACCACATTGTATTTCTCCCACAGATTTCCTGTTCTTTTAAAGTTATCGTCCACCACGTCTATAAATTTTTCTGCAATTCTCAGGGCTGCCTCCCCGTATCCATATTTTTTCAGCCCAACCGCAACAATGTATTGCAGGCACGCCCAGCCGTTTGGATAGTCCCACTGCAGCGAATCGCTGCTCTTTCCTTCCTGCTTTCTGTTTTCGCAGCCTGCCACTCCATATGGCTGTTCTATCAAAGCTAAGCTCTCCACCGTCTGCTCCGCTCTCTTTTCGTCGCACAGTCCTGCAAACAGCGGGTAAAAAGCCGCCGCAGAGAACAGCTCCGATACCTCCTCCTGCTCATAAAGATAGTCACTGTAAAATCCCCGCCTTGAATTCCACAACAGCCGGTTCATCCTTGTCTGCCGCTTTTTCTTCCTTACTGCCCACTCTTCTGCAGCCTCTGCTCTCCCCAGCCTGCAGGTAAAATATTCCATGTTTGCTTCCAGCAGAAATAGCAATGAATTCAGGTCAAGTGCGTTGTACAAATCCGCTCCCGCACGGAATCTGCTGCTGCAGTCCCAGCCGCTTTCCGCAACCGCATACATATCCCTTCCGCATCTTGCAAGCTCCTCCTGCCCTGTCGGCATCGCCCTGCCTGTTCTGCTGCAAAAGCTTAAGACCTCTTCGCAGAGGGTTTTCTCATCAATCGGATTCCCGCCGTACCGATTCAAACCCGTCCCGGAATTTCTCTCTGTCTGCCAGAAAGCATATTCCCGCTCCAGCGCGCAGACAGCCTCCTCCAGCCACTGTCTGTCCTTTGTCTGCTCATATATCTCCCTCACCATCTCAGACAAAAAGGGCGGCTGGGAACGATTCAGGTAATAAGTACGGTTTCCATTCGGCATCTTTCCATAGCGCCGCACAAGATATAGCATGTTATCCACATTATTCTTTGCCTGTCCGATACAGCCGGAGCATATCAGCCCCTGATTCGTAAAATAGGTGTCCCAATAATACATTTCCTGAAACTTCCCGCTGATGCAGGGAACGGTATACGGCTTCGGCAGACCAATCAGACTTCCCTCGTCCTTTCGGCAGACCCTGACTGTCTTTTTTAAGTTTTCCCTTATGTAGCTCTCCGTCTGCTTCATTTTCTTCTTCCTTTCACGCTTTTAGAGCATATTCAGCACCAGAAGTCCGACAAATGCCGTCACCAGACCCAGAATACACTTTTTCGTCGGCTTCTCGCCAAACATCACCGCCACCATGCACACCGAAAGAATCAGACTGCCTCCCTGGCTCAGCGGATACAGCTGTATGGAAGTAAGATAGCCTGCCGCTTTTGTCTTGAAAAAGGTGTTGGCAAAAAGACAGCCCGACATAACCGCTATATATCCCATTATACCCTTTAAGGATGCTTTCTCTTTCCCTTGAGGCGAAATGCTTTCTTTCCTCCACCGCAGTACAAGCTCTAACAGAAACAGCGTAATTGCCGAAAACACATAGGTGTAAAAGGCGAATACACTGGCGGGCATTCCGGCACACTCCCTGACGAAGATTTTCTGCATCAGGTCTGTCATGCCGCCGGAGGCACTACAGACACAAAGCAGCACGAACGAGGAGAATTTCAGCTTTTCCTTCACCGCATTATTGTAGGAGCACATCGCAGACGCTGCCAGCACCAGCAGCAATATTCCCAACCACTGAACCGGTCTGATTTTTTCCTGATACAGAATGCTTCCGCCGCAAATCGGAACAAGCACACCCAGCATCAGAAAAACGTCCAGCATCATGTATGCTCCCCTTTTTACCGCAATCAGCCAGCATACCACAAACACGGAGGTACTCACTCCCGCTGCCGCACAGAGCATAAGCAGAGCTTTCTCCGGGAGAAAATATCCGGCATTCCCCTCCGCAAGCATCATCGCCCCGCCGATGCACACACAGAACACCATCCGGATCAGATTCATTTCGATTGCCGTATCGCAGTGATTCACATACCCGCTTGTTTTCTTGCCGCAATAGCCCTTTATCACCCCTGCAAGCAGGGAAATCCCCAGAAAAAAATAGCCCATGCCTTCACTTCCGTTTCCGCTTTTTCTTACTTACATTATAAGTCTTTCCCGCGTAAGCTGAATGCACGTTCTTACTCAAAGCATGAACAAAATTATGATTCTATGATATTCTTCTAAAGACAGGAGGAAAAGCACGGATGTTTATTTACAACGGTGATTTGAACGACGTTTCCAACCATAAAAGCCATTCCTTTCTACAGATTAACAGCTGCGGCATTCAGTCAACCTTCTCCTCCCCCCAGATTGTCTACCGCCAAAAAGGGCGCCACGATTACCTTATCAATTACATTTCAGCCGGTCAGTGTGACGTAGAATACAACGGCAGAACACATATTTTGAAGGAGGGCATTGTACTGCATCCTCCCTATACTCCGCAGAAATATACCGACCACGAAAACACCACGCGGATGTGGATTCATTTTAACGGATATAATATAGAGGAAATTCTGACGGAAGCCAATTTGCAGGGCGGTATCTACCACATTTCCTCGCCCCTGCTTGAAAAGATGTTCCTGCAGCTGATTGCCGAGCACAACTTAAACTCGCCCGTTTCTAACGAAAAGGGACTTCTTCTCCCTATTCTCTACACCGTGGGGAAGCTGCTGAACAATACAGATTCACAGAACGCCAAAATCAACGATGCCGTTGCCTTTATCACCAGTCACTATAACACGGACATCAGTATACAGGAGCTTGCCGCATCCTGCCACATAAGCCAGAGTCACTTCATCAGTCTCTTCAAAAAGCAGACCGGGCTGGCTCCGCATACCTACCAGAAAACCCTGCGCCTTAAAAATGCCATGTCGCTTCTTGTTTCCACGCAGCTTAGCGTTTCCGCCATCTGTTCCATGTCAGGCTATCAGGATCCTCTCTATTTCAGCCGCCTGTTTCACAGGCAGACCGGGATGTCTCCAAGCGCATACCGCAAAAAACACGGCAGCGCCTTTTGACGGGCCTGCCGAAATACCTATAGGCTTTTAGCACAAAAGACACCTACCAAGTATGATAGATGTCTTTTTTGAACCGCTTCCCCTTTATGCCGTTTTACTTCTCCGTTTTCTCCTACAGCATTTAGCAATCAGCACAAAAATCACTCCAACCGCTGTAACGGCAACCGTCTGGATTACGCTGTGCAAACGCATGGAGGCAAATATCTTTCTGTAAACCCCTTCTCCCAACGGCAGCACATTATCCACAATGCCCGGCAGTGCAAAGGATGCCACTACCATCAGTATGTTCATGCAACCAGCTGCTATGAAGGCAACTCCCACATAATGACAAGCCTTCACCCTGTCCGGAAGGACAAGGAAAACACCTGCCAGAAGAAGGCAGCCTAAAACAATCAGCAGTACTCTCAGTCCATCTGAAAAGAAAAGTCGCAGGGCTGAAAATGCAGAGTCATAATCCTTGGTATAGGCAGACAGTTTCATCTCCTTCAGGACATGGCTCTCCTCTATGGTCTCTCGAATATCCGCCAGATTACGCGCTGTCATCGGAATTCCCGTCAGCTTTTCAATCTTTTTGCTGTTATCCTCCAGCAGCTCCATTATCTCATCCGTTTTAATTTTCCCTCTTCCATCGTCATAGAGTGCATCCGAGAGGTAATCATTCATTTTTTCTGTCACAAAGTCCTGAACAAATTTCTCATTCAGCAGCTTTTCTATATCCTTTTCATTTATCTGAGCTTGGGTTTGCGCGTCCAGCATGGAATATACATATTCAGCCACCGTCGTATCTTCATCCTTCGCATCTACCAGCTCCCCAATCTTTACATCCGCAAGCTCATCCTCTTCAAAGACCCTGCCCATTGCGGATTCTATTGTCTTCTCGCTGACTGATGCGCGAAGCAAAAGCACTACACTCGCAACTACTGCGATTACCGACATAAACAGACACAGGGTAACTGCAAGCGCCTTTTTCCCACCACTGACCGCATTTTTCTTTGTTGCTTTTTCCGCTGAAGGAACAGCCACCTCAAAGCTCTGTCCGCCGCACCGCGAACAGAATCTGCAGTCATCTTCCTCTAACTGATTACAATTCACACACCTTTTCATCGCCTCTTTCCCCTTCCTCATGCTCCGGCTTTCATTCGTCTTTGCACATACGTGCCACATCCCACGCAAAGCACTGAAATTGTTCCTCTTACTCTCCGTTCTTTCTTAAGTGAAAGCCGTTTTGTTTTTCATCACAACCACATTGTTTCACCTATAAAATAAAATGTCAAGCAAAAAAGCCCCCACTTTTGGTGAAAATCGGCTGTTTTCTTTATTTCACAATCTGATATGATGAAAATTAGGAATATTCCAAAAGAGAATGGTTACATCAGGCTATATGGAGGAGGTTATTTTGATGGATTGGAAGGCAAAATGGATTACGGTAGCAAAGACTATGGGTGATGTGTGCCCCACCTTTTCGGCAGAGTTTGTCTGCGAAAAGGCTGTAAAGCACGCTGCTCTTTCCATTACCGCCATCGGTGTGTATGAGGCGGTGCTCAACGGCAGACGGGTCGGCGAATTTGTGCTGGCTCCCGGCTGGACTGTTTATGATAAGCGCCTGCAGGTGCAGGAATATGATGTGACAGCTTTGCTGGAAAAGGCTAACCGTCTCGAAGTCACTGTTGGGAAGGGCTGGTACAGAAGTCCCATTCCCGGATGGGTCGGGGAAGAAAGAAGGGCAAAGCTGGACAGTCTGTGTCCCGGTCTGACCGCAGAACTTATTGTCACCCTTGCGGATGGCACTACACAGATTATCCGCACGGATGAGAATTGGCAGGTGGCGGAAAGCTGCATACGCTTTTCAGAAATTTACGATGGAGAAATATACGATGCCACATATGAAACGTCAGAAGCCTTGCCCGCAGTGGTCTTTGAAGGTCCTACCGACACTCTGATTCCGCAGCAGGGTGAAGAAGTCTGTGAGAATGAACGGGTAGCCGCCGCAGGCTGCTTTCGGACTCCCGAAGGAGATACCGTGATTGATTTCGGACAGGAAATAACGGGTTATGTGGAAATTGCGCTGGACGCTGCCAGAGGAGAAAGAGTGCAGCTTTCCTTCGCCGAGGTAATGGATAAGGACGGCAATTTCTATACGGAAAATTATCGCGGTGCAAAGGCGCAGTATCGCTATATCTGTAAAGAGGGAAGGCAGACCTACAAGCCTAAAATGACCTTTTACGGCTTTCGCTATATCCGCATAGACAGCTTCCCGGGAGGAACAGAAAAGGCAAAGCCGGAAAATTTTACCGCTATCGTGGTACATTCCCGAATGGAGCGGACCGGGTATCTGCGCTCTTCCAATCCCCTCTTAAACAGGCTGTTTGACAATGTTGTATGGGGACAAAAGGGAAATTTTCTGGACGTACCGACGGATTGTCCACAGCGTGACGAAAGGCTGGGATGGACGGGAGATGCTCAGGTATTTATTCGCACGGCATGCTTAAACTATGACGTGGAAAAATTCTTTACAAAGTGGCTGGCGGACATGGCGGCAGACCAGAAGGACAACGGTTCGGTAGGGCATGTAATACCCGACGTTTTAAACAATGAATTTCCCAGCGCAGCCTGGGATGATGCCGCAACCGTCTGCCCGTGGCAGCTGTATCTGGCTTACGGCAATGTGGAAATTCTAAAAGCCCAGTACGATTGTATGGAAAAATGGGTAAACTACATCACCGGCGCTACGCAAACGCAGTATCTCTGGACCGGCGGCGAGCATTACGGCGACTGGCTGGGGCTGGATTCACCGGCTGGGAATTATAAAGGCTCCAGCAGAGCGGATTTCATTGCTTCCGCCTTCTACGCATACTCGACAGAGCTTCTAATCAAGGCAGGCAGAGTATTGGGCAGGGATGTAAGCAGCTATGAAGCGCTTTATGGGAAAATTGTAGAGACCTTCCGAAAAACCTTTACGGAATATACCACTCAGACAGAGTATGTATTGGCAATCTATTTCAGATTAGCCCCCAATCTGCAGGAGACGGCAGACCGGCTTGCCGATATGATAAAGAGCTCCGGCACAAAGCTGCAGACCGGGTTTGTAGGCACTCCCTATCTGCTCCATGTGCTCTCCGACCATGGCTATATCAGGCTGGCATATGATTTACTGCTTCGCACGGAATATCCCTCCTGGCTTTATCCGATTACCAAGGGTGCTACTACGGTATGGGAGCATTGGGATGGCATTATGGAAAACGGTGATTTTTGGAGTGCGGATATGAATTCCTTCAACCATTACGCCTACGGTGCAGTTATGGACTGGGTATACTGTCAGGCGGCAGGAATCCATACCGTTGAAGCGCATCCCGGTTATGAAAAGGTCAGAATTGCACCGCTGCCCGACGAAAGACTGGACTGGCTGGAGGCGTCCTTAAAAACCAGAAGGGGACAGGTTCGTTCCCGCTGGCAAAAGCAGGACGGATTGTGGCGCTATGAAATTGACACACCTGTTGAGACAACAGTAGTGATTGCAGGAAAAGAATACAATGTGGATGCAGGAAGCTATCTGTTCTACAGTGAACGATAAATCAAGAGGGCGGTCGCTGCGACCGCCCTCTGATATATTTCACATGGAGCTTTCCGATACCTTCAGAGTGATATGCCTGCTATTTTTGCGGAAGCGTCCTTGTGAGAATTAGCGCATAAGCAAGCGTTATGACAATCAGAATGAGCGTCTGAAGCATCTGCTTTTCTGCCGTAAAGCCCGCTTCATTTGCAAACGTAGCAAGCACGTTAATGGCAGAATGCGTAAAAATGCAGGGAAGCAGACTCCCGCCCCGGTAAAATATTGTTACGAATAAAAAGCCCACCGCAACCGCAAAGCAAATCTGACATACATTATTTATCAAATCCATGCCGCTTCCATTGAACAGATTTATCAGATGCCCGATACCGAATGTGACACTCGAAATGATAATCGCAGCTCTCGGCTTAGACCTTTCTATTGCCCTGAATAAAAAACCCCTGAAAATCACTTCCTCCAGAAATCCGACGCAAAGCATACAGACAATATGGCAGACCGCACCCGCAGGTAAGTAGTTAAATGCGACACCGTTCCAGAGATTTGCCGTAGTCAGGACAAAAAGCGGCACATAATAAAGGAAGGAACGGGCGGGTGCAGCCGCTTTGCAAAGTCCATAGCGCTGCAACAGACCGTTTCTCCGAATAAATGCCAAAAGGATGACAGACTGTAGGATGCAAAAGAGGGCACTTGCAGAATATTCAACCCCTATTTCTTCATTCAGCGGATTCGCCAAGGACTGTATCACACAATAAATTGCAATCCATACGATTGAAAATCTCAGTTCATTTTTCTCATACAGCTTTTTCACTTGCTTTCCTCCCGTACTTCTGACGTCGCACCGCTTAAGCCCGACGTTTTTTCCTTATAACGTAAGCTGCCACGCCTGCCATGCCACCGCCGCCAACAGGAATCAGGACAAGCAGGAGGGGCAGACTACCGTCGCCGCCGTCCTTCAAAGACTCCTTATCGGCATCGCTCTGCGAAGCCTTACCGTCTTCGTCATTCTGTGAAGTCTTACTGTCTTCGTCTGTTTTCGTCAGCCTTGCGATTACGGTATCCGCCTGACTTATTTCATTCTTGCCGTCCTTATCAGCAAAGTATCTGCCGCAGTCCTCGCAATACCAGTATTCCGTATTCCCCTCAGCATCCGCGGTTGCCTCTTTTTTCCCGACATGCTTCATCGCGGTATGATTGTCGGTATCTGCTTCGCCGTATTCCTCGCCGCAATAGTCACAGACTGCCCTTCCCGTGCAGGTTGCCACTCCTCCGCTGTGGTCGGAAATCGCCGCCTTGCAGCTCTTGGCATCGCAGATATGGTCCTTGTCTGCGTCCGTGTGTCCCGTCGCCTTGATTACTCTTCCGGAAGCCAGTAATTTACCACAGCCCCTGCAATAGGTATCTCCTGTATAGCCGTTCCCCGTACAGGTGGAAGCCTTCGCGTTACGCAGCTCCGTCCCGCCCGTATGATTATTGCCATTCAGTTCGCCGTAAAGCTCACCGCAGTATTCACAGACTGCCCGTTCTTTACAGGTCGCGATTCCCCCGCTACAGTCAGAATGTGGTTCTTCGTCATCCTCATCATCCTCCAGGTTTTCCTTCGGAGCTTCTGCCGGGGCTTCCGGCTCAGTCGGCTGCGGCACACTTTCCCACTTGGCGTAGAGAGTGATATCCCTGTCAATTACCGTGCTAAAGTCGAACGCTTCCGCTTTGAACAGCTCATTTTCCTTCTCGTACCAGCCGAAGAAGGGCTCGGTATAGCCCTCCGGATACGTCGCAGGAGTCTCGGGCTTTACAGCCTTACCTCCCTTCGCCACAGCCTGCCACGTATATTGAGCACTCCCGTTGATAAACATAACCTTATAGCCCTCAGTCACATCAGAGGCAAAGTGCTCCTGTGCATACAATATGCCCTCGTCGGCAAGTACAATTTTGTTCCCCTGCTTGCCGGCATTGCCAAAGATGTTGCCTGCACCGCTATTGCCCTTAGTAATGCTGCCGTTTCCGCTCAGGGTCAGACAGCCTCCACCGATGCAAAGTCCGCTGCCACCGTTGCCTCCGTCATGTCCCCTAATCAGACCGAGGTAAGATGCAGCACCGCCGTTGCCCCCGATGATATTGCCATCGACGACAACAGAGCAATTTCCCTGAACTAAAATGCCATCACTGCCGTTACCGCCATTGCCGCCTCGAACACTATCTCCGCCGTTACCGCCGGAGATTGTAACATCGCTTCCGACATACAGGCTGCCGCCGGCAATGCAGATTCCCACGCCACCAGCTCCACCGGCTCCGCGTAGTTCCCCGCTACTACTGCCTCCACCCTTGCCGCCGGTCCCGCCGGCAATCCGACCGCTTCCGATAAGAGTCAGGCTGCCGCCGGCAAGGTTAATTGCAGCACTGCCGCTCTCACCATCCTGTCTATCGTGAGCATCACCCTGTTTACCGGTGATTGTATGACCGTTTAAGTCAAACGGTGTCGGTGATATTCAGTGTACTCGTAAGTACTACATCCTTACCCAGTATCACGGTCTCATTGCCCGCAGTATCAATGGCTACCTGCAAATCCGGATAGTAAGCTCCGCCGACCTTTGCCACACCGTCACGATAATCGCCGCATATCGCGCATTCGCCGTTCCCGTCGTATGGATGACTGCCAAGCCCGCCGCTTACATAGGTAACGGTTGCACCGCATTGGCTGCAAGTTTTTTTCAGATATTCCGGGGTTTTACAGTTTGCCGCGCTGACAGTGGATGGCGTACCCCATGTGTGGGTGCAGGCTTTATCATAGCTGATGGTCAGCTCACCAAGCTGCATTAGCTCTGCACCCTGTGTTGCGGTAATGCACAGCTTATAGTATTTGTAATAGGCAGTATTTTCGGAGATGGTAAAGGAATAATCCGTATAGTTGACATCCTGCATGGTGGTGTTATCCGTTACCGTATCCATCGCTACCCATGTTGCGCTGCCGTCAAAATAGTCATTGCTGCCGTAGAGCACCCAGCTTTTCGGGTTTCTGCCGCTCGCACTCAAGTTGTCGTTTCCGGTGGTAAGGGTGTAGCCCGTCACCTTTATGAAATCGGATGCTTCCATAATGATATATGCACCGTCCTCCGGAAGTCCGCCGCACCATTTGGAAAAATTATTCTCTGTCTTTTTACCGTCAATCAGCTTATCATAGCCCTCGGCACCGGTTCCGCCACTGCCCTCCTTCGCAGTGAAGGTAACCTCCCCTTCGTCTGCCAGCGCCGGAATCTGCGGCATCAGGCAAAGCGCCAGCATCAAAAACAGACTTAAAATTCCTTTTTTCATCAAGCATACCTCCAAGCTTAAAATTTTACCTTGAAATTCTTATTTTCCTGCATATCCGAACATAGCGCCGGGTTGTATTTCATCATATAGAAGCCTATGCTGTCCTTCAACAGTCCAAGCTGCTCCTGCAGATAGTATTCATCTTCGTACAGGGCAAAGTGGACGCAGGCACGGACAAAGGTGAATATCATCGGTCGAACCTTGTCGGCAGGCAGACCTATCTTTTCGGCAACCTCGTCCGCATACTCTAAGTAGCGTCTGTTGACACCCTCAAAGAACTTTTTGCCGTACTCACGGTATTTCGGATGGGTGTAGACCTGATACATCAGGCGGTATTTCTTTCCGTGCTTTTGGCTGTCCAGTACGGTACTTCCCTTAGGAAGCGCTCCAAATCCGCAAAGCTCTTTGGTGCGACCCGCATAAAGTCGTCCTCCACCCTGCTCATGCAGTACTCGGTGCTCTCCACGATAAGGCAGTCCAGATTATCGAAATATGTATAGAGCATATTGGAGGTACAGCCGCAGTACTGCCCCAAGCCTCTGATTCCCGTTCCGTGCAGTCCGCACTCGGAAAAGCACTCGAAGCATTTCTCCATGAGATTTGCCTTTATCGCATCCCATTTCTCTTTTTTGTAATTCGCCAACTTATCCTCTCCATTTCTATCGTTTGACACTAATAAGTATTACATAAAACTCCCGAAAATGCAATCGTAAAGTGAAATCCGAAATTCCAGTTTTTTAACCCCCAAATCTTAAAATCTGGAATTTACTCCTGCACATGGTTTTTGATACAATCTCATATGGTTATCTGTCTGTTGGAAAGGATTACCATATGAATAAACATGATCAAAACATTTAACCCTGTCCAACAGGTCTTATATAGAACAGGAACTGTTGCAGAAAAGTACATTTTCTTATATAGACTGAAAATAAAAAGGCTCTAACCCCTACAAATTGTAAGGATTAGAGCCAAAAGAAACGCCCAC
>CAYZAU010000014.1:0-62150 GCA_964475665.1 uncultured Acetatifactor sp. | reverse complement strand
TTATAATGCCCAGAACCGGAATCGAACCAGTGACACGAGGATTTTCAGTCCTCTGCTCTACCAACTGAGCTATCTGGGCCTGTAACGTTAATCCCTGCGTCACAACATTGATTATTTTACATAGAAACCAATGACTTGTCAAGTCTTTTCAAATATTTTTTTGCATTGAAAGTTTGAAAATTTCGGCACGGAGAAGATATTCATTCCTACAGGCTTGACCCGGAAAGTATCTTCTCCATACCCTTATGCCCTGTTCACCAAAGAACCGGCTTTACATCTTCTTTACCTTACTTGTTCTTGATAACCACATCCGACCAGCTGTCAGAAGGAATCAATGCGATATAGGTCTTTCCTGTGTTAATCTCGATTTCCTTGCCGGTACTCTTGTCATAGTAAACGGTAATACCGTTCTCGGAGGTCTTTGACCAGGTAACTTCAATCGCCTTGCCGTTGGTAATATAGTAGCCGTAGCGTCCGCTGTCAATGGCATTATAAATCAGATAGCCTTCGCCCAGCTCGGAGAAGGTGGTATCCTGCAGAATCACGTTCTTGAAGGTGAGCTGTGCATTGTCGTGTACGGGGTCGAGGTGTGCAGAGCCGTACTCGTAGTAGTCGTAGGTTCCCGTCTCAGCATTATACTTCAGCGTAGAGCTGTTATGAGGGAAAGGAAGCTCCACCCATGTCGCATTCTGGGCATCCGTCCTGTCTGCAAAGGTAAGCTCCTCCTCGGCAAACTGGAAGTGAGGTCCCTCGTAGTACTCGTTGTAGGTAGTTGAATAGTGAGAATTGCTAAACCGCTGCTTCAATCCGTCGTAGGTTTTATTCTTCTCGGTATTGGTGTACTTGTCATAGGTCAGGTATTCGGTAAACTCCGCTGCCTTTCCGTTGCTGAAGCGGGCAAAGCCGCCGCTTAGGTTTGCGGAATAATCCTTCGCAACCCATGCATCAATGAAGAAGGGACCTCCGTCATGGCAAAGCACAGCGTTCCACTCCGCTGCCAGCATAAAGTTGGTAGGACGCACGCTTCGGATGCTTCCGAACTGGGTGATGTTTCCCCAATCCTTCACCAGTGCCATGAAACGGGTAATTCTTCCGTTTAAGGTACTGTTCATAATCTCGTATACCACGTCTGCTTCCGTCAGACCATAGTGAGGAAGTGCTGTTTTCTCATTGTCCACCATGGCAGCGATGGGGCGCTGATCCTTCAGGGAAATATCAATCCACTCGTTTGTCAGCTCACTTCTGTACATATTGTCATGATTTTCTTCCTTTACAGCCTCGCTTGCCGCCGTGCTGCTCTCTGCCGCACCGGAATCCGTCGAAGCAGACGCCTCTGAGCTCATGGGCTGAGGCTCCAGCGTCTGGATGGGGGAGGAAGCAGACGCACCCTCACCGCCGCAGGCTGTCATCAGCAGACCTACTGCTATTAAAACCGATGCTAATGTCTTCTTTTTCATTGCATTTTCCTTTCGTATCTTTTCCTTATTTTGCTCTGGCAGGACCTAGTTCCGCCTAGCCTATTTTTGCATTTTTTACCCCTCTTGTCAAGAGTGGTATGCGCATAGGTGAACTACCGTCTAAAACCAGTGGGATTGCGGTAGCCCTATTTCAACGCCATATGCCAATTAAGCAGAAGGCCTCAGCCCGTCCGGCTGAAGCCTCCCTTTCTGCCCGGCAGTGTTTCTTTGTCACTGCCTTTTTCGTTGTTTTAAGTCTGCCTGCTTCTTCCCTGCAGACTCTCCTCTGACCCTCTTACTCCGTTGCAGCTTCCTTTTTCTCACCGATGCTGAGCACCAGATTCAGCAGAATGCCGAAGATTGCCGCACCTGCAATACAGGGCACCTGCATTCCAAAGAAGGGAATATTGCCGCCAAAGGCATAGTTGCCGCCGATTCCGATAACCATGATGGAGGCAATAACCGCAATATTCTTGGAAGAAAACATATCCACCTTCTTGTCAATCATGATGGCAATACCCTGTGCAGCAATCGCGCCGAACAGATAAATCTCCAGTCCGCCGATAACCGCCACCGGAATACCATAAATTACCTTAATCAGGGGCGTAAAGAAGCTGATAACCATGGCGATGATTGCAGCCGCTGCCAGTACGGGAACGGAGAACACCTTCGTTATCGCCATCGTGCTGATGTTTTCACCATAATTTGTGCCCGCGGGTCCTCCCACGAAGCCGGAAATCATATCACAGATGCCGTCGCCAATCAGATTGCGGTCGAGCAAATCAATCAGGCTGTACTTCATCTTTTTGCCCTTTCTCTTTGCCACGTCACTTACATAGATATCCAGCTGGTACATATGCGCCGTGGACTCAGGAATGGTTGCAATGGCAATCGGCATGATGGCAACCGCCGCCGTCCATGACACCTTGGGCAGGGAGAACGCCGGAACCGCAAAAATGGAACCGTCACCCAGCTTCCAGAGGGAAGCATTTAACGCTGCCTCAGGCATCGCACGGAACAGATTGACACCGCACGCATAGGCGATTCCCGCAAACACGCAGCCCGTCAATGCACCCAGCAGCAGGGGAAGCTGTCCGAGAAAGCCCTTGAGATATTTTGAATAGATAATCGTGGAAAGCAGTGTCACCAATGCCACGGCAACCCACCAGTTGCTCTCCGTTGTCGCCTCTGCCACGTTCGGCACGGCATCTCCCAGCGCATTCCCCGCCAGTGTCAGGCCGATAATCATGGCGATTGGGCCTGTGATGGATGCCGGCAGAATCGTCTCAACCGCCTTGCGCCCGCAGAAACGAATCAGCAGTCCCGCAGCGATGGATACAAAGCCCGAAAGTATGATTCCAAACTGTGCATACTGGATTGCCTCCGTGGGCAGAATACCATCCACCTTCTCAAAGCCCTCAGCAGTACACATACTGGCAATCGCCGTAAGATACGCAAAGCTGGAGCCGTAGTAGAGGGGAATCTTCTTTCCCGTAATCAGAATAAAGCAGATGGTTGCCAGTCCGCTTGCAAATATGGTGGTGGAAACCTGAAAGCCTGTCACCAGTGCAACCGTTACGGTTGCGGGAAACATGACGATAACCTGCTGAATCGCATACAGCAGCAGCTTTAGGGCTTCAGGTCTCTCCTCGGGCAGATAGCCCTGGACCTCTGTCTGTTTTTTCATGGGACTTATCCTCCTTTTATCATTTGACACAACCATGCCTGAGCATCAGAGTGTTTTCTCCAAGCCCAGGCATGAGATGCTATTGAATGAATTTACAGTGCTGCAAGCAGTATGAAGTTCAGGATAAACAGTGCCGTACAAACCCAGAGCACAGGATGGATTTCCTTTGCCCTGCCCTTGCATATCTTTACCAGGCAGTAGAAGATAAAGCCTGCTGCGATGCCGTAGGAAATGCTATAGCACAGTGCCATGAAGATTCCGGCAAAGAACGCGGGAACTGCCTCGTCAAAGTCACTCCAGTCAATCTCCTTGAAGGAGGAGATCATCATGATGCCGACAACCACCAGCGCCGGAGCCGTCGCAGCGGAAGGAACCGCACTGACGAAGGATGCCAAAAAGGCGGAAAGCGCAAAGCAGACAGCCGTCACCACAGAGGTCAGACCGGTACGTCCGCCCGCACCGATTCCGGCTGCACTCTCCACAAAGGTAGTGGTGTTTGAGGTTCCAAACAGAGCACCGATGGAGGTCGCCGTGGCATCTGCGAAAAGCGCCTTGTCCAGTCTGGACTTGAAGCCGGAGCTGCTGTCCATCATTCTCTCGTCCTCTTCACTGAAGATACCGCTGCGCCGTCCGGTTCCGATAAAGGTTCCGATGGTGTCAAAGGTATCGGAAATGCTGAATGCGAAAATGGTAATCAGCACCAGGGGAAGCTTGGACATATCCGTAAAGAGACTGGTGATGCCGCCCTCCCTAAAGATTGCAAGGAAGGTGCTGGGCAGTGCCCTGCACGCCTCGGTAAAGCCTGTTGTCTCCTGAAGGGAGGTAACACCAAAGGGAATTCCTACCAGAGTGGTCACCACAATGGCAATCAGGATGGCACCCTTTACCTTCAGCACCAGAAGAATCACCGTCAGAATCAGACCGATGAGGAAGACCCAGAGGGTAGGGGAATTCAGCTTTGCAAGCTCGGGAACGACACCACTGGTGACGATGGTCTGTCCGTCGTCCGCAAGAGCCGCTCCGGTAAAGCCCACGATGTCGATGTTCAAAAATCCTATGTATGCCACAAAGATGCCGATACCGCCGCCAATCGCATGCTGCAGGCTTAAGGGAATCGCCTTGATGATGTACTTACGAATCTTTGTCACCGTAATCAACAGATTCAGCAGTCCACAGATGAATACCATTGAAAGCGCCTGCTGCCAGGTAAAGCCAAGTGTAAAGCACACGGTGTAAACAAAGAACGCGTTCAGCCCCATTCCGGGCGCCTGCGCATAAGGTACGTTAGCCACAAGCCCCATCACAAGTGTCCCGATGACGGACGCGATGATTGTTGCAAGGAATACTGCACCCCATTCCATTCCGGACTGAGAGAGAATGTTCGGATTGACGATAATAATATAGGACATTGCAAAAAACGTCGTCAACCCGGCCATAATCTCAGTCGAGACAGTAGTGCCGTTTTCCTTCAGATGAAAAAACTTTTCCATAGAAGCATCTCTCCATTTCTTTTTAGTAAGTATCGGTTTTTCAACCAATCTCCGACTGCTATCATACCATACATTCCGCTTCAAGTCAGCATTTTTTACCAAAAAATTTTAAGAGATTTTTATAAAAAATTAATATTTGCCTACAGATACCTCCTGATGTCAGCCGCCAGCTTTTCCTCAAGCTGAATCAGGCGTTTCGCGATGTCCTTTGTCTCTTCATCCGCCGCCTGATACTGATTCAGGTATCTGCCCAATGATTTTACTCCCATATTGCAGCCGTCCGTCATCAGGTCGGCAATGGTCTTATCGGATTCGTCCATGGCAAGCTTCATGTTCGTTTTCATCCATGACATCCCTTTAGCCATGGGGTTAGGAGCTTTTCCGTCGTCGTGATACCGGTTTAGAAGCTCCTGTATCTCCTCCTTCAGCTTTTCGTGCTGCACCTTGCAGTCGGACAGCTCCTTCCGCAGTCTGTCATCCTTCACATAATCCAGCACCTCGTCGATGGAGTCTACACCCATCCTGATGCCCGCGTCACATTCCCTCAACAGCTTTATGGTATCCTGCTCAATCATGCGCCTTCATTCCTCCTCTTACAAGCAACGGTTTTTGCACTCCCTCCTTCGGAGGCAGACACCCATAGCTTTCCCGGACATCTTGGTTTTATACAGAAAAGGCAGCAACAAAACGGCAGCAACAAAAAAACGGCAAATCCTGATAAGCTTCGGATTTGCCGCCTTTAACCTGATGCTGGCAGCCGGACTTGAACCGGCACGGTGTTGCCACCGAGGGATTTTAAGTCCCTTGCGTCTGCCTATTCCGCCATGCCAGCGGACGCACTGCACGCGCCGGAGCGCGTCAATGGATGGAGGTGGATTCGAACCACCGAAGCAATTTGCAGCAGATTTACAGTCTGTCCCCTTTGGCCACTCGGGAATCCATCCATACCAGGGTCTGTTCCCTGACAAGGTAAGATTCTAT
This sequence comes from uncultured Acetatifactor sp., assembly GCA_964475665.1. Classification (GTDB taxonomy): domain Bacteria; phylum Bacillota; class Clostridia; order Lachnospirales; family Lachnospiraceae; genus Acetatifactor. The sequence continues at coordinate 56,535 of CAYZAU010000014.1, read as the reverse complement.
CATATTCATGCACAAAATGCAAGAGTGAATCCTGAAGCTTCCCGAAAAGGCGCCTCAGGAGGCTCTGTCTCTCTGTCTATTTTGAAATTTTCAGAAACAGCTCATTGATGCCCTCGTAAAAGCCGACGGTCACCACGGTGCTTCCCTCCTCCATCCCTGCAAAGCTGTACTTCTTAAAGTAGGGCGTGGTCTCTGAGAGGGGATTTACCTTCTCATATTCCGCAGGCTCACCCAGTCCCATGTATTCCGCCCAGACGCGGATAAGCGCATCCGCATCTATTTCCTCCCAGTCAGAGACAGGAATTCTGACATAAAACTCATAAATCTTTCCCGTGTCCGCATCCACATAGGCATCCAGCAGCCTGTTCTCACGGCTGCCATTCTCCACGCCCGTATTCAGACTGATTTTCCAGACCAGCACATTGTTTCTGGGCTCCGGCACGTCGATGGCGGAATATCGGACGGCACTGTAGGCATCCGTCGTCAGCTCCCGGACAGTCTCCGGCAATACACCCAGCCTCTGCAGCTCTTCCAGACCCTGGGCGCAGAGCCTGATTCCCGTATCTGCAGTAACCTCCCGTCCCTCGGAATCCTTCCGGTTAATCACCATGGCATAGCTTCCCGTCAGCTCCTGATAGTCCAAATCTCTGCCGCTCATCCGCGACATTGCATTCTGCTCGCTTTCCGGCTCAATCTGGTTATTCAGAGCCTTGGAGAGTATGTAGAGCTTCTCGTTGCCGCTTAAGGAGTAGCGGTAGCCCTCCGTTCCGGTATCCGTCTCCATGGTATTGACCTGATTGAGCACGTCCTTATCCCTGTACTTTGCCAGCTCCTCCGGTCCCAGCACCGCCAGCAGAACAATCACTGCCGCAAGGGGCAGAAGCAACAGACTACTTTTCCTTCCCTTCATGCAGCCCCTCCTCTCTCCGGTCGGGCAGGCAGAAGGTGATTTCCGTGCCCTCTCCCTCCCTGCTTTCTATGTTCAGCCCGCTCCCATGCCGACGCAAAATCTCCACGCACAGCGTCAGTCCCAGACCTGCACCGTTTCTGCTCCGCGAGCGGGACTTGTCTACCATATAGAATGCCTCCGTCACCTTCTTTATTTCCTCTTGCGGAATACCGACACCATAGTCCTTCACCTTGAACTCATATCCCTTTTCCGACCTTTTTCCGCTCACCTCCACCACGCTTTCCGCCGGCGATGCCTTAAATGCGTTATCCACGAGGTTTAACAGCACGGATTTCATCAGGTTTATCTCTGTCCACACCGTTTCCTCCTCCCAGAAAAGCTCCAGCCTCTGCTGCGTGTTTCCCGTAAACATATCCTGAAGATAGGCAAACAGCTCTCCTGCCTGCACAGGCTGCAGGACAAGCTGCTCCCTCCTGGTGACAATCAAATCCAGCAGCTTAAAGGACATACCCTCCAGCCGCTTTCCCTCCGTATAAATATAGTTCGCGGACAAAAAGCGTTTCTCTTCATCCAGCTTCCTGGAGCGGAGTAAATCCGCATAGCCTATGATTGCCGTGAGCGGTGTCTTCAGCTCATGGGCAAACGCCGCGATAAAATCCTCCCGCGCCCGCACCTCATCCTTTAGTCTGTCAATCGTACCCTCCAGCACGCCCGCCATGCTGTTAAAGTCCTTCGTAAGCTGTCCCAGCTCGTCCGAGCTCACCTGCTTTGCCCGATGGCTGTACTCTCCCTCCGACATTCTCCCGGTTGCCTCTGTCAGAATCCGTATGGGCTTGGTCAGCCAGGTGCATATCAGCAGCATGGCAGCCGTGCACACCAGAAGCATTCCGACGGTCATCCGTCTGTAAACGGAAAAGCCCATGGCTCTTTCCGCAAAAACCTCCGTCACATCCTCCATGGTCTCCAGATAAAGCTCTCTGTCCAGCGCATTCACGATAATACCTGTCTGGATATAATAATGTCCGTCCTGAGAAATAATTTTCCATGTTTTTGAATTCTCTGTCATACTCTCCAGCAGTGAGATATCCTCCACAAAGCCTTCACTGACAAAAAGGCTCTGCTTCTCCTCCCCTGAAAGGCGCAGCAGGCGTCCTGAGCCTGCCCCTCCGCTTTCCAGCTTTGCACCTATCTGCTTCACCGCGACATCCTGTAACACGGCATATCTCGTCGGCACGTTCAGCGCCGCGGTCTCAAAGGCAAACCGTAAAATATTGCTGTCATCCAGCGCCTGCTCTACCTCCCGCTCCAGCGCTGTCTCAAACACATAATTGACAAAGAAATACCCGCTCACGCCAAATGCCGTCGCCATGATGATAATGGTGCACAGCAGGATTTTGTATAAAAATTTCATCTGTCCCTCACTCAATCTCCAGCCGGTATCCAACCTTGTACACTGCCACCAGATTATTCTCCCAGCCCATTTTCCGCCGAAGCCGCTGTACATGAAGGTCCAGTGTACGGCTGTCCGCCAGATATTCGTCTCCCCAGACCCGCTCATACAGCCTTTCCCTGAACAGGGCGATGTTTTTGTTGCGGATAAACAGCACCAGCAGACCATATTCCTTATTTGTCAGCACCACATTTTCCCCTCCGCGGGTCACCTTTCTTGCCTCCACATCCACCACCACATCCCCGGCAGTCAGAATGGTCTCCGTTTTGTTGTACCGGCGCAGCACGACCTCCACCCTCGCCATCAGTTCCACCACGTCGAAGGGCTTCACCAGATAATCCTCCGCTCCCAGCTTCAGCCCCCGTACCCTGTCCCTCACCTCGTGCTTTGCCGTGATGAAAATAACGGGTATCTTCAGCGGGCGGATATATTCCATGATGTCGTAGCCGTCCGCACCGGGCAGCATTACATCCAGCAGAATCAGGTCAAAGACCTCTGTCTCAATCAAATCAATCGCCGCCAGTCCGTCCTGCACCGTTTTACAGTAATAGCCTGCCGCTGACAGATTAATGTCAATCAAGTCACAGATGGACCTTTCATCATCAACAATCAGTATCCGTATCATTCCTCTTTTGTCCACCCCCAGTATTCCCTGATAAGCTCCACCAGCTCTCCCACCGTATCCTCTTCTGTGCACTGATGGATTTTTTCAAACTGTGTATCCTCCTCAAAGCCGTCCGTGCGCTGATAATAGATATCACAGCAGGTATCCGTCAGCAGCTCTCCTTCCTCTCCCTCATAGCTGTATCTCGCCAGCACTACCAAATCCTTCATTCCGTCCCCGTCCAGGTCACGGCACGCCATTCCCTTCAGGGCGTACAGGCTGTTGTAATCGCCCATGGGCTGAAAGCTCCAGACGATGTAGCCCTGCTGATTGACCAGATAAATCATAAAGATGTCAAAGGAGGCAATTCGCATTGTTCCCGGCACCACCTGCAAAAGCCCCTGCTTCTCGAAGCTTCTGTAGTAGCATTGCTCCTCTGCCACCAAAAAGCCGCTGTCTAACAGCTCCTGCAGGGTTGTTGCCGTATACAGTGCCTCCGTGGAGCTGCCGTCCCTCACATAGGATACAATAAGCTCCGCACCCTTATTCATGCCGTAGCGGTTTATCTTGTCCGAAATTCTCCAATCCCGGTAAAAGGATTGCTCTTCCTGAAACAGGACATCCCCAATCCTATAAGCCTGTCCGGCGTAAGCTCCTCTGTCGTTCTCACAGTCCGTAATCAGCACAATATCCGTAAGTCCGTCCCGGTTCAAGTCCTTAAAGGCAACCGAGACGACGCTTTTCGTCGGCTGCCAGAGCTCTCCCCTGTACAGCTGGTTCGTCTCCAGCTGATTGGTCTTATACAGCACCTCTCCCATCCCGTCTAAAATCAGCAGCGCAAGACGGTTGTAGCTCTCATCCATAATCGGCAGGAAAGTAACCTCTTCCTCCCCAAAGGACTCCAAAATCACCTGAAAGCTCTGCTCTTCAACAGCCTCAAAACCGTTTTTCTCCACATCCCCACGGTTCTTTATTGCCGCAAAGCTCTCCTCGTAAAGCTCATATTGTACCAGCAGCGTATCCAAATCCCACGGCTGTGCTGCCTGCACGGAAAAAAAGGACAGGCTGCACAGGCATACCGACAGTAATACGGCGGCTTTCTCTTTCCTCACAGGCTGTCCCTCCCTTTCCTTAAGCATATTGCAGGCAGTAGTCTGCCATACAAAATATACCGGCTCCACCACACGGGTAAAGCCAGTATATCCCTAAATTGCATCATTTTATACAACTTTTACCTCGAAAGCTATCTTTCAAAATAGTAGAGCACCAGCGGGTATTTACAAAGCTGCTTTTCTCCGTAGCCGGCAATCAGCCCATAGCCCCTGCTTCCCATATAAGCCAGCGTTTCCTCAGAGAGATAATCATAGGTAAAGTACCAGAAGCGGTCTGCATCCACTTCGGTACAGCTTCCGTTAATCACCTCGTTATCCGGGAAGTAGTGCTTCAGCACCGTCCAGCCCAGATGATCCACCCCGTGAGAAACCATTGCGACATTCCCGTCCACTTCTCCTATCAGTCCAAGCAGCTCCTCTGTCACTGCCTTCTCCTGCTTTGTCCTTGCGCTGTATTCCTTATAATCCTCAAGCCCTTTGACGACAAGCACTGTGAGAATCAGCAGCAACACCAGCTTTCCAATCACCTCCGCCCCTGCCGCACGGCTGTCCCTTTTTGCCCATGTCCGCAGCAGACGCAGCACCCCGCTTAAGCCTGCCACCACCACCAGCAGCGTAATGGCAATCAGCATATACAGGTATCTCTGCGCCAGCACCGGATTTACAAGCACACAGAGCAGATAAGCAAGCACGAGCGTGCCGATGATGGTGAGGCAGCCTATCGCACAAAAGTAGGTCTGCTCCGACCATCCCTTAATGGACGGGGGTGTAATCCTCACTACCGTTTTAGCTTGCTCCCTTTCCACATGGAAAAAGCCGGATTCTGCCAGAATCAGTGTCAGTGTCAGCACAATCGCCAGCCCCAGCAGAATTCCCTTAAAGGAATTTCCTCCTCCCACCATAGTGAGGGAATCACCCAGAGAAAGAATTGTGTCGTTCCACCAGCTTCCCTTGACATTCTCTGTATGGCCAAACAGCTCCTGAAACCACGGAAGATAACCGATTATGTACGCCAGAAGCGCCACCACTCCCTTTATCCATGCTTTTCCCCTGTACTTTAAAGCAGCTGCCACTGCGGTAATAAAAATCAACACGCCGCAGATAACGAGTCCGTAATAGTGAGAGTATGCCGCCACCAGTCCCCAGAGCACCATGCCAAACCATGCCAGCCTGCCGCCTCCGATTACACGATAACAGCAGTAGAACGCCATCGCCACCCCAAAGAAGCAGAGGGCGTACATCCTGACCTCAAGATTGTACTCCACGCAGGGAGCTGCCAGCCCGGAGGTCACGACAAAGACCGCCGCCGGAAGCGTACCGAAGCGCTTTTTAAAGAGTGTGACCGCCACCAGAATTCCTGCCGCAAAGGGCAGAAGCGATGCCAGATGCAGCACCCAGCCTGCATCCCCGAGCAGATTTACCCACAGCCGCAGCCAGAAATAGTAGAGAGGCGGATGATTGTCCCAGTAGTGCATAATTTGTAAAATTCCGGGAATCTCATTTCTGACGGTGTTAGCCGAAAATGCCTCGTCTCCCCACAGCACATGGTCGAACATCAGGGCTGCATTCATCAGGATAACCACTGCTGCCAGCAGGTAAAGCCCATAGGAGACCGTCAGCTTTCTGACCAGACGGACAAAGCCCGCGGTCTCCCACTGCTCCTTATCCATCCGAAAGCGGAAGCTTCCCGCCGAAGCATACCATTCCACAGCCGCCGTAAGGAGCGCGGCAAGCACCTCCACGGCAAGGAATTTCAGGGCAAAGCTGGCAGAGCCGTCCACCTTCGCCAGAAAGGATGTTCCCTCCTCACAGACCAAAGCCATGGCAAGCAGCGAGACTGTCGTCATGCACAGATTGTAAACCGCGTACCGCGCCGCAAGCTCCATGCCCCGCATTTCCCTTTCCCTGTTGTAGCTTTTCCAAATCAGAATCGGTATCACCGGCATCAAAAAGCTGAAAATGAATGCCCACATATAGAAGTCTCCTTATCCCTGAATGTATTTTAGTATGACCGCACAGGTTCCGGGCAGCTTTACCCGTATCTTACCCGCGACCACCTCATACTCCTCTCCGCCCATCGTATAGCCGTCCGCAGTCGTACAAAGCAGTGTCCTCATCCTGCCGTGCTTTGGCGTTCCCAGATTCCAGACAAACAGCTGCCTCTCGATGGGAGTCTCGTTATTGTTTACCAGAATCAGGCATTGTCCGCGCCTGTTAAATCTGCCGTAGGCAAGGAAATTATAATCGCTGTCCACATATTTCAGAGAGCCACGCCGCAGCTCATCATGCTCCCTGCGAAGATGGATGATGTCCCGGTGAAACTGTACCAGCTCCTTATCCTCTCTGCCCCAGGGGTAGGTTCTTCTGTTATCCGGGTCGGTAAAACCGCAGACACCCGCCTCGTCCCCATAGTAGAGGGTCGGTGCCCCTACCCAGGTCATCTGTATCACCACCGCCTCCCTGAAGACTGCCCGGTTGACACCCTGCTCCGCCGCCCCGGCTCCCAGCTGGCTCAATCTCCCGACCATGTGATTTGTCCGGGTCAGAAATCTGGAGTGGTCGTGGTTGGAAAGCTCATTCATGGCAACCTGCCAGCTCGGCGTGGAAAAGCTCGCCGAATGGTGCCGCATCGCACCCCAGAAGCTGTCCGCATTTCCCAGCAAATCCTCCCTGAAATCATCGCTGTGCTTTTCCATGCCCGTCAGAAACCACGTAACCGGCTCCATAAAGGCATCATAGTTCATGACGCTGTCCCACTCATTTCCCTGCAGCCACTCTCTGGTATTTCCGTAATGCTCTGCCAGTATGATGGCGTTGGGGTTTGCCTCCTTGACCGCCTTGCGGAATTTTTGCCAGAAATGGTGGTTAAACTCCTGGCTGTGTCCCAAATCCGCCGCCACATCCAGTCTCCAGCCATCCACGTTAAAGGGCGGAGAAACCCACTTTTTCCCGATGTAGAGCACATAGTCCAAAAGCTCCGACGAACCCTCGTAATTCAGCTTCGGAAGCGTATCATGTCCCCACCAGCCGTCATAGGAGCCGTTGTAGGGCCATCCCTCCTGATTATGAAAGTCAAAATAGCTTCGGTACGGGCTGTCTGCGCTGACATAAGCACCCTTCTCAAAGCCCTCCGCATTCTCATAGATGCGCTCCCTGTCCAGCCATTTATTAAAGGAACCGCAATGATTGAACACACCATCCAGTATTATCCGGATTCCTCGGGCATGCGCCTCCTCCACCAGATGAATGAACAGCCTGTTCCCCGCCTCCAGATTGGCATAATTCGTCACCCTGTTCACGTATTTTGATGCCAGACGGTTCTCCTTCTGCCCCGGCGGCAGCAGCTCCCCCTCCTCTTCCACAATCCTTCCGAAGTGTGGGTCAATATAGTCATAATCCTGAATATCGTATTTATGATTGGAGGGAGATACAAACAGCGGATTAAAATAAATCACCTCGATGCCTAAATCCTGTAAGTAGTCCAGCTTGTCAATGACACCCTGCAAATCTCCTCCGTAAAACTCCCGCACGTCCATCTGCTCCGGATTGCGGCTCCAGTCCGCCACGCGGCATACAGGCTCTCCGATGTAACAGTATTCATTGGTCTCCACGTCATTCGTCAAATCCCCGTTACAGAATCTGTCCACATAAATCTGGTACATGACCGCACCCTTTGCCCAGTCCGGCGTCTTAAACCCGGGCAGGAGGACAAAGTCATAGTATTCGTTGACCTCCTCTACTACACCGCGCGTATCATAATAAGCCTTGAGTCTCCCCGTCTGTATCTCAAAGTGATAGGAAAGCTTTCTGTCCTGCGTCGTAAGCTCCAGCACATAAAAGTCAAAATGCCTGTCGGACTCTGCCTTGGTCATGACATGATTTTCGTTGTCTGTTATCAGGCTGACCCTGTCCACATTGTTCTTGGCGGTGCGGAATCTTATCGTTACCTTCTCAAAGGGCTCCGGCTCCGCCGGAGTCACAAATTCTTCCGTTGTATCCGAAAACAGCGCCCTTCTGTTAAAAACCGGACGCATGTTGGAAATATACCGCTGGTTTTCCTCCAGCTTCTGCAATTTTGCCAAGTCAGTTTCTTCTCTCACGATTCTGTCTCCCATTCTTTCCCATTTTACTGAAAAACCCTAAATAATTCAACTGCTTTTCACGTCCGCAGTAAAAACTACAGCAAAAACCCGCTCCCCCTTCTGCCGCCCTCCCGCTACAGCCCGCACTGTTGGAATGCCCCTTCTGCCACAGTCGCTGACGCTCGACCCGTTCTGACCGGCATCCTGTTTTGACGGATAACGCGTTTTAGCGGGTAGTAAAAAGGACAGTCATGGGGTGACTGTCCTTTTTAGAGAAGGTATTTCTTCTTATGGGGTATAGCAAAAACTATATAATGTATTGGGGGGGTTACGAGTATTATAATAGCATCCCCAACCGTTTTTGCCTATTCCCAAAATTCACAAATATTACAAAAACATTCTTGCTTTTTTGTGCACTTTCTACAGTGTTTCCCTGTTAAAAACCACCAATCACGCCCCTGTGCTTCTTGTGCAACTCCACGGAAGCACTTTGCAGACAGCCTTTGCCGGAACGCCTGAAGCCTCAAATGCCGCTTCACGCCTCAGCCGTAAACAGCTCCTCGAACTCCGCCCTGCCGATTTTTTCCTTCTCCAATAGCAGCTTTGCACAGGCATGCAGAACCGACTCATGCTCCAGAATCAGCTTCCTTGCCCTTGCGTAGCAGTCATCAATAATCGTTTTCACCTCACGGTCAATCTCACCGGAAACTGCCTCACTGTGTGCCTTGGCATGCGCCAAATCCCTGCCGATGAATACCTCATCGTCATCGTCATCGTAGCAGATAACGCCGATGTTATCCGACATACCAAAGCGGGTCACCATTCTCCGCGCCACCTTAGTTGCCTTCTTGATGTCGCTGGATGCGCCGGTCGTAATATCCTTGAAGATAATCTCCTCCGCGATTCTTCCTCCCAGAGATACCATAATCTCCTGCAGCATCTGCCCTTTCGTCATAAACATCTCATCCTTTTCGGGCAGGGGCATCGTATAACCTGCGGCACCAACTCCCGTCGGGATGATGGAAACCGTATAGACCGGTCCCACATCCGGCAGAACATGAAACAAAATCGCATGACCCGCTTCATGATAGGCAGTGATTTTCTTCTCCTTGTCAGAGATGACGCGGCTCTTCTTCTCTGCGCCGATACCAACCTTTACAAACGCCTTTTTCACATCCTCCTGCGTCAGAAAGCCTCTGCCGCGCTTTGCCGCGTTGATTGCCGCCTCGTTCAGAAGGTTTTCCAAATCTGCTCCCGTGAAGCCCGCAGTGGTCTGTGCCACCTGCTTCAAATCCACATCCTCCGCCAGCGGCTTATTTTTCGCATGAACCTTCAGAATATCCTCTCTGCCGTTGATGTCGGGAGTTCCCACCGCAACCTTTCTGTCAAACCGTCCGGGTCTCATAATGGCAGGGTCGAGAATATCTACACGGTTCGTTGCCGCCATCACGATAATTCCCTCGTTCACTCCGAAGCCGTCCATTTCCACCAGGAGCTGGTTCAGGGTCTGTTCTCTCTCATCATGACCGCCGCCCATGCCGGTACCCCGTCGTCTTGCAACTGCGTCAATCTCATCAATAAACACAATACAGGGAGCGTTCTTCTTCGCCTCCTCAAAGAGGTCACGGACACGCGATGCACCCACTCCCACAAACATCTCCACGAAATCCGAGCCGGAGATACTAAAGAAAGGAACTCCCGCCTCTCCTGCCACAGCCTTGGCAAGCAGCGTCTTACCCGTTCCGGGAGGACCCTCCAAAAGCACTCCCTTGGGGATTCTCGCACCTACCTTGGTATACTTTCCCGGCTCCCGCAGGAAATCCACGATTTCCTCCAGCTCCTCCTTCTCCTCCTTAAGACCTGCCACCACACCGAAGTTAATACTCTTATCGCCCATGGAGAGTCTTGCCCGGCTCTTGCCGAAATTCATCATCTTGGAGTTGCCGCCGCCTGCGTTCTGGGCATTAATCATCATGAAAAGAAATACACCCACCACAAGGACAATCAGCATCGGTACAAGAGTCGTCAGCACCCAACCCTCTCGCGGCACGTCATTGACTACCGGGTCCAGCCCGTATTCTCTGGCAAGCTGCTCCGTTTCAATGATGTCCGTCACATAGAGCTTCTTTTCCACACCATTCTTCAGTTCAATCTCTATGGAGCCTGTGGGCGTCTCCCCGTTTGGCGTTATCTCCAGATAGAGAACGTTGCCCGCCTCCATATCCGCAATAAATTCCGCCTTGGTATAGTCCTCCTGCTGGCTCTTCATGCTCAGCGCAAAAAAGATGAGCACCATTCCCATCAGAAGTATCACAAATAAGAAATATGAATTAAGTCTCTTTTCCTGCTTCAATGAATAGGCCTCCTAGTTATCAAACTCCACCACCCCGATATAGGGCAGATTCCTGTATCTCTGGTCATAATCCAAACCATACCCCACCACAAACTCATCAGGAATCTTGAAGCCGGTATAGTCCACCTTTACATCTATGACACGTCTGTCAGGTTTGTCGAGCAGGGTACAGAGTCTTAAGGATGCAGGTCCTCTGTCCCGCAGCATCTCCAGCAGATAGCTCAATGTTCTTCCGCTGTCCACGATATCCTCCACCACGATAACTTCCTTATCCTTCAGGGATTCATCCAAATCCTTTACAATCTTTACCACTCCGCTGGACTTTGTATCGCTTCCGTAGCTGGATACGGACATAAAGTCAAGGGATACCGGCACGGTAATTCTCTTTGCCAGCTCGCACAGGAAAAAGCTTCCGCCCTTCAGCACACATACAAGGTGAACCTGCTTTCCCGCATAATCCCTGCTAATCTGCTCTCCGATTTCCTGAATCCGCCTGTCTACCTCTTCCTCCGACAAAAGTACTCTAATGTGTTCTGCCATCTTTCTCCTCCGTTTCACTGCCGCTGCAGTTTCTTTTTAATTGTACCTGTAAAATCCGTTTTGTATTCCTCTCAACCTTATAATATTCGCTGATTCGGTAGCCCACAAGCCAGAGCACATGGTTTCCCTCCGCCAGCACCGGAATATAGTCCCTCTGCCGGCTTGGGATTTTTTCGTCTATCATGTAGCTCTTTAAGGACTTGTGAATCATCCCGCCTTTTCCGTCTGACAGAGTGAGATAATCTCCCGTCTGTCTGAACCGAACCGTTGGCGATTCTTTCATTTTATCATAATCAAACCATTTCGTATACTGATTTTTGGGAACTTCCGCATCCTTTCCCGGAAAAAGTTCCGCAAACTCCATCTCCGGCAGAGCAGCTTCTTCCCCCGACTGCTCCTTCAGACTTCTTTCCAGTATAACCTCATCGTACTGCCTGCGCGCCTTAATCTCCTTCGGCAGGCTGATGCCCCGGTTTCCTTCTTCTGCAAACAGCTCCAGCAGCTTTCGGACGTGCACCTCCCCGATATCCTTTCCCGTCGGCGACAGGCTTTCCGCCAGCAGCAAAAGCATACGCCTCTGTATCACAGGGTGAAGCTCGAGAAACCTCCCGACTGACAGTCTAAACACAGTATGCGTTACGGTTCTGCCGCCCGCCTCCTTTGCGGAGGCTGCGCTATGCTGCCCCTCTTTCGGATTCCTCTCAAGGCAGCTCTCCAGCGCCTCCCTTGTCCTCTCTGCCAGATAGTCCTCCGTCTCCGCCAAAAGCTGCGCCGTCCTGCCCATATGCTCCACCGCTCCCGGAAAAAGCTCCTCCTGGGCGTAGGGGAGAATATGATGGCGGATGCGGTTCCTCGCGTATACATCCTCCTCGTTGGTGCTGTCCGTGCACCACGCAAGCCCTCTCTCCTTCAGGTAGCCCTCTATCTGCTGTCTCTCCAGAACAAGCAGCGGGCGGATAATCTTCCCTCGCACGGGCAGAATCCCACGAAGCCCCTTCAAGCCGCTTCCGCGAAAGAGGTGAAACAGCATGGTTTCCGCTCTGTCATTACTGTTGTGCGCCACCGCAATCCTATTTGCACCCCATTCTGCCGCCACCTCCTCGAATGCCTGATACCGAAGTCTCCTTCCCGCATCCTCCTCCGAGCATTTTTCTGCAGCGGCAAAGCTCCTTACATCCACCGTCCGCAGATAGAATGGCACTCCCGCCCTGCGGCAAAGCCCCTCCACATACGCCGCATCCTTTACTGCATCCCTGCGTATACCATGGTTTATGTGTACCACCGCAAGCTCAAAGGGCAGCTGCTTTCGGTACTCCAACAGCAAAACCAGAAGGCAGACCGAATCTGCGCCGCCGGAAACACCCGCAGCCACACGGTCTCCCTCCTGTAGCATATGATTCTCTTTAATATAGGAAAATACCTTTTCCTCTGTCTCTCCTCCAGCTTTCATACCATGAATGTATCTCATTCCGCCAAAAAAGTCAAATGCAGCCGGAAAACGCCTACCGCACCTTCCAGATTCCGATAACACCCACTGTCATGTCATCCCTGATGTGTCCGCCTCCGGCGCACACTGCTGCCCGGATTACCTTCTCCGCAATCTCACCCGGATTCTGCTCCGTAATTCCCGCCAGAAAGCTGCCAAGAGTACTGTAGTCCTCCTCTCCGAAGGCATCCGTAACCCCGTCAGAGAGCATCACCAGATAATCCCCGTCCTGCAGCTTTCTCCGAATCGGCACTGCCTCCACCTTCTGAAAAATCCCCAGTGGCAGGCTTCCTGCCGCCAGCGCCTCCACCTCAGAGTCCCTCTTTAAAAAGGTAACTGCTCCTCCCACCTTTCTGAGCTCACAGCTGCCACCGTACAGGTCGATACCGCACAAATCCAGCGTAGGATGATTCCTGTCCTCTCCCTCCGCAAACAGCGCCGTGTTCACCATTCCGATGGCGGTTTCCCCGCTGTAGCCCGCCTCCAGCATTTTCTCCATCAAATCCAGTACTCTCCCGCTATCCCTTCCCGCCCTCTCTCCGGAGCCGGTTCCATCGGAGAGCATCACGGTCATTCTGCCCTTTTCTGCCTCTAAAACCGCGTAATTATCCCCTGAGACAGCTTCATCCTCCTTCACCACCCTCGAAAAGCCGGTGAGCACAAGAAACTCCGCTTCCTCCTCCAGCACAAAGCTGTGTGGCTTCTTCTCAACCAGAAACGGACTGGCCGCAGAAAGCTTCAGACGCCTGTCCAGCAGAACGGAAATCATATCCGCCACATCCTCGGCGGAAATTTCCCCGCGCTTTATGGTACTCAGGGTAAGCACAATCTCCGTCCTGCCGTTATCCTGTGACACATAGCAGGGATTTTCCACCCTGATTCCCTCCTGTCTCATTGCCTGTATCAGCAGTCTGCGCTTTTTCTCCTCCAGCGGGCGGTAGCACATTACCTCACACGCCACCTCCGTCATGATTTTTGCCATCTCGGACAGATGACTTTTGATGACCTGTCTGTTTTCCCAGAGCCTTCTCTCTGTAAACAGGCTCTGCCTGTCTTCCCCGTCCGGTTGAAACTCTCCGGCATAGCCTGCGGCAAGCTCATAAAATGTATCCGCATATTTTAACAGTCTTCCTCTGCACAAATCGGAAATCTGTGCCGTCTGCAGCTCTTTTTCCCTGCCCGCAAATCCTGTCGTCATCTCTCCTCCCTTACCTTTCCGCCGCTTCCCTGCGGCAGGATTCATTGTAGGGTTGCGGGTTTGCTTTTTTTGTCAAATATAAGGCGCTTCCTCCTTAAAGTTTTACGACAAATTTTGTCGCCGCGAATCGCTTCAGGAAATTTCCCGTGCAACAAAAAACAGAAGACCCTTCAAGGTCTTCTGCTCCTTACGTTCTTATGGATTCTCCTTAAACAGAATCTCGTCCTCATACACCAGACCGAGCTTTTCCCTCGCCACATCCTCGATATAGCCCTTGGTCTGTACCTCTTTCCCAAACTCCTCTATCTCAAGGGTTCTGGACTCCTCAGCCGCAATCTGCTCCTCCAGCTGCTGCTGCTCCTTTTTCTTGGCATCTATTTTATCCTGTATCTCAACACTCTTGACCGCTACCACAATCATAATCATCAGCACGACCAGCGACACCAGAAACATACTGAAGCGGTTCTGATTTCTCTTGCGGTAAGCCACCCTGCGCCTCGCCATAAGACTCCTCCCACTACTTCGTCCTTAAGGCAATTTTAAGCATTTTAAGGAAATACGTCAACCTGTTTTTTAGGTTTCTTCTAATCCGTCCCAGCAGACAGCCTCCTCCATGCACAAGCCTTTCTGTCCCCCGACCCGCCTTCCCCGAGACGGTTCGAAGCGGAGCAAGCAGTATGTTCAGCGCCCTGAAAATGATTTTCAAAAGCTTTTGTAAAAGCAGCGTGACATATTTTACCAGCGGTGGACTTATCAGCCTTCTGTACAGCAGCATCCCTGCCAGCGCGCCCAGCACCGCAAACCAGCGCAGCGTTCCGTTGTTCTCGTGGTACATAAGCAGAAACACCTCGCTGCCGCAATAAATCCAGAAGCCTAAATCCTCCAGAGAGACAAAGAAGGCGCTGTGCGGAATCACCCGTCTGAGAATCCTCAGTCCGTCGTACAAGAGTGTAATCAGTACGCCCAGCAGTGCCGCACACAGAAGAAATTCATTTTCGCCCTTCATCCGTCTACCGGAACAGCCTTGTCAGCAGAGGTTCATTCTTATGTCCGGCTGTCGCCGTATCGGAGTAGGTAAAGCTGTCTATCCTTCCTTCTATGTCAGCCTCTCCCTTTTCCAGCGTCAGCCTGTTTACATGCAAATCCTCTCCCTTAATCATAAGCATTCCCTGCTCCGTCTCCAGGAGAATTTCATGTATGTCAAAGGACAGTACATCCTTCACACCGTTTATGATACAGCTTTTTCTGTTTGTCATGCTGACCTTATGCGCACGCGTGCTGCTGTTTAAGTCCTCCATAGACTCCTCCTGTCGGAAATTTTCTTCCAGTTAAGCATATGCCCGACAGGGGCAGGTCATGCCTGCAAATCAGAGATAGCGGAACAATTCCTTTGCCTCATCCTTCTTCACGGTCTCCTGCACATCTAAAACCTCCACCCTTACCTCCCTGTTGCCGAAGGAAATGGTGATAATGTCCCCTTCCTTTACGTTCGCGGATGCCTTTGCGGGTTTACCGTTAATCTGCACCCGTCCGCCGTCACACGCCTCGTTTGCCACGGTACGGCGCTTAATCAGCCTCGATACCTTTAAATATTTATCCAGTCGCATTTTCTCCTCCCGTTCGGGACTCGCCCTCGAATCCCTGCATACCCGATATACAAAAGCCCGGCGGGCGCCTCTCCGTGCAAGCACGAGAAGCATCCGACCGGGCCTCTTTAAATCTCCTGTACGCGGATTAAGCGTTCAGCATGTCCTTCAGAGCCTTACCAGCCTTGAACTTAGGAGCCTTGGAAGCTGCAATCTTCATAACCTTACCGGTCTGAGGATTTCTTCCGTCTCTAGCTGCTCTCTCGGATACCTCAAAGGTACCAAAGCCTACCAGCTGAACCTTGCCGCCCTTCTTCAGCTCATCTGCTACGACATCAGTAAAAGCCTTTAATGTCTTCTCAGCGTCCTTCTTGGATACACCAGCCTGCTCAGCCATAGCTGCAACTAATTCTGTCTTGTTCATATTGAACTCCTCCTACAATGGATTTTCTTTTTTGTATCTTCCTAGATGCTTCTTATGAAACGTCTATAAATATATATACCCGTTTTCCCGCATATTGTCAAGGTTTTTTCCCATATTTGCGGCTTTTTGCCGTCCTGTCTACTCGGAAGCTCCAGACACATCCTCTGAATTACTTTCCGAGGTCACCAGTTCAGCAAAGGAATATGATATATCTTTCTCCTCACTGTCTATCTGCACCGTGTAGCTTCTCGTTGCGTAGCCCGTCCTTCGCAGGGTAATAACATGTGAACCCTCTGTCTTTCGGAAGCTGCACGGAGAAATTCCCACATAGTTGCCGTCCAGATAGACCTCCGCTCCCTCGGGTGCGTCAATATGCACCTGATAATAGTCCGTGGTAACCGTAGCCTCCGACGAGGACGCAGAGTCAGTTTCCTGACTGCTCTCCTCCGTCTCCGATTCATTCGGGTCGAGCACAACATTGATTCCGGCAGACTCCTGTCCCACCCGTATATACTGGGTGATGGACTGGTAGCCGTCGGCTCTGGCAATCAGCTGATGCAGACCGTACTCCAAGGAGACCGGGGCAGAAGCATCCGCCTTAGTACCGTCGATATAAAGCTCTGCCGAAGAAGGACTGACCGAAAACAGCACCATGCCGATTTGTGGCTCCGGCACCTCTAAATCCCCGATGTCTAAGGTTGTCTCCTCATTGCGGTTGATGATAACGCTTTTTACCCCTCCGCCGCCCTTGTTGCTGATGCTTACCTGATAGCTTCCCTCCGGCACCGGCAGAAGCATATCCTCCGTAATCCGCTGTATCACGGATTGCCCTACTTCAATCCAGCCGCCCACAAAGCTCTCGTCGTTCACCAGACGCAGATATCCGTGCCCCTTTTCCACGCGCACCGTCAGCACCTGATTTCCCAGACCGTAAAAGCTCAGCACATCGGAGGCATTCAAATCCATACTGTCAATTTTTTTCCCATCAGACAGATACTGAGTGTTGTCAGTCAGCTTATAGACCTCCTCGCCGATGGAGACCTCACCGCGCACCATGTTCATCTCATAGCGCTCCACATTGGTGTAGCTCCACGCCTCCGCCGAAAGCCTCAGATCAACCAGGTGCTTTCCTGATTTCAGAAAGGTCACGTCCACAATGTCGCCAAGCTGCAGCTGACTGAGAGAGAGACTCTCCCCGTATTTATCATACAGCCCCGTCGTTCCATCCAGAGATAGCGTATAATTGCGCTCCACCTCCAGATTCAGGAAGGTCAGGGTTCCCTCCTTCTCATTCTTTTTCACAAGCACTGCCGTGTCGGCGGAATCATAGCTGTCCGGTCCCGTCACCACAAAGCCGGTATCTGCTCTCTCTGGGTTTTGAGTGGCTTCGCCCCTCCCGCCGTCCGGGGAAACGCCTCCACAGGCAGCAAGCAGAATGGCAGTCATTATCACTGCTCCTGCACTGCCCGCTCTTCTCCTGTAGCCGACCCTTTCCCTGCATCCGTCCCTGTCTCCGCGACGGAATCCGTTTCTCCATCTTCCTGTGTTGTTCTCAGTCGTCACTTTCCGCTCCTACTCTGTTTACCGTAAGTGTGTCACATCCCTGAACAGCTCATCCAGAAAGAGCTGCTTTTCCTTCTCCTGCGCCAAAAGCTTCTCCAGCTTTTCCTGATTTCTTCCGGGAATCCATGCTTTTCCGGAGTTATAATAAAAGTTGACAATCTTCCAGAATTTTTCCGGATATGCCAGCCGATAGTACAAATCAATCCTGCTCGCCGCGCTAATCGGTCTTATCTGCTCATATGCCTCCAAGAGGGAGCTCCCCAGCGCCACCGACCAATTACCCTTCTCCAAAAGCTTTCGCAGCAGCAGATATAAGTCTCTGACCGGATCATCCCGAAGGCATCTCTCAAAGTTCACCAAAAACCATCCGTCACTCCCCAGAATAATATTATGATACTGGTAATCTCCATGGCAGAGAGGTACTTTTCCGAACGCAGTCTCCTCACTCCGACAGCTGCCGTACTCCTTCCATTCCCCGGAAACCTGCAGCGCCTGCTCTAAAAAGTAGTCAAAGGTATTAAGCAGACTGATTTCAAACCATGTTTTCTGTCCTCTCTGCTGCAGGTATCTGCGCACCCGCTTCAGCTCCCGGTTGTGCTTTTCGTATTCCTTCTCCTGTGAGAAGGCTGCCGGGAGATTCGGTGTATCGGCAGGCAGCTCCATACATCCATGCAGTCTCGCAAGCAGCCGTACCGCCTCCATGCACTCCACCCTGTCATAAATGCTGCATTCCCGCCCGTCCAGCCAGGTCTTTAATATGTAGGCGCTCCCGTCGCCGTCCCTGACAAGCAATGCTCCCTCCCTTGTCGGAATCAGCTCCTCCGCCCTTATGCTTCCCTTTTCTGCAATTACTCCGAGCAGTCTGTTCTGCAGCTCCGCCTTCTCAGGGGTTCCCTTGTATTCCTTGAAAATCAGACAGCCCCTGTCAGTCTCACATATCAGTGCTCCTCTTCCCTTTCTGGTACGAAGCACCTCTATTTCATATTGTTCCAGCAATTCCACTGCTCTGTCATTCACTGACCGCCCCTCCTGATAGTCCGTCTTTCTAACCTATCTTATGAACGGCTGTCAGAAAGTATGTTTAAAAGCTGCTCCCGCGTATTGGTCTCCGGTTCCTCCAAAACTCTCTCCAGAAGCATCTGCAGAAGCTCTCCGATTTCCTTTCCCGGCGCGATGCCCGCCGCAATCAGGTCAGCACCCGTGACGGCAAGCTCCTTTAAGGAAACACACTGTTTCTTCTCCCTCATCTCCTCATACAGTTGCTGCCATCGGTTTACCTTCTCCAGCTTTTCCGCCTGTCTGTAAGGGCTCTGTGCCATAATGTCGGCTCTCTTAACCTCAAACAGCATCGGAAAGGCATCCTCACCAATCCTGTTTGTCGCCCTGCGCACCATCCGCAAATCCGGCTCGGTATGGTTTCCGTAATCGTGATAGCTTACCAGTTTATTTACCATATGGATGGTATCGTTGTCAAACCGGAGTCTGCGCATAATCCGTCCCGCCATCTCGGCGCTGATTGCCGCATGCCCGTGAAAATGTGTAATTCCCTTCTCATCCACTGTCATTGCCGCAGGTTTTCCGAAGTCATGGAACAGCAGTGCAAGCCGAAGCACCTTATCCGCCTCCGCATACCGCAGACTGTGCAGGGTATGTTCTCCCACCGAGTACATATGGTGCGGATGATTCTGCGGTGTCTCCATTGTGATGTCAAACTCCGGTAAGAATACCTTCGTGACCCCCAGCTCGTAGGCAGTCCTAAGATAATCCGGATGCGGCGAAACAAGCAGCTTGACCAGCTCCGTGCGGATTCGCTCAGCGCTGATTTTCTCTAAGGAGGGCGCCAGCTTGCGGACTGCCTCTGCCGTTTCCTCCTCAATCCGATAACCCAGCTGGGCGGAAAAACGGATTGCCCGAAGCAGACGCAGTGCATCCTCCCCAAAGCGTTCCTCAGGATTGCCCACGCAGCGTATCACACTCTCCTTTATGTCCTTCATTCCGCCGAAGATGTCCACCAGTCCCGCCTCATGGTTGTATGCCATGGCGTTGATGGTAAAATCACGCCGCTTTAAATCCTCCTCCAGGCGGGAGGTAAACGTGACCTCTTTCGGATGTCTGCTGTCCTCATACTCCCCGTCAATGCGGTAGGTCGTAACCTCAAAGCCCTCCCTTCCCTGCATGACTGTCACCGTTCCGTGCTGCAGTCCGGTGTCCACCGTGCGGGGAAACAGCGCCTTCACCTGCTCCGGCTTCGCCGAGGTCGTTATATCCCAGTCCTGTGGCAGCCGCCCTAAAATGGAATCACGGACACAGCCTCCCACCACATATGCCTCAAAGCCTGCTGCCTGTATGGTTCTTATAATGTATTCCGCCTTTTCCGGAATCTCTATCCTGATATTACTGCTCATGCAACTCCATTTCTGTCACAGCGCATTGGTCTGCCTCTTTATCTGAAAAATTTCTCAATTACCTCTACCAGCCCGTCCTCATCATTGGTCGCCGTAACATAGTCTGCGGCAGCTTTTACCTCCGCCTGGGCATTTCCCATGGCAACTCCCGTTCCGGCATACGCAATCATGGAAATATCGTTAAAGCCATCTCCACAGCAGACGGTCTCCTCCCGTGTGCAGCCAAGAGTCTTCATCATCCTTTCCAGAGCTGCCGCCTTATCCACTCCGCGCGGCATGATTTCCATAAAATAAGGCTCGGAGCGGTAAACACTTGCCTCTTCACCGTATCTCTTCTGCAGCTCCTCCACCAGAACTGCCGCCTTTTCGGAGGGCGCGGTCATCAGACACTTGTTGATGTCAAAATCCACAAACTCCGGGAAATTATCAACCCTTCTCACCGGCAGCCCGTTAATTCTCGCCTCGATTTCCACATACTCGTCCACGGAAAATGCCGAGATTACCTCTTCGCCGAGATAGGTAATCAGCCCACAGCCGTTTTTCCTTGCAAAGCCATACAGGCGGGGCACCAGCGGCAGAGACAGAAGGCGCTGGTAAATAACCTCGCCGCTGCGGCAGTCTATCACCCTCGCTCCGTTAAAGGAAAGCAGATAACCGCCGTACCTTTCCAGCTCCAGCTCCTGTTCATAGCGGCGCATTCCCGCAGTGGGTCGCCCAGATGCCAGAATGACCATATATCCCTGCTTCATGATGCCCTGTATGGCTTCTCTGGTAGGAGCCGAGATTTCCTTCCTTGAATTTGTCAGCGTGCCGTCAATGTCCAGCACCAATACCCTTTTGTCCATACCGATTCTCTCTTCAAAAAAAGCGGTGGGGTATTCCCCCACCGCCGTCCGTTTCCTTCTACTCTTCCTTCTGTTGGCAGCGGGCTGCGTTCCTTACTCTGCCCCTGTCGCTGCCTCGCCCGATGCCTCCGTGCTCTGCTCAGTGCTCTCCGCTTCGGCTGCTTCCGCCTCCTGTGCAGCATATACCTGTAAATAGTACAGATTCTTGTCCGGATCCTTCACCTCATAGCCTGCGGAAATCTCCTTGAGATAGTCCGCCATCACATCCGTCAGCACCTCGTTGCCGGCATCCAGCTTCCATGCAGGCTCATTCCTTCCCACAAAGTAAAGCACATAGATGTAAGAATCCACTTCCGGCGAAATGACAACCGTATCTCCTGCCACACGGGCATCGTCGTCCAGCCATACGGAAAGCTCCTCAGCGGCATTTCTGGTCTCAAAGCCCTCTATGATACCGCCCTCTGAAGAAATCAGCTCACTGCTGTTGTATTTGTCAGCCAGCTGCGCAAAGCTCTCCTCGGTGGCAGCACCGCTCTTCCATTCCTCCAAAACAGCCTCTCCGGTCACGACAGTCCCCGTTGTCCCGGCAGTATCTCCCTCTTCGGAAGCAGTCTCCCCGGGCAGGACAATGACACGCATATCTACGGTAGGCGTTTCGTCCAGATAGCGGTTTTCAAAAGCAAGCACATAATAGAGATAGTTGGTGTCATCCTCTATAATTGTGGTATCCCCCGCCTTTCTCTCCGCGTCAAACAGCCATTCCCGAATTCTGGTTGCCAAATTGGATTTCTGCACATTCGTCTGCAAATCTCCCTCAGTCTGAATCCTCTTTAACTGCTCCTCAGCCTCAAGCTTTGCCTCATTCATGGCAAATTCAATCTCTGCCTCGGAGGGCTCATATTCCTCCTCTGTCTCCGTGGAAGCCGTCGAATCCGTTGTTGTCTTGTCTGCGGCTGTATCCTTCGTCTCCTCCACAGGGTCTGCCAGCTCGGTAGGCTCTGTGGGCAGCTGTGCAGAAATCAGGGAAATACGGTAATCCACGGAATCATAGGAATCCCTGTTTTCCTCGTAATATGCCCTTACTTCCTCATCCCCCGGTGTCTTTGCCTCCGCAACAGAAGCATAGTAAGCGGAAAGCTCCATACCCTCCGTTACCAGCTTCTTCAGACGGGCGGGTGTCGCATAGCTGCCGAAGTTGTTCTTCACAAATTCCTTGACACTCACTCCGGCTTCCTTTGCAGCCTCCTTCAGCTGAGCCTCGTACTCCTCATAGTCTGCCGTGGCATCATAGGTAAAGCCTGCAGCTGCAGCTTCTGCCTTCAGCGCTCTGTTCTGAACAATCGCTTCTACTGCCATCTCCTCGAAGAAATCCTGAAAGGATAAATTCTCGGTATACATCTGGGTGGAGAGATCCTTTGTCAGGTCTATTCCCAGATAGGACATATAGTAGCCGTTCTCATTCAGATAATTGTTCATTACAATATTGTAATTATAGTCGAATTCCAGCCTGGAAACCTTATCCCCGCCGACCTCAATAAAGGTTCCGTTTACCGTCAGCCAGCTGCGAACCGGGAAGGATACCACGATGCAAAGCAGTACCAGAACAACCGCAATACCTGCAATCCTGCTGGCGCGCTCTTCCTTTTTGGCTTTTGCTTTCTCCGCTTCCCTTCTCTGCATCTTCAGGTCGTATTTCGTCACAACCTTCTCTTCCTGCGTTTTCTGATTCTGTAATTCCTTTTCAGACATGGTAAAATGTCTCCTTCCTCCTCTTTGAAAGCTTTCGCTTCCTCCTTGAAAGACGTCTCTGAGACGTGCATTCATAGAATTTTCGCTTCGCTAAAATTCTATTTCATGTCGGGCGTTCGCCCTATAGTATAATTTGTGGCTCGGGTGCTCCGTGAGCAAGCTCACACGCACCTATCCACAAATTATACTGCACGTCTCAGGGAAATTGCAACTTATTTCACATATTTTTCAAGTTTTTGAACGATGTTCTTCATGCAGCCGGGCTCAAAGGGGTTATCCAGTCCGACCTCTTTTATCATGTTGGTGAAGAAATCGCTCGCGGAAAGCTTACAGAGCCTTAAATAGCTCTGCCATGCAGCCTCATAATTTTCATCCATCTTTACCTTATACTGTAATGCACAGGTCTGTGCAAGGCAGTAGTCGATGTAATAAAAGGGTGAACCGTAGATATGGGTCTGTTTCTGCCAGAAGCCTCCCTTTCCGAAAAATCTGTTATCACCGTAGTCCATATGCGGTCTGTATTCCTTTTCCAGCTTCAGCCATGCGGCATGTCTCTGGTCAGGAGTCATATCCGGATTCCCGTAAACGATATGCTGGAACTCGTCTACCATACAGCCGTAGGGAATAAATGCCGCCGCATCCTCCAGGTGCATCTCTATATAATCCTGCGATCTGTCACCGAAAAAGAGCGGCATCCAGTCCTGCGTAAAAAATTCCATGGACATGGAATGAATTTCCGCCGTCTCCATGCCGATGTTCGCATGCTCCCGAATCGGGTCTTTGCCGGAGAGATAGCCCTGGAATGCGTGTCCGCACTCATGGGTGATAACATCCACATCCCCGCTGGTTCCGTTAAAGTTTGCAAACACGAAGGGAGAATGATAATCCGGCATATAGGTCATGTAGCCGCCCGCGCGCTTGGTCTTGCGCCCCAGCACATCGAACAGCTCGTTTTCCATCATGAAATCATAAAATTCCTTTGTCTCCGGGGAAAGCTCGCTGTACATTTTCTGGCCTGCCTTCAGTATTTCCTCCGGTGTCCCGTCCGGAGCCGGATTCCCTTCTTTAAAATATACATTCGCATCTATATAGCTGAGCTTATCCAGTCCCAGACGCTGTCTCCTGCGCTCATGCAGTCTCTCCGCGAAGGGAACAAAATCCTGCTTTACCTGTCTGCGGTATGCCTCAACCTCTTCCTTCCCGTAGCAGTTGCGCCCCATGCGGTAATAGCCAAGCTCCAGATAATTCTCGTATCCGAGCTTTCTCGCCTGCTCTGTACGGTTCTTCACCAGCCTGTCGTAAATCTCATCCAGCCTGTCTGCATTTTCCTCAAAAAAAGCAGTAAACTTTTCCCATGCCTCCTCTCTCACCTTCCTGTCCTCGTTTACCAGATAGGGACGTAACAGTGACAGATTCAGCTCCTCTCCGTGAAACGGAATTTTTGCACCCGCAATGAGCTTGCTGTACTCCGTCACCAGATTATTCTCCTCCTGCATCAGGGGAATCAGCTTCTCATCCATTGCCTTCTGCGCGATTTCCATGTTCTTAAAGGCAACCTTCCCTATTTTGCCCTCCAGATATTCCCTGTAGGGAGATTCATAGAGCTTCCGCTGATAGGCGAGCACAAGGTTACTGTATACCGGCAGCTTTTCATCGTAATACTTCTTTTCCTCCTCGTAAAAGCTGTCCTTAGTATCAATGTCAAAACGGATATGTGCAATGGTATACTGTGTATCCACCCTGTCGCTGAGTGCATAAAACTTCTGATGCACCTTAAACTGCTCCTCACCGCTTCCTGCTTTGTCAAACTCCTCCATCAGGGCATTGAGCTGCTTTTCCACCTCTTCAAAATCTACCCTTTCATAGGGCATTTCACTAAATTTCATCTCTTCATCCTCTTTTCCGCATCTGAAACGATGCTTCTTCTGTTCTTCATTGTACATGATTCCCCGCAATCTGGCAACCATTCCCCCCTCCTTACTTTTCCCTTACTTTTCCCTTACTTTTCCCTTACTTTTCCCTTACTTTTCCCGCACCCTTTCAGATACTCTTCCCACACTTTTCCCCGTACTTTCGCCCTGCCTTTTCCTCCTAAAGCGCTTAAAAGTATAGTTTTTCTTGCAGTTCCTGCTCTTTCATGTTAAAGTTCTATCGTATGCACTTTTTAAGGCATTATCTTATGAGTCGGAGGAAAAGAAAAAATGTTTGAGGCACTTCAGAAAAAAAGCTTTCAAAAGGTTCTCGTCGTTTCCATCATCCTGATTCTCGCAGGGGGGGCTCTGATGGGCTTTAAGGCACAGGATAGCTTTTACGGTATTTTCGGCTATCAGGATTTCACAAGACTGGAGCCGGACGAGATTAAGAATCAGCTGGTGGATGTTGCGCTGGAGGCAAACTTTGGCTGCTATCTGGAAGAATACGAGGAAAATACCGATACCCATGCGGTAAAAACCACTTACTATTACTATGTCATCTATACCGGCGCTCCCGATGACGTCGCTTCGGATTACAGGTTCATGACCATCAAGGTTCCTGCACGCTACGGCAAGGATATGGACAATATGGCAACCAATACCTATGACGGTATCCCGTCCAGCCCCATAAAATTCTCCGGAAAAATAAAGAAGCTGAACTCCGAGGAATATAAGTATTTCGAGGAGTTCTGGAGAGATAATGAGTTTACGGAGAACGAAATTGAGGAGTTAACGCTTCCCTACTATATCAGTATGGTGGATAAAACCGGAAACAATGTCATCAGCTTCCTCATCTTCGGCGCAGGACTTTTCCTGCTTGTCTGGGGTATCCTCCGTATTGTGAGAGCCTCCAACGGCTTTTACCTGAAAAAGCTGCGCGCGGACATTACAGCTGCCGGATACAGTGCAGAGAGTGTTGAGTCCGACTTTGCCTCCGCCACCTCCTTTTGCAAGAAAGGGGACATCCGTGTCGGTCGTCTCTTCTCTTATGTGGATTTGAATTCTTCTGTTCCCAGAGCGATTTTCAACGGCAAAATTCTCTGGGCTTACCAGAACACGACAACACACCGCACCAACGGCATCAAAACCGGCACCACCTACAGCATCGTATTTTATGTGGACGGTCAGAAAAATCCCTTTAATATCTCCGTACCCAGCGAGGCAGCCTCGCAGGAGATTCTGCAGAAGATGAGCACCATGTTCCCCTGGATTATCGTCGGCTATTCAGAGGAGCTTAAGAAGCTCTACAGCAAGGAACGTGCACAGTTTATGGAGCTGCGCTACAACAGGGTTGAGCATATTGCCGTAGAGCCCGGCTTTGAGGACATCGCCGGAAGGTTTACTGAGCCCGGGCAGCAGGGAATGTAAAACGGCTGCAATTTCTGAGAAGCAAAAAAGGGGCGATTGCCCCTTTTTGTTTTACTCCGATAAATGCTTCAAAAAATCCAAATCCTCCGGGCTAAGCCCGATGCCGGCAAGAAGCATAGCGCTTTTATCCCCCTGCGCCGCCGCTTTTCTCTCCCTTTCGACGTGCTCCTGATACTTCTCATGGGCATTCCCGGCAGCCTCCCGGATCTTACGCCTTCTGCGTTCCTCTTCCTCGTCACGCCGTTCTTCAAAACGGGGGGCTGCCTTCTTACTCCGCCCGCGGCAGCTGCTTTGAAATTCCTCATACGCAGCTCCGAATTTCGATGCCAGCAGCTCCGTCACCTGCCTCGTCATAAGGCTTGCCGGACCTAAAACGGTGTTATCCACATACTCATACACACCCATCTCTGCTATGCCGCAGGCTGCTTCATAAATCTTTTCAAACAGCTCCTGCCTTGCATTGGTATCCTGCTCCTCATACTGCATTCTGAGGTTTGCTGCCTGTGCGTACAAATCTCCTGCGGGAGTATCGCTCCAGTATCCGTTCGGCAAAAGCACACTGCTGCGCGCCCGTACCTCCAGCGCCTCAACCTCCCGACTGTGAAAGTCCATCTCGGAAGCCAGCTGATACACGTCATCCACCACCAGCTGCCGAACCGACTCCATCCCGTAATGCTCAATCATATTTCCGCTCACGCAATCCGCAAACCGTCTGTAATAAGGATTATCTGTCATATCCGTTCTCCCTCTTCGGAAATTCCCGCCGCCGGACGACGGTCTTACCTAAAGCTCCATAAAGGTAGTGTCATAGGGCGCTATCGTTACTGTTTTGTCCCCCTGCTGTGTGGGAATCGTGGTTGTCTGCTCCACATCACTGTTGTTAATTACTACCAGTCTTCTGCTCCTGGGATAATAAGCACATTCCGTGTAAAGATTGTCTGTCATATAGAGACCGCTCAGTCCCTCGCCGCCCGCATAGCGAATCAGCTGGTAGAGCATACGGGTATTCTCCTGATCCACCTGGAAGGATGCCAGATAGATGCCCTTTCCCTTACCAAATTCATTCACCGTCACCAGCGGTCTGCCGTCGTCCGCCATAAGCACCCTCGCCCTGCCATCCGTCAGATACAGCTGCTCCTTCGGCTCCACGGTAGCTCCCGCAGGCAGAAGCTCCATCGCATCATCCGCCTCAAAGGTCCATTTTCCGTGACATACCCTCGCTCCCGTATCCTTGTCGATGCCGAGCACGTGTGCCATGCGGAAAAAGGTATCATATCCCTCCACGGCAGAGGGCTCGTTTACACCGAGGAAGGTTCCTCCGTCGTGCACCCACTTTGTCAGTATCGTCACCAGCTCATCGTCGCGCCAGTTTTCGCCGCCGCTCCATGCACTGCCCGCATAGCCTGCATTGATGACAACGTCCACATCCTGAAGGGCACCCCTCTTCACATCCTCAAAGGAAAGATAGCTGACCTCCACCGGCAGTCCGGATAGCGCCTCGTTTATATGTATCAAATCATGCATATAGGTCTCATGGAAATGTCCCGACAGCGTCCAGGAACGCAGCGCACCCCAGCTGTGCAGCACGGCAACCCGCGTTCTGATGGTATAGGGCTTTCCTTCATCGTGGAAGGAGCGAATCAGGCGAAACTCATCGGACACCTTCTCAATATAATCACAGAAATCCGGAAACTCCTCCACCAGATGAAGGTATCCGCCCAGTCCGATACGGTCTATCTTTGCACGAAGCAGCGCACGCCTTACGCTGTTCCAGTATTTCTTCGCATCCAGTGTAGGATTGCCCCCCTTTGTAAAGGTAGGCGCTCCGCCCAGTCCCACCGGAAAGAGATACGGATGCAGTCTCAGCTCATGCACGGGCACATCCACGCCCGCGCAAAGTCTTGCCTCATAACCCGAAAATACACACTTAATCAGACCGTCGAAGCCAAACTCCTTAAATCTTCCGTTGTATGGCTCTACGCCAACCCAGCTGTCATCATAGAATACATAAGCCTTCTTGCCGTATTCATGCACCATATCTATCAGCTTCTTGCCGAAGGAAATGACAAAATCATTGATAAATGCCATCCAGTCCGCTTTTCTCGCCGTTCCCGGCATATGGGTCACATGAAGCTGCCCCTTATTGATAAAATCCTCTGCCGTCATGGTATATCCATACTTCTCCGCAAAGGCATCCAGTGCGATGTCACTCACCGTGAAATCATAAGACCCCCAGTCAGAGAACAGATGGCGGTTTCTCTCGTCGCTTCCCCAGATCCAGACAAAATTATAGAACATGGAGGTAAATCTGACCACCGTGGTGTCCGGGTGAGTCTCGCACCAGTTTTTCATCCAGCCGAGCATATACTCCTGTGTCTCAGGGTATCTGGGGTCAATCTGCATCAGATGCTCCTTCTCCCAGTGGTTGGTGGTATGATTATACATGGAAATTTCTTCCCAGATACGATAAACCAGAAAGCTTACCGTATATTTGTGAAAGGGTGTGATGCCCTTTAACTCGACCGTGCCGTTCTCCCTGTTATAGCTCCAGAGTGACGCATCCAGCTTCTCGTTGGCAGTTCTGTCATAGACCTCCCAATATTTCATTGCTCTTTCGCTGTCATTTATCCGAAACTGCTCTGCGAAAAAGCTCTTCATCAGCGAAACAGTAAGCCCGTCCCCCTCTGCCACCTCTGCCGGGGTACAGAGAAAGGTCTGCTGAAGCTTATCCTGATTTTTCTTCGCCCACTCGTTGTGGTCTCTGATAATACAGATAGTGGAATAAATTCCGTATCCCGCATGTACAATTTCATCGGAAAGCACTGTGCCATCACTGTCCCTGATAACATCTGCTCCCCATTTTTCTGCCATTTTCAGGGTCAACGCCTCATAACCGGATTCTCCGGGAAGCGTAAAACCGCCCTTTTGCTTCGACATTTTCTGTCCTCCCTCATTTCTTACCCTATCTCTGCCATCCGCAATATCCTCAGAAACAGAGCCTTTACAGCTTCAGTTTGCGGCAGAGCTCCACAGCTTCTCCTCTGGTAAGCACCCGTCTTAGGTTTTCCTTCCCGCCCGGGTTTATCAGTCCGATGCTGCACGCCGCCCTCACATAGGGCTTCTCAAACTCTCTGCAGCTTCCATCATATACGCAGGAGACCTCCTTTGGCAAGGCTTTTCTGCTTCTGTAGCCGTTAATGGCAAACACGAAAAACTCCGCCAGCGTGACCGGCTTCTCCGGCAGAAAGCACTGATTTTCCACCAGCTCCATATCTATGATACCGTTCTGGTAAGCACATTCCACGGTTCCTGCGTACCATTCATGTCCCACCACATCCGTAAACATATCGTTATATACGTTGGTGGGGAAAAATCTTGCCGTCCTGATTACCATATCCAGCACTGTCACTCTGTCCGCAGGCTGCTCCGGATTCTCAATCTCAGAGAGCAGCTTCGCTCCCTCCGCCGGATTTACCATGTTTTCATATAGCTTCGGCTTCTCCGGCAGTACAATCTCCTCCGCCGGCATCCACGTCCCGAAGCCGTCCGTGACGCACTTTGCCAGAAAGCGGTAGCCCGGGTCGGAATGTGTCCTGCACACCCTGACAATCTCCCCTGCCACCAAGCCTGCCATAAGATATGCTCCGTAATCGTTGTTATGTGTATAATCATTGGGATAGAAGTAAGCCTTCGCTCCCTCCAGCCCGTTTCTCTCGATAAAATCCCGGCTGCGCGCGTGCAAATCCAGCACTGGCACCTCTGCCAGCCTTCCGACCTCCTTACAGCTCTCCGCGTACTCAGCCAGCAGGTCGTTATAGGCACCGTCGTTTCCCTTCCAGGTGTTTCTTGCCACCGGTGTGACAATCACCGGATAAGCTCCCTTATCCCGGCACTCGCTGATGTAGCGCAAAAGGTTTGTCTGGTAGCCTCCCCTCGCCTTTAAATCCTCCAGCTTCTGGTCGTTGTGCCCGAACTGGTAGAAAAAGAAATCCCTCGGCTTGCTGTACTGGTCGATTACCGCATAATGACCCTCCCTGCGAAAGCTGTCCGTTGTCAGCCCTGAATGCGCGTGATTGGATACCGCGATATTCTCATCCAGATAAGCGGTAATCATCTGACCCCAGCCGGAATAGCTCGTTCCCGGCGCGTAGGGGTAATCCGCCCTCTGATCCGTAACCGTAGAGTCCCCGGCGATATAAATGGTCGGACAAACGGTCTCCACCACATAAAGCCCGCTGATTTTCGGACGGTCTGCCACCACCGTGATATCCAGAGTCTTATCCGCATACAGCCTCGTCTGACCCCTCGGCACAATATCGCACACATTCACCATCATGGTATGTTTAAAAACCGTATCCGCCGGAAGGTCTCCCCGAAAGCCCAGACGTCGCCTGCCCGTAAAAATCAGCACATCCTTCATGGCTTCCTCTGTGCGGATGGTTATTGTCACCTTATAATTCCCCTGACGGGGGACATCCAGCTTGAAGGACAGCGGAATCCGTCTGTGCTCTCCCTTCTGCCTTTCTCCGTTCTTTTCCTCCAGACGCGCAAGCTCCCTGTCGGAATCCACAAAGCAGCCCGTCTCATCGTTTTCCGGCTGTGTCAGGTTCTCATCCTGATACCAGTAAACTGTGTCAAAACCTGCGTTCAGCTCCGATATTTTCAGAAGTTCCTGTTCCCGCCTATTCTGTTCTATTACAAATCCATAGCCTTTGCCCGGCTGGTAGATATCCGTATCGGTCACTCCAATCACATTTGCCGTGTCGGAATCCACCCCGAACAGGAAATTCCTGCGAAACATTTTTAAAGCGCACCGTCCTTTTCTATGTTGTCAGAAACCAGCAGTGTCGCAAAGAAAGCGAGCACCAGTCCCTGACCCCAGCCCTGTATGTACGCCTTGGGAATACCTCGATAGCCCTCCTTATCCCTCATAACAGCCGTACCGCCGGACACATTCATCACCTTGCCGTCCTCACTGATATTGTCCAGAAGTCCCTTTATGGACTTATTGATATACTTTGAATGCAGAGGATTTCCTCTTGTCAGCATCGCTGCCGCAATCCCTGCCGATGCGGAAATCTCCTCATAGGAATCTGGGTCATCCAGCACGGTTCTCCAGAGACCGTTTTCCGTCTGCACTGTCTTTAACGCTGCCAGCTGCTCATTAAGCGAGCCTGCCACATCGATGTACTTGGGATAAAGGTAGCACTCCGGCAGAATACCACCCACCTGTGCCATGGTAAACGCCGCCCAGGCATTCGCCCTTCCCCAGTAAATCCCGGACATATGATCCCCGGCAATGTTATCATAGCCGTGATAGAAATAACCGCTGCTGGGATTCTGAAGATATCTGATATGCCAGTAATACTGGTTCAGCGCATCCTCAATCATCTCCTCGTCCTTATTCATAACGCCGACCCTTAACAGCAGAAATGCCGCCATAAACAGGGTATCACACCACGCCTGCTCCGGAAAATCGTTGTTTGCTGACACCGTGTGCTGCAGCACATGGTCTCCAAACCGCAGTGCATCCCTGCAAAGATACTCTACCTTGCTCATCAGGATGTCATAATATTTCTGCTCGCCTGTCGCCTTATAGAGAGTAATCAGGCAATGTCCCATGGCGCAGGCATTTACCGTCCAGACCTTGGGCAGACCGAGGTCAATCAGCTCGTCCACTCTCTCCTTTAAAAGCGCCAGATACTCCTTCTTTCCCGTTTTTTCATATGCCTCAGAGATTCCATAATATGCCACTCCACAGGGCCAGTCCCATGTCAGATCCATGTTCATGGTCTTCCTGACAACCCTGTCGATCGTCTCCTCGATTTCTTTCTTATCATAGTCCAGCTTCAACATAATATCCTCCGTTCCGCCCTCCGGCATGGTTTGTTATATCCTTTTTCCGCCTCTCCCTTAGTATACCTCATAACAGAACCCGAAAAAAGACATAATTTGCTTACGGGGTTTATTTTAAATACAGCCCTCCAGCCTAAGCCGGAGGGCTGTAACATAAGCTGACGCTTTTCATCAGCTCCTTACGTCTTACTGCATTCTGGAGCTCAGTCCATCCTTCAGAGCCTGCAGTCTCTGTTCAGCAATCTCAGCATATCCTGCCTCAGAATACTGCTTAGCATACTTCTCATACAGAGCATCAAACTCAGAGGGGTCACACATAACCAGCTTATCACGCAGCTCTGCATACAGAGTCAGCAGAGTTCCCTGATACTCACCTACGGCAGGGATGTCAGTAGCAAACATACAGTCGGTAGGAACCCAGCCCTTCTCCCATGCAGCAACCTGCTGATAGTAGTTCTCAATGATGTCATCCGTGAAGTCCTGAGGCAGACCTACAGGAGCGGATGCCTTAATCATATCCTCGATGGTTCCGGCATTTCTAGCCTCGATGGTTACACACCAGTAGTCCTTGTTGTTGTTGAAGCCCTGCTTCTTGTCACCGCTGTAATCAGCAACTGCTACAGGCAGACCGTTTGCATCCAGAGTATAATGCTCTCCCTCGATACCCCACTGGAAGGTCAGAAGGTTCTCGTCCTGAGTACACCACTCCATGTACATCATTGCAGCCTTAATCTCATCCTCGGTAGCCTGAGAAGAGAAGGAAATCATCATACCGAAGGGATTGTTGGAACGGAATGCAGGAACCTTTCCTGCCTCTGTATCTGCAACATTGTTCTGAACGGTGATAGCCAGCTTAGCATCCGGGTTGTTCTCATAGAAGGACTTCAGAACAGGCATGTCAGCGGAAATGTATGCGCTGTAGGAGTATGCCTGACCATTGATGAAGTTAGCCTCTGCGGTTGCAGAATCAATGGTGTAGAAGTCAGGGTCAGTAAACTTCAGGTTGTAGTTCTCATTTGCTTCCTTCAGCAGCTTCTTGTTAGGCTCCCAGCCCAGAGCGGGAATTGCATAGTCGCCGTACATAGCCCACTCTTCCTCGTTGGTAGGGTAATCTCTGAAGGCATAGTTCTGATCCATACCTGCAGTACCGCTTGTCATGGAGCCGCCTGCGGGATGCTCGCAGATGCCTTTCTCCTGAATCTTGGTCATTGCATCAACGTACTCTGCACGGGTTGCGGGAACATGGTCATAGCCAACCTGCTCCAGCCAGTCCATACGGTTCCAGGTGATATAGGTATAGTTCGTGTTGTAGTAAGGTCTCTCAGCAAGTACGAAGTAGGTCTCATCGTTCATGGTTGTGTACTGAATCTGACCCAGATCAACCATTCTCTGATAGTAGGTGGGAGCGATGGTCTTGAACTGCTCCATATCATAGGTTGTGCACATTCCGTCAGCAACCCACTGTGCCTGCTTGGGATAGTCGTACTCCATCAGGAAGGTGGGCAGATCGTTTGCGGATGCCAGAAGGTTATAAGCCTCCAGAACGCCGCCACGCGCGATAGGCTCAAACTCCAGCTTAATGTTGTACTGGTCAGCAAAGTTCTCCTGAAGCCAGCCTTCCCAGTAGTTGTCACCTGTTCCGATGGCAGGAACGCCCTCCTGTCCTCTGTCATAAACGGGAATTGTCAGAGTAACCTGCTCTGCAAAGGGCTCCCAGCCCTCGATGCCGGCAACCACGTCTCCGGACGCGCTGCTTCCTGCATTACCACCGCTTGCTGCCGCGCTGCTTCCCGCACTGCTTCCTGCATTGCTGCCGGCTGCCGCGCTGCTTCCGCCTGTGCTGTCATTGCCGCAGGCTGTCAAGGTTCCCATTGCCATTGCGCCAACCAGTGCAGTAGCAAGAACCTTCTGAAGAGTATTCTTCTTCATAATAAATCCTCCTTATGAAATGTATAGTTTTATTTCACCCCGGTTGCCCGGGATAACTACCTTTTTATCAACCCTTCACCGCTCCAATCATAACTCCCTTCACGAAATACTTCTGCAGGAAGGGATAGATGCAGATGATGGGGATGGTGACAACCATGATGGCGGCTGCCTGCAATACCTCAGGGGTACTGGTTACCGCTGCCGCCTCCGACAGGGAGATGGTCTGTGCCTCCGAGGCGGAGGAAACCATCTGGGACAGCTTATACTGTGCCATCTTCAGTGTGTCCGTCTTGATATAGTACTTATTGTCCGCATAAGAGTTCCAACGGCCTACCGCATAAAACAGGGACAGGGTTGCTATTACCGGCTTCGACAGAGGGAGCACAATCTTAAACAACACCTGAAGGTTCGTCGCTCCGTCCAGGAAAGCCGATTCCTCCAGACTGTCCGGAATACTGCTCTGCAGGGAGGTCTTCATAATCAGCATATTATAGGGCGAATAAATCAGCGGCAAAATCAGTACCCACATCGAATCAATCAGATTCAAATCCTTCATCAGCAGATAGGACGGAATCAGACCGGCACCAAAGTACATGGGAAACATCAGAAGGAAGGTAAACAGGGTTCTTCCCTTCAGCCTCTTCTTTGAGAGAGGGTATGCCGCACAGGTGCAGACCACCATTCCCAAAAAGGTAAAAATCAGAGTGACTATAACGCTGTAGAGCAGAGAGTAGGTCAGTCCTCCGTCCACAAAGATGGACTTGTATGCCGCAAAGGTGATTCCCTTCGGCCAGAGGAATACCTTCTTTGCCACAACCGCCGCATCGCTGGAAATCGACTTTGCAGCCAGATGAATAAACGGAATAATACAGGTCAGGCAAAGGATGATAATAACCGCCATCATCACAAAATCACTGATACGGAGCTTGTTTATGGCTCTGCTGCCGTCGCTTGATACCTCCGCGCCACGCACTACCTCTTCTTTCTTTTTAGCCATAATCCTTCACCTCCCTACAGCAAGCCGTCTTCGCCGAGCTTCTTGGCAACCTTGTCTGCCAGCAGTACCAGTATCAGACCGACTACGGACTGGAACAGACCAACCGCCGTGGACATACTGTACTTACCGCCCTGAAGACCCTTGTCATATATGTATATTGCCAGCTGATACTGGAAATCCCGTACCTGCGTATTCCCAAACTGATCCAGACGTTCAAAGTTACTGCCCATCAGACGTCCGAGATTCATAATCAGCAGAGTTACCACCGTTCCCTTGATGCCGGGAAGTGTAATGTGCCACATTCTCTTCCAACGTCCCGCGCCGTCAATCATTGCCGCCTCATACAGCTCACCGCTGATACCGGTAATCGCTGCCAGATAAATGATTGTGCCCCAGCCCATTCCCTGCCAGACACCTATCAGCAGATAAACGATTGCCCAGTTCCACTTATTTCCCATGAAGTTGATGCCTTCTTCAATCAGACCCGCATCCATGAGTGCCACGTTCACCAGACCGCTGCCCGTACGGAACATGGTGTACGCCACGGAGCCGATGATAACCCAGGAGAGGAAATGCGGCAGATACAGGATGGTCTGCGTCACCTTCTTAAACTTGGGATAGCGCAGCTCGTTCAGCATCAGCGCGAGGATAATCGGCATCGGGAAGCCGATTACCAAATCCAGCAGATTGAACACGATGGAGCTCTTTAATGCTCTGTGGAAGTCCGCATCCTTAAAAATCTTAGCAAAGGTTGCCCAGCCTACCCACTCACTGCCCGCATACCCCTTCGCCGGCTTATAGTCCATAAAGACCATCCGCAGCCCCGGGTATGCTGCATAGTTAAAGATGAAAACCATTGCCAGAGGAAACAGCAATAACAGATACAGCTGCCAGTCCCTTTTAAACGCCTGCTTCCATGTGGTTTTGGTCTTAACTGCTACCTTCTCGGCACCTTTCATCCTTGCCATACGCGACCTCCTCCAATGCCCCTCGTGCACTCTCGTCAATTTGTACACTTTTTGTTTCTTTGTAAGCCTATTATCGTACAAGTCGCCGACTATTTCTAAGCAAAACGCAAGGAAAACTATGCAAAAACGACCATTTATCATTCGGGTCGTTTTTCGTCGAATTGCTTTTTTGTATACATTTTCCTTTTTTCTTTTGGTTTTTCTGGACATTTTGATGTGGTTTTTATTTGTTTAGACGAATTTTGGATGCAAAACTGACCTTCCGGGCTTCAAAAATGTAAGCGTTTACATTTTGTTATGGTTGATTTTATTCGGTTTTACTGCTATATATAGTAGTAGAAGAGAAGGGAGCCCCCTATGGCAAAACAGAAAAAAGTTATTACAGAGTACAGAAACTATTTTCTTCCCATGCACTTTCCCGTGCTGCTTCTGTCCGGAGACTACTGGAAAATATCGGATGTCCCCAGCGGCAGGCTGCATTTCCACAACTGTCTGGAAATCGGTGTCTGTCACTCAGACAGCGGCTGCATTGAATTTCTGGGAAAACCGCTGCCCTTTCGCGAGGGAGACATAACAGTCATCCCCAAAAACGTCCCTCACACCACGTATTCCACCCCGGGGACGGAAAGTCACTGGTCATATATTTTCCTTGACCCGCGGGAGCTTTTTGGAAATATGCTTCCTGCCACCTGGAAAAATCTGGATTTCTCCCTTTCCTCACAGCACGGCTTCCAGCCGATTCTGAGCAGGGAGAAATATCCACAGCTTCATCAGCTTCTGCTGTCCGTTATCCGCGAGCTGGAGGAGCAGAAGCCCAGCTATCAGCTCAGCGTAAAGGGTCTTTTACTCTCTCTGTATATTGAGCTTCTGCGCATACAGAATCTGGAACAAAATGGGGGGGGCACTACGAACAAAGGCGCCGCGGAAGCGACGCCGGAGCAGGAGGAAAACCGGGAAAACGCCCTGGTTATCGCCCCTGCGTTAGATTTTATTGAGAAAAATTACAGCAGTCAGTTCTCTATCGAATATCTCGCGGACTTATGCCATTGGAGTCCTACCCATTTCCGCCGTGTTTTCCACGACATCATGGGCACCTCCCCGCTGGATTTTGTCAACAACACCCGCATTAACGCCGCCTGCAACCTGCTGCGAAGCACGGAGGATTCCATTCTGGACATTTCAGAAAGTGTAGGCTTTCACTCAGTTTCCAGCTTCAACCGGTACTTTGCAAAGGTCATGCAGCTGTCTCCCAGAGATTATCGGAAACAGATGCAGCGGTCGGATTTGCGTCTGCAGAATCAGTCCATTCAGGAGTATGCCGGATGGCTTTATCCGGAGCATTAGCCCTGCTTTCTGTACTGCACCGGCGTAATGCCATAGCTCTTTTTGAATAATCTGTTGAAGTGCTCCACATTTTCATAGCCCACCTCTGCCGCCACGGTCTCCACCGTCTGATTGGTCTCCTGCAGCAGGGTGCGGGCCTTTTTCATCCGTTCCCCCTTCACTACCTCCTGAAAGGTGGTTCCCGCCTTTTCCTTGATATACTTAGACAGATAAGGCTTCGACAGGTGGAAGGCCTCGGAGAGGGTTTCCAGTGTCACATTCTTATAATCATTCTGTATAAAGCTGATGATTTCGACAATCCTGTCCTCCCGCCCCTCGATGATATGCTGCTCGGCAGCCAGCTTGTTTGCCGCGGAGGTAAGTGCCGCTATGGATGCCTTGATGATATCCTCATCCACACCGACTCCCCAGTAAAAGTGTCCCTCGTGCATAATTCCGACATAGGCTGCAGCCTTAGAGCTTGAGCCTTTGGAGACAGCGTGCTCCTCGTATACGGAAAGCTCGTAATCCATGCCAAAATAGGTTTTGATTGCGTTGCTGACTGCATCCAGTCTGCCGTTTCCGAAGGTTTTTATTACACGTGCACCGCTCTTTAGTTCAATCGTCACCTCTGCCTGAATGCCCTTTTCCTGTTTAAAATGACATTCCGGAATACGGAATACCCCGCGGGGGGTGATATAGTTTTCCTCGAAGATGGCGTATATTTCTGCGGGCAAAAGTTCCTGATGCCGTCTGTCAGAGACTCCCTTGACCAGATAGCCAACCTCCTCCTTCATTGCCGCAGGCAGGGAGAAGCCAAACTGCTGCTTCAGCACGAACGCCACACCGCCCTTGCCGGATACGCTGTTAATGCGGATGACATCCGACTCGTACTCCCGTCCCACGTCCGCCGGGTCGATGGGAAGATAAGGCACATCCCAGCGTTTCCCGCTTCTTCCCTCCTTCAGCCAGTTCATTCCCTTGCTGATGGCATCCTGATGTGAACCGGAGAACGCCGTAAATACCAGGTCGCCCGCATAGGGAGTCCTCTCGTGCACCTTCATTCCGGTGCAGCGCTCATAAAGCTCTCTTATCCTCATAATATGGGAAAAATCCAGACCGCTTTCCACACCGTGACACATCATGTTCAGGGCAACCGTTACCAAATCTACATTTCCGGTGCGCTCACCGTTTCCAAACAGGGTTCCCTCCACCCTGTCCGCTCCTGCCAGAATGCCGAACTCTGCATCACTGACTCCGCAGCCTCTGTCATTGTGCGGGTGTACGCTCAGCACTACATTCTCACGATATTTCAAATGCTTGTGCATATATTCCACCTGACCCGCAAACACGTGAGGCATCGCCACCTGAACCGTGGTAGGCAGATTGATAATTGCCTTGTGCTGCGCATCCGGCCTCCAGACCTCCAGCACGGCATTGCAGACCTCCAGCGCATAGTCCACCTCCGTCTGGGAAAAGCTCTCAGGACTGTACTCAAAGGTAAAAGACCCTTCCGTCTCCTCCGCCATCTTTTTTAAGAGGGCGGCTCCGTCCACGGCAAGCTTTTTGATTTCCTCCCTATCCTTCTTAAAAACCTGCTCCCGCTGCTCCACCGAGGTAGAATTGTAAAGATGTACCACGGCATGAGGAGCACCCTTCACCGCATCAAAGGTCTTGCGGATAATATGCTCTCTCGCCTGCGTCAGCACCTGTATGGTCACGTCGTCGGGAATCATATTTTTCTCGATGAGTGTGCGGATAAAGTTATACTCCGTATCGGAGGAAGCCGGAAAGCCAACCTCGATTTCCTTAAAGCCGATTTCTACCAGCAGCTTGAAAAACTCCAGCTTTTCCTCCAGGCTCATGGGGTCTATCAGTGCCTGATTGCCATCCCGCAAATCCACACTGCACCAGATGGGCGGCTTTTCTATGCACTCCTTCTTCACCCAGTCCCATGTCATCTCGGGAGGCATATGGTAGGTTTTTCCGTATTTTTCTTTTACTGTTGAGTTTTCCATGTTTTTTACGTTCCTATCTTGATTATTTTTGTGCTTATGATTACCTAATGGTAACACATTTCAGCTTATAATCAATGATGTTTCTTTTGTAAAATCTTGATATATCTTATCATCGTACCGCGTGGCATATTACTTTAGTTCACGTCCTGTTTCACTCAAAAGCACTTCTTTCTCGCTGAGCACGCATAAAAGCTAATATTCCTCGGCAATGTCAATTTCTTCCTGCTCAGCCTCAATGGACATCACGGAATAAGGCGTGTGCCGCAGATATACCAGCCAGTAGCCCGCGCCGACTATTCCCGCTCCACCCACAATGTTACCCAGTGTCACGGGTAGAAGATTTTTCAGAAGAAAATTAAGCCAGTTTAAGTTCCCGGCAGAAATACCGTACTCCGATGCCGCCAGAATTCCCGCAACACAGAAATAAATATCTGCCACACTGTGCTCGAAGCCGCAGAGGACAAACACCATGACAGGCCAGAAGCTCATCAGAAGCTTTCCCGAGACCTTTTTTGCCGCAAATGCTGCCCAGACCGCGATGCAGACAAGGATGTTACAGAGAATGCCCCTGATAAATGCCTCTGAAAAGGTCTGCTCCACACGGCTTATGCCGGAGGCAACCACCTTTTCCGCCAGCCTGCCGCCGAATAAATCAGGCGTATGTCCCTTGACTACTAACAGGGCGACAAGAGAGGCTCCCAGAAAGTTTCCGAAGAATACGAAAAACCAATTCTTCAGCATATACCTTGCTTTAATCCTTTTCTCAAGGACACTGATGATAATCAGATTGTTTCCCGTAAATAGCTCACTTCCCGCAACCAGTACCATAGCCATTCCCGCGGGGAAGATGCAGGCGCTGAGCAGCCTTGCCACCGACGCATTCTCCACCGTGGCGGCAGCGACCGTAGAAGCAATTCCCGCAAAGCCGATAAAGATTCCTGCAAAAATACCGAGTATCACCATCTTCCATGCTGACAGCTTTACCTTATGTATTCCGATTTCCACAAAGTTTCTTGCAATTTCCAAGGGTGAGTGCATATAAATCCTCCTTCATGTTGCGCGGCTTATTCTGCGTCTGTGCTCTTGCCTGCTTCTGCGCTCTTGCCTGCTTCTGCACCTCTGTCTGCTTCTGCACCGCTGTCTCTCATCCGTTTTCGTGATGTTATCTTATCATATTTTATGCTGCAAGTCATCACACTTTTCCCCGGCAGAAGTTTGTTTTTGCTTCTCCCGCTGCGCTTCTCCTGCGCTGCCTTGCCATGAAAACGAGATTGTGGTACAATACGGTTAATGCAGAATCCTTTCAGCTTATGCCGTCTGGCAGCCGCTGCATGGCTGTTTCGCAATTATGTCTCCGGCTGTTCGCCGGAAAGAGGGAGAAGATTATGAATCTGGTTATTACAATGAGCCGAAGGTTCGGCACAGGCGCAAGCATGATTGCGGAGGAGCTTTCCGAAAAGCTGGGAATTCCCGTGTATGACAGGGCTTATATTGAGCACGAGCTGCACGACAGTAATTACGCTGATGAGGCGGAGGTTATCAGAGGGCTGGCAGAAAACTCCTGCATCATTCTCGGGCGCTGCGCATCGGAAATCCTCAAGGACAAGGGAAATGTGTTTAACATTTATATCTCCGCGGATAAGGAGGACAGAATCCATCGGATTATGAAGAAGGAAGCCTTATCCTACGAGGCAGCAAAAGAGATGCTGGAAAAGAATGACAAAGAGCGGGCTGCATACTATTATGAGCATACGGGAAAGGTCTGGGGCGATGTCAACAACTACCATATGATTCTGGACACCTCGAGACTGGGCGCGGAGAACTGCGCAGATATTCTCATCCGCTATTTTGAAAAAATAGAAATTTTATGACGCACTCCTTTTAAAAAAGAGACCGCAAGGCACTGATATATGCCCTGCGGTCTTTTCTTTTTCGCTTTATTTTCTGTTCTTCCTTTTTGCTTCCTTTGTTTTCTTTTCTGCCTTTACTTCTTTTTCTTGAAGCCGGAGACCATAAAGAAGCTGATTAACAGGGAGATGATATACAGCACAATGGTAAGGTAGAGCACTGCCTGATAACCATCCGGATTTATCATGTTGCCATGACCGTCATCCACAAAGGTACCCACACTGTTTACAATAAGGGTTGCTATCTGATTTCCTGTCAGTCCTGCGACACCCCATGCAGAAAGCGTGATGCCGTGGATAGCGCTGATGTTCTGCATACCGTAATGGTCAGACAGCAGAGTAGGTACATTGCTGAAGCCGCCGCCGTATCCGGCATTTACAACAAAGAGAAGAATCAGCACCAGCACCATACATAAGGTGCTTTCGCCTCTGTTTGTGATACCCTGCGTCAGGATAACCAGACCGGTAGCTGCGATGGACAATATGAAAATAATCTTGTATACGGTGTTTCTGTCCTTCATGGTATCTGCCCATGCGGAAAAGCCGAGACGCCCTCCTGCATTGAATACCGCCGTTACGGAAGAGAGAATACCCGCCATACCTGCCAGACCGATACACTTAATAATCATTTTCTCCTGAGAAATTAAGGCAAGACCACAGGTAATGTTCAGGTAGAACATCAGCCAGATACCGATAAATACAACCGGCTTTGTCTTAATAACATCAATCGCCTTTGCTCCCTTTTCCTGAGAGGATGGCTCATGCCAGCCTGCGGGCTTGGCTAACAGCAGATGACCCACAAACATCATGACAAAATATACACAGGCAAGAATCATGAACATCTTGTAGATTCCGCCCTCTCCCAACGAATCCAGCATCGCCTGCATGATAGGGCTTGCGATTGCCTTTGCCGCACCGAAGCCTGCCACTGCAAGTCCCGTAGCCAGACCCTTACGATCCTGAAACCAGAGCATCAGGGTCTTAACGGGAGAAAGGTATCCTGTACCGAGACCGATACCCATGATAAAGCCGTAGCATACATAAATACCAATCAGCACCAGCGGATTTCCCTTATGAGAACCGCCATACCAGATAAAGAAGCCTGTCCCTGCCATACCTGCGGCAAAGCAGATGGCTGCTATCAGTGAGGAGCGGTGGATATCCTTCTCGACAACATTGCCCAGAAATGCTGCTGACATACCGAGGAAGAAGATTGCAAAGCTGAATGCCCACTCTGTCGCACTCTTGGAAAAACCGATGTAATCTGCAATCTCCTGACTGAAGATTGACCAGCAGTACACAGTACCGATGCTGCAGTGCAGCAGAAGCGCCGGGATAGCTGCACGTATCCATTTGTTTTGAATTTTCATTGTTTCTTCCCTCATTTCTACTAAAATTCATATGTAACCTAAAC
Organism: uncultured Acetatifactor sp.; assembly: GCA_964475665.1. Classification (GTDB taxonomy): domain Bacteria; phylum Bacillota; class Clostridia; order Lachnospirales; family Lachnospiraceae; genus Acetatifactor. The sequence continues at coordinate 14,475 of CAYZAU010000014.1, read as the reverse complement.
CGACGTTATCATACTCCTATTTTCGACAAATTGCAAGCCTTGCGCCGCATTTCCTATCCCTGTGCCGTCTCTGCCCCTTCTCCGATAAAGTACTGTATCTTGCTGCAAATCTCCTTTATCTGAATCGGCTTTGTCACTAAGTCATTCATTCCCGCCGCAAGGAACTTCTCCCTGTCACTTGCCAGTGCATCCGCCGTCAGCGCGATAATCGGCACGGCTTTGTAATACTCTCCCTCAAGCGCCCGAATCCTCATCGTTGCCTCGATTCCGTCCATCACCGGCATATAATGATCCATCAGGATAAGGTCATACCTCTCATGCCGCACCATCTGCACAGCCTCCAGACCATTCTGTGCCACCTCTATCTGCAGCTTGAGCGGCTCCAGCAATGCCTTCGCCACCTCCTGATTGATGAGGTTATCATCCACCAGCAGCACCCTTTTCCCCTGAAGCGTGAAGCCAAAGGCGCTTTCCGTTCGGTACTTTACCTCGCTCTGACCTGACCTTTTCTCGCCCACAGTCTCGCGGCTGACCGCCTTCTGCCAGAGTGTAAAGTAGAACTCACTTCCGTAGCCGTACTCACTTTTGACATGAATCTCTCCGCCCATCAGCTCCACCAGCTGCTTGCAGATGGCAAGTCCCAGCCCCGTTCCCTCCTTTGACCGGTTTTTCTTAATGTCAACCTGCGTAAAGGCATCAAAGAGCACGCCCTGATCCGCCGCATGGATGCCTGTTCCCGTATCCTGCACCGAAACCAGAAGCTCTACCTCACCGCTTCGCGTATCCTTCACCCGCAGGGAAAGCCTGACATGACCTATCTCCGTAAACTTGATTGCGTTATTGACCAGGTTGACAATCACCTGCCGGATGCGCTTTTCGTCTCCGCAGAGCATCCGCGGCAGCTCCGGGTCAATATCATATTTCATCTCCACCCCTTTGCTTCCTATGCGGTTGGTAAAGATGGGCTTCAGCTCCTCAAGCAGCTCCTCCGGGTCGTAATCCTCCTCGCAGATGACAAGCTTTCCCGCCTCCACCTTGGAAAAATCCAGCAAATCGTTAATCAGGGAAAGCAGCGCCTCACCGGAGCTTTTGATATGGTATAAATATTTTGCCTCCTGCTCTTCCCAATCCTTTCTGAGCAGTACCTCCGCCAGACCCACGATGGCATTCATGGGTGTGCGAATCTCATGTGACATATTCGAGAGGAACTGAGACTTCGCCTCGTTGGCATCGTCCGCTCTCTCCTTCTCCTCACGCAGCCGCTCAATCAGCTGAATATCCGGGCTTTCCACCGTCAGAAAGAATGCCAGATTAATCAGAGTCAGCCCGAGAGAGGAAATCAGGGAGGTAAATGCCGCCTGGTAAATCAGGGTCACGACCTGTATGGTGTAGGCAATCATAACGATATACCGCTTCCGTTTATCGATGCTCTTCCAATGCTTTATCAGCCTTGCCACCGTCAGCGCAACATACGCACCCACCAGGGCAAAAAAGACATAGACCGTTGCCCCCCACATATAATTTCCCTCGGGGCTCTGTACATATTCGACAGGGAAAATAAGCAAATCCAGATACGCAACAAGAGTGAAAAGGGAAAAGAAGGCGTTCTTTTTTCTGGTCAGGGAGGCATCCTCATAAATCAGGGTACTGCAATAGCAGAAGCAGATATATACCTCCGTAATCATACTTCCCAGAAACAGCACGTGACAGGCTCTGTTCAGCCATACCGAAACCGTGTCGAGGTGATTCACCGTATAAACCGTAATCATATCGAAGAGCAGATTAAACACCGTCACGCACAGCGACACGGAAAAGAGCGTATGCGCATAGGATTTCCTTCTTTTCACAGAAAAATAGATAGCAGAAATAAACAACAGAATGACAAAACAGCCCACCTGCAGCCTTATCATGTTCATACCCCCCTAAGTCCTGAGACAGCTTCTTCGCCTCCTCAGGTCTCTTATCCGCTCCTCTACAGGATAATAATGTTAGCACAGCTTAAATCCGTCGCCAGATTATAAACCCTTCCGGAGCTCAGTCCGATTACCTTTGGTCTGAGCACTGCGTCCGGCACATTTTCCACCACTCGCGCCGTCTCTCCGTTGCTCAGCTCCACATCCGTTCCCACCGGGTAAAGAATCACGCTCCCCATAAAGCACTTCATCACGTTAATATCCAACTCCTCGGTCATGGACATAATCATTTCCACCGCATCCCTCGGGGAGAAGGGCTTCTTGTAGGGACGCTCCGTCACGAGCGCATCATAAATATCCGACACCGAGATAATGCGCGCAAACTGGCTGATGGTTCTGTCCGTCATTTTCAGCGGATAGCCCTTGCCGTTTGTCTTTTCATGGTGCTGCAGAACGCCCAGCCTGATATCACCGGAGAGACCCTCCTTGCCCTCTAAAATCCGATAGCCCATCAGCGAGTGCTGCTTTATCAGCTCAAACTCCTCGTCCGTCAGCTTCGCCGCCTTGTTTAGGATTTCTGCCGGTATTTTGGACTTACCTATATCGTGCAGCAGACCGGAGATTCCGATTTCGTATACCTGACGGTCGCTCATATTATAATTCTTCGCCACTATCATAGACATGGTAGCCACGTCCACGCTGTGCTTGAAGGTGTATTCGTCGCTGACCTTCAGGGCGCTGATATCCACCGCCACCGCCTCATTGTCCTCAATCGCCTTCATCAGGTCGTTGGTGATGCTGCGCGTGGCGTTGGTAAAGTCAGCGGACTGGGTATCCTGATACAGATACTGAATACCCTGCGCCACCCGGCTGCGTACACTCTCCGTAATATGTACCTTGGCAGGGTCCGCCACCTTAATCTTTTCGTATTTTTCCTGTAGTGCTGCCGGAAGCTCCCTCGGCTGCCCCGGCTTTTCTTCCTCTTCTTCCCCCTCGCGGATGTAGATGCCGGTTACACCCATCTTCTCCAGTGCTTCGATATGAAAATCAGCCAGCTCCGTCCGGCGGGCAATCAGTACACGCCCGGCACGGTCTATAATCGCCTGATCTATTATCATACCCGGCTTCACTATCCGAAGAGGAATATATCTTCTCCTAATCAACTGTCCCTTACCTTTCCCCTTAAGCTCCCTCGAAGTAAAGAAATGAACAAACTACTTATAAATATATCAAATCGGCAGCTGTTTTTCAACTGCCAGCTGCCTCTTTTGAAAATAGTTTTTGACGGTTTTTGCGAGATGTCTTCTTTCTTTTGCGGCTACTCCTCCAGTCTTCCGTCCACAATCCGCACAATTCTTTCTGCCGACTGTGCCACACCCAAATCGTGCGTAATCATCACAATGGTATTTCCCATTTCATTCAGCTCCCTAAAAAGCTTCAGCACGTCCCTCCCGCTGGACTGGTCTAAGGCTCCCGTGGGCTCATCTGCCAGCAGAATTGCCGGTTTTCCCACCAGCGCGCGGGCAATGGAAACCCTCTGCTTCTGACCTCCCGAGAGCTCATTAGGCTTGTGGCCGATACGGTTATCCAGCCCCAGCAGCTTCACCGTGTCAACGCACACTTCCTCCGCCTCCCTGTAGGTCATCCCCCTCATTAGCAGCGGCATAACAATATTCTGCATTACGTTATAGGTAGGAATCAGCTGATAATTCTGAAAGATAAAGCCTATCTTCCGGTTTCTGACCTCCGTCAGGTCGTCCTCCTTTGTCTCGTGAATTGCCATACCGTCCAGATAGTACTCTCCGCTGTCCATCACATCCATGCAGCCGATAATATTCATCAGCGTCGTCTTGCCCGAGCCGGAGGGACCCAGTATTGCCACATATTCTCCCTTCTTCACCGAGAAATTGATATCCTTCAGAATCGGCAGCCTCTCCTCGCCCAGCATATATCCTTTATTGATTGCCTTCATCGTAATCATGCTTTTTGATTTCCTCCCTGTCTCCTACTCCTGATTCAGTGCTACCACCGGAATCAGACGGGACGCCTTATATGCCGGGTAAAAACCGAAAATGCTTCCTGTCAGCACCCCGAACAATAACGACAGCACCGCTCCCTGCACAGACAGCTCCACCCGCACGGAAAACAGCTCCACTAACGGCGTAATGCCAAGCGCCAGCAGTACTCCGATTACTGCCCCTACCAGACTGGTACAGCTCGCCTCCAGCAGAAATTCCAGCAGAATGCTCCTTCTGGAGCAGCCGATTGCCTTTAGGATACCTATTTCGTTTGTTCTCTCCTTAACTGTCACAAACAGTACGTTCATGATGCCGATTCCCCCCACGATAAACACTATTACCGCCATGGAAATCAGCAGCAGAGTAAGCGTTTCATTGGAGGCTGACGCGGCATCCATCTTGCTTCCCGCATCAGAAATCGTAAAGGTCGTATTCGGATAGCTTTCCTTCAGCTCCTCTTCCACCTGAAGCATTACCCTGTCCACCGCGGCAACATCCTCCGCGATTACGGTAACGGTAGGGCTGATGCTGCTGCCCGTGATGTATTTGATTCCTGTCTCATAGGGGATAAACACCGCCGTATCCGGGCTGATGCCCGAGGCAACGCTTCCCATCTCGGAGAGAACTCCCGCAACCACATAAGCTCTGTTATCCAGATACAGGATGCTGTCGTAGGCTTCATACGCACTTCCGAAAATGGCATTTGCCACCGTTGCACCAAGAACACAAACCTTTTCCTTGCTCTCGTTGTTTTCCTCTGTCAGGAAGGTGCCGATTGCCAGCTCAAGATTACTCAGAGTGCCATAGTTTTCCCGCACTCCTGCCACGGTATAGTAGGTTTCCCCGTCCAGGTCTCCCCCTTCCACGGAGGCAGTCGTCGTATAGGAAACGGTGGCATCTGAAATATCCGGAATAAAGGTCTGCAGGGTTTCCGCATCCTCATAGGTCAGGGTAACCTCCTCATTCACCGCGGTTTCCCCAAAGCCAAAGAAGTCCTCTCCGAAGGGCATGCCGTCAAAGGAGGGTATTTCTCCACCCCCAAAGCCGCCGGAGGGCATCCCTCCGCCCCCAAAACCGCCGGAAGGCATTCCTCCGCCCCCAAAGCCGCCGGAAGGCATTCCCCCGCCGGTTCCTTCCCTGCTGCCAGAGAAGCCTCCCACGGCAAAGCCGGAGCCCGTGCTTCCGCCCTTATAGGAAATGTCAATCGCTCCCGCATTCAGATTTTTAAACTGCTCTGCCACCTCGGCTTTTCCGCCCGTACCGATGGCAAGCACCAGCATAATGGTTGCAGAACCTGCGATAATACCGATGGATGTCAGAATGACCTTAAACTTGTTCTGGGACAGATTCAGCCATACCAGCCGAAAAATTTCACTTACTCTCATGTTCCGCTCACCCTGCTTTCTATCAGCACAGTCTCCCCCTCCTCAAGACCTTCCATAATCTGTATATAGGTTCCGTCCGAAAAGCCTGTCGTCACCTCTCTCTTGGAGACCCTGCCGCTGTTATCCTTCACCCTCACGTAGCTTTTGTCGCCCTCCGACACAACAGCCCTCTTGGACACATACAGCGTATCCTCACATTGCTCGGACACAAAGGTGATATCGCCCGTCATCCCCTGAAATAGACCTGACACATCTCCCTCCAGCGTAACCGTAACCTCGTACAGCACATTTCCCGAGGAGTCCGTGGAGGCATCGGAAATCTCCGTAACCTTTGCCGTAAAAATCTCCTCCGGATATGCCGTGAAGCTGATATTTGCCGCTGAGCCGACAAAAATATCTGCCATGTCCTCCTCATAGAGGCTCACAGTCATGCTGACATCCTCCATATCATATAGCGTTATCAGCAAGCTTCCCGTCCGAATGATATCATCCGCTGCCAGCTCTACGCCTGTGATGACACCGCTGTATTTTGCCAGCACGCTATTTCCGCTGATGTAGGAGCTGAATTCCTCCCATTTTTCCTTTGTCTCCTGATAAATTTCCTCCTGTGTCTTTATATCCTCCTCAAGATAAGCCAGCGTCACTTCATAGGTCTCCTGTGCCGTCTCATAGGCAAGCTGTCGCAGCTTTCTGGTCTCATCTGCACTTAACAGACCCTGCTCCTTCTTTCTTTTGGCAGCATTGTAATTTTTCTCTGCCGTCTCCACATTTTTCTCCGCCTGCTCTACGCTCTTCTCAAGCTGCTCCTTCTGCTTTTCCAGTGAATTCGCCGTCTGTCTGGCACTTTCCGTCAGCTCATAGTAGTAGGCATACTGATACTCATCCGTCGGAGAGGTATTACTAAGGCTGTAGCTGCAATTCTCCAATGCCTGCTGCGCACTTTCATAGGATGCCGTGATATCCTCCAGACGTCTTTTGTATTCAGTCAGGGAGCTTTCCGCCCTCTCGAGGGTAACCCTGTTATTCTCTACCGCAGCTTCCAGCTGCTGCAGCGTGGTCTGATACTCCGTCTCTGAATAATCTCCGTAGGCAAGGCTGCTCTCATAGGTGTATTCCGCTGTTTTTTGGGAAAGCTCCCTGTCAGCGTAAACTGCCTCCAGGTCTGCCTCCGCCTTATCCACATTACCCTGCAGCTCCTCCTCCAGCTCAGACACGCTCTCCTCGGCGAGGAGATACAGAGCATCTCCCTCCTTAATCTGCTGTCCCACCGATACCAGCACATCGGTCACCGTCAGGCTTGAGGCATCTCCTGCTCCCACCAGATTTCCGCCCCCGCCCAGCATTTGACTGAACACATCAATCACGCCTCCGGCGGCTCCCATACCTCCTGCCGCACCAATGGCGCCAAACTGTACTGATACACCGCTTCCGCCCGCACTGCCCGTCTCCACTCTCTGAAGCGCACTCATGTCAAGGTCAAAGGTCTGCTCCACGGTTCCTATGTTCACACTGCCGCTCTCGGTCACTCCCACCGTCAGTGTTCCGTATTGTACCGTAGTCTCCTTATAAACCGCCGTCTCTTCCTTCTCCCTCCCCGTCGCGAGAAGAATCACCGCAACCACAAGCACGGCGCCGCCTGCCACAGCCAGAGCTTTTTGCTTTGTCCATTTAATTTTGATTTTGCCAAACGGCATGAGTGCCTGTCTCCTGTCCTTCATCGTCTGCCTCCCTCAGGTCTTCCGCCTCCGAGATCTGCTCCTCCCGGTGCTCCCTGAAAGCCTCCCTCAAAATTCATTCCTCCGGATTCTCCATCAAAGCCCGCGCTGTCCGGCATCCCGCTAAAGCCTCCCTCCCGCTCTGCGTCTGTCGAAGCTTCCCCAAAGCCTTCCGTTCCCCGGACATCCTGTGTGTCTGCTTCACCGTTTCCGTTCATCACGGCATTTTCCGAGCTCACGCGGCTTGCCAGATAAATAGTTTCTCCTTCCTCCAGCCCGGAAAGGATTTCAATGGATACTCCGTTATCAATACCCGTCTCTACCTCCTTCAGCTCCATTCCGCCCAGCACGCCTTTCTGATAGACATAGGTTTTTCCCTCTTCCTTCACAATCGCCTTTTTAGAGATATAAAGTGTATCCTCCCTCTGCTCCTTTACAAACACGATATCCGCCGTCATTCCGCCGTAAAGCGCCGTGGTATCACCCTCCACGGCAATCACTACCGTATAGCTGACCGTGTTGCTGTTTGAAGAGGTTGCTGTCGTATGAATGGATTGAATGCTGCCCTCGTAGGAGACCTCCTCATAGGCAAGGAAGCTAATGTCCACCTTATCTTCGACCCGCAAATCCACGATATCCTCCTGTGTCACATCCACAGAAAGGGTCATCGCATCGGGTGCCGCATAGGACAGCATAACTCCTGCCTGCCTTAAGCGGTCTCCCGCCTCATAGCCCACTGAGGTAACAATTCCTTCCCCGTCCGCATACAGACAGCCGTCCTCACCCACAAAGGCCTCAAACGCTTCCAGCTTCTCCTGCACGCTGTCTCTCTCCTTTTTTGCCTCTAAAAGCGTTTCCTCCAGCGTTTCCAGCTGTGCGGTATAATTTATCTGCGCATTTTTCCCGCTGATGATGCTTTCCTGATATGTCTCCTCTGCCTCCAGCCGCTCTGTCTCGCTCTTCGCCTGCGCTGCCGTCAGCTGAATCCGAAGCAGGGCAAGCTCGGCGGCATTATCCTCCAGCGCCTGCTGCGCCTGCGTTAAAGCGTTTCTTGCATTTTCGTATTTTTCCTGCAGATTCAGATACTCCTTCTGCATCAGCATAAAATTCACGGTGCTGTTTTCTTCAATGGACGGCTTCTCTGCTCCCTGAAATTCTTCCCATACCTCCTGATAGTCCTTCTCCGCCTCCGCTATCGCTTCCTCCAGCGAGGCAGTATTTGCCGTTCTCTGGTTAATTTCCACCTGTATTGCAGCCGCCTCATTCTTTGCTGCCTGCGCGGCATATCCGTAAATGGCAGAAGCATACTGCTCCTCCAGCTTCTGACCCTCATAATCCGCCTCTGCCTGCAGAAGGGAGAGACTGTATTCGCTCTGCGCCTCTGCATACTCTGTCTCTGCCTCCGCCGCTGCGCTCTTTAAAAGTGCTCTCACATCCTCTACGCTGTCCTGCGTGAAACGAAAGAGAAGCTCTCCCTCCCTGATTCTCTGACCTGCCTTTACACAGACCTCCTCTATCTTCAGATATTTTTGTACGCTTTCCTCCTCATCCCCGTCATCCTCATCATCCTCCCCGCTGATGTCCAAATCCAGCTCATATAAAACAGAAGTAATTCCGTACTCCAGAGAGCCGCTCTCCGTAACCCCTACCTTCAGCGTTCCTCTCTTCACCTGTTCTTCCTTATAAATCCACTGCTCCTTCTCTAAAAGCGGAGCAATGAAAACCGTATAGCAGGCGGCAAATATCAGAACGGCTGCTGCCGCAATGACACATAACAGCTTTCTTTTCTTTTTGCTGAGGGGCTTTTTCGCCTCGCGTTCTTTTCCTGTCAGCCTCATGCCTTCGTCCCTCCCTTATCTGCCATCCTGCTTTCCGCTCTCCGTCTCTCTTCCACCGGGTGCTTCCATTCCCTCAGGTCTCTCCATTCCCTCGGGTCTCTCCATTCCCGCAGATTTTTCCATTCCAAACATTACAACAACCGATTCATTTGGCGACAGCGCTGCCGTATCCCCTGATACTCTGACTACTACACTATAGGTTACGTTAGTACGGCTGTCCGAGGCTGAAATCGGATTAATTTCCGTCACAGTTCCCTCATATCCGCTATTTCCCGCAGACTGGATATAGACACTGTCACCGGGCGAGATTTTTGCAATCTCCGTCTGGTCTACGGATACCGTCACTGTCATTTCTGCCGGATTGCTGTACATAAAAAGGATGCTCTCAGAGGTCAGATACCTTCCTGCTCTCACCATGGTACGCAGAACCGTTCCGCTGCCGGACGCATAATAATACCCGTCTCCTACGCTTTCCTCAAACAGTTGCAGATTCTCCTGCGCTTCCTCCCAAGCTCTTTTCAGACCTTCATAGGTGGTCTCTGCCTGCTCGATTTCCGTCTCGTAATCACTCTGTGCACTCTCCGCATTCGCCAGAGAAGTCTCATAGGTTACCTTCGCCTGCAGGGTCTGTATCTGATATTCCTTCTTTGCCTCCTCCAACGCCTGCTCCAGACCCGGCAGGTTAAGCTCCAGCGTCTGTAGGTTAAAGGCCGCATTTTCGAGTGCTTCCTCATACTCGGCTTCTGCCTGCTCCAATGTCTTAAGCTGCTGCTCTAAAACACTGTAAAGAGAGGTCAGTGCCTGCAGTCTGCCACCGTCTCCCGACGCTGCGGCTGCCATGGGATTTCCCTGTCCTCCGCCCTGCCCGACTATCTGTGACCAGGAATAGCCCCATTCCTCCATGGTGTCCTCTAAAGCGGCAAGTGTTTCGTCATAAGCCGCCTGATATTCATCCACCTTGAAATGGCTTCTGTAGGAATTATCCGGCACATAGGACTGATATTCCTCAATCTGCTCTCTGGAATCCGTCACCTGCTCCTGTGCCCTTTCAACCGCTGTCTCCAGCTCTGCGAGCGTTTCCGCATAAATTTCCCCTGCCTGACTGCCGCCGAGTACCTTGCTGTCCCTGTCGTACTGCGCCGTGATTTTCTTCTGCTCGTATTCAATGGCACCCGCCCGGCAGGCAAGCTCTGCATCCAGCAGAGTCTGCTCAAGCTCCTCCCGCGCTTTTGCGATATCCGTCTCCGAGAGCTTCAGCACCCTCATGCCCTCCTCCAGCACATCCTCCGAGCTGATATATACTTCCTCTATTTCAAGCTCCGTGCTTAAGTTCTCCACCTCAAAGCTTTCCTCCGTAATTCCGACATTTATCACGCCGCTTACCGCTGTTATCCCCTCTCCGGCGGCAAAGCTCATTCCGCCCTTCGACATTCCGTCAAAAAACTCCGGCTGTCCGAAGCTCTTCAGCCGCCAGAACAATATCGCGGCAGCAGCCACAGCTACGACTGACACTGCTCCCACAAGCACTATCAGCCTTTTCCCTGCTCCCTTTTTGTCTTTTACCACTTTGTTACCTTTTAACCTGCTCTGCTTTGCTTGTTCCTTCAAATGTTTCATGCCGTCTCCATTCCGCCAGCTTTGACTGTATTCGGTATCCCGAGTATATTGTAGCTACCTGAAATTTACCTGAAACAAACTGTGAATTTTCACTGAAAAAAGAAGCCGCCACGGTCTGTGTACCGTGCAGCCTCTTTTTACAAAAGTACCCTGCAGATTATTTCTTCTTTTCCCCGGCTTCTGATGGAAATTTCACCTCCGTGTGCTTCCACGATTGCCTGTGCCATGGAAAGACCTATTCCCGTTCCGCCGTTTTTGCCGGAACGTGCCCTGTCCTGCCTGTAAAACCGGTCAAACCAACGCTCTATATCCGTATCGTCCTCCAGCTCACAGGTGTTTGAAACCTCTATCCTTATTCTCCCCCTTTTCCGGCAGATGTCCAGCCGGAGACTGCCCTCCTCCGGCGAATATTTTACCGCATTCTCCAGCAGAATGGACAAAAGCTGCTGAATCAGGCGGCGGTCTCCCTTCATTCTCAGATTTTCTTCAATGTGCTGTTCGTACCTTCTCCCCTTTGCCTTCGCAAGTGGAGCAATCGACTCCGATATTTCCCACGCTGCCTCGCTGAGAGAAAAATAAACCTGCTCCGAAAGCGGTCTGTCCTCGTCCAATCTGGAAAGCGCAATCAAATCCTCCGTCAGGCGGGTCAGCCTTGCCGCCTGATTCCTCACATTTTCCACCCATTCATTTTCCCCGTAATCGCAGGCAAGAATATCCGCACTTGTAATGATGGAGGTAATCGGTGTTTTCAGCTCGTGCCCGGCATTGGTAATAAACTGCTTCTGCCTTTCTATATTTTTAGCGTAGGGACGTATCGCACACCCGGACAGTAAAACGGCAAGAGCCGTCACCACCAGAAAGCTGCCCGCCCCGATTATCATGGAGACTAAAAGCAGTGTCTGTGCAAAAGCCATATCCTCCGATACATTTAAGAAGGTAATCTCATAGCCGGAACCGCTGCACTCCACCAGATACCTGTAAGCACCGTATCTGCCCGTCTCCTCCCTTTTCTCCAGAATACTCTCTGCGTATTCCTCCGCCGCCTGCTCATCTATGGAAGAAATGTAATCCCGATGAAAAAGTGATATTCTTCCCTCCTCATCACACCGTACCACGAAAAAACGCTTGGTAAATTCCCTGTCCGGACCCCCTGCCCACGGCATATCGGAAATGGGAGGAGCTTTTTCCCCCGGCTCAGCCTCTATTCTCTTGTTATAATCGGAAATACGCTCCAGCATCTCCTTCTGAGACACCGACATTCTCACACAGCTGGCAATGTTAATCCCTGCAACCAAAAGCAGCATCACCAGACCAAAGGCGACCATGGCTGCAAGGATAAAACGGTTTTGCATTTTTTTCAGCATACTAATTCCCATCCTCAAGCTTTTCAAGGGAATATCCCGCTCCCCTGACCGTCGTTATCTTCACATCTGCCGCCAGCTCCCGCAGCTTTTTCCTCAGAAAGCCTATATACGTCCACACTACATCCGTCCCTGTCAGAGAATCCGCTCCCCACACCTTATCCATCAGATATTCCGTGGAAAAGACAAAGTGCGGATGTCTCATAAACAGCTCCATCAGCTGAAACTCCTTGTTATTCAGTCTAAGCTTTTCTCCCCGACATGATAGCTCGTACCGGTTACAGTCCAGCTGCAGCTCTCCCAGCTGCAGGATGCTTCCGCTGTACTCCCCCATATTTCTTCTGGAAAGAGCCTTTACGCGGGCAATAAATTCTCTGGAGGCAAAGGGCTTCGGCAGATAGTCATCCGCTCCCGCCTCCAAGCCTGCCACTCGGTCCTCTATCTCCGCCTTTGCTGTCAGAAGCATTACCGCAACCGAGGATTTTTCCCTGCGCAGCTGTTTCAGCACACTTATCCCGTCCGGCTGCGGCATCATAATATCCAGTACCACCACGTCGTAACAGCTGCCGTGAAAAAACGCCAGCGCGTCTGCTCCGTTGTGAACAATGTCCACCGATATATTTTGTTTTTCCAGAAGATATTTTAGTCCTCTGGCAAGCTCAACCTCGTCCTCCGCAATCAGTACCCGCATTTTGCTTTCTCCCTGTCGGCTCAGCTGCCCCGGATGCCCTTCGATACCCGATTCCTTATCCGCCTCTCTCAGGCAACAGTCCGCTCGCGTTTCCTTCCCGTACACGGTCTACCGACATTATATCTGGAAAGCGGCAAAAAAGCAATTCTGTGGAGACATACCCTCGCAGAATTGCTTTTTTTGTTCAGAGCCCTGCTCTTTTCTCCGGTCAGATTATATAACCTCACCTCCGCAATGCCCTGAATATCTGTTTTTCTCTCATTGATGACTCTCCATATACTGCCCGCATTCCTGTTCCAGTGCCTGCCATGTGGGATATTCTGCGCCGGTATGTGTAAAAAACTGTTTGATGTCACGGTTCAATGCACCCATCTCGTCTGTTGCACTCATGGCATGGTCGGACGCACAGATTTTTCCGAGAAAGGTACCACACATGAGCTTGAAAAAGCGCAGGCAGGTTTTACGGTATTCAGCATCTTCAAAATCCTTGTCTGCCTTTGGCAGGATTTCATGCCCGGCGTTTCGAATGGCGCGGTAGCCCTCGATATTTGCATCAATCAGACGATTCAGATAGACCGTGTTTCCCTTCAGCTTTTTCAGATTACCGCCCGTCTTATAGCAGGCAAAGGTGGCAGGAAGCACGAATGCCGCATGGCATAAAAGATAGTCCCCCATATTCGGTTCATAAACCACCTTGTACTTCATTCCGTCGAAAATCTCATGAATCAGCATTTCCCCGGAAGGTGCATTGCGCAGCTGTCCGATAGTGATTTTCTTAAAATTCATGGAAACCACTCTGTCCTCTTCCCGGTGTCCCGCCGAAAGGGAAAACGCGAACATCACATTTTTCTCCGGCAGAAGTCTGGCAATCTCCTCCGCACGTACATTGTTGCCGACAAAAACAATATTCTTTGCCCGGCTTGCCCGCAGAGTATCCAGAACTGTCTCAATCTGTGTATAGCGCACGACAACAAAAATCACATCATACGGATTCTCCGGCTGAAGCTCCGTCACCACCGGAATCCGGCTGACCGATACCAGGGGAGAAAAGATATTTTTGATTCGCAGTCCGTTCTCCTGAAGCTCATTCGCCCACCTGCCTCTCGCTAACAGTGTGACATCCTTTCCGGCGCGAAACAGGTCGTTCGCAAGGTTGCAGCCGAGAACGCCCGCACCAAATACCAAAATTTTCATAATCCTTCTCCTCCTAATATTCGTTACTCTCTGTTATAGCGTTAGTTATTTCTAACTCGTTGTCTTTTGAAAAGCTGCCTCCAGGCAGCCCTTTTTGTTTCCAAATTCTACTAAATTATAGTTGTCGGCTCACTCATTGTCAATAGAAAAAAGAAAGCACTGAAAACCCAATGTCTTCAATGCTTTCAACGTTCCCGAGGTGATTCGAACACCCGACCTACCGCTTAGGAGTAGACCCGAATAGACATCGGGAAGTGACATCTAATGCTAAAAAATGCTTGGAAATACAGGCTTTTTCAGCATTACAAATCCCATCTGATACCATGCTGTGATAGCTAATTCAAAGGGATTTTGTTACGTCCAATTTGCTCGAAATTAGCAAGGCTTTCGATTTTTGGTGGACGTTGCAAATGCAATCAAATGTCACTATGTATCTGCTCGTTATCTATTACTTATCGTAAGCTTCCAGAACAGCAGCAATACCTTTCTGATAAATCAAAACCATATCTTTTGACACTTGCGAGCCGTCAAAGCGATATGGTTCTGTAAGCCATTGTAAAAGCAGATCCGTTGTTCCAGAACATAAAAATCCGGCATAAAGGTGCTGAAATTCCATCGGGATCTTTTTTCCATGCCTCGTGGCTGAATTAGTAATTGCCTGCTCCATTACTGTGTAAAGATGGGTGCATAATACTTCGTATATCCACGTTTTTCCCATTGCATGATAGACATTACATAACATA
>CAYZAU010000013.1:0-68039 GCA_964475665.1 uncultured Acetatifactor sp. | reverse complement strand
CACGACGCAGAGCGAATCATACATCCTATGTAGCGTACATTTTTTGTCGTTTATAGGATAATAATTACAAATCCACCGCACCATAGTGGGTAATCTACAGTATCATTTCCCGTTCTGGCGATGTTTGAAAAAGTAAAATATAGGTGCGATGTTAACGACATATAACGCCAAATGAACTCGCAGTCATGCGCTGTAAAAATCAAAGTCAAAGAAATGTATACGTCTCTTAGAACAGAGCAGTGGGCTGAAAGAAAATATGAAAACATCTGCTGTGCAAATGGCGCCTCCCATCGGTCAGTTTTGCGGAGCAAAACGGTCGCGATTCTGAATGATGAGGTTTCTGCAAATGCTATCACGAAGCGTGCAACTAAGCACTATACCGTGGTGATTAACACTAAAAATAACAAATATACAATCGACCGTTTGCAGCGCCGAGCGACCGCTGGTCAACGCATCACTGACCGGCGGCCGGCGCAAATTGCAAAGAGGGCACTGGAATTTACTTTTGCAATTTAGGCGCTGGATACACACAGTTGAATTTTATTGATTTTATCTTACAATATAGTATAATGAAATAAGTATTTTGAAATGGGCGTTGCGGAATGAGTAATTTATCAAGACGGAGTATTATTCTTAAATATGCTTGAACGAACAGCCGATTACAGGCAATATCGGAAGGAGGCAAAAATCCAGCTGTGGATGATTTCGTTTTGCACCATCTATAGCGGATTTAAGGAGATTCTACCCATGGCTACAAGTAAAGACTATCTGAATCTTGTTCTCGACCAGCTCTCCAATCTGGAGGACATCACTTATCGTCAGATGATGGGGGATTACATTATCTGTTTTGGCGGAAAAATCGCCGCCTATCTCTGGACAATCGACTTTTGGTGAAGATTCTGCCCAGTACGATGGAATTGCAGCCCGGTGCACCCTGGAGCCGGAGCTTCTCACACCAAAGTCACGCAAAAGAGGGGAACTTATTTGAAAGGAGCAGCTATGTCTGTC
This sequence comes from uncultured Acetatifactor sp., assembly GCA_964475665.1. GTDB lineage: Bacteria > Bacillota > Clostridia > Lachnospirales > Lachnospiraceae > Acetatifactor. The sequence continues at coordinate 67,031 of CAYZAU010000013.1, read as the reverse complement.
ATATTAACAGCAGAAAAATTATCTAAAACATACCAAGGCGGCACAAAGGCAGTGGACGGCATCAGCTTCGCCTTGAACAGGGGAGAAATCTTCGGGTTTCTCGGTCCCAACGGTGCAGGAAAAACTACCACCGTCAAACTGCTGTGCGGTATGCTGACACCGACGAGCGGCAAAAGTCAGGTGCTTGGTCTTGACCCGGCGCTATCACCCGAAGAACTGCATCAAAAAGCAGGTGTTGTTACCGAACATGCCCAGATGTACGATCATCTGTCGGGCATGGAAAATCTTATGTTTTACGGCGCACTGTTCGGCGTGAATCGGACTGACTGTGCAAAGAGAGCAAATGACCTGCTGCTGCGGCTGGATTTGCTGGATTCGCAGAATCGAAAGCTGTCTGCTTATTCCACCGGTATGCGCCAACGGCTTTCTCTTGCCAGAGCATTGATGCACAGCCCTGAAATTCTGTTCTTAGATGAGCCTACATCAGGACTTGACCCGGAAAGTGCCCAGAATGTGAACACTCTCATTGGGGAGCTTGCAGCGGAGGGAACAACGGTGTTTCTCTGTACCCATCAGCTTCGTTATGCCGAAGAAATCTGTACGGCCTATGGCCTGATGAGTCAGGGCAGTCTGTTCGCAACAGGGACGATAGATGATCTGCGCTCCATGGTTTCCGACAAGGCGACGCTTCGGGTGAAGGCAAGCCGTGTACCGCAGGATATGGAATACAAAATGGTTGCTGCGGATGTTTATGATATTCCCATAAGCGGAGAAGCGGAGATTCCGCTTGTCGTGAAACGCATCGCAGATGCAGGGGGTAACGTTTATCATGTGTCACGGCAGCAAATGTCGTTGGAAGATGTTTACTTTACACTTATTGAAGGTAATCACGGAAAGGAGGGTGAAAGCTTATGAACACCAAACAGCTTGCGCTCATTAAAAAAGACATTCGCAGCGTAACTGCCAACAAAAGGGTGCTGACTGCCCTGCTGCTGGTACCCATTGTTCTGACTATCGTACTGCCCTCTGTTTTCGTCATAGGAACGCTGACGGCACCGGAGATGATTGCTGACTTTCAGGTGCTGTTGGATATGCTGCCCGGTACTGTCGAGGGAAACGAGCAGCAGCTTGTTCTGCTTCTTCTGCTCAATAAAATCATGCCTGTCTTTTTCCTGATGATTCCCATCATGTCATCGTCTGTCATGGCAGCAAGCTCTTTTGTTGGAGAAAAGGAAAAGCGCACGCTGGAAACGCTGCTTTATTCGCCACTTTCCCTAAAGCAACTGTTTCAGGCAAAGATTTTGGCAGGACTGTTTGTCGGTATGGCAGTCTCCTGCATTTCCTTTGCGGTTATGCTGCTGGTGGTTGAAGCAGAAGTGATATTCCTAACGGGCGGCGGCATCCTGCCGGATGCAAGCTGGCTGGTTGTTATGCTGCTGATTGCACCGGCAATCTCCCTGGCGGGAATAGCCATCATCGTCCGGGGGTCTGCCAAAGCGCAGTGCATTGAGGAAGCCCAGCAGCGGGCTGTGTTTCTGGTTTTCCCAGTTCTTGCTCTCATCATCGGGCAGTTTGGCGGCATCCTTCTTGTCAATGTGCGGCTGCTGCTGGCTTTTGGCATTGCTCTGGTGGCAGCAGATGTGCTGCTGATGCGGGGTGCGGCAGGACGGTTTACATATGAGCAACTGCTGAAACAGGTGTGAATGGGGAAATATTGAAATAATCAGATGAAAATGCTTGCGCAGAAATTCGTCTACACGTAGTATTATATAAGACGATGGAGAAAAGACAATGAACACACCGATACTGGAAACCGACAGATTACTGCTGAGACCATTTCGACAGGAAGATGCAAAGGATGCTTTTGAACGCTGGGAAAGTGACCCGGACGTTGCGAAATATATGTTTTGGACAAGCCATACTGATATCGAAAAAACAAAGGAATGGATATCTTTTGAGCTTGGACAAATTGAAAAAGAAGATTGGTATCGGTTCGCGGTTGTATTAAAGGACAGTGGTGAACTGATTGGTACGGTACTTATTTATTATGAAAAGGAAGTTGAATGCTGGGAGGTTGCTTACAATCTTGGCAAAAAGTATTGGGGAAACGGTTACACAACGGAAGCAATGCAAAAAGTAATTGAATTTGCTACCAATAACCTGAATATTTTTGAAATTGTAGGAAGATACGCCATAGAAAATTCAAAATCCGGCAATGTGATGAAGAAGCTTGGGTTTAAATATGAAAAGGATATTCCCTATGAATGTAATAATGGTGCCGTTAGGAGAAAAGGAATACAATGCAGATGGATGCTTGAGAAATAAGGATAAGAGATGCCTATGATAAAATTATTGACAGGAGAAGGCTAAATTCGGAGGTGTGACGTATGGAAAGAATTCTCGTAATGGATGAGAAAAATTATTCCCCTGATTTAGCGGAAATCTATCGGGTGGCAGTAAGAGGAATCATTTTTATAGATGGCAAGCTGCTGGCGATAGAAGATGACTTTGGGGCAGTCAAGCTGCCCGGCGGCGGAATAGATAGTGGAGAAGATGACTATAAGGCACTGGTACGGGAAGTGAAAGAAGAAACCGGATATGATGTGATTTCGGAAACGATAGTCCCGTTTGGAGAAATAGAAGAAAGGAGACTGTCTGTGCACGAACCGATGATTTGGCATCAAATCAGCCGTCTGTATTTTTGCGATGTCTATCCGGAAAAGGGACTGTGCGACTACACAGAAAATGAGAGGAAATATGGATTCAGGCAAGTGCTGTATACTTTGGATGAAGCACTGGAAAAAAATGAAATAATGCTCAAAAAAGAAGGAAAGCGGGCTTGGAATCAGCGGGAGTATAAAACGCTGCTGCTAATACGTGACTATCTGAAAAATGTGTAAAGGAAAAGCGCACGAATTTAGAAGTGCTGCCGAAGTTACATCTCTATAATAGACAGTCGAAAGGAGATGTAACAATGGACATCAATCAAATCAAAGAAAACAAACTAAAGTTTATTCTCAGGTTTTCAATTCCCTGTATCATTGCCATGCTTTTGCAAACGGCAATCACCATCACAGATGCTTTTTTTACCGGCAATTACGTCGGAGAAAATGCGCTTGCGGCAATCAACTTAGGCTTGCCCATTCTGTATTTCTATCTCGGCATAGGGTTATGTGTCGGCGTAGGCGGGTCAGTTATCAGTGGCGGATGGCTGGGCAGACAGAACCAATGCAAAGCGTCCGAAATTTTTTCACAGACGATGGTAACAGCGGCGATTGTCTGCTTCATCGTGTGTGCGCTTGTATTTACTCTGCTTGCGCCGATTCTGAAGCTGTTAAAAGCGGACGGAGAGCTGGCAGTTTATTTCACTGAATATTACCGAATCATGCTCTTTACCTATCCGCTGATGGTCACCGGGACAATACTCGGAATCTAAGGGTTACTCCCGCTGCTTTTAGGGATACCAGCGAAAGGCTGGCAGAGGAAAGCTCCTTTTCCCACGGAATTTCAATCAATGAATTGGAGGACACGGAAAACCTGATAACCGTTGAGAGGCTGGATGGCTTTTTCGTTATCTATGAGCGAAGGAAGGGTAATTATCATAATATGGCAGAGCAATGGTGCAGCTTCATCAAAAAATATGAGAAGCTTTCCTCATCGGACACAATCTATATTGAATCCACAATAGATGATCCCTCGATTACGGATGAGGACAGCTGTATGTATGAGCTTTGCCAGACCATATCGCCAAAGCATCCGGCACTGATGGAGCATCCGGAAATTCTCACCCATACATTCGAGGGCGGCAAATATGCGGTTTATCATTTCAAAGGATTTCCGCAAATGCTCTATCTGGTGTATCAGGAGGTATTTTGCAGATGGCTTTTTAAAACGGGCAATCATCTTGATGAACGCCCCGTCTTTGACATCTATCGGAAGGTAGAAGAAGACGGCTATATGGAAATAGACATTTGCTTTCCGCTGAAGTAGAAAACGGCAAAGGAATTACCTCCGGACCTTTAGTGCCATAAAGTGTCTGTAAGGGACTTGACAAGGAAATTCAACCTATCTATAATGAGTGACGATAAAAAACAAACGATGCAGAACGGATATTGTGATTCGTGATTATGGAAAGGGAAAGTATTGGCAGACGGAGGTAGGGGACAATGAAGAGAAGCAGAATGACATTAGCGGCATTTCTTTTTTTATGTCTGGTTCTGGCGGGATGTGGAACAGAAAGCAGCTTTGATGGAAACAGGGTAGGAAACGAGACAGGCTTTTACATGGACTATTTTATTTTAAACTGCAAGCAGGAGGAATCCCTGTATCTGGCAGCAGGAGATATTCTGCAGGTGAAGCTTACCCATGAGAAAGGCACGGTCGATGTAACTGTGGGTGTAGACGGAGAGGATGCAGTTTACGAGGGAAACGGACTGGCGAATATTCGTTTTATCCTAAATATTACGGAGACCGGGGAGTATCGGATTTCGGTGACGGGGCATAAGGCGCAGGGAAGCGTGAGCTTTGAGGTGATTTCCGACAGACGGCAGGATGAAAGCAGCGGCGGGCAAAGCGGAAGCGGGCAGGCCGGAAGCACTGGCGGCGGGCAAAGCGGAAGCGGGCAGGCTGCCGGTCTCGGGCAGGCAGAGAGGTATGCGGCATATCAATTTGCCCTACAGCAGATTTCCTTCGAGCATGTTTACCCGGATGGGACGGATACCGGCTTCGACGGCGTTAGCGGCTTTATTGAGGATAATCATTTTGCTCTGTGTGACGTGAACGGGGACGGCAGGGACGAGCTGATTGTACAGTTTGTGACGGCGCCCATGGCGGGGAACATGGAATCAGTGTATTCTTATCAGGAAGACGGTTCGCTGATAAGGCAGCTGGCGGTATTCCCTTCCATGAAGTATTATGACAACGGAATGGTTCGTGAGGACTGGTCACACGGCTCCGCACTTGCAGGAGACAATTACTGGCCCTACAACCTTTACCGCTACAGTGAGGGGGCAGGAGAATACGTCTTAATTGCCGAGGTAAATATGTGGAGCAGGTCGGTGGATACGGTAGACTATAAGGGTGATGCGTACCCTGAGGACATTGATGCGGAGCAGGCGGGAACGGTGTTCATACTCACCGTGGACGGAGTTACGGAGACTGTGAGCAAAAGTGAATATGAGGCGTGGCTTTCCGGGATGCTGGGAGATGCCGTTGAGATGCAGATACCCTATCAGCCTCTGACAGAGGAAAATATAAAGGCGGTTTGCAAATAATAGGGAATATGCAGAAAGAGGGAAGGTATGGTATACTGATTCTGCTGATGCAGAATTCATGCGGCTTGCGCCGCCTGCCAGCCACTGCGTGGCTGATTATACCGGGCAGTCCATGGCTTGAAAATCAAATGCCCCTGCGGGTCGCTTGATTTTCTGCGCTCATGGTATACTGATTCTGTCGGCAATTGACAAATAGGGAGGCTATAGATGAAATTCGTATCATGGAATGTAAACGGATTGAGAGCAGCTGTCGGAAAAAATTTCGAGGAGGAGTTTCGCAGTCTGGATGCGGATTTTTTCTGTCTGCAGGAGACGAAGCTGCAGGCAGGACAGCTGGAGCTGGAGCTGCCGGGATATTATCAATACTGGAATTATGCCGAGAAAAAGGGCTATTCGGGTACGGCAGTCTTTGCGAAGCAGAAACCGCTGAACGTGAGTTATGGGATGGGGATTGAGGAGCACGACCGCGAGGGCAGGGTGATTACGCTGGAGTATCCGGAATTTTATCTTGTAACTGTGTATACGCCTAATTCGCAGGACGGCTTGAAGCGTCTGGACTATCGCATGGAATGGGAGGATGCCTTCAGAGCCTATCTGAGCGGGCTGGCAGAGAAAAAGGGTGTCGTTGTCTGCGGAGATTTGAATGTGGCACATCAGGAAATAGACTTGAAAAATCCCAAGACAAACCGCAACAATCCCGGCTTTACACAAGAGGAGAGGGATAAGCTGACGGCACTTTTGGAAAGCGGCTTTGTGGACAGCTATCGGTATTTCCATCCTGATACGGAGGGGGTATACAGCTGGTGGTCTTACCGTTTTCAGGCAAGAGCGAAAAACATCGGCTGGCGTATTGACTATTTTCTGGTATCCGAGAGTTTGCGGGAGCGGATGAAGGGAGCGGCAATCCACGCGGAGATTTTTGGCTCCGACCACTGTCCCGTAGAGCTGACGCTTTCGTAAATGGGGCGGCTGTTTGCGCCGTAGACGCCGCGAAGAGGCTTTATCGCAGGAAAAATCAGAAATCGCCTGCGGCGACAGGGGATTAGTGTAACGAAAAGTGCGCATACTAGCTTTACGCGCTGCGGATGCATGGAAAGGAACAGCCTGCAGAACCGCGGTCGGAAGGGAGTGTGTGAAGTGGATATGGTAGATGGAACAAACAGTATGGCAGAGGGCACTTACGGCTTTACGGATATGCCGTTGGGATTTGGGCTTGCACTTGCAATGAATGAGTCTGACTCGGGAGCTTATGAGGCACTCTCCGAGGCGGAAAAGGAGCAGCTGCTGATGCGCTGCCGGGATGCGGCATCCGAGGAAGAAATGCGTCGGATAGTAGATTCTCTTGTGACGGACAGAGACATCACAGGCGTGCTGGAGGAGCAGAGAGACGCTTTAAGCTAGACAGGAGCTGTTATGTGTACCAGCCTCCGTCTATGGTGATAATCTGACCGGTCATATAGGAGGGCGCGTCTGCCGTCTGTAGGACGAGAGCGGCGACCTCTGCCGGAGAGCCGGGGCGGTCGGCGGGAATCTCGGCGCACAAAGCTTCCATTTCTTCCGGGGAAAGGCAGGCGTTCATAGCAGTGTCGATGACACCGCAGGCAATGGCGTTGACCTGAATGTTGCTGGGGGCAAGCTCCTTGGCAAGTGCCTTGGTAAAGGCATTCATGCCGCCCTTAGAGGCAGAGTAGGCAACCTCCATGGAGGCACCCTGCGCTCCCCAGACGGAGGAAATATTGATGATTCTGCCGCTGTGCTTTTTCAGCATCAGAGGAATTGCGGCGCGGCAGGTATAAAAGCAGGCATCCAGATTGACAGCCAGAACCCGGTGCCATTGGTCTGCCGTCATATCGGTCAGCAGACCAATATGGGCGATTCCGGCGTTGTTTATCAATACGTCCAGAGTGTCAATGCCGGAAAACAGCTTTACGACATCTGCCTCACAGCCCATGTCGGCGGCGACAGCCTGACAGGAGATGCCGTATGCTGACTGAAGAATTTCGGCAGTCTGCTGCAGCCTCTCCTGTGAGCTACGGCAGGTGAGAATCAGATTGCATTTTTGGGCGGCAAACGCTTCGGCAATCGCTCTGCCGATGCCCCGTGAGGCTCCCGTAATCAAAACATTTTTTCCCTGTAGCATGATTTTGAACTCCTATTTTCAAAAATTCTCCTCTTATCATATCACATCCCGGACTGCATTGCGAGAAAACTTCCGCATTGTGTGGAAAAGCTGCTCGGTGTGGCAGGAGAGAAGTAATTGTGGTATGATAATCACTGCTACGGTAGCGTTTCCACTACAATTTAAGCCGCCGAAGGCGGCAGAATGGAGATTAAGATGTATGACGTTATTATCATAGGCTCCGGCCCGGCAGGGCTTTCGGCAGCGGTGTATGCAAAGAGAGCAGGCATTAGTCTTCTGGTGCTGGAGAAGGCCCCCATGAGCGGAGGGCAGGTGCTGAATACTTATGAAGTGGATAATTATCTCGGACTGCCCGGAATCAGCGGGTTTGATATGGGAATGCAGTTTCGGGCACATGCCGATAAGCTGGGAGTGGAATTTAGGGAGGCAGACGTGACTGCGATAGAGGATGCCGGTGAGAGCAAGAGAATTCATACAGATGCGGGTATACTCGAGAGCCGGGCAGTTATCCTTGCCGCGGGAGCGGTACATGCCCGCCTGAATGTGCCCGGCGAAGAGGAGCTTGGCGGGATGGGAGTATCCTACTGTGCCACCTGTGACGGCGCTTTCTTTCGCGATAAAGCCGTTGCGGTGGTGGGCGGAGGGGATGTGGCGCTGGAGGATGCAATTTTTCTGGCACGCACCTGTAAGAAGGTTTATCTGATTCACAGACGGGACGAGCTTCGGGGGGCACATATTCTGCAGGAAGAGCTTCAGACTTTGCCAAACGTGGAAATCCTCTACAGTCATGTGGTGGAGGAAATCTGTGGAGAGGATGCGGTGCAGAGCCTGCGCCTGAGAGATAAAAGAACGGATGCGCTCTCTGAGCTTTTTGTAGACGGCGTATTTGTGGCAGTAGGAATCACTCCGAATTCGGAGCTGGTGAGAGGTCTGACTGCCTGTGACGGGCAGGGATATGTATTGGCGGGGGAGGACGGGAAAACAGAGCTTCCCGGACTGTTTGTGGCAGGAGATGTCAGAAGGAAGCCGATTCGCCAGATTGTGACTGCGGTTGCGGATGGGGCAAACGCTGCCATGTCTGCCGTTTCCTTTTTGTCGGAAATAGGGTAAGCGCAGCTCAAAGCGCCCTGCACCGCGGGAACTGGTCGGAAAGACCGGGGGAATGGCGGTGTGGGGCGCTTAAGTGTAAGCTGCTACAATTTTCTCGGCAACCCGTTTTCTGGAAATACATTCGTTCATTGCCTGCTTTTCTATATATCTGTGTGCTTCCGGCTCACTTAAGTGCAGCTCGCTGATTAAAAGCCATTTTGCTTTATTTACCAGTCGGATTTCTGCCATCCGCTCTTCAATGGAGGTGGAGCGCTTTTCAAACTGTCTAAGCTGTCCGGCGGCGCTTTCCATCCAGCTGAGTGCCTGCGCAAGAATGGAGCGCGATGTGGGCTTTGGGAGTGTGAATACGCCGTATTCAGCCACCCTGTCATGAATCCCGGCATGCGACTCTCCTCTTGTAAACAGCAGCACGACCGCCTGACGGGTAGTGCTGAGGTCGATGGCAAACTGCGTGCCTGCCTCGTCGGGCAGCGGCGAATTGATGATAACAAAATCAAAGGTGCGTTCCGCCCAGGCTCTTTTGGCGGAGCTGATGCTGGCGGCGGTCTGAACCGGCGCGTATTTGGTTTCGGAAAGCAAACCGGTGAAGGCAGAGATGAAGTTATCTGCCGCCGACACCAGAAGTATGCTGTAAACGCGTTCTTTCAGACTCATTTTCACGCTTCTCCTTTCCTCCGTGATTTTGAACGGCTACCGATTGCAGTAAAGCTCCAGTATGGCAGCGGGTATGTGCTGGCGGATAAAGCTGCTGTCCGCGGCAAGGCGACAGGCAGCTGTCAGGTCGCCGGGCAGCTGACGGAAACGTGCCAGTGTGTCGGCGTCAGCCCTGTACAGATTGAAGTCGGCGGGAGCAGACAGCTTCAGCTGACTCCGGATACCGTACAGACCGGCGTAGATAATAAGGGCAAAGCTAAGGTATGCGTTTGCGGAAGGGTCAGGAGAGCGAAGCTCCGCCCGACGGTATTCCCCCACGGCTGCCGGAATGCGGATGAGCTGGGATCGGTTTTCACAGGACCAGGAAATGTGGCTCGGTGCCTTGTGGCTTCCAAAGCGCAGATAGGAGCTTTCCGTAGGATTTAAAAAGGCTGTCATCTCGGGAATTTTCGCCATGATTCCGGCAATCACAAAGTCTAAAGCATCCGTTTTGTCTGCAGCCTTCACGGATACATTGATGTGAAAGCCGTTGCCGGGCTGGTCTGAGAGAGGCTTCGGACTAAAATCCGCAGAAAGACCGTTGCGGTGGGCAACCGTCCTGACTACCGTCTGAAAGGTCATGGCGTTGTCTGCGGCGGTGAGAGGGTCGGAATAGCGGAAGTCAATCTCGTTCTGCCCCGGTCCTTCTTCGTGATGGGAGCTCTCCGGCAGGATGCCCATCTGCTCCAGCGTAAGGCATATCTCACGCCGGATATTCTCGCCCCGGTCCTCCGGAGCCATATCCATGTAGCCGGCGCTGTCGTAGGGGATTTTGGTGGGCTGAGAGTTATCGTCGAGCCAAAAGAGGTAAAATTCCTGCTCTGCCCCGAAAAAGAATCGGAAGCCTGCAGCCTCGGCATCCTGAACTGCCTTCTTAAGAAGAGAGCGAGAATCGCATTCAAAGCTGCTGCCGTCCGGGTAGGAAATACTGCAGAGCATACGGACAACCCGTCCGTGCTCCGGTCTCCAGGGTAAAGGTGCAAGCGTGTCGGCATCCGGGTGAAGGAGCAAATCAGAATGTGCTTCGTCGCCGAAGCCCGTGATGGCGGAGGCATCAATGGCAATTCCGTATGCGAAGGCTCTTGGAAGCTCGGAGGGCATAATGGATATGTTTTTCTGCCTGCCGAATACATCGCAAAAGGCGAGGCGGATAAATTTTACATCCTCCTCCTGAACATACTGCAGAACCTCTTCCTTAGAATATTTCATAGGTTAATCCCCTTTTCTTTCACGAAGGGCGTTCATTTCAGGGACAGAGAATGCCCTGCCGCAAAATGAACGCCCTTACTCACTTACCAATGATATACACCGCGAAACGGTGATTTGTCAAGAAAAATAGTTGACATCTTCTTTCTGCGGGTGTATTATCTCACCCAGAAAGGCAAAGGCGTCTTTGAGGAGAATTCCCCGGAGGCGTCTTTGTCTCTTTTTGTGCGGTGAAGGAGAATATCTGGAAGGAGAAAGTGAAGAATGCAAAAGGGTGAGCAGCTATATGAAGGAAAGGCAAAGAAGGTTTATCTGACGGAAAATCCAGATGTGCTGATTGTGTCCTACAAGGATGATGCGACGGCGTTTAACGGGCAGAAGAAGGGGACGATTTGCGGAAAGGGTGCAATCAATAACCGTATGACCAACCTGCTGTTTCAGAAGCTGGAAGAGGAGGGAGTGCCGACTCATTTTCTGAGTGAGCTGAACGAGCGCGAGACCGAGGTGCGCAGGGTGGAGATTGTACCACTTGAGGTAATTGTCAGAAATGTGGCGGCAGGAAGCTTCTCCAAGCGTCTTGGCATTGCGGAGGGCACAGAGCTGGCGGAGCCGACCATAGAATTTTCCTATAAGAACGATGAGCTGGGAGACCCGCTTATCAACAGCTCCTATGCGAGGGCGCTGAAGCTTGCGAGCGCGGAGGAGATAGAAACCATCAAAGAGTATGCCTTTCGGGTGAATGGCATCCTGAAGCGGGAATTCCTAAAGGCAGATTTACGATTGATAGATTTCAAGACAGAATTCGGACGCTTTCACGGAAAGATTATCCTCGCGGACGAGATTTCACCGGATACCTGCCGCCTGTGGGACGCACACAGCGGGGAGAAGCTGGATAAGGACAGATTCCGCAGAGATTTGGGAAATGTGGAGGAGGCATATACGGAGGTCGCAAAAAGGCTGGGAATGAAGCTGTAAAAATGGAGTGTCCTTTGCCGTAAGGCGGCGGGAAGACGCAGGAAGAGATGTAAAAGAACGAAAACAGGAGGAATGGCACATGAGCAAAGCATTTGACCGAAAACTGATTCTGGAGGACGGAAGTGAGTATTACGGCTACGGATTCGGCAGCAGGGAGGATAGAATTACGGAAATTGTGTTTAACACGGCTCCTGTTGGGTATCAGGAAATTCTCTCAGACCCATCCTACACCTATCAGACGGTGGTGATGGCATATCCGCTCATCGGAAATTATGGAATTGCGGCGGATGATTTTGAGACGCAGCACCCGACCATCGGCGGGTTTGCCGTGCGGGATTACAATGATTCTCCCTCCAATTTCCGCAGTATCGCCACGCTTTCAGAAACGATGGAAAAATACGGTATTCCCGGAATCAGCGGGCTGGATACCAGAAGGCTGGTGCGATCCATCAGGACACTGGGCTGCAGAAAGGCACTGATGACGGAGGCGGATGTCTCTCTGGAGGAGGGGCTGGCGAGGCTTGAGAGCTATACGCTGCCGACGGATGCCGTATCGAAGGTGAGCAGGAAGGAGCGGCAGCAGTATTTTGTGCCGGGCGGCAGACTTCATGTGGTGGCTGTGGACTGTGGCATGAAGCAGAATATTGTGCGCTGTCTGAATGCGCGCGGATGTAACGTGACGGCCGTGCCATGGAATACCACCGTACAGGAGGTTGAGGCGCTGAAGCCGGACGGTATCTTTCTTTCCAACGGACCGGGCGATCCTATGGATGTGCCGGAGGTTATCCGGCTGGTGCGCAGACTTCGCGGAAAATATCCCATCTTCGGCATCTGCCTTGGACACCAGCTGATTTCACTCGCCTACGGTGCAAAAACCTATAAGCTGAGATTTGGGCACAGGGGCGGTAATCATCCCGTAAGGAATCTGCGGACGGGCAGGATAGAGATGACCGCCCAGAATCATTCCTATGCGGTGGACAGCGACAGCCTGAAAGGTACTTCGCTGGAGGTGACGCACTTAAATCTGCTGGATGAGACGGTGGAAGGGGTAGCCTGTGAAAGGGACAGGGTCTTTAGCGTGCAGTATCACCCGGAGAGTGCGCCCGGACCGCAGGATAGTGTCAGTCTGTTTGACCGATTCGTCGAAGGGATGGAGGAAGCAAAGCATGGCAAAGAGAACTGATTTAAAGAAAATACTGGTTATCGGCTCCGGTCCTATCGTGATTGGACAGGCAGCGGAGTTTGATTATGCCGGCACGCAGGCGTGTCTTGCACTGAAGGAGGAGGGCTACGAGGTAATCCTTTGTAACTCCAATCCGGCGACAATCATGACGGATACCGCCATTGCGGATAAGGTGTACATGGAGCCGCTGACGCTGGAATATATGGCAAAAATTGTGCGGCATGAGAGACCGGATGCCATTGTGCCCGGCATCGGAGGACAGACAGGACTGAATCTGGCAATGCAGCTTGAGAAAAAGGGAATCCTGAGGGAATGTCAGGTGGAGATGCTGGGTACGAGCAGCAAAAGCATTGAGCGGGCAGAGGACAGGGAGCTGTTCAAGGAGCTTTGTGAGGAGCTGGGGGAGCCGGTTCTGCCTTCCGAGACGGCAGAAACTGTCGAGGAGGCAGTGACAGTGGCGGAAAGAATCGGCTATCCCGTGGTGCTCAGACCTGCTTTTACGCTGGGAGGTACGGGTGGCGGCTTCGCTGACGACAAGAAGGAGCTTATGGAGCTTATCAAAAATGCCCTGACGCTCTCTCCGGTACATCAGGTGCTGATAGAGAAGAGCATCAAGGGCTTTAAGGAAATTGAGTATGAGGTAATCCGGGATGCCAACGATACGGCTATCACTGTGTGCAACATGGAAAACCTTGATCCGGTCGGCATTCACACGGGAGATTCCATCGTCGTGTGTCCCTCACAGACCCTGACGAATAAGGAGTATCAGATGCTGCGGGACAGTGCCCTGAGGCTGATTCGTGCCCTGAAGGTGGAGGGTGGCTGCAATGTACAGTTTGCGCTGGACCCGCATTCGTTTCAGTATTATCTGATTGAGGTGAATCCCAGGGTATCACGCTCCTCCGCGCTGGCATCAAAGGCAAGCGGCTATCCGATTGCCAGAGTGTCGGCAAAAATCAGCGTTGGGATGACGCTGGATGAAATCCGTCTGGTCAACACTCCTGCTTCCTTTGAGCCGGCACTGGATTATGTGGTGACAAAAATGCCCCGTTTTCCCTTTGACAAGTTCACCGACGCGAACCAGAAGCTGGGAACACAGATGAAGGCGACAGGCGAGGTGATGAGCATCGGAAGAACCTTTGAGGAGAGCCTGTTAAAGGCAATCCGCTCTCTGGAGACGGGGGTGGATCATCTCTATCAGGCGAAGCTTGACACGGAGAGCAAGGAGGAGCTGCTTTCCTATATCAGAGTGGGAACCGATGACCGCATTTATGCCATTGCCCGGCTGTTGCGGCTGGGCGTAGAGCCCGCTGAGATTTCGGCTGCAACGGGGATTGACAGCTTTTTCCTTGACAAGATGAAAAAGATTGTGAGTCTGGAGCGTGAGCTGGAGCAGTGTGCGGGGGAGGAAGCCTGTCTCTATGAGGCAAAGAAAGGCGGCTTCTCAGACAGGGCGGTTGCCCGCCTCTGGGGCTGGAGCGAGGAGCAGGTCTATGAGCTGCGCAGGAAATGCGGTATTTTCCCCGTCTATAAGATGATTGATACGTGTGCGTCGGAATTTGAAAGCTATGTTCCGTATTTCTACTCTACCTATGAGGAGGAAAACGAGGCAGTGGTGGAGGAGCGCAGAAAGATTGTGGTGCTGGGCTCAGGTCCCATCCGAATCGGGCAGGGCGTGGAGTTTGACTATTCGACCGTGCACGCGGTTAAGACCATTCGCGAGGCAGGGTACGAGGCAATCGTCATCAACAACAACCCGGAGACGGTGTCCACTGACTACACGACATCGGACAAGCTGTATTTTGAGCCGCTCTGCGTGGAGGATGTAATGAACGTTATCGAGCTGGAGAAGCCGGATGGGGTCATTGCGTCCCTGGGAGGGCAGACGGCAGTCAATCTTGCACAGCCGCTGGCAGCGCGCGGTGTCAAAATAATCGGAACGGATTGTGCCGCCATCGAAAAGGCAGAAAACAGGGATGCCTTTGAAAAGCTGCTTCTCGCCCTTGATATTCCACAGCCGAAGGGACAGGCAGTCACGAACATAGAGGATGGCGTGCGCGCGGCAGAAGAAATCGGCTATCCGGTGTTGGTGCGCCCCAGCTTTGTGCTGGGCGGCAGAGCCATGCAGATAGTGGCGAAGGAGGAGCAGCTGCGGCATTATCTGAGAACGGCGGTGGAGATAGACGAGGATAAGCCTGTGCTGGTAGACAAGTACATCTGCGGCAGAGAGGTGGAGATAGATGCCATCTGTGACGGGCAGGATGTGTTTGTGCCGGGGATTATGGAGCTGGTGGAGAGAACGGGTGTCCATTCGGGCGATTCCATCAGTGTCTATCCGGGCTTTAGCATATCAAAGCAGGTAAAGGAGACAATACTGGATTACGCCAAAAGGCTCGGGCTGGGGATTGGCATTGTCGGACTCTTTAACATTCAGTTCATCGTGGATAAGGAGGACAGGGTTTCGATTATAGAGGTGAATCCGCGTTCTTCGAGAACAGTGCCCTTTTTGTCCAAGGCGACGGGCTTTTCGCTGGCGGATATTGCAACTAAGGTAATTCTGGGAGAAAGCCTGCGCAGTCAGGGCATTTGTCAGCTCTATCCGGAGGAGAAAAAGCGATGGTATGTAAAAGCACCGGCGTTTTCCTTTGCAAAGCTAAACGGTATGGATGCCTATCTGTCACCGGAGATGAAGTCAACCGGTGAGGCAATCGGCTACGATGATAAGCTTCACAGGGCGATGTACAAGGCGCTGGTGGCATCGGGTGTCCGTATGCAGAATTACGGAACGGTGCTTGTCACGCTGGCAGATGAGGATAAGGAGGAGGCACTGCCTCTGGTCAGAAGATTTTACGACATGGGCTTTAATATAGAAGCAACAGCCGGAACGGGAGAATTCCTAAAGCAGCACGGCATCCGCACCCGTATCCGCAGAAAGCTCAGTGAGAACAGTACGGAAATTCTGGAGGCAATCCGTGCGGGCTATGTCAGCTACGTCATCAATACCCGTGCAATCCTGTCAGGGGTTCACTATGAGGATGGACTGGCAATCCGGCGGACGGCAATAGAAAACAATGTCACCATGTTCACCTCGCTGGACACGGTCAGGGTGCTATTGGATGTGCTGGAGGAAATCACCATCGGGGTTTCGCCAATAGATGCCTGAATTAAAAAAATCTTAAGAAAACACAAGATTTATTACAAAAGGATTTCCTGCACCGGGAAATCCCTTTTCTTGCGCAAAATCCAGAAAATGCCTTTGAATAGGGCGTTTTTGGCTGTTGACAAACGAGATGGAAAGTGATATATTTTTTAACAGATGTAACAAAGTTGTAATAAATTCCATAAATGAGGCTTTCTATGAATTACAAGAGATTAAGAACAACAGCATATATTTTGGCAGCAGCGATTGCGTTTTCTGAGGCGGGTATCACCGCGCAGGCAGCAGGAACAGGCGCATTATTCAGCGGCGGCGTTGATCTTGCCCTTGCCAATGGTGTTAAGCTGGAGACTCTTTCGGAGGACAAGGTGCTTCCCGTAGAGTCCATTATTGAGTGGATTGATGCAGAGGATGCCGGGGTGGCAAAGGCAGCCTCGCCGGAGGACGCTGAGGAGGAGCTGTTCCGCAGTCTGGTGATTGCACAGGTAAATGATTACGTCAATGTGAGGGATTTCCCAAGCGAGACGGAAGGCAAGATTATCGGTAAGCTGTACGATGATTCCGTGGGAATCTTTATCACCGAGGAGAACGGCTGGTATCAGATTACCTCCGGAACGGTGACGGGATATGTGAAGGCTGAATACTGTGTGACCGGAGAGGCAGCAGTAGAGATTGCAAGACAGGTCGGAAAGCGGATAGCGACCGTGACAACCCAGACGCTTTTTGTCCGCAAGGAGGCAACCACAGAATCTCCGGTGCTTGGGATGGTACCTGAGGCGGAGGAGCTTTTGGTGCTGGAAGAGACGGAAGGCTGGGTAAAGGTTGATGTAGAGGAAGGTATCGGCTGGGTATCTACCGATTATGTGGAGCTTCACAGCGAGTTTGTTCAGGCAGAATCCAAGGAGGAGGAAGCAGCGCGTCTTGCAAAGGAAGCGGAGGAGCGCAGAAAGGCAAGAGCGGCAGCGGCAGCAAGTGCACCGAAGGCGGCAGCGAGCCAGACACCGGTGACCTACTCCGTGGGCGAGGGAAGCGAGATGGGCGTGGCTGTTGCGGAGTATGCACTGCAGTTTGTGGGAAATCCCTATGTATACGGTGGAAGCAGCCTGACGAACGGCGCTGACTGTTCCGGCTTTGTGATGAGCGTTTATGCAAACTTTGGTGTCAGCCTGCCGCATTCTTCAGCCTCCGACCGCAGTCAGGGCTCTGCGGTTGCAAGCCTTGACGAGGCAGCACCGGGAGATTTGATTTGTTACTCCGGACACGTGGCACTGTATATCGGGAACGGACAGATTGTCCATGCCTCCAACAAGAAGGACGGTATCAAGGTCTCTCGGGCAGATTACAGAACCATACTTGCAATCAGAAGAATCTTCTAAAAGTAGCGGGAAGAAGGTAAAGCCGTACCTTATGCATGGGGTACGGCTTTGCGTTCCCTTGCGGCAATTATGTAAGTTTTCAAAATATTGCATCTGTGAAAAAAGTACCATTGCAAATGGCGCGCTGTGCAAAATTCACAAAAAAAACAGAACAGACGGGATAACGATTAAAACCGTGTGAAGACAAGTTTGGGATTATCCACATGAGAAAATACGGAAAATGCCGTAAAAGCAATTTATACACCAAGTTATACACATTATCCACAGCTTTTATACACTGTGAAGGGGATGGAGAAACGGAACGCCTGTTTTGTGAAGTTCTCATAAAAAACGAAAAAAGAGGATAAATGTCGAAATTTGACTTGACACGGTTAATGTCAAAAACAAGTAAAAAACAAGCTAAATTGTTGCAAAACCGAAGCGGAATATGCTATAATGATTACACAATAAACAACTAGAAAGGGTGATTTGTATGAAATTCATTATTGTAGGCAGAAATATTGAGGTTACACCCGGTTTAAAAGCGGCGGTTGAGGAGAAAATCGGAAAGCTTGAAAAGTACTTCAACCCGGATACAGAAGCACATGTTACCCTGAGCGTGGAAAAGGATCGTCAGAAGATTGAGGTTACCATTCCCGTAAAAGGAAATATCATCCGCTCTGAGCAGGTCAGCAACGATATGTATGTTTCCGTTGATTTGGTGGAGGAAATCATAGAGCGTCAGCTGAAAAAGTACAAGAATAAGATTGTGGACAAGCAGCAGGCAGCAGGTGACTTCAGCAGACTTTATGTGGAAAATGATTATATGGATGAGGAAGAAATCAGGATTGTCCGCACCAAGAGGTTTGACATCAAACCGATGTATCCGGAGGATGCCTGCATCCAGATGGAGCTTTTGGGACACAATTTCTTCGTGTTTATCAATGCGGAGACGGATCAGGTGAATGTGGTGTATAAGCGTAAGGGTGACACCTATGGTCTGATTGAGCCTGAGACCTGATGAGGTATCGAAAAGTACGGCGGACGGCAGTAAGCTGCGGCAGCGCTGCCGACGTATGGAACAGAAAAAGCATATGAAACAGGCGGGAGCGAATATGTCTCCCGCCTGTTTCATATGCTGATTTATGGCGAAAGGCTTAGCTGAAAATTCTTTTGTTATTTTTTTGTCAAATTTTTTGAAAAGCCGTTGCAAATCATTGCGGACTATGTTACACTTTTATCGAAGTTGATGTGATAAAAAAATAACAATCATAAAGCAAACATCAAAATGGAGGAAAACAAATGGCAAAGAAAGTAGTTTTGGCTGGTGCATGTCGTACTGCAATCGGTACCATGGGAGGTGCACTGAGTACTACCCCCGCTGCTGAGCTCGGAGCGATTGTAATAAAGGAGGCTTTGAACAGAGCCGGTGTCAGCCCTGAGCAGGTTGATCAGGTTTACATGGGCTGTGTAATTCAGGCAGGACAGGGACAGAATGTAGCCCGTCAGGCATCCATCAAGGCAGGACTTCCCGTTGAGGTTCCCGCCGTCACCATGAATGTAGTGTGCGGCTCCGGTTTAAACTGCGTGAATCAGGCGGCACAGATGATTATGGCAGGCGATGCTGATATCGTTGTGGCAGGTGGTATGGAGAATATGTCCATGGCTCCCTATGCCGTACCGCAGGCCCGTTTCGGATACCGCATGAATAATGGCACGCTGGTAGATACCATGGTAAATGATGCCCTCTGGGATGCCTTCAACGATTACCATATGATTCAGACCGCAGACAATATCTGCCGCGAGTGGGGAATTACCCGCGAGGAGCTGGATGCCTTTGCCGTCAACAGCCAGAATAAGGCGGAGGCTGCACAGAAGGCAGGTGCCTTTGATGCGGAAATTGTTCCCGTGATGGTAAAAAAGAAAAAGGAAGTCATCGAGTTCAAGGTGGATGAGGGTCCCCGTCCCGGAACCACCATGGAGGGGCTTGCAAAGCTGCGCACAATCAACAAGGACGGCTTTGTTACCGCAGGAAACGCTTCCGGCATCAATGACGGTGCTGCAGCGATTGTCGTGATGAGTGAGGAGAAGGCAAAGGAGCTGGGCGTAAAGCCGATGGCTACCTTTGTGGCAGGTGCGCTGGCAGGCTGCCGTCCCGAGGTAATGGGTATCGGTCCCGTTTATTCCACCAGAAAGGTGATGGCAAAGACGGGGATGAAGATTGAGGACTTTGACATTATTGAGGCAAATGAGGCGTTTGCAGCTCAGTCCATCGCGGTGGGCAGAGACCTCGGCATTGATGTAGAGAAGCAGTTGAACCCCAACGGAGGAGCAATAGCCCTGGGACATCCCGTGGGAGAATCCGGCTGTCGTATTCTGGTTACTCTGTTGCATGAGATGCAGGCAAGAGGAGCAAAGACCGGTCTTGCAACGCTGTGTATCGGCGGCGGAATGGGCTGCTCTACCATCGTAAGGATAGAGGACTAAGGACGCGAAAGGCACAGGCTGTCAAGGGGCTTTGGTGCCAGAAGGAGGAAGAATGGATTTCATTTTGTATGAGCAGAAGGGAAATATCGCAACTATCACCATCAACCGTGAGAAGGCTTTGAATGCGTTGAATTCTCAGGTGCTGGAGGAGCTGGATGCAGCTCTGGATGAGGTGGATTTGGGCGAGGTTCGCTGTCTGATTCTGACCGGTGCCGGTTCAAAGTCCTTTGTTGCCGGTGCAGATATCGGCGAGATGAGCAGTCTGACAAAGGAAGAGGGAGAGGCTTTCGGAAAGAAGGGAAACGATGTGTTCCGCAGACTGGAGACCTTCCCCATCCCCGTGATTGCAGCCGTAAACGGCTTTGCGCTCGGCGGAGGCTGTGAGCTTTCCATGAGCTGCGATATCAGGCTCTGCTCCGATAATGCAGTGTTTGGACAGCCGGAGGTCGGACTGGGCATCACCCCGGGCTTTGGCGGCACGCAGAGGCTGGCAAGACTGGTCGGAGCAGGTATTGCAAAGCAGATGATTTACACTGCAAGAAATATCAAGGCGGATGAGGCATATCGCATCGGTCTGGTGAATCAGGTGTTTTCCGCAGAGACGGATGCGGAGGGCAATGTCGTAAAAACTGCCGGAGAAGTGCTTTTAGCCGCCGCAGAGAAGATGGCGGTAAGCATAGCAAAGAATGCTCCCATCGCCGTGAGAGGCTGTAAGAAGGCAATCAACGAGGGGCTTGATGCGGATATGGACACGGCAATCGTGATTGAGGAAAAGATTTTTGGCAGCTGCTTTGAGACACAGGATCAGAGATACGGTATGGCATTCTTCCTTGACAAGAACAAGGAGAAGGTCAAGGCGCCTTTTAAGAACGCGTAGAAAACAAGACAGGAGGATTTTGATATGAAGGTAGGTATTATCGGTGCGGGCACCATGGGTGCGGGAATCGCACAGGCATTTGCGATGACGGACGGTTACGAGGTTTGCCTCTGCGACATTAAGCAGGAGTTTGCCGACTCAGGCAAGGCAAAGATTCTGAAGAACCTGAATTTTCTGGTAGGCAGGGAGAAGATTACACAGGAGAAGGCGGATGCGGTTGCAGCAAAGATTGTAACCGGTCTTAAGGATATCTGCACGGAGTGTGATTTGGTTATCGAGGTGTGCCCTGAGAATATGGCGATTAAGAAGCAGACCTTTGCAGAGCTGCAGCAGATCGTAAAGAAGGATTGTATTTTTGCTTCCAACACCTCCTCCCTTTCCATCACGGAAATGGGTAACGGTCTGGATCGTCCCCTGATTGGAATGCACTTCTTTAATCCTGCAGACAGAATGAAGCTGGTAGAGGTGATTGCCGGAGCCAATACACCGGCAGAGCTGGTTGAAAAGATTAAGGCAATCGCTGCTGAAATCGGAAAGACACCCGTAGAGGTCAATGAGGCAGCAGGCTTTGTTGTAAACAGAATTCTGATTCCCATGATTAATGAGGCAATCAATGTATATGCGGCAGGCGTTGCATCCGTTGCGGATATCGATGTGGCAATGCAGCTGGGGGCAAATCATCCCATGGGACCGCTGGCGCTGGGCGATTATATCGGTCTGGACATTGTGCTGGCAATTATGGAGGTTATTTACGCCGAGACAGGCGAATCCAAGTATGCTCCTGCACCTCTTTTGAGAAAGATGGTTCGCGCAGGCAAGCTGGGAAAGAAGACCGGCGAGGGCTTCTACAACTACGCAAAATAGGCGATTTTAGGGAAACTGCTGCGTCAGTGGTCTCGTCCGGTAAAAGAGGGAGAGGTCACTGACTGCGTTTCGTTCAGAGGCGATGAAAAAAGAAGCGATTATTTATGACAAAAACGGAGGAAGGTAAATCATGGATTTTACGTTGCGCAAGGAACATGAAATGGCGCGGACTCTTTTTAAGGAGTTTGCCGAGAAAGAGGTCAGGCCTTTGGCACAGGAGGTTGATGAAACCGAGATTTTCCCCAGAGGAACCGTGGAGAAAATGGCTGCAAACGGCTTTATGGGAATTCCCATTCCCAAGGAATACGGCGGACAGGGCTGTGATGCACTGACCTATGTGTTGTGTGTAGAGGAGCTTTCCAAGGCATGCGGTACGACGGGCGTTATCGTTTCTGCTCACACATCGCTTTGCTGTGACCCGATTCTTACCTACGGCACAGAGGAGCAGAAGCAGAAGTATCTGGTTCCTCTTGCAAAGGGCGAGAAGCTGGGAGCCTTCGGACTGACGGAGCCCGGCGCCGGAACGGATGCGCAGGGGCAGCAGACAAAGGCAGCTCTGGACGGAGACGAGTGGGTTATTAACGGCTCCAAGATTTTTATTACCAACGGTAAGGAAGCGGATGTCTATATTATTTTTGCGGTTACCGGAATTATCGAGAAGGGCAACAGAAAGCTGAAGGAGATTTCCGCATTTATTGTAGAGAAGGGAACGCCCGGTTTTTCCTTCGGTACAAAGGAGAAAAAAATGGGTATCCGCGGTTCTTCTACCTATGAGCTGATTTTCACGGATTGTCGTATCCCGAAGGAAAATATGCTGGGTAAGCAGGGAGCAGGCTTTAAGATTGCAATGCACACGCTGGATGGCGGACGTATCGGCATTGCCGCACAGGCACTCGGCATTGCGGAGGGAGCGCTGGAGAGAACAGTCGCTTATACAAAGGAGAGAAAGCAGTTTGGTAAATCCATCAGCAGCTTCCAGAACACACAGTTCCAGCTGGCTGACATGGCAACAAAGGTGCAGGCTGCGCAGCTGCTTGTGTATAAGGCGGCAATGAAAAAGGCTGAGTTTGCGCTTAATCCCAAGGTTTCCTATTCTGAGGAGGCTGCCATGGCGAAGCTGTATGCAGCAGAGGTTGCCATGGAGGTTACCACTAAGGCGGTTCAGCTGCATGGCGGATATGGTTACACAAGAGAGTACGATGTGGAGCGTATGATGCGTGATGCGAAGATTACCGAAATCTATGAGGGAACCAGTGAGGTTCAGAGAATGGTTATTTCCGCAGCACTGCTGAAGTAAGATGGAGCTGTAACGAAACGAATATGAATAATAAGGAGTGGAAAATACAATGAAGGTTGTTGTTTGTATTAAACAGGTTCCTGATACCAAGGGCGGCGTAAAGTTCAATCCCGACGGTACTCTGGACAGAGCTGCGATGATGACGATTATGAACCCTGATGACAAGGCAGGCCTGGAGGCAGCCCTGAGACTGAAGGATCAGTATGGCGCAGAGGTAACGGTTCTGACCATGGGCCTTCCCAAGGCGGAGGATGTTCTCCGTGAGGCTCTGGCGATGGGAGCGGATAAGGGTATTCTGGTGACCGACAGAGTGCTTGGCGGTGCGGACACATGGGCTACCTCCCAGACACTGGCAGGAGCGCTGCGCAATCTGGACTATGATTTGATTATTACGGGACGTCAGGCAATTGACGGAGACACCGCACAGGTTGGTCCCCAGATTTCCGAGCATCTGAATATTCCCGTGATTTCCTATGCACAGAATCTGAAGGTAGAGGGAGACTGCGTTATCGTGGAGCGTCAGTTTGATGACAGATACCATGTACTGAAGGCTAAGATGCCCTGCCTGGTGACGGCGCTGGCTGAGCTGAACGAGCCCAGATATATGACACCCGGCGGAATCTTTGATGCCTGCAAGGCAGAGATTACTGTCTGGGGCAGAGCTGATTTAAAGGATGTTGAGGATTCCAACTTAGGTCTGAAGGGTTCTCCTACCCAGATTGCAAAGGCTTCCGATAAGGTCAGAAAGGGCGCAGGTGAGAAGGTTGCTCTGGACTCTACAGAGGCTGTAGACTATATTGTAGGCAAGTTGAAAGAGAAACATATTGTTTAAGACTAATTTGGAGGAGAAAACAATGAATTTGGAAGAATATAAAGGCGTATATGTCTTTGCGCAGCAGGTGGACAATGTAATCAACAGCATTGCGTTTGAGCTGATTGGCAAGGGAAAGGATTTGGCGGAGGCTCTTGGCACTGAGGTAACTGCTGTTCTGGTTGGAAGTGATGTTAAGGCATTGGCAGATGAACTGGCAGAATATGGCGCGGATAAGGTAATCGTAGTGGATGACCCTGAACTGAAGGAGTACAGAACAGAGCCATATGCGCACGCACTGGCATCGGTTATCAATAAGTATAAGCCCGAAATCTTTCTGGTAGGAGCAACGGCAATCGGCCGTGATCTCGGTCCCCGTGTTTCCGCGAGAATCCATACCGGACTGACGGCAGACTGTACACAGCTGGAGATTGGCGATTTCCCGATAAATCCTGTTCCCGGCAAGGAGCAGAAGCACAATCAGCTGCTGATGACCCGTCCCGCCTTCGGCGGTAACACCATCGCAACCATCGCCTGCCCTGATTTTCGCCCTCAGATGGCAACGGTCCGTCCCGGCGTTATGCAGAAGAGGGAGAAGAATGCAGGTGCAAAGGCAAATGTGGAGGAGTTCAATCCCGGCTTTACGCCTGATAATAAGTATGTAGAGATTCTTAAGGTAGTAAAGGCAGTAGCGGACACCGCTGATATTATGGATGCAAAGATTCTGGTATCCGGCGGTCGTGGAGTGGGAAGTGCTGAGAACTTTAAGCTGCTGGAGGATTTGGCAGAGGCTTTGGGCGGTACGGTGAGCTGCTCACGTGCGGTTGTGGATGCAGGCTGGAAACCCAAGGAGCTTCAGGTAGGACAGACAGGGAAGACGGTTCGTCCCAACGTTTACTTTGCAATCGGTATTTCCGGTGCTATCCAGCATCTGGCTGGTATGGAGGAGTCTGATGTTATCATCGCAATCAACAAGGATGAGACAGCGCCCATCTTTGATGTGGCTGACTATGGTATTGTAGGAGACCTGAACAAGATTCTTCCCGCCCTGACCGAAAAGCTGCGCGCTGAGATGGCAAACAAGCAGTAGAGGCTATGGACAAAAACAAAGAAACAGAATGTCAAAGAGCGAAGCGGCAATTTTGCGCTTCGCTCTTTTGATTATAAAGTATTCGGATAATTAACCGCGCGGGTAACTCTTTAAAGAGCAGCCGGAGAGCTTTCGCGCGGTTACAGGGTAACCCTTAAATGCCTGGGCAGACCGTCTACCATGACGGGAGAAAGCTCTGCCTGAATCAGGGGTCTTATGTAATGCACAAGCTCGTCTGAGACGGAGATACCGTCTTCCGTAATCCATTCGAGGGGAACCTTCTTCTCGATGTTTGCCACCTGCCGCACATCGCTGAAGGAGGTAACACAGAGATAGGGGTCATCGGAAAGTCTCTGCAGGGTAGTAACAATGCCCGTCTTGCCGTCAAAGGCGGCCCTGACGGCAGCTCCGCCGACCTGAAACGCCTCGGTGATATCCACACGGGAGGACATATGCGCGGCGCAGCGCTGGAGTGTATTGAGCTCAATGGCACGGGTTTTGATGCCGAGTCTGTCGCCTAAGGTGTCTGCCAGACATCTTGCAGCACCCTGCATCCGCTTGTGACCGAAAGCATCCACCGCGTCAGAGTGAGAGACGAGCTCGCAGACAAACTGACCGTTTGCCAGACGGATTCCCTCCGAGACGGCGATAACAATACTCTTTTTTTCGGAGAGCAGACTTCTCACCTTTTCCACAAAGCGGTCGATATCGAGAGGCAGCTCCGGAAGCAGCAGCATGTCTACACCCTCACAGTCTTCCCCCTTTGCGAGGGCGGCGGCAGCCGTGAGCCAGCCGGCGTTTCGCCCCATGATTTCTAAGATGGTGACGGAGGTGATGTCGTAGGCGAGACTGTCGCGTATGACCTCCTTGGTGACGGTGGCAATGTATTTTGCAGCGCTGCCGAAACCGGGTGTATGGTCTGTGCATGCCAAATCATTGTCGATGGTCTTCGGCACTCCCACAAAGCGGATACTGCTGTTAATCAGAAGGGCATAGTCGGAAAGCTTGCGAATGGTATCCATGGAATCGTTGCCTCCAATATAAAAGAAGGCTTCAATATCCAACTGCTCCAGCAGGGCAAAAATCTTCCGATAAATTTCATTTTCGGGAGAAACCTCCGGCAGCTTATAGCGGCAGGAGCCGAGAAAAGCGGCAGGAGTTCTTTTTAACAAATCCATGTCGAGGTCAGTCCTGATGTGCTCGGACAAATCGACATACTGTCCTGCCAGCAGTCCCTGAATGCCGTGCAGCATACCATATATTTTTCCTGCTCCCCTGTCTCTTGCGGTCTTGTACACGCCTACGAGACTGGAATTGATGACGGCGGTCGGTCCACCGGACTGCCCTACGATTACGTTTCTGTGCATAGCTTCCCTCCTGTTATGTGTCGGTGAAGCCAGTATACCATATTTATCCAATGCCTGCAACTGCCGGAAGCTTCTTGAGCTTACAGGCTTACGAGCAGATTTTCGGGAAACACAGAAACACAGAAAGCGGATAGGTGCTTGCAGTTTGTCCTACAAATTGATATAATTTTTTTGATTGTGTTACAGACTACGGGAAAGAGAGAAAGCCGGGGAAACTGGCGGAGGCATCAGAATGGCAAAGAAAGGAAAGCATAGGAAAACTTAGGAGGAATCAGGATGGGTGCAGAGAAAAACATTATGAGCTATGATACGGTTGCATTGGATGAGGAGAGAAATGCGGTTGTGATTATCGACCAGACTCTGCTGCCGGGGAAAACAGAGCTGATTGCCTTAAAGTCGGCACAGGAAATCTGGGACGCAATTTATCTGCTGAAGGTGCGGGGTGCTCCTGCAATCGGAGTGGCAGCAGCAATGGGAATCTATGTGCTGGCAAAGGAAATCAATGCGGAGAGCTTTGAAGATTTTCTGACAAAATTCCGGGAATATAAGGACTATCTGGATTCGGCAAGACCCACGGCGGTGAATCTTTCGTGGGCACTTAAGCGGATGGAGAAAGTGGCACTGAAGGCGGGATGCGAGGACGGAAAAACAGTAGAGGAAGTGAAGGAAATCCTGCATCAGGAGGCTTTGCGTATTCGGGATGAGGACATTGAGGTATGCCGTAAAATCGGCGAAAACGGACTTTCTTTGGTAAAACCGGGAGACGGCATCCTGACGCACTGCAATGCAGGACAACTTGCAACTATCAAATATGGAACGGCAACGGCACCGATTTATCTGGGACAGGAGAGGGGATATAATTTCCATGTCTTTGCAGATGAAACCAGACCGCTTCTGCAGGGGGCAAGACTGACTGCATTTGAACTGCATTCCTCAGGGGTGGATGTCACGCTGATATGCGACAATATGTCGGCAAATGTCATGTCGAAAGGGCTGGTGCAGGCGGTGTTTGTCGGCTGCGACAGAGTGGCGGCAAACGGCGATACTGCGAATAAAATCGGTACCTCTGTGGTGGCAACCGTGGCGAAGCATTACGGAGTGCCCGTTTATATCTGCGCACCGACCTCTACTATTGACATGGCAACTCCGACCGGGGCTGAAATTCATATTGAGGAACGCCCGGAGCATGAGATTACGGAGATGTGGTACAAGGAGCGCATGGCACCCGAAGGAGTAAAGGTCTATAATCCGGCGTTTGACGTGACAGACCACGAACTGATTGCGGGTATTGTAACGGAGTACGGTGTGGCAAGAGCATCCTACACGGAGAGCCTGAAAGAGATAATGGCGATGAAGGAGAGCAGGTAGAGCGGATGTGCGAGGGCGGATATTTGTTTGCTCATTTCATCGGCGAGCAGAAGGATGGAGAGCAGATTTATTTTTCTTTGAGCAGAGATTTGCTGCACTGGCATGACTTAAACGGCGGGAAACCGGTGCTGCGAAGCACGATAGGAGAGGCGGGGGCAAGAGACCCCTTTCTGTTGCGGATGCCTGTGGAGGAGAACGGCGGGGAAAAATTTTTCCTGATTGCCACAGATTTACGCATTGAAGCGGGAAAGGGCTGGCAGGCGGCACAGTTTGCCGGAAGCAGGGATATTCTGGTATGGGAATCGGAAGATTTGCTTACATGGAGCGGACCGCAGGCGCGCACAGTCGGTGTGGAGGGTGCGGGCTGCGTCTGGGCACCTGAGGCAATCTATGATGAGCAAGAGTGTGCGGCGCTGGTATTCTGGGCATCCATGGTGAAGGAAAAGCAGAGAATATATGCGGCATACACAAAGGACTTTAAGAGCTTTAAAACGCCCTTTCTCTTTTTGGAAAAGGAAAACCATGTCATAGACAGCACCGTGATTAAGGCAAAAGAGGGGTACTACAGGTATACCAAGGATGAAACAACTAAGAATATCTGTGTGGATTTTTCACCTACGCTGAGACCGGAGGATTTTAGGGAAGTAAAATCGGAAACGCTGGCACACCTCTACGGAGTGGAGGGACCGGAAATTGTCAGATTCCATGACAGGGAGGAATGGTGTCTGATGGTAGACCGTTTTGCGACAGGAAGGGGTTATCTCCCTCTTGTGAGCAGCAATCTGCAAAGCGGCGAGTTCCGAATAATGGATGACACTGAATTTGACATGGGTGTCACAAAAAAGCGACATGGCGGAATCCTCTCGATTACAGAGGAAGAATACAGAAATTTGGAGAAGAAATATGAAGCGTAATGTCAGTCTGGAAGAGATTTCTGACGGGCGGTTATATGGCATCAATGACATGGTGAAGGCAGACTGTCACGGCTGTAGAGGCTGTTCAAAATGCTGCCGGGGGATGGGAAGGTCTGTCATTCTGGACCCCTATGACGTTTACAGGCTTCAGTGCGGGACGGGGAAATCCCTGTCTCAGCTTTTGGCGGAGGAAAAGGTAGAGCTGAATGTGGTGGACGGATGCATCCTGCCGAACCTCAAGATGATAGGAGAAGAAGATGGCTGCGCCTTTCTCGGGCAGGACGGACGCTGCTCCATTCACGGCTGCCGCCCCGGAATATGCAGACTGTTTCCTCTGGGGCGTTATTATGAGAACGGTGATTTCAAATATTTTCTGCAAATCGGAGAATGTAATGCCGAAAACCGCTCCAAGATAAAAGTGTCAAAATGGATTGATACCCCGAAGCAGCGTGAAAACCATAACTTTGTCTGTGCGTGGCACGCCCTGTTAAAGGCGGTGGAGCAGGCTGTGACGGGAGAGGAGAATCAGGAGAAGATAAAGCAGATGAACATGGCGCTGCTGCAGCTCTTCTTTATGACGGACTATTGCACGGAGGAAGGGTTTTACAGGCAATTTTATGAAAGGCTGGAGCACTTTCGCACGCTGTTTCCAAAGGAGAAGCTCTGAGCGTGCAGCCACAGAAGGCGGCTTCGGGAAGGCTGTAGACAGACATAAAAGGAAAGATGAGGGAGAAAGGCAGGGTGCTACAATGAGTCCGTTGGTTTCGGTGATTGTGCCCGTTTATAATGCGGAAGCTTATCTGGAGCGCTGTGTCAACAGTGTCCTGGCACAGGAATATGAAAGCTTTGAACTGATTTTGGTGAATGACGGCAGCACGGACGGTTCAGCCCTTATATGTGACGGTTACGCAAAGAGGGATGAGCGGGTACGGGTGATACACAAGGAAAATTCCGGTGTGTCAGACAGCAGAAACCGTGCAATGGGTGAGGCAAAGGGAAAATATCTTCAGTTTCTGGATGCCGATGACTGGCTGACACCGGATGCGACGAGGCTCTTTGTGCAGAGCGCCGAGAGCAGCGGCTGTGACATGGTAATTGCAGATTTTTATCGTGTAGTAGGCGATAAGCTGTCACATAAGGGCGACATAGAAAAAGGAGAAATCCTGACCCGGGAGGAGTTTGCGGGCTTCATGATGGAAAACCCGGCAGACTTTTATTATGGGGTTTTATGGAACAAATTTTATCACCGGGAGCTGGTGGAAAAATTGCAGCTGCGCATGGACCCGGGCATCAGCTGGTGCGAGGACTTTATCTTTAATCTGGAATACATCAGGCATTGCAGAACCATATATGCACTGCAGGTTCCGGTGTACTATTATGTAAAAACAAAGGGCAGTCTGGTCAACAGCCAGGGGGCAAGCATCAACAACACCATCAGGATGAAGCTCACTGTATTTGAATATTATCAGCAGTTTTACAAGGCGCTTTACGATGAGGAAAGCTATGACAATATCCGCTTTCAGCTCCAGAAATTTTTCCTGACCTACGCCAAGGACGGCTTTGTACCGCCGGCACTGCTGCCGGGCAGCGTGAAGCTGGGGCAGGAGAGACAGTCCTTCTGTATCCCGGAGGCGGTGGAGCAGGACGGCTTTCCAATGGAACAGTATCGCCGCAGAAAGCTCTGGGAGCGCTGCTGTGAGGTGGTGGCGTTAAAGAATGACATTACATTGGAAGAGGTTATGGTTCTGCTTTACTTAAATCGGGGAGTGAATATTACGGAAACGGAGCAGCTGGCTGAGCTTACGGGACTTGCAAAGCGGAGCGTTGGCGGTGCCGTGCAGCGTCTGGAAAAGAGAGGAATGCTAAAAAGAGAGCGGCGCAAAAGGTGTTTTGTGATTCTTAAAGAGGCAGCTGCGGTACTGCGGGATTCGGAACAGGCAGAAAAGGATTTTGCCTCCGTGTGCTTTAGAAACTTTTCAGAGGAGGAGAAGCAGAATTATAAGAGCGGCGCAGAGCGGGTGGATGAAAATATCAAGAGTGTGCTGCGCTCCTGAGGGGAACGGGAATGATTTTTGCTGACGGCAGAGCGTCTCTGGCTGAAAATAAGTCCGGAGAGGCAGCAAAAGGAACAAAGGCGAGAGAAACAAAGGCGAGAGGAACAGAAGTAAGAAGAATGATAAGCGGAAAAAGTGACGGATGGAGAAGATGACGGAAGAGAGAATAGAGCAAAGCGTTGAGGAAGATGCGACTGCGGAGGAGCTAAGGCAGCGGCGGCGCAGGCAGCGCATAGAGAGAATGCAGCGGGAAAAGAGGTTGGCGCAGCTGCGTCAGAGGTGCGTGATACCGGCGGCTGTAGTAGCGGTGGTACTGGGGATCTGTATCGGGGTGAATGTGTCGCATACACATTCCAGTGCATCCTCCGGGAAGGAAGACAAAAAAAGCAGCCCCGCTACGGCGGGAAAAGCCTCGGAGGAAAGACAGGGAGGCATCACGCCGGAGGGCGGACAGGAAAACGACACGTCAGAGAACGGACAGGAAAATGTCACGCCGGAGGACGGACAGGGAGGCGGCATACCGAAGGACGCAGGCAGCAGCCAGAGCGCTTCAGCGCCGGCTGCGGAGACGGCAACAGATGTCTTAGAACCGCAGCTGCCGGACATACCGGAGGAGACGGTGTTTTCAGCCGAAGGAGACGCGGCGACAGAGGGCTTTGGAGAGGAGATAGTCAGTGAATACGGTGTATTGATTGATGTCGGGCAGGAACGGATTGTCGCCGGAAAGGGTGCAAAGACAAGAATGAATCCGGCATCCATGACAAAGATACTGACGGTGCTTGTGGCGGCTGACGAGCTGGGGCTTACCGGAGAGGACTGGGAGAGTGTCCCTGTTTTGGATGACACCTTTACCATAACAATCGAGATTACGGATTACAGCTATGTGCATGAGTGCAGTAATGTCGGCTTTGAAGTGGGAGAAGAGGTGACGGTGCGGGACTTGTTCTACGGAACGGTTCTGCCGTCAGGCGGTGACGCTGCGCTGGGACTGGCGTGCTACGTTGCGGGGTCACAGGAGGGATTTGTGGAGCTGATGAATGAGAAGCTTGCAGAGCTTAAGCTCTCTGGCACGAGTCATTTCACGAACTGTGTCGGGCTGTACGATGAGGAGCATTATTCTACGGCATACGATATGGCAGTGATGCTGAAGACGGCGGCTGACAGCGGCTTTTGCAGAGAGGTGCTCTCAGCGCATACCTACACCACGACACCGACGATGCAGCATTCGGACGGACTGCTCATCTCCAACTGGTTTTTGCGACGCATTGAGGACCGGGATACGCACGGCGAGGTGATTTGCGGAAAGACAGGCTTCGTGAATCAGTCAGGCAGCTGTGCGGCGAGTCTGGCGACGGACGGAAGCGGGAAGGAGTATCTGTGCGTGACGGCGGGTGCGGGCAGCAGCTGGCAGTGCATCTATGATCAGGTTGCGTTGTACCAGAAATATTTACAGAAAGATACAGAATGAGGAAAAGCGGGGATTGCGATGGAAACGCTAAAATTTGGATTTAAACATTTTAAAAGGAGTATGCCTCTGGCAGTGCTGGCAGAGCTTCTGAGTATTCTCGGGCTCTTTGCGGAGCTGCTGCTGCCGCTTCTGTCAGGGCTTCTGATTGACTTTGTCATACAAAAGGGAGAGGTGACTCCGGAGAGCGGGGGAATGTTTCACTTTCTGCTGACGGGGCGCTACGGTGAAGTACATAGCATGCGGCTGTTCTTTTCGGTGGCTCTCGTCTACGGACTGATGATTTCACTGCGCATTGTCCTGATTTATCTGAGGGATTTGCTGCAGGAATGGGTTGGACTGCGGCTGGAGACAAGGCTGCGCTATGAGACCTACGGAAAGCTTATGGAGCTTGACTCGGAGACGATTGCGGATTATAACTCCGGAGAGCTGCTGCAGATTCTCAACCACGATACCATCATGTTTAAGGAAATGTTTTCGCATCGCATTCCCTATTTTTGCGATGCCATTTTTGTGCTGGTGACAACGCTGGTTCTGATTTCCCAAATAAACCTCGCCTTTCTCGGACTGCCGCTGCTTCTTCTGCCCTTTCTGGCGATTACGGTGTTAAACTTCAAGAAGCAGGCAAGGGAGAATTTTAAGAATATCCGTGCGCGGAGCTCTGAGATGAACCGGGTAACTCAGGAGAATATAGCGGCAGTGCGCATTGTGCGCTCCTTTACCAACGAGGAGCTGGAGAAGGAAAAGTTCGAGGCGGTCAATACCGGCTTTTTGCAGGCAAGGCTGAAGCAGATATGGCTTTCCTCTAAGTTTGACCTGACCAGACAGTCCATGCAGCAGATAGCTTACATCGGGACGATTATCATCGGTGCCGTCATTGTAATGCAGGGGCACATGACCGTGGGATATATCCTTGCCTCCTCCACCTATGTGATGCGGCTGATGAACAATATCACCGAGGTAAACAACCATATCTTTAATATGCAGCAGCAGGCAATAGCAGGGCTTGCGCTGAAGCACTTTATGGAGAAGAGCAGCAGGGTGCCGGACGGCAGCAGGGCAGATTTGCACTGTGACACGCCCGACATTGAGCTTAAGGATGTTTCCCTGCAGATAGAGGGGCAGGACGTTTTGAAGCGTGTCAGCCTCAGTATTCCCTACGGAAAGAAGATTGGAATTGTGGGAGAGACTGGGTCGGGAAAGAGTGTTCTCTTAAAGGCACTGGTGCGCATTCATGACATTACGTCGGGAAGCATCACTGTTGACGGGCACGACATAAAGGAGTTTGAACTGAAAAACCTAAGGGATATGTATTCTTATGTGTTTCAGGATGTATTCCTGTTTTCCAACACCATAGAGTCGAACATTGCCTTCAGCAGACCGGACATTGATGAGCGCATGGTGACGAAGGCAGCCGAGCATGCGCAGGCGAGCAAGTTTATTGATGCACTGGCGGACAGGTATAAAACGATTGTCGGCGAGAGAGGACTTGGAATTTCCGGCGGACAGAAGCAGAGAGTGTCGATTGCCAGAGCCTTCCACAAAAATGCTCCCATCTTTGTGCTGGATGATTCAACCAGTGCGCTGGATGTCAACACAGAGCGGGTTCTGCTACAGGATATCCGGGAGAACTTCTCCGAGAAAACGGTGATTATTACGGCGCATCGCTTTTCTTCCGTGGTTGATTGCGATGAAATTCTGTATATGCGTGACGGTGAGGTCGCAGAGCGTGGCACCTTTGAAGAGCTGATGCGGCTGGGCGGCAGCTTTGCACATGTGTATAACGTACAGCAGGCACAGGGCGCCTCGGTGGACTATGACAGCCCTGGAGAGAACGGAGAGGAAAATCATGGCTAAGAGAAATACCTTTTTTGAGGATGAAAAGATTGAAAAAAAGATAGATATCAGGCAGCTGGGAAGAACCCTGAAATACATCCTTCCCTACAAGAAGCTTCTGACACTGATGACCTGCATGATGCTGGTTGTCTCGGTAGTTTCCCTTCTGCCGCCAAGACTGCTGAAGCAGATAGTGGATGTGGTAGTCGTGAACAGGGACTACAGGCAGCTTGTACTGCTGGGGGCGGGAATGGTGCTTTTAGCAGCGGTCGAGATTCTTGCCACCTTTATTCAGGCGAGAAGCATGGGAAAGATGGGCTTCAGCATTATTTCAAGAATACGGACGGATATTTTCAACAGACTTCAGCAGCTTTCCTTCGACTATTTTGATAACCGTCCGGATGGGAAAATCGTGGTGCGGGTGACGGAATACATCAACGGACTGGCAGATTTCTTCTCCAACTATGTGATGATGTTTGCCATTTATATTGCAAAAATCGTAGTGGTAACGGTATTCATGCTCTCCCTAAGCCCGATACTGACGGGGATGGTGTTTGCGGTGGTCATCCCCATGATGACGGTGGTCATCTGGATGCGCTCCAGACTGCGCAGAATGTATACGGCACACCGTGTCAAGAACTCAAACCGTACTGCCTTTTTGGTGGAATCAATCATGGGAGAGCAGCTTGTCAAGAACTACAACCGGATAGAAATCAACAAGGAAACCTATAAGAGTGTTCACGGGGAGAGCGTAAATATGTGGTGGTCGATAGTGAAGCGCTCGAGATTAAACAGCCCGGTGGTGCAGACCTTCTGGCATTTCGGAACCCTGTGCATTTATGGTGTGGCGCTGACGCTGATTCTTTCCGGAAACGACATGATTACCGCCGGTGTGGTTATCACCTTTACGACGTACATGGGCTACTTCCAGACCCCGATTTCCCAGATTTCCACCATTATTCAGGAGCTGGCGCAGGTCAGCTCAAACCTGGAGCAGGTGTTTGACACAATCGACTATCCGACGGAGATTCAGGATAAGGAAGACGCCGTTGTGCTGGAGAATATCAGAGGTCAGGTGGATTTCAACAAGGTGTTTTTCGCCTACGAGGAGGGTCAGAATGTGCTGGAGAACTTTGACCTGCATGTGAAGCCGGGCGAGACCATTGCACTGGTGGGACCGACGGGTGCAGGAAAATCCACGGTCATCAATATGCTGACCAGATTTTATGACGTCAGCTCGGGCAGCGTTACCATCGACGGGACGGATGTGCGGAATGTAACCCTTCATTCCCTGCGGAGTGAGGTCGGCGTGCTGATGCAGGACCCTTTCATCTTTCAGGGAACGGTGCTTGACAATATCCGCTACGGAAGGTGGGATGCCACGGATGAGGAGTGTATTGCCGCAGCAGAAACCATCTTTGCGGATAAGTTTATCCGCAGGCTAAGCGGAGGCTATTCCCACTTCTTGGAGGAGCGCGGAAACGGTCTGTCTGCGGGCGAAAAGCAGCTCATCAGCTTTGCCAGGATTATTCTGAAGAATCCTTCGGTTATCATTCTGGATGAGGCAACCAGCGCCATCGACACGGAGACGGAGCTGCTGATACAGAAGGCGCTGGATGTGCTGATTCGTGACAAGACGGCGTTTATCGTGGCGCACAGACTGTCCACAATCAGGAATGCAGACCGCATCCTTTATATCAGTAATAAGGGCATCGCGGAGCAGGGAACCCATGAGGAGCTGATGGCGAAAAAGGGGCTTTACTACGACCTCGCAAGGTAGCATAATGCGGAGGATATGGTGTAGAGATTTTCACAAAAAGGGAAAGGACGGAAAAGCAGGATGTACCAGATTATTGACGGAAAGAGGATTGCACAGGAAATTAAGGACGAGCTGAAGGAGCAGACAGCGCGCATGAGGGAGGCGGGGATTCAAAGATGTCTTGCGGTCATTCAGGTGGGAAATGACCCGGCCTCTGCCGTGTATGTGAACAACAAAAAGAAGGCGTGTGAGTATGTGGGTATCCGCTCTCTTGCCTATGAGCTGCCGGAGGAGACCACACAGGAGGAGCTTTTGGGGCTGATAGAGGAGCTGAATGCAAGGGAGGATGTAAACGGCATTCTCGTACAGCTTCCCCTGCCGAAAACGATTGACGAGGAGAGGGTGCTTCTTGCCATCGCACCCGAGAAGGATGTGGACGGCTTTCATCCGGTCAGCGTGGGAAATTTGAGCATCGGAAGACCGGGCTTTGTCTCCTGCACACCGGCGGGTATCATACAGCTTTTGAAGCGCTCGGGAATTGAAATCGAGGGAAAGGAATGTGTCGTGCTGGGCAGAAGCAATATTGTCGGTAAGCCCATGTCCATGCTGCTTCTGCGTGAGAATGCAACCGTTACCGTATGCCATTCACGCACGAGGAATCTGAAGGAGATTACAAGGCGCGCGGATATTCTGGTGGTGGCTGTGGGAAAGCCGAAGCTGGTCGATGCGGATTATGTGAAGGAGGGAGCAGTTGTCATTGATGTGGGTATTCACAGAAATGAGAACAACAGGCTCTGCGGAGATGTGGATTTTGAGAGCGTGGCACCGCACTGCCAGGCGATTACGCCCGTTCCCGGAGGTGTCGGTCCGATGACTATCGCCATGCTGATGAACAACTGCGTAAACGGGGTAAACTAGCGGCAAAAAATGCTTGCAAACCATGTATTCTATGGTACAATGAGGGTGACAATTGAATAATGAGAGGAACTTTCAGTTCGAAGAGGAGAAGAGCAGATTATGAAGAAACGTTTCAGGTTACTTTTTATGGCACTTCTGACAACGGCTGTACTGGGCGGATGTGGCGCAGACGGCACAGGAGAGTCTTCGGAGGATAAGTCCTCTATGGAGTCCGCAGCAGGCATCCCTGATGTGCAGGGAGAGCCGGTATACGGCGGCTCTGTTGTTGTAGGCATACAACAGGATATTGACAGTCTTGACCCTCATAAAGCAACGGCGGCAGGAACTAAGGAAATTCTATTTAACATTTTTGAAGGTCTGGTTAAGCCGGACGAAAACGGCGACCTGATTTGCGCGGTGGCAAGCGATTACGAAATCTCGGAGGATGGTCTGGTATATACCTTCTATCTTCGGGACAACGTAACCTTTCACAACGGTAATCCGGTGACTTGTGAGGACGTGAAATACTCTCTGGAGAGAGTTTCCGGACTTCTGGACGGAACTGCGCTGATTTCCACCATGAAGGCAATTCAGTCCGTGGAGATTGTGAATGACAGGACGGTTCAGGTGACAGTGGATGCAGCCAACACAGAGCTGATTTACAGCTTCGTGGCAGCCATCATTCCTGCGGGAAGCGGGGAGGATGCGGCGGCAGAGCCCATTGGCACCGGACCGTTTTCTTATGTTTCCTACACACCCCAGGAGGGGATTGTGGTAGAGAAAAATCCCGGATACTGGCAGAAGGGACTGCCCTATCTGGACAGGGTGGAGTTTCACATTGCGGACAGCCCGGATACCGCGCTGCTGGAGCTGCAGGGCGGAAGCATCGACATATATGCGTATCTGACGGATTCTCAGGCAAATGAGTTAAAGGACAGCTTTCAGGTAGTGTCCTCGCCCTCCAATGTAGTGCAGGCATTGTTTTTGAACAATGCCGAGAAGCCGTTGGACGATGTGCGGGTTCGGCAGGCAATTCTGTATGCCCTGGATAAGGAGATGGTCAATGAGTTCGTATCCGGCGGCAACGGAACGCTTATCAGCTCT
This sequence comes from uncultured Acetatifactor sp., assembly GCA_964475665.1. Taxonomy (GTDB): domain Bacteria; phylum Bacillota; class Clostridia; order Lachnospirales; family Lachnospiraceae; genus Acetatifactor. The sequence goes on along the minus strand of CAYZAU010000013.1, from coordinate 29,749 downwards.
GCAATGCTGCCCACGCTGAAGGAGAATTATGTGGACTTAAACGGCGTCTACGGCATTTCCGCGAATGTGGAGATGGCGAAGAGTCTGCTGACGGAGGCAGGCTATCCTGATGGGATTGAGCTGGAGATTGCAATTCCCTCCAACTATGAGTTTCATATGCAGACAGGAGAGGTTGTGGCAGAGCAGCTCAAGGCAGCAGGCATCAATGTCACCATCAGGGCGATGGAATGGGGGACATGGCTGGATGAGGTTTATAACGGAAGACAGTTTCAGGCTACCATCAGCGGCATCACCTGTGATATGACCCCGGGCTATCTGCTGAACAGATTCCGGTCGGACTCCAAAAAGAATTTTATTAACTTCACAAACGCGGAGTACGATGCGCTCTATGAGAAGGCGCAGGAAAGTCGTAATGAAAAGGAGAAGGCAGGCTTCTACGCGCAGCTGCAGGAGATTCTCTGCGATGAGGCGGGGAGTGCCTTTATTCAGGTGCCTGCCAACACAACGGCTATCAGCAAAGAGCTTGCGGGCTATAAATTCTATCCCGTGTATGTTCAGGATATGAGTACGGTTTACTACACAAAGTAAAAGAAGGAGAAAGGAGGTGTCGTCCGTGAAATATATTGCTAAAAAGGTTCTGACTCTCATTATGACATTGTTTCTTGTTTCCGTGGCGGCATTCCTTGCCTTTCAGGTAATTCCCGGAGATGTGGTGACCTCCATTCTGGGGACGGAGGCGACGCCGGAGCTGGAGGAACAGCTCAGGGAGGAGCTGGGGCTGGACAGACCGCCGGTGGTGCGCTATTTTTCATGGGCGGGTGAGGTGCTCCGCGGGGACTTCGGTGTCAGCTACCGCTATTCCAAAAATATGAATGAAATGATGCCGGTGAAGGAGCTAATCGGTGATAAGCTGCCCGTGACGCTCTGGCTGGCTGCCATGTCAATGCTTCTGATTGTCGTAATTTCCATCCCGCTGGGAGTCCTGTGGGCAAAAAGCAGCAGCCGTATACTGGATGCGATGCTGGGGGCCCTGACACAGGCAACCATGGCGATACCATCCTTTTTTCTGGGGATTCTCGTAACCTTTCTCTTTGGTATCGTATTAAAGGTCTTTTCCCCCGGCGGCTATGTCAGCTATCAGGAGGATTTCAGAGGCTTTCTTGGCTATCTTCTGTTTCCGGCATTATCCATTGCCCTGCCGAAGATTGCCATGACAGCGCGTTTTCTGCGTAATGCCATGCTGACGGAGCTGAAGGCGGATTATGTGCGCACGGCTTACGGTAAGGGATGTACCGGACGCAGGGTGATGTATGGCCACGTCCTGCGGAATGCCATGATGCCTGTCATCACCTTCTTGGGCATGATTATTGCCGAGATTGTGGCGGGCAGTATCGTGACAGAGCAGGTGTTCGGACTTCCCGGTATCGGGAGACTGCTCATCAGCTCTATTTCCACCCGGGATTTCCCGGTGGTGGAAATTCTTATTCTGTATATTACATTTGTCGTAATTTTTGTATATTTTCTGGTGGATATCCTGTATCGGGTGATTGACCCCAGAATCAGTGAGAAATAAGAGGCAGCCCATGAGACAAAAGAGTGGCAGAAAATGGAATAAATATCTGACGGCAGGTCTTCTCATGACGGGAGCTGCGGTGCTGCTTGGCATTGTGGGACTGTTTTGGACTCCTTACAGCACGACTGCGATGTCTGCCGCGGAAAAATTTGCTGCGCCCTCCCTGCGGCATCTGTTCGGCACGGATAACTTCGGACGGGATATTTTCTCACGCGTGATGCAGGGGTGCAGCACGACGATAACAATCAGTATGCTGGTGGTACTGTTTTCGGCGACCGCAGGAATCGTTCTGGGAGCGGTGACGGGATATTTCGGCGGGCTGCTGGACGAGATTGTCATGCGGGTGACGGATGCGGTGAACGGATTTCCGAGTATTCTGCTGACGCTTGTGATTATCAGCATCCTGGGCACGGGAAAGCAAAACGTCATCCTTTCGCTGGGAATTGTCTTTATCCCGGGCTATGTGAGAATTGTGCGGGGAGAATTTATCCGCCTGCGCGATGCGGATTACATCAGAAGGGCGAGGCTAATGGGTGTCGGAAGGCTCAGAATCCTGTTTGTGCATATCCTTCCCAACATTTTTTCCGTGTTCTGGGTATCGGTGATGATAGGCTTTAACAATGCCATTCTGGCAGAGTCCGGTATGAGCTATCTGGGAATAGGCGTACAGCCTCCGGATGCCAGCCTGGGGAAGATGCTTTCGGATGCACAGGGATATCTGCAGTCGGCTCCGTGGTACGCGCTGGCTCCCGGGCTGGCAATCGTGTGGATTGTGCTGGGCTTTTCCCTGCTCAGTGAGGGCATACAAAGAAGGCAGGCGCTATGATAAGGATAGAAAATCTTTCCGTTGCCTTTGACGGCACGGAAGTCGTAAAACAGGTCAATCTGGAATTGCATGAGGGAGAGATTCTGGGAATCGTTGGAGAGTCCGGCTCCGGAAAGTCCGTTACGGCGCTGACCCTGATGGGACTGAACGCAGAGTCAGCTCAGCTGACCTCCGGGAGAATCCTGTTTGAGGGTGTGCCTCTGAGGGAGGCGGGAAAGCCGTTGGATAAGGCTTTGTACAGAAAGTATCAGGGCAACTATATGTCCATGATATTTCAGGAACCGATGACCTCCTTAAATCCTACGCAGAAGGCAGGAAAGCAGGTTGCGGAGGTTCTGCGCCTTCATACCGGTCTTCAGAAGGAGGAAATCAGGGCAAAGGTGCTGGAAACCTTTGAGGCGGTGGGACTGCGTGACCCCCGGAAGGTATACGAGAGCTATCCGCATCAGCTTTCCGGCGGTATGCGCCAGCGGGTCATGATTGCCATGGCAATTATCCTTCACCCGGATTTGGTTGTGGCGGATGAGCCGACCACAGCGCTGGATGTGACCATTCAGAATCAGATAGTGGAGCTGCTGCGTGAGATTAATACAAGGGAGCAGAACGCCATGCTCTTTATCACCCATGACCTGAATCTGGCGAGACGAATCTGCCACAGAGTCGCCGTGATGAAGGACGGCTGTGTGGTGGAGCAGGGTAAGACGGAGGAAATTTTTGCCAACCCGAAGCAGCCGTACACGAGGAAGCTGATTGAGGCGGTTCCTTCCCGGATGAAGCAGAGAGTGTCAGTGATGAGTAAAGAGCAGAGGGAAAATCCGACGCCCGTGCTGAAGGTGCGTGATTTATCCGTCTTTTACCGTGACGGCGGGACAATGCCATTTTCGGGAAAGCAGAGGCATTGCGTGGTGGAGGGGGCTTCCTTTGAGGTGTACGCAGGAGAAAGCCTCGGACTGGTCGGAGAAAGTGGCTGCGGCAAGACCTCCCTTTCAAAGGCAATCCTTGGGATAAACCGTGAGATTGAGGGTGAGGTGGTACACACAACACTCAGACCGCAGATGATTTTTCAGGATCCCTACAGCAGTTTAAATCCCGCAAAGACCATCGGCTGGCTTTTGCAGGAGCCTTTAAGGGCGGCGGTAAAGCTGGGAATGTCTGATATGACGGGTGCGGATATGGAGGCAAGGGCCTATGATATGCTGCACAGGGTAGGACTGGAGGATAAGTATTTCCACAGGAAGCCCAATCAGCTTTCCGGAGGTCAGAGACAGAGAATCAGCATCGGTCAGGCACTGATTACCCGCCCCGGCTTTGTTGTGGCGGATGAGCCGGTCTCCGCGCTGGATGTCACGATACAGGCACAGATTATGGAGCTGATGCAGAGCCTGCAGCAGGAGCTGAAGCTGTCCTATCTGTTCATTTCGCATGACATCAATGTGGTGTATCATATGTGTGACCGCATTATGGTTATGAAGCAGGGAAAAATCCTGGAAATCGGTAAAACCGAGGAGCTGTTTCGCCTGCCGAAGGAGGACTACACCAGAACACTGCTTGGCAGCTCATAAAAGGAAAACAAAACATACTTGTCCTCCCCGCCGCATATAGTGGTATTGCGAATATGCGGTGGGGAGGATTTGCTTTGTTTGAACAATGCGGGATACAGGAAACGGCAGAGAGGCTAGGAAGTGACCCGTGCAGGGGACTTAGCTGTGAGGAGGCGGCAAAACGTCTGAGGGAGCATGGGAAAAATGAGCTGCAGGAGACGGGAAAGCGAACGCTCGCGGAAGCCTTTCTGGAGCAGCTGAACGACCCGCTGATTTATGTGCTGATGGTAGCTGCGGTGGTATCCGTTCTTTTAAGCGAGGTCAGCGATGCGGTAATCATAGGAGCGGTAGTGCTTCTGAATGCCTCTGTCGGCGTACTGCAGGAGGGAAAGGCAAGAAGGGCACTGGATTCCTTAAAGAAGCTGACCAGCCCGAGGGCAGTTGTCATACGGGAGGGCAGAAGGCTGGAGCTGCCTGCAGCAGAGCTTGTGCCGGGAGATTTGGTCTGTCTGGAGGCGGGCTGCCAGGTGCCGGCGGATCTGCGCCTCATAAACACGGTGAACCTGAAGGCAGAGGAGTCGGCGCTGACAGGGGAATCCCTGCCGATAGAGAAGAACGCAGACTTTGTCGCCGGAGAGGGCAGACAGCTTCCTCTCGGCGACCGCCTGAACATGGCATATATGTCCACGATTGTCACCTATGGCAGAGGTGAGGGAATGGTTACGGAAACGGGAATGCAGACACAAATCGGACAGATTGCAGCCATGATTACCGGTGATAAGGAGGAGCTGACTCCGCTGCAGAAGCGTCTGGGAGAGCTGGGAAAGCTCTTGAGCCTGCTTTCTTTGGCACTTTGTGCCCTACTGTTTGTGATTGCGGTCTGGCAGAGACGGAATGTTCCGGAAATGCTGATTACGGCAATCAGCCTTGCCGTGGCAGCGGTGCCGGAGGGACTGCCTGCCATTGTTACCATCTGTCTGGCGCTGAGTGTCACAAGGATGGTACGCGTCAACACCATTGTGCGGAGACTGCCGTCGGTGGAAACGCTTGGGGCGGTCAGCGTTGTCTGCTCGGATAAAACAGGAACGCTGACCCAGAACAGAATGACCGTGGAAAAGTGTTATGTGAAGGGAAAGCTTTGGCCGGCAGAGGCGCTTACCGAAGAAGTCTGTCCGGAGCTTTTTGCCGGGATGACGCTCTGTAATGACGCGGTGGCAGAGGAAGAAAGGCTGGGAGACCCCACAGAGCTGGCACTTCTGGACTTGGCGAAGCGGGTTGGAGTGGAAAAGAAGGCACTGGAGAAAGCCTGTCCGCGAACAGGGGAGAAGCCGTTTGACTCTGAGCGGAAAATGATGACAACCCTCCACGGAAGAATCTCCTATACCAAGGGAGCGCCGGACGAGGTGCTGGAAAGGTGTACACGGCAGCTGACGGAAAACGGGGTGGTGCGGCTGACGGAGGAGGGGAAAAGAAAACTCGCCAGACTGCTGGAGCAGCTGGCAGGTGAGGCGCTGCGCACACTGGCGGTTGCGATGAGAGCGACAGAGGGCTCGCAGGGAGCTCAGGCGGCAGAGGAAGAGCTTGTCTTTTTAGGAATTGCGGCAATGCGCGATCCAATCCGACCGGAGGCTGTGGAAGCGGTGGCGGATTTTGGGCAGGCGGGTGTGAAGACGGTGATGATTACCGGGGATCACGTTGACACGGCGTTTGCCATCGGAAAACAGCTGGGAATTGTGACTGACAGGAGTCAGTGCATGAGCGGCAGTGAGATGAGTCTTCTGACGGATGAGGCGTTTGATAAAAGACTGGAGGAGATGCGGGTGTTTGCCAGAGTTTCTCCGGTGCAGAAGGTACGGATTGTGGACGGCTTTAAGCGCAGGGGAGAGATTGTTGCAATGACGGGGGACGGGGTCAATGATGCACCCTCCTTAAAAAGGGCAGACATCGGGATAGCCATGGGACAGTCTGGTACGGATGTGGCGAGACAGGCAGCTGATATGGTGCTTGCGGATGATAATTTTGCTACCATCAGGAAAGCCATCGAGGAAGGGCGCGGGGTGTACGAAAACATCAGAAAATCAGTCATCTTTCTCCTCTCCTCCAACCTGGGCGAAATTATCACCATGTTTCTGACGGTGTGCCTCGGACTGGCGGCACCCTTGAAATCAAGCCATATTCTGTGGATTAATCTGATTACGGATTCTCTTCCGGCGCTGGCACTCGGAGTGGACAGAAACGACGGAAAGAGCCTGATGCGGCAGAAGCCCCGGACGGCAAAGGAAAGCCTTTTTGCCAGGGGAGGGCTTTCCTGTACCCTCTTTTACGGGGCTTTAATAGCGGCAGTCAGTCTCTCGGCATTCCTGCTGGTGCCCTGTACGCTCTTACGCATAAACGGAAAAACACCGGACTTGTCGCAGTTGAGAGAAATCCTGCGGAATGCGGAGGTGCTCTCCAAGGCACAGACCTATGCCTTTACCGTGCTGGGAATGTCGCAGCTGTATCATGCGGTGGGAATGCGGGACGTACAGAAATCCTTTTTTCGGATGAATCATCTGGAAAATGGGCTGATGCTTCTTGCCTGTGGCGCAGGCTTTCTGCTGCAGTTTGCCGTGACGGAGCTTCCCATCCTGATTCGGGCATTTGGTACCGCTCCGCTTTCCGGGAGGGAATGGCTTCGCCTGAGCATTCTTGCGGCAGCACCGCTGATAGCCCATGAGCTGATGGTGCTCTCGGCTACTTTCTTACCCTCACGAGCGCGGCGTTGATAATTTGCAGTGCATTTTCAGGAACATTCCCGGCGTCTTCGTCGGTGGAGAAGCCGGTCAGCATATCGGAAAGCTCCAGGATTGTCTTTGAGCCAAACATGGAGAGCATGGACTTTTTCAGCTTCATGCCGGTCATGGTGTAAATGGCAGCTGCGAGAATAGAGAATGCCTCTTTGCTTGCAGCGATATCCCTGACGGAGTCCTGCACGGAGAAGTGCTCAGCCGAGATCTTTGAGGGAAGCTCCTCCGATGCGGCGGGAGCACTCTCAAACCAGTTTGCAACGCCCTCTCCGTCATCCTCCTCCTTGGGAAGCGTGTAGATTTCAGGCTTTTTTGAAACCCTTTCCAAAGTAACGGAGTCGGATGGGGCAGCAGCTTTTCCTGCCGGAGTGCCAAGACCGGACGGGGCAGATGCCGTAAGGAAGGTAAACCCCTCGGAGAGAGGAACGTCTTCAAAGAGAAAAATCTTATCAGCAGCGAGTGTCGCAAAGGGTGCTCCGTTGACATACAGGCAGACCTGGGGAAGATTTGAGTATACCCTTACCGTGATGGTATCGCCGGTTCGCTGTGCATAGCGCCTGCCGCAGATGTGGACGAAGGGCATCCTGCTCCAGTATGCCTTATATACATAAAAGGCTTCCTTGCGAACCTTTCGATCCATAGTGACAAGACCCTTGTTGTTGCGACCCGCCGTACCGCCCTCATTTCGTGCAGCACAGCCGAAATCAAACATATTCCACACATAGGTTGCCCAGAGATAGGGACGCTCCATCAGGATTTTTGCCATGTGCTCGTGATACTTTGCCTGATAGCTCTCGGAGTAATCGCGACATTTCGGCTGGTCCGGCTGATAGGTGATGATACCCTCCGCGCCGTATTCCGATAGCCCAAGACAGATGTCCGGGTGCTTTTCGTGAAAGGCATCCAGCCATTTTTCGTTTTTGTCATAGGTTCCCCCGTACCAGCCAAAATAGTGATTGTAGCCTTCCACGTCGGTGATGCTGTGAAGAGGGCTCTCCATCGGAAGCATACTTACATGAGCCATGGTGGTAAGACGGCAGGGATCAAGCTCCTTTACAAGGGCATTCAGCTCACGGTGATTTTCCATAATGCCAGGCTTTTCCCCGGCGATGGTGATTTCGTTGGAAAGTCCCCAGAAGCAGATACAGGGGTGGTTATAGTTCTGATAAATCAAATCCTGCATCTGCTGACGACAGTTCTCATGAGCGGCGGGGTCATCGCTCTGACAGCTGATATAGGGAATCTCTGCCCAGACAACAAAACCATACTCATCACAGGCATCATAGAAATCAGGGCTGTGCTGATAATGGGCAAGACGGACCGTATTCGCACCAAGCTCCGCAATCAGGGCGGCATCCTCATAATGCTGTGCCCTTGTCAGTGCGTTCCCAAGCCAGAGTCTGTCCTGATGCCGGGAGACACCCCGAAGCATCATGGGCTTTCCGTTCAGGAAAAAGCCTCTTTCGGGGTCGACCGAGAAGCTTCGGATGCCGAAGCGGGAGGAAACCTCATCTACCGACTCATTCCGATAGAAAAGGGTAGCGGTGCAGCGGTACAGATAGGGGTCGTCCACACCCTGCCACAGATGCGGGGTGCTCAGGAGAAAGTCTGTCTTCGGTGCACAGGACGGACGCCATACCTCACCGACGTCGCGGCCACTGGCATCGGTAATCAGATAGCGGACGGTGTAGTCGGGGGAGGGGCTGACTATCCGGCTGCTGAGGTGCAGGACGGCTGTACTGGCATCTGTAATTTCCGGTGTGATGGCAAGTCCGCAGGCACCGTGAAAGCTGACATCGAAATGAGTGGACGGAAGAACCAGCAGATTAACACCGCGATACAGACCGCCGTAAAAGGTAAAGTCTGCCATCTGGGGATAGATGTGACTGCGGATTTCATTGCTCACCTCGACGGTCAGTGTGTTGCTTCGCGGAGCACCGGGGTTGCAGGGCAGGAGTGCATCCGTAATGTCGCTGGTAAAGGAGGAGTAACCGCCCTCATGGAAGCCTGTTTCCCTGCCGTTTACCAGTACGCGGCAGCTTAAGGAGGCAGCCAGCACCTCCACAAAAACGCGCTCGCCCTCCTGCAGATGAAGGTCGGGCAGCTGTCTGGTATAGGTGTAACAGCCACGGTCATATTCGCCTCTGCCGTCCATACCGTCAATGGCATTCCAGGTGTGCGGCAGGGTCACGGCATCGGAGTAGACGCCGCCCTTTGAAAAGCTCCACTTGTCGTTGATGTTGATGATTTGTCTCATATCTGTCCTTTCTTCCGCCACAGCGGTGTAAATAAAATATAGTATGGACTGTGGCGCTGGAAATATCCAGAAACAGGGTATGAAACAAAAAGATTATTTTTGAAGAAAAGGTCAGGGCACAGGGATGCGCGCAGGGCGGATTTGTTTTTCTAGGAAGCGGACTCCTTCGGCTTCATGACATCCAGAAAGAAGCACGCCTCAGTCATGTACATATAGGGATTGAGCCAGAGATAACCGATGTAGAAGGAGCACACGCTAAGGAGTATCAGCGGCAGAAAGCTCAGCTGAAGGCAGAAGAGACGCTTTTTTTGTCCCTTCATGATACGGCGGCTCAACCGCAGAATTTCTCCGGCGTTCTTTTCTGGGAAATCCAGCATCAGGTAGTATACCAGAGAGAAATTCAGCGAGAGCGGAATATAGACGCAAAGACCGATGATGAGGGCAGCAGCTGCGGCATACAGCCATGTTTCCTGTCTGCTGAGCAAAAAGAAGTCCAGCAGATATTCGTAGGGGGAGAGACATACCGCATTGAGACAGGCGAGCACGCCGGAAAGAGTCAGTGCTTTTGCAACGTCATGGTGAAAGCCATAGAACAAATCCCGGACAGCGTATGGCTGACCGCATACCATATTCAGGAAGAACAGGGCAATGCCGACGTTAAACAGACCGAGAACGGAGGACATAAGCAGAGAAAGTACAATGGCAAAGGCGTAAGATGAAAGCAGTGCCGTTGTGTTGCCGAGGTCTGTCAGCTGCGGCAGGAGGGGTGAAAGAAAAGCATTGACAAACAGACGTGCCACCGCGGGAAACAGTACGCCAAGAAGGCAGAATAAAACCGCCGTCCTGTATTTTCCTCCGAGGGTATCCTTTGCTTTGTTTTTGAGTTCATAGCCTTTGGCATATTGCTTCATGGTTTGCTGTTATCTCCTACATTTTCTATAAATTGACTCCGTAAAAGGATTGCATAAACTCCTGAAAATCCATCCCGAAGAATGTCCGGTAGAGCTGGTTTAGCTGATTCATATAGGCGGGATCCTGCAGCATGGCAGGAAGCTGTACGAACAGGCTGTAAAGGATGAGAACCATACCGTATATGAGACCAAAGACGGACAGGCACAGACCGAATCTGGCGTTGCCGTTCATGCGTTTTCCCCTGCGGTAGCAGAGTGAGGCAAAAAGAATGCCCAGTGCGCCAAGTGGTATGGAGATGCCGCAGCAGCCGAGCGTGACGGAGAGCAGTCCCAGCACGAGGGAGGCAATGGCAAAGCCTTCGTCGTATGGTCTGTGCGTGCGCTGATTATGGTAGCTGCTGTTTTCGGCACTGCTGTTCCAGCGGTTCCATTGGTTATCCTGATTTTGATTCCGGCTGCCGTTGAGATGTTCGTCCATTGCAGAAATCCTCGTTTCCTTGCTCTTTTTTATAATGTATCATCTCCTCTTTCTTCTGTCAAAGGGCAGCACCAGAATTTATAAATATTTCACGATTGCGGCAGAGGGTCTTTTCGGGTATAATCGAGATGCTGGTCTGTTTGTGCCGAGAACGTCACAAATAGAATCCGTCAGAACAAATAAACGTTCCCGAAATGGAGAGAGGCATGGACATTATTAAGAAAATCAAAGAAGAGTTAAGCGTGGAGAAATGGCAGGTGGAGGCGGCAGTCAGGCTGATTGACGAGGGCAACACCATCCCCTTTATCTCCCGATACAGAAAGGAGGCAACCGGCTCCTTAAACGATGAGCAGCTGAGAAATCTGCATGAGCGTCTGGTTTATCTGCGCAATCTGGAGGAGAAAAAGGAGCAGGTTCTGGGCAGCATTAAGGAGCAGGGTAAGCTGACAGAGGAGCTGCAGGCAAGAATTGCTGCCGCGGAAACGCTGGTGGCAGTGGAGGATTTGTATCGTCCCTATCGTCCCAAGCGAAAGACGAGGGCGAGTGTGGCGAAGGAGAAGGGATTGGAGGGACTGGCTGATTTCATTCTGGCACAGAGGGCAGAGTTTCCCGTCCTTGAGGAAGCGGCAAAATACATAACAGCTGCTACGGTCGAGGAAGCAAAACAGGTGAAAACCGCCGAGGAGGCACTGCAGGGAGCGAAGGACATTATCGCTGAGAGCATCTCTGACAATGCGGATTTCCGCAGCTATATCCGTGAGCTGACGCTGGAGGAGGGAACGGTTACCGGTGCGGCAAAGGACGAAAGGGCAGAGAGCGTATACGAGATGTATTACAGCTTTGAGGAGCCTGTAAAAAGGATTGCGGGACACAGGGTGCTTGCGCTGAACCGCGGTGAGAAGGAAAAGTTTCTGACCGTAAAGGTCAATGCCCCGCAGGAGCGTATTTTACAGTATCTGGAAAAGAAAACCATCACCTCAGAGAATCCGTTTACCGCTCCTGTCCTGCGGGAGGCAATCGCGGACAGCTATGAACGTCTGATAGCACCTGCTATTGAACGGGAAATCAGAAATGAGCTGACGGAGAAGGCGGAGAATGGTGCCATAGCGGTATTCGGAAAGAATCTGGAACAGCTTCTGCTGCAGCCGCCCATTGCGGGAAAGGTGGTTTTGGGTTGGGATCCGGCGTTTCGCACGGGCTGCAAGCTGGCGGTGGTAGACCCCACGGGAAAGGTGCTGGATACGAAGGTAATATATCCTACGGCACCGCAGAATAAGGTGGAAGAGGCGAAGGCTGAGTTAAAGAAGCTGATTAAAAAGTACGGAGTGGATTTGATTTCCGTGGGAAACGGAACCGCCTCCCGCGAGTCGGAGCAGATTATCGTGGAGCTGCTTAAGGAGCTGGACAGACCGGTACAGTACGTTATGGTAAGCGAGGCGGGAGCCAGTGTCTATTCGGCAAGCAAGCTGGCGACGGAGGAATTTCCTGACTTTGATGTGGCACAGAGAAGTGCCGTCTCCATCGCCAGAAGGCTGCAGGATCCTCTGGCAGAGCTTGTAAAGATTGACCCGCAGTCCATCGGCGTAGGGCAGTATCAGCATGATATGAACCAGAAAAAGCTGGGAGAGGCTTTAAGCGGTGTGGTGGAGGACAGCGTAAACAGGGTCGGAGTGGATTTGAATACAGCCTCTGCCTCACTGCTAGAATATATCTCCGGCATCAGCAGGGTGATTGCCAGGAATATTGTGGAATACAGGGAGACAAACGGCAGATTTACAAACAGAAGACAGCTGCTTAAGGTGGCAAAGCTGGGTCCTAAGGCATATGAGCAGTGTGCGGGCTTTATGAGAATCCTGGATGGGGATAATCCGCTTGATGCAACCAGTGTGCACCCCGAATCCTATGAGGCGGCAGAAAAGCTGCTGGATAAGCTTGGCATGACAATGGAGGACGTGCGTGCGGCACAGAAAAAGTCAGCAGGGGAAAAGAGTGCTACAGCTGGAACGACAGGTAAGGTGACAGCAAAAGCGGCAGATGCGTCAAGGAAGCAGAAAACCATACAGGTGCGCAATACTGGCACCGCCATGGGGAGAGCTCTGGCAGCTGCCATGGGCGGTGTAGTCCCCGTAACCGACAATGCTGTCGAAACAAAAAAGACCGTATCGGTCAATGTCAGTACGGGGACTCCCTCCAGTCTGGAGAAGCGTATCCGGGATAAAAAGCTTCTGGCTGAGGAGCTTGGCATCGGTGAGATTACGCTGACAGATATATTGAAGGAGCTGGAGAAGCCTGCCCGTGACCCCAGAGATGATATGCCCAAGCCCATCCTGCGCAGTGATGTTCTGGATATGAAGGATTTAAAGCCCGGCATGATTCTAAAGGGAACGGTTCGCAATGTGATTGATTTCGGCGCCTTCGTGGATATTGGCGTACATCAGGACGGACTGGTGCATATCTCACAGATGACGGAGCGTTTCATCAGGCATCCGCTGGAGGCGGTCAGCGTCGGAGACATTGTAGAGGTACAGGTGCTTGACGTAGACAAGGCGAAAAAGCGCATTTCCCTCACCATGAAAATCAATCAGAAAAAATAGGTTGACATATCTTTTACGAGGTGATAAAGTTAGCGTACTAACAATAAAGGTTAGTGTGCTAACTTTATTTTTCCTTAAGAGGAAAATCAGCCTGCTGTAGAATGCGCAATGCTCCGGCGGCTTCAGAATAAGGAATGCTCTGAGCGGGAAGCGGCATTAGCAGCATAAGAAACGGAGGAGTATGGAAAAGAAGGAGGAAGGAAGAATTTCATTCACCCTGCGGATGATTCACAATCAGATTAAGGGAATTGTCGGCAGGGCGGTTCCGAGAACCGGGAGAGCACCCGGGTCGCAGCTGCAGGGAGGTATTCTGGGCTTTCTGTATCATCACCCGGACAGTCCGGTATACCAGAAGGACATTGAGAAGGAATTTCGCATTTCCCGTGCGACGGCTACCAATACGCTGCAGGTGATGGAAAAGAACGGTCTCATCGTGCGGCGGAGTCAGGATAAGGATGCGAGACTGAAGCGTATCTTTATGACGCAGGAGGCGGAAGCCAACCATGTGAGGATTGAAGAGCAGATGCAGCGGATGGATGACAGGATGCTTAAGGGGATGTCGGAGGCGGAAGTCAGAGAGCTTAACAGACTGCTGGGGATTATCATGACGAATCTGGAGGAGCTGCGGACAGAAATCTGTGCCGGCGGGGGAGAGACTGAAGATAAGCCGGGTCAACCCGGAAAGCCCCAAGGCCGTGAGCGGGAGTAAAGAAATCGTGACGGTAACAGCAAAGGAAAGGAAGAGTGATTATGTTAAAGACACTTGGAGCCCAGATAAAGGAATATAAAAAGGCTTCTGTTCTGACACCGATTTTCATGGTCGGTGAAGTGCTCATGGAAACAATCATACCGCTGCTGATGGCATCCATCATTGATGACGGTGTCAACGCGGGTAACATGAAGCACATTTATATGGTGAGCGCCCTGATGATAGTGGCGGTAGCGCTTGGACTTACCTTCGGCGTGTGCGGAGGTGTATTTGGTGCGAAGGCATCCACGGGCTTTGCCAGAAATCTGAGAAAGGCAATGTATGAAAAGATTCAGACCTTCAGCTTTTCCAACATTGACAAATTCAGCACCCCCGGTCTGGTGACGAGACTGACGACGGATGTCACCAATATGCAGAATGCGTATCAGATGCTTTTGAGAATGTGTATGCGTTCTCCCGTCAGTCTGGTTTGTGCCATGGTAATGTCCTTCTACATCAGCCCGAGGCTTGCAAGCGTATATCTGGTAGCGGTGATAATTCTGGGATGTATTCTTGCGATTATCGTGACCAATGCCACGAAGCATTTCAATGAGGCGTTTCCGAAGTATGACGATTTGAATGAGAGCGTGCAGGAGAATGTTTCCGCCATCCGTGTGGTAAAGGCATATGTCCGCGAGGGCTATGAAAACGAGAAGTTTAAGAAAGCCAGCGGAAATATTTATAAGATTTTCTGCAAGGCGGAGGGAATTGTGGCATGGAACGGACCCGTGATGAACCTGACCGTATACAGCTGTATCGTTCTCATCAGCTGGATGGGAGCGCACATGATAGTACAGGATGAACTGACCACCGGACAGCTCATGAGCCTTCTTACCTATTGCATGAACATCCTGATGAACCTGATGATGCTCTCCATGATTTTTGTCATGATGACCATGTCGGCGGCGAGTGCAAGACGTATCTGTGAGGTGCTGACCGAGGAGCCGGAGCTGAAGAATCCGGAGGAGCCGGTGCTGGAGGTAAAGGACGGCAGCATTTCCTTTGAGAACGTTTCTTTCCGTTATAAGAAGGATGCGGATACACCGGTGCTAAAGAATATCAATCTGGAAATTAAGTCGGGGGAGACCATCGGTATCATCGGAGGAACGGGAAGTGCGAAGTCCAGCCTGGTGAATCTGGTCAGCAGACTTTACGATGTGACGGAGGGCAGCCTGAAGGTAGGCGGCGTGGATGTCCGCAGATACGATACGGAGGTGCTGCGGAATCAGGTGGCAGTGGTGCTGCAGAACAATGTCCTGTTTTCGGGAACGATTCTGGAAAACTTACGCTGGGGCGATAAGGATGCCACGGAAGCAGAGTGCAGGCATGCCTGCGAGCTGGCGTGTGCGGATGAATTTATCCGACGGATGCCGGAGGGCTACAACACCTATATTGAACAGGGCGGCAGCAATGTGTCCGGCGGACAGAAGCAGAGACTCTGTATTGCAAGAGCCCTTTTAAAAAAGCCAAAGATTCTGATTCTGGACGATTCCACCAGTGCGGTGGATACGGCGACGGATGCAAAAATCAGGCGAGCCTTTGCGGAGGAAATTCCCGGTACGACAAAGCTGATTATTGCACAGCGTGTATCAAGCGTGGAGCACGCTGACAGAATTATTGTCATGAATGAAGGACAGATTGACGGCTTTGGAACACATGAGGAGCTGCTCGCCGCAAACGAGATTTACCGCGATGTGTATGAATCCCAGACAGGCGGAAGCGGCGACTTTGACGAGAAGGGAGGCATGTAGGCATGGCGGAAGAAAGACAGCCGAAAGTAAATCAGGGTCCCGGACAGCGCGGTGCAAGAGGTCCGAGACCGAAGATAGAGAATCCCGGCAGACTGCTGAAGAGAATCCTCGGGTATACCTTTAAGGATTATGCGGTGTGCTGGATTGTGGTGGTAATCTGCATTTTTACCTCGGTGTTTGCATCCCTGCAGGGAACGCTTTTCATGCAGACGCTGATTGATGAGTATATCACACCCCTCATTGGAAAGCAGAAGCCCGATTTTGCACCGCTTGCAGGGGCGATTGGAAGGGTTGCCTGCTTTTACGGTCTGGGCGTGGTGGCATCCTTTACCCAGTCCAGAGTCATGATTTATGTCACACAGGGCACCATGCGGAATCTCAGAAACGATATGTTTGAGAGGATGGAGAAGCTCCCGATTAAGTATTTTGACACACACGCCCACGGCGACATTATGTCCATCTACACCAACGACATAGATACCATGCGGCAGATGATAAGCCAGAGCATGCCCCAGCTGTTAAACAGCGCAATTACGGTGGTGAGCGTTCTGGTTTCCATGCTTGTGCTGGATGTGCCGCTGACGCTTGTCACTCTGCTTATGGTGGCAGTGATGATGTACGCCGCAAAGAAAATAGGCTCTCAGAGCAGCCGCTTCTTTGTGGAGCAGCAGAGCGCACTGGGAAAGATGAACGGCTACATCGAGGAGAATATGACGGGACAGAAGGTGGTAAAGGTATTCTGTCACGAGGAGGAGAGCCTGAAAACCTTTAACGAGCTTAATGACGGGCTGTGCGACAGCTCCTGCAGGGCAAATATGTTTGCGAATGTGATGGGACCGGTCAACGGACAGCTGGGACATTTGAGCTACGTGCTCTGTGCAGTGGCGGGCGGACTGCTTGCAATCACAGGCATTTCAGGGCTGACTATCGGTAAGCTGGCAAGCTTCCTGACGCTGAACAAGTCCTTCAGTATGCCGATTAACCAGATTAGTATGCAGTTTAACAGCATCATTATGGCGATGGCGGGAGCGGACAGAATCTTTAGGCTGATGGATGAAACACCGGAGGTGGATGAGGGATATGTGGAGCTTGTCAATGCCGTGAAAAACGAAGCCGGTGAGCTGACGGAGAGCAGGGAGAGAACCGGGCTCTGGGCGTGGAAGCACTATCACCGGGCAGACGGAACAACCACCTATCAGGAGCTGCAGGGAGATGTGGTTTTCGACCATGTGGACTTTGGCTACAGCGATGAAAAGATGATTCTGCATGACATTGAGCTTTACGCAAAGCCCGGGCAGAAGATTGCATTTGTGGGAGCAACCGGAGCGGGAAAGACCACCATCACCAACCTGATTAACCGTTTTTACGACATTCAGGACGGAAAAATCCGCTACGACGGCATCAACGTCACAAAGATTAAAAAGGATGACTTAAGGCGCTCACTTGGGATTGTGCTGCAGGATACACATCTGTTTACGGGGACGGTTATGGAAAATATCCGCTACGGTAAGCTGGATGCGACCGATGAGGAAGTTATCAGAGCGGCAAAGCTTGCCAATGCGGATGGCTTTATCCGCAGACTGCCTGACGGCTACAGCACCATGCTGCACGGGGACGGGGCGAACCTGAGTCAGGGGCAGAGACAGCTTTTGGCGATTGCGAGGGCTGCCGTGGCAGACCCGCCGGTGCTGATTCTGGATGAGGCGACCAGCTCCATTGACACCCGGACAGAGAAGCTGGTGCAGCGGGGCATGGATGCACTGATGCACGGGCGCACTAACTTTGTGATTGCACACAGACTTTCCACCGTGAGAAACAGTGACTGTATCATGGTTCTGGAGCAGGGGCGTATCATCGAGAGAGGAACCCATGAGCAGCTGCTGGAGCAACGGGGCAAGTACTATCAGCTCTATACAGGAAACGCGATGGCGCAGTAGCCGCATGAGCAAAAATAAGGCTGCCTGGCAGCGATTTTACAGGGAGAATAATTACAGCCTGACAAAGCCTTAACAAAAACAGTTGCACGGCGGCAGACATTGCGGTATAATCGCCCTGTAAACAAAACAAGAAAATTCTTCGGGGTCGGGTGAAATTCCCTACTGGCGGTAAAGTCCGCGACCCGGGGCGCATTTCCTGATGAGGGAAGTCTGCCCCGGCTGATCCGGTGCAAGTCCGGGACCAACAGTAAAGTCTGGATGAGAGGAGGAAAAGAGATGGAAAAACTGTTTACCCAGATGGCGGAAAATGCCGCCTATGTGCTTGGCTTTGCACTGACAATCGCGCTGCTGTTTGTGGCGGCGCTGCTTTTGGAGAAGGCGGCACAGAAAAAAAGCAACGTGAGAGAGCCTGTATTTACCACAAGAAGGATGGCGGTAGTCGGGATGTTTTCCGCGGTTGCAACCATACTGATGATGCTTGAGTTTCCGCTGTTTTTCGCACCGGGCTTTTACAAGCTGGATTTCAGTGAGCTTCCCATATTGGTGGGAGCCTTTGCATTTGGACCGACGGCAGGGGTGCTGATGGAGTTTCTTAAGATTCTTTTAGAGCTCTGCCTTAGGGGGACGACGACGGCATTTGTGGGTGAGCTGGCAAATTTTGCGGTGGGATGCAGTCTGATACTGCCGGCTTCCGCGCTGTATGCCTTTCGTAAGACAAAAAGAAACGCACTGCTTTCCTGTATAGTGGGAACGCTGATACTGACGGTGTTCGGTACAGCCTTCAATGCAATCTATCTGCTCCCTGCCTTTGCGAAGCTCTTTGGCTGTCCGCTGGAGAGCCTGATAGCACAGGGCGTGGAGGCAAACAGTCTTGTGAGGGAGGGAAACATTGTCAGCTTTGTGATTGCCTGCGTTGCCCCCTTAAATCTTCTAAAGGGTGTCAGCGTATCTGCTCTGACCATGCTGATTTATAAGCCTTTAAGCCCCATACTAAAGCGGGGCTGCTGATTTGTGAACGATAAAACGCTTGATTATCTTTGCCTGAAAGACGGATACATAAGAAGAGCCGATGAGACTGTGAAGAAACGCACAGCCTGTCGGCTTGTTTTTATGGGCATTTTATGGGAGGAAACGGCATACTGCATATACGAAGGCTGCCCTAAATTGACACGAAGGGAAAAGGACTGTATGCTACGAATTTGACAAAGCCGGATGACAACACTATAATAAAACATCAGATGTAGAACGAGCAATTTAAAATAAAGACAAAAACCAGAAATAATTATTGACAGGAGAAATGTTTTAGTGTATTATGCACACAGTACATTAACACATTGACACAGCGATGAGAGGGAATGAGGATGAGTGCACTTGTTGAAATGAGGGATATCTGTAAGATTTACAACCCCGGTGAGAATGAGGTTCGAGCGTTGGACCATGTGAATCTGAGCATTGAGGAAAAGGAGTTTGTGGCAATCATCGGTCAGTCGGGAAGCGGTAAATCCACGCTGATGAATATGCTGGGGTGTCTGGATGTTCCGACCTCTGGAACCTATCACCTGCACGGGGAGGATGTTTCCAAGCTGGATGACGATGAGCTTTCGGACATACGAAACAGGGAAATCGGCTTTATCTTTCAGGGCTTCAATCTGATTCCAAATCTGACGGCACTGGAAAACGTCGAGCTGCCGCTGATTTACAGAGGTGTCGGCAGAGGAGAGAGAACCAGACTGGCAAAGGTTGCCCTGGAGAAGGTGGGACTCGGACACCGAATGGAGCATAAGCCTTCGGAGATGTCCGGCGGACAGCAGCAGAGAGTTGCCATAGCCAGAGCCATCGCGCAGGCTCCGCCGGTGATTCTGGCGGATGAGCCGACAGGAAACCTTGATTCCCGCTCCACATGGGAGATTATGGGAATCTTAAGGGATTTGCACGAGGAGGGAAGGACGGTCATACTGATTACCCACGACAATGAAATCGCCGCGCGTGCAAAGCGCGTTATCAAGGTGAAGGACGGACGGGTGGAAAGCGACTCAGGGAGAGATACTAAGAGCGGGAGAGGAATAGAGTAGAGTGCAAGACACAAAAATCCGGCTTAAGGAATATCAGATGGAAGGAAAGGTGTCAGAATGAAGAGACATAAACAGAAGGAAGAGCAGGAAATGATGACGGAAAGAGACGAACGGAGGGCGGCGACCAGAAAGCGGAAAAAGCGCAAGAAGGCGCCGATGATTGCGGTGGCAGTTGTGGTGGGGCTTTTTGTGGTGCGCGCTGTGGCGTGCGGAGGTGCACAGAATGTCGCCGCGACAGTGAGTACGGTACAGGCATTTTACGGGGATTTACAGGACAGTGTCAGCACCAGCGGAACGGTGCAGAGTGAGCGGGTAAAGGTGGTCTTTGCGCCGGTTACGGGAACCATCGGGCAGGTGAATGTGGCAGCGGGTGATGCGGTGGCAGCAGGCGAGCTGCTTGTCAGCTATGACACGCAAAAGCTGGAAAACAGCATGAGAGAGTCCAAGCTGCAACTGCAAAAGAGCACTGCAAGCTACAACAGCGCACTCGCGCAGGATTCGGAAAATCAGTGGAAGCTGTATGAGTCAACTCACAATCTGGAGATACTGAATCAGCAGATTACGGACACAAAGGCATACATCAGGCAGCTGCAGAATGAGCTGGACGAAAGCCAGAGGGGAACGAATAACGCGATTGCAAAGGAGGAGATGGAGCTTGGAAAGGAGCTGACAGCCCTGCAGAAGGAGCTTGCAAAGCTGACCCCGGGAACGGATGCCTACAGCCAGAAGGAAAAGGAGATAACGGACGTAAACAACGAGCTTACGTATTACAGCTATCTCTCCAAGACGGCAGCCGAGAGCGACTATGTCAGTGAGATGCAACAGAAAATAGAGGATGCGCAGGAGATGCTCTCCGGCTTTGAAAAGTATAAGTCTGAGATGGAGGCGCAGAAGGACAGCAGCGAAAATTCGGTGATGGATTCCTATGACAGGGAGAGCTACAGTGCCGATAAGGAGCTGGCGCAGATAAGCTATCAGGCATCGGAGGCGGATTATGCGCTGGCGGCAAACGGAATCGTGGCGGACTTTGCGGGTATTGTCACGGAGTGCAGTGCGGTTTCGGGAGCGGGCGTGAGCGGCGGAATGCAGCTTTTGACCCTGGAGAGCAGCGAAAACCTTAAAATCTCCTTTTTGGCATCCAAGAGCGATGTCGAGAAGCTGGAGCTGGGGCAGCAGGCAGATGTGGTTATCTCCGGTAAGAGCTACAGGGGTGAGGTCAGCAAAATAAACCGAATGGCGGAGAAGAACGAAACAGGAACGCCCATGGTGGGTGTGGAGCTGCATCTGCTGGAGGTGGACGACGATATCATACTGGGCATGGACGCGAAGGTTACCGTATATACCCAGAAGGCGGAGGGAGCGCTTCTGATTCCCGTGGAGGCAATCAATGCGGACAAAAACGGTGATTTCCTATATGTGGTGGAGAACGGTGTGGCTGTGAGAAGGGCGATTGTATGCGGCATTTCTACCGACACCTACACGGAGGTTCTGGAGGGAATCAGCGAGGATGATGCTATCATTGTCAGCTCTTATACGGCTTCTTTAGAGGAGGGAATGGCAGTGACGGCAGTCCCCGCTAGTGAATAGAGAACAGAGGGCTTAAAGGTATAGGGTTCGTACTTATCAGCAAAAAGTACGCGGAAATGAGGAAATATATGGCACAGATATGGGAATATGTCAAGATTGCACTGATGAATATCAGAAGCAACAAGGGGCGCTCCTTCTTGACCATGCTGGGTATTATCATAGGTATCTCCTCCGTCATCATGATTATTTCCATCGGAAACGGAGTGAAGGAAGGTATCAACAGCGAGCTGAACGCGATGGCGGGAGGGCAGATTTATATCTACTCGTATGGAGATAACGATGAGGGAATCAGCGTGGAGTTTACGGATGCGGACGTGGATGCTCTTTTGGAGAAGGTTCCGCATGTGAAGGCGGTGACGACTAACGATGCGTGGAATGGCTCCGCCATCGGAAGAAAGGGCGTGTTTAACGCTTCGGCGACCTGCGGGATGCCGGGGCTGGAGTATACCAGCAGTGACCCGATTATCAAGGGGAGATATTTCAACGAGAATGAGTATTATTCGGCGAGCCGGGTCTGCGTCATCACCGAGAGCAGCGCGAAAACGCTCTTTGGAACAACAAATGTGGTCGGTATGACCCTTGAATTTACACTGTACGGGAGCACAAGGGAGTTTACCATCGTAGGCATTCGTCAGGACAACAGCTCCCTGCTGGGCGGCATGATGGCGCTAGATACCGTCTCAATGGAATTCCCGCAGACGGTAATAGCAGATGCGTACGGCTTTTACAGCGTAAACAACAGTCTGCTGATTGTCAGTGAGGGCGCGGAGTATGCCTCACAGGTGGCTTCGGATGCGGTGAGGGTGATGGAAAACCGCCATGATGTACGCGGCAAAAATGCAATTCAGATACAAAACTTTAACGATTATATGAGCCAGATGGATGAGATTCTGAACTATATTACGGTGTTTGTGGTATTTGTGGCAGCCATATCCCTTTTGGTCGGCGGCATCGGTGTCATGAACATCATGCTGGTGTCCGTGACGGAGAGGACGAGGGAAATCGGTATCAGAAAATCTCTTGGCGCGAGAACGGGCTCCATTCTGCTGCAGTTTCTGTCGGAGTCGGCAATTATTACTCTCATGGGCGGTATTATCGGCATTGTGATTGGCGTGACAGGTGCTGCGGGAGTCTGCTCCCTGATTGGCTTTTCTGCAAAGGTCAGCGCAGCGACGGTGCTCGGGGCAAGCCTGTTTTCATCGGCGGTCGGTATCTTCTTCGGCATTTACCCGGCGAGAAAGGCAGCGCGCTTAAGCCCTATCGAGGCGCTTCGGCATGAGTAAATTGGACTTGCTTTTTATCGTGTATTAGAGTAAAATTCATAGCAGGAATAAAGTGAAAAAGCACCTACCTCGTAGGTGCTTTTTCAGGCTGGAAGGAGAGCTGTGATGCTGGAGCTGGACGTTAAAATAGAAGCTGGTGATTTGTACGATTATATGCTGCGACATACCTATAACAGCGCTTCGGGCATTCTAGGGAGCTGCTTCGGAGCCATGCTTGTGGTTCTCGCTGTCGGAACCGGGCAGTGGCTGTACCTGGTGCTGGGGCTGATTATGCTTTTATATCTGCCATGGACGCTTTTTGTCAAGAGCAGGAGACAGGTGCTCTCAAACGCCAGCTTTCAGGAGAGCCTCCACTATTGCCTGAATGAGGAGGGGGTTGTGATTTCCCAGGGGGAGGAAACCGTCACCTATCCGTGGGAGCAGATGCACAGGGCGGTGTCAACAGGCAGAAGCATTATTTTATACACCTCACCCGTCAATGCGACCATTTTTCCTAAAAGGCAGCTGGGAGATAAAAAGACGGCGGTGATTGAGATGATTTCCACCCATATGCCGCCTAAAAAGGTAAGAATACGGAATTAGGCAGAGTGTCTGCAGAATGGAGACTGGCATGAGTGTTTTTTCGGAGGCTGACATGGAACGGCTGCGCCTGGAGGGAAGGACGGTTTGCGAGACCTTTTCGCCGGAGGAGACGCTGCAGCTGGGAAGGGCGCTGGGAGAGCGGTGCTGCCCCGGCGAAGTGTACACAATGATAGGAGATTTGGGTGTCGGCAAGACGGTGTTCACACAGGGCTTTGCGGCAGGCCTGGGAATCAGCGAAGCGGTAAGCAGTCCGACCTTTACCATTGTACAGATTTATGAGGAGGGAAGGCTGCCCTTTTACCATTTTGATGTCTATCGCATCTCTGATGTGGGGGAGATGGAGGAGATAGGCTATGAGGATTGTTTTTACGGAGAGGGAGTCAGCCTTGTGGAATGGGCAAATCTGATAGAGGAGATTCTGCCAAAGCATTACAGAAGAGTGACGATAGAGAAGGATTTGGAAAAGGGGTTTGACTACAGGAGGGTTACCATAGAACAAATCTGAGCACTGTAAAGGAGCTTCACACACGGAGGCTGCGTCCGTGCGCACCGGATGCAGGGCTGACAAAGGGGAAGCAGCTTTCCCTCACAAAAATGTGCGCAGAAATGTGGATGCAAATGAGAATATTAGGTTTAGACAGCTCGGGGCTGGTGGCAGGTGTTGCAATTTTAGAGGACGAGGTGCTGCTGGCAGAATACACTACAAACTACAAAAAGACACATTCCCAGACACTTCTTCCCATGCTGGACGAGCTGCGTGGGATGCTGGAGCTGGATATGAACACACTGGATGCGATAGCCGTCGCATCCGGTCCCGGTTCGTTTACCGGGCTTCGGATTGGCTCGGCAACGGCAAAGGGGTTAGGACTGGCGCTGCAGAAGCCACTGGTGGAGGTTCCTACGCTGGAGGGACTGGCGTGGAATCTTTACGGAACGGACAGGCTTGTCTGCCCTATGATGGATGCAAGACGCGGACAGGTCTATACGGCGGCATATGAATTTCAAAAGCAGGGGGAGCATTTTACGCTCCATGCGCTGCTGCAGCAGAAGCCAATGGATATAAAGGAGCTTTTAGAGAGCCTGAATGAAATAGGAAGAGAGGTTATATTTCTGGGAGACGGGATTCCTGTCTATCTGGAATGCATCAGAGAGTATTGCAAAATCCTCTACAGTCTGGCAGCCCCCGGTGACAGCAGACAGAGGGCGGCAAGCGTTGCTTCTCTCGGGGCTGTGTACTTTAGGCAGGGCAGGACGGTGGACGCTGCGGCGCATCAGCCGGAATATCTCCGTAAGAGTCAGGCAGAGCGGGAGGCATCGGGAGTATGATTTCCCGAATATGCCTGTGAAAGGAAGAGAGAATGGAAGCTACGGTCAGAAGGCTGCGCGAGGAAGATATTGAAGAAATCAGCAGGATTGAGGCTGCGTCCTTTTCCATGCCATGGTCAGCAGACGCTTTCCGCGGTCTGCTGACCCGCTCCTACTGCTGCTATGTGGTGGCGGAGGCAGAAGGAAAGCCGGTTGGCTGCTGCGGCTTTACCGAAAGCTGCGGGGAGGGAACGATTGACAACGTCGTTGTCGATGCCGCGTGGCGCGGCAGGGGAATCGCACAGCAGATGCTGAGAGAGCTGCTTGCCATGGGAGAAGCCATGGGGGTGCGGGCTTTTACGCTGGAGGTCAGATTCAGCAATGCGACGGCGATACATGTGTACGAAAAACTGGGCTTTCGGTCGGAGGGAATCCGACCACGCTTCTATGAACAGCCGGTGGAGGATGCCGTTATTATGTGGCACCGCTTGGACTGACAACAATTACCACCTGAAATCGAAGAAGGATATGATACAATGAGCGCATAAGCGACGAACGCAGTTCAACAGATGCACCACCGTGGCTGCTTGCAGACAAAGGTGACTGCATCTGTTGAACTAGGTGAGTGCAACGGACATCGCGCAAACTTTGTTTGCGCGATGCCGTTCGTCGCTGACGTGGAAGACGCGGAAGGCGCGGAAGACGCGATGCCGTTCGTCGCTGACGCGGAATAAAACAACAGGTGGAGGGCTCAGATGAGAGAATATACAGATAATAGGAAAGAAGAAAAGCTGGGAAAGGTTATCTGCAACCGATGCGGAAGGAATATGCGGGTAGAGAATGGCTGCCTGAAGGAGGGCTGCTTTCACGGGAAGGCTGCGTTCGGATACTTCAGCCGCAAGGACGGAGCGATACACAGCTTTGATTTGTGTGAGGACTGCTATGACCGGATGACGGCGGAGTTTGTCGTGCCGGTGGAGGAAGGCGTCGAGACGGAAATGCTGTAAAGGAGTCGTTGAATATATGTTGGATGTGTGCTTGCTGGGAACCGGAGGGATGATGCCGCTGCCGTATCGGTGGCTGACGGCACTGATGCTGAGATATAACGGGAAGAGTATATTGATAGATTGCGGAGAGGGCACACAGATTGCCCTTCGGGAGAAGGGATGGAGTCCCAAGCCGATAGATATTATCTGCTTCACCCATTATCATGCAGACCATATCAGCGGACTGCCGGGCATGCTCCTTACCATGGGAAATGCAGAGCGGACGGAACCACTATTGCTAATTGGTCCCAAGGGACTGACGAGAGCGGTCAATGCCCTGCGGACGATTGCCCCGGAGCTTCCGTTTGAGGTGAAATGTCTGGAAATCACGGAAAATCAGCAGGAATTTTCCTTTGACGGTTTTAGGCTGAGGGCTTTTCGAGTGAATCATAGTGTGGTATGCTATGGATACAGCATGATGGTAGACAGAAACGGGCGCTT
Organism: uncultured Acetatifactor sp.; assembly: GCA_964475665.1. Taxonomy (GTDB): domain Bacteria; phylum Bacillota; class Clostridia; order Lachnospirales; family Lachnospiraceae; genus Acetatifactor. The sequence goes on along the minus strand of CAYZAU010000013.1, from coordinate 4,031 downwards.
TGACAGAGAGAGGGCGCTCGCAGGACAGATTCCCATGAAGCTTTGGAGCAGACTGCAAAAGGGCGAGACAATCGAGGAGAATGGTGTGACGTACACCCCGGATATGGTGCTGGGAGAAAAGCGAAAAGGGCTGAAGGTAACCTATTGTACGGATACGAGACCCACCGCCACGATTGCCGAGAATGCCGCCGGCGCAGACCTTTTGATACTGGAGGGGATGTACGGAGAGCCTGATAAGCTGGCGAAGGCAAGGGAAAACAAGCATATGACCATGTACGAGGCGGCACGGGTGGCAAGGACGGCGGAGGTACCGGAGCTTTGGCTGACGCATTACAGCCCCTCACTGACACATCCGGAGCAGTTTCTGGAGGAGATCAGAAAAATTTTCCCGGCAACGGTGGCGGCGCGGGACGGCAGAAGTACGGAGCTGAATTTTGAGGAAGAATAAGCGACAAAGGAGAAAACATGAAGAAATCGACTGTCAGGGTAACGGTTGTAACGATAGTGCTTGCGGTAGTTCTTGTAGGAGTTTACGCATATCTGGCAGGAAAAAGAAGAGCGGTGACGGATGACGCCGTGCTGTCGGCAGCGGAGCTGGTGCTGGCAAAGGATTTGGAACATGATTATCCGCCGACTCCCAAGGAAGTCATAAAAGCTTATGCAGAAATAGAAAAGTGCTTTTATAATGAAGAATGCAGCGAGGAAGAGATAGAACAGCTCGGCATGAAGGCGAGGGAGCTTTATGATGCGGAGCTGCTGGAGGCGAATGAGGTCGGAAGCTATCTTGACAGACTGAAGGCGGAAATTAAGGAATTCAGGGAAAGCAACAGGCGGTTGACGGGAGTTAATGTTGCGGCGAGCACCAATGTGGACATTTTTACGGAGGACGGCTATCAGTTTGCACGGATATATTGCGGATATACCATTGTTGACGGAACGGGCAGTACCAATACGGGAATGGTTTATCTTCTGCGCCGCGATGAGGAGAGACACTGGAAGATTTACGGCTGGGATTTGTCGTCGAAGGTGAATCAGCAGGGCGAGTGAGACCGTGCATGATGGGAGGAATGGAAGTTGGAACAGGTAAACGGCGGGGACGTTCTGATACTGGCGATTGAGAGCTCCTGCGATGAGACGGCGGCAGCCGTAGTAAAAAATGGCAGGGAAGTGTTGTCGAATGTCATTTTTACCCAGATTGCCCTACATACGAAATACGGTGGCGTGGTGCCGGAGATTGCATCCCGCAAGCACATTGAAAAGATAAATCAGGTAATAGAGGAGGCACTTTCTCAGGCGGGAGTGACACTGCGGGATATTACGGCAATAGCGGTTACCTACGGACCGGGACTGGTAGGGGCTCTGCTGGTGGGGGTCTCGGAGGCAAAGGCAATCAGCTTTGCGACGGGTATTCCACTGGTGGGTGTACATCATATCAGCGGGCATATCAGTGCGAACTACATTGAATATCCGCAGCTGGAGCCTCCCTTTATCTGCCTTGTGGCATCCGGCGGGCATTCGCATCTGGTGGTTGTCAGGGATTACGGCGTGTATGAGATTATCGGCAAAACAAGAGATGATGCAGCGGGAGAAGCATTTGACAAGGTAGCGAGGGCAATAGGTCTTGGCTATCCGGGAGGACCCAAGATTGATAAGCTGTCTGCGGAGGGAAACCCGGAGGCAATTCCCTTCCCAAGAGCGAAGGTGGCGGATAACGAGTACGATTTTAGCTTTAGCGGGCTGAAGTCGGCGGTGTTAAATTATCTGAATGCCTGCCGGATGAAAGGGGAAGAGGTGAACCGGGCAGATGTGGCGGCTTCCTTCCAGAAGGCGGTGATTGATGTGCTGGTGGAGCACTCCCTGCATGCGGTGAAGCAGTATGGCTTCAGGCGCTTTGCAATCGCAGGAGGTGTGGCATCAAACTCCTCTCTGCGAAAGGCGTTTGAAAAGGAGTGTGCAAAGCAGCAGATAGAATTTTATCATCCTGCTTCGGCACTTTGTACCGACAATGCGGCGATGATAGGAGCGGCGGGATACTATGAGTATATGAAAGGCGTGCGTCACGGATATGATTTGAATGCCGTGCCTAATCTGAAGCTCGGCTGAGCGAGAACCGGGAAGGCTGCTTTTGCTGTCGGCACGGAAGCGGAAGACGAAAAGCGGAAAGCAAAAGGCAAAAAGCCAAAAGTGGAAGCAAAAGCTGGAAAGCGGAAGGCAGAAAGTCAAAAGCAGAAGCGAAGGACGAAAAACGAAAGGCGGAAACCGGGAATGGAGGAGAAGAAACGCTGCACGGCAATTCTTTTGGCGGCGGGCAGCGGCCGACGGATGAAAAGCAGTGTAGCGAAGCAGTTTATACTGGTGGCGGGGAAGCCGCTTATCTGGTATTCCCTGCAGGCGGTGGAGCAGTCGGAAATTCTGGATGACTGTATACTGGTTACGGGACAGGAGGACATTTCCTATGTGCAGGAGGAGATTGTGGACAGATACGGCTTTACCAAGGTGGCTGCCGTCGTGGCGGGAGGTGGCGAGAGGTATGAGTCCGTGGCAAACGGACTGGAGTATCTCGCGGGCTGTGAGACGGAGTACCCGAGGCGGAACGGCTATGTGTTCATCCATGATGGGGCGCGTCCTTTTCTGACAGAAGAAATTCTTCGCAGCACCTACGAAGCGGTTCAGAAATACCATGCCTGTGTGGCGGCAATGCCGTCAAAGGATACGGTAAAGATTGCGGATGAGCAGGGCTTTGCGGCGGTTACACCCGACAGGAGGCAGGTTTGGAATATTCAGACTCCGCAGGTGTTTGATGCTGCGCTTGCCCTGACGGCGTACCGAAGACTGCGGGAGGAGCTGCCTGCGCTGGCAACGAAGGGAATCGCCGTGACGGATGATGCCATGGTGATAGAGCTGTTTACGGATACAAAGGTAAAGCTGGCAGAGGGCTCTTATCTCAACATGAAGGTTACGACACCGGAGGATATCTGCATTGCAGAGGCACTGCTTACATCAGTCGGAACATGAAGAAAACGCGGCTTTTGCGCAGGGAACGTCGCAAATAAGCCATAATGCGTGTCTGCGCGGCAAAAAAGGAAAGCCGTGCGGACATAAAGCAGGAAACGTTCTCAGAAAAGAGGCAGAAAATGAATACCATTTATTGGGCAGGAGATTCCACGGTACAGACAAACGACTATACAACGTATCCCCAGAACGGCATCGGACAGATTTTTCCGATTTTTCTCAAGGAGGCTTATCGGGTGGAAAACCATGCGAAGAATGGAAGAAGCACCAAGAGCTTTATGGATGAGGGAAGACTGGCTGCGATTGAGGAGCGAATCGGAGAGGGCGACTTTTTATTTATCCAGTTTGGACATAATGACGAGAAAGACAAGGACCCCAGCCGTTACACAACGCCTTTTGGTACCTACAAGGAAAATTTAAGGACCTATATTCAGGTGGCAAGGGATCACGGTGCGTACCCCGTCCTGATTACGCCGCTTGCCCGCCGCTGCTATGTGTCGGAGTTTAAGCTCGGACCCGGACAGCACGGGGATTATGTGCAGGGGATGAAACAGGTGGCAGAGGAATGCAAGGTGCCGCTGGTGGATCTCTATACCATGAGCCGTCAGGCTTTGGAGGAGGCAGGCGAGGTGGAGAGCAGAAAATGGCATATGTTCTTTGATGCCGGCATCTACCCGCAGCATCCAGAGGAATCCAGAGACAATACGCATTTGCGCTATGAGGGGGCGGTCAAATACGGCTGCCTGATTGCAAAAGGACTGAAGGAACTGGGCGGCATATATGCGGAAGCGGTGCTGGACGAACTGTAGGCACTGTCCGCTTTTACTCCTTTCAGAGTGGAAATAAGCTTTTCACTTCAGTCGCGAACTAAAAAAGTGAAAAAAGTGAAAAAAGCAAAAAAAAGTGGTTGACATCGTTTTGGCTTTTTGATAGAATAACTTTTGCCGTCAGTACTGATGGAACACTTGGAGAGATATCGAAGTGGTCATAACGAGGCGGTCTTGAAAACCGTTTGTCCG
>CAYZAU010000012.1:27617-71420 GCA_964475665.1 uncultured Acetatifactor sp. | reverse complement strand
CTGGGAAACGGCGGTCTGGGTCGTCTTGCCGCGTGCTTTCTGGATTCCCTTGCCACGCTGGGCTATCCGGCTTACGGCTGCGGTATCCGTTACCGCTACGGAATGTTTAAGCAGCAGATAAGAGACGGCTATCAGGTGGAGGTACCGGATAACTGGCTGGAGAACGGCAATCCCTTTGAGCTGCGCAGACCGGAGTACGCCAAGACGGTGAAATTCGGCGGTCATGTTTCGATGTACTGCGATGAAAACGGCAGAAGCCGTTTTGTACAGGAGGATTATCAGGCGGTAAGGGCGATTCCCTTTGACGTGCCCGTCGTGGGATACGGAAACGGCATTGTGAATACGCTGCGCATCTGGGATGCGGAGCCGATAGAGGGCTTCCAGCTGGATTCCTTCGACAAGGGAGACTACCGCAAGGCGGTGGAGCAGGAAAATCTGGCGAGGAACATCGTGGAGGTGCTCTATCCCAATGATAACCATTATGCGGGAAAGGAGCTGCGCCTGAAGCAGCAGTATTTCTTTATATCGGCATCCGTACAGGAGGCTGTGGAGAAGTTTATGCGGACACATGATGACATTCACCGTTTCCCTGAGAAGGTGACCTTCCAGTTAAACGACACTCATCCCACGGTGGCAGTGCCGGAGCTGATGAGAATTCTGCTGGATGATTTCGGACTGGGCTGGGATGAGGCATGGGATATTACCACCAGAACCTGTGCCTATACCAATCATACCATCATGGCTGAGGCGCTGGAGAAGTGGCCCATTGACCTGTTTTCCAGACTGCTGCCCCGAATCTATCAGATTGTGGAGGAGATTAACCGCCGCTTTGTGGAGCAGCTCGAGCACAGATACGCAGGTGAATATGGTGTGGATGTACAGGAAAAGATTCGCAAGATGGCAATTCTGTACAACGGACAGGTGAAAATGGCACACATGGCGATTGTTGCAGGCTATTCCGTGAACGGCGTTGCCAGACTTCACACGGAAATCTTAAAGAAGCAGGAGCTAAAGGACTTTTACGAGATGTATCCCGAGCGCTTCAACAATAAGACCAACGGCATCACCCAGAGGCGTTTCCTTCTTCACGGGAATCCCCTGCTGGCGGACTGGGTCACTGCAAAGGTGGGCGACGGCTGGATTACCGACCTTCCCCAAATTGAAGGTATCAGGGAGCTGGCGGACGATGCCGCAGCACAGAAGGAATTCATGACAATCAAGCGAAAGAATAAGGAGCGCTTAGCAGCATATATTCTGGAGCATAACGGTGTGGAGGTCAATCCGGATTCCATTTTTGACGTACAGGTAAAGAGACTGCATGAGTACAAGCGGCAGCTGCTCAACATTCTGCATGTGATGCACCTTTATAATGAGCTGAAGGCGAATCCGAAGCTGGATTTTTATCCGAGAACCTTTATTTTCGGTGCGAAGGCTGCGGCGGGCTACCGCAATGCAAAGCTTACGATCAAGCTGATAAACTCAGTGGCGGAGGTTATCAACAGTGATGCTTCCATACAGGGAAGGCTGAAGGTAGTGTTTATCGAGAATTACAATGTTTCCAACGCGGAGATTATCTTTGCGGCGGCGGATGTCTCTGAGCAGATTTCCACGGCAAGCAAGGAGGCGTCCGGCACGGGAAACATGAAATTCATGCTTAACGGAGCGCTGACGCTGGGAACGATGGATGGTGCGAATGTGGAGATTGTCGAGGAGGTTGGAGAGGAGAATGCTTTCATTTTCGGTTTAAGCTCTGACGAGGTCATCCGATACGAAAACCATGGCGGTTACAATCCCATGGATGTATATCAGCAGGATGCTCAGGTGCGCAGGGTGGTAGACCAGCTGATTGACGGCACCTACTCGGAGGACAGGGAGCTTTTCCGCCCGCTGTACAATTCCCTCCTGAATACACTCAGCACCTCGAAGGCGGACACTTACTTTATCCTGAAGGACTTTAAGTCCTATGCGGAGGCACAGAAGAGGGTGGAGGCTGCCTACAGAAAGCAGAAGGACTGGGCGAGGAGCGCCATCCTGAATGTTGCCTGCTCGGGTAAGTTTACCTCGGACAGAACCATCCAGCAGTATGTGGATGAAATCTGGCATCTGGATAAGGTGACATTGAACTGACATGAAATTGACATGGAATTTGCTTTAATGGTTGACAGATTGGAAATGATGTGCTTTAATGAACTAAGTCGGCGGTTTAGTCACCCGTCGGGAATATGAAGGAAAGTGAGGTAGCAGCAAATGACTAATTTGGTTTTGGCAGTACAGAATAAGAATAGTCAAAGGCGTAATAAGGGTGTTACCTCGGTTATGGTCGGATGGTTATAGGTGCGCGTGCAGTATAACCAGAACAGGCGTTATTTGAGTCCGGGCAGCTCTTTTGCCCGGACTTTTTGTGTTTTGTAAAAGGAGAGGGATATGAAAAGGTTAAGAAGCTATGTTCTTCCGTTCTGGAAGAGCTATCTGTTTGCAACGGTCAGTCTGGTGCTGGCAATTCTGCTTGAGATGCTGACTCCGCAGGTTACAAAGACCATCGTGAACGAATCCTTTGTGGGAGGCGATTTCTCAAGGTTCGGAGTGCTTCTGGGAGCACTTGTACTCATGGGACTTGGAAGAAGCGTATTCGGATATTTTAAGGAGTTTACCTTCGACCGCAACAGCCAGACCATCGGGACGCAGATGCGGAAGGATTTGTTTGCACATATCCAGACGCTGTCCATGGACTACTTCGATAACACCAATACGGGTGAGCTGATGGCGCGGGTTAAGGAAGACATAGACAAGGTGAAGGATGCCTTCGGTATGACCGGAATGCTGATTGTGCAGATTACCCTGTATGTGGTTTCCGTGCTCTACTGTATGTTTGCCTTGAGTCCGCTGCTGGCACTTCTGCCTCTGGCGGTCATGATTTTCGGCGGCGCGATGAGCTTTGTGCTCGAAAAGAAGTTTGACAGGGTCTATACCGCCCTCAGCGAGGAAAATGCGGCGCTTACGACGGTTGCGGAGGAGAATCTGGCAGGAGTCAGAACCGTTAAGGCGTTTGCCAGAGAGCACTTTGAAATTGAGAAGTTTGCAAAGCGGAATAAGCGCTATTTTGACCTGAACATGGAGCAGACTAAGATTGTGACGCGTTTTTGGCCGGTTTATCAGTTTATCGGGGCGATTCTTCCGGTGGTCTGCGCCATCCTCGGCGGGGTGCTGGTGATTCAGGACAGGATGGATTTGGGTTCACTGGTGGCATTCGTAGAGTATTCCAGAGACTGCACATGGCCGTTAGATATGTTTGCCGAGCTGGCAAATGAGCTTTCCTCGTCCTTTGCCTCCTACAAGAAGGTCAAGGCGATTGCCGATGAGATTCCTAAGCTTTCGGAGTGTGAAAAGCCGGTGCGTCTGGACAATCCGAAGGGTAATCTGGAATTTCGGAATGTGTCGCTGACACTGGACGGGAAAACAATTCTGGAGAACATTCAGCTGGAGCTGCCGCGCGGGAAGACGCTGGGAATTATGGGGGCGACAGGCTCAGGAAAGAGCTCCCTGATTAATCTTTTACAGAGGTTTTATGACCCGACGGAGGGTGCAATCTACATTGACGGGGTGGACATACGTCAGCTGGAGCTGTCTAAGGTGCGCAGCGTCAGCTCCGTGGTTATGCAGGATGTATTCCTGTTTTCGGATACCATCGCAGAGAACATTAAGATGGGCAGACGTGAAGCCATGCAGTTTTCTGAGGTGAAGCGGGCAGCCGGGATGGCACAGGCGGGCGATTTCATTGAACGGATGGAGGAGCAGTACGACACTGTCATCGGCGAGAAGGGAGTGGGACTTTCCGGCGGACAGAAGCAGCGAATCAGTATTGCAAGAGCAATTTCCAAGAAAAGCCCGATTCTCGTCATGGACGACTCCACCTCGGCGCTGGACATGGAGACGGAAAGAGAAATTCAGAGGATGCTAAAGACAATAACGGATTCGTCCAAGATTATCATTGCACATCGTATCTCGGCGGTGAAGAATGCGGACGAAATCATATATCTTGACAAGGGGAAGATTGCAGAGAGGGGAACGCATGAGGAGCTGATGGAAAAGAAGGGGCTTTACTATGCAACCTATCAGGCACAGTACCCGGAACAGAAAGAGGTGAGCTGATTTGGCAGTAAATTCATTTCGCGAGGACGAGCAGCTGCAGGCGACGGATGCAGGGAAAATAGCATCCCGGCTGTTCGGATACCTGAAGGATTATACAGGGCAGGTCATTGTCATTTTACTGGCGATGATTGTCACGGTCGGTATCAGTCTGTATAATCCGATTTTGATAGAGACGGCAATCGACAGATACATCGCGGCAGAGGACTTTAAGGGGCTGCTTTGTCTGGCGGCGCTGGCGGTCGTGATGAACCTTGTATATGTGCTGATGGTTAAGGTGCGGATGTATGTGATGTCCTACATATCGAACAAGATTATTCTAAACATCCGCAAGGAGGTTTATGAGCATATTCAGACGCTTTCCTTTACCTTTTTTGACAGCAGACCTACGGGAAAGATTCTGGCGAGAATCATCGGGGACGTCAATTCCTTAAAGGACGTGCTTGCAAAGGCAGTGACAAACATTATTCCCAACACGCTGACCTTAATCGGTGTGCTTGTCATTATGCTGATTAAGGACTGGCGGCTTGCGCTGCCTGCGCTGAGCACGCTTCCCTTTATGGCAGTAGGGATTTTTCTGGTGGAAAAGGCAAACCATATCCGCTGGAGGAACGTCAGAAAGAAGGCATCCAATGTCAATGCGTATGTGCATGAGAACGTGGCGGGAATCAGAGTGGTACAGAGCCTTAATGCCACGGAGGAGACAAGAGCCCAGTTTAATGAGCTTGCCGAAGAGCAGTGCTCGGCGTTCATCCATGCATGTCGTGCGGCGGATTTATTCTTCCCGATTATTGATACCTGCTGGGGAATCAGCCTGATGATGCTGTATCTGGTGGGCGTAAAGGTGATTGGTGCACCGTCTGTCAGCCTTGGCGTGCTGGTGGCGTTCGGCTCTTATGCGACAATGTTCTGGCAGCCGATTGCAAACCTAAGTACCTTCTTTAACCAGCTGATTACAAATCTGTCAGCGGCGGAGCGGGTTTTTGACATTCTGGATATGGAGCCTGAAATCAAGGATGCTCCTGATGCCGGCGAGCTGCCGGAGATAGAGGGAAGAGTAACCTTTGACAGGGTTTCCTTTACCTATGACGAGGGAACGGAGAATGAGACAAAGGTATTAAACGAGGTCAGCTTTACGGTAGAGCCGGGTGAGACCATCGCACTGGTCGGACCTACCGGCGCGGGAAAGACGACGATTGTCAACCTAATCAGCAGATTTTATGATATCCAGCAGGGAACGATTGCCATTGACGGTCATGACCTGAAAAAGGTAAAAATAGAATCCCTGCGCAAGCAGATGGGAGTGATGACGCAGGACAACTTCATTTTTCACGGCACGGTCAGGGAGAATATCGTCTACGGGAAGCTGGATGCGACGGATGAGGAAATCATAGCGGCGGCAAAGGCCGTGAATGCGCACGAGTTCATCATGAGGATGGAGAAGGGGTATGACACGGAGCTAAAGGAACAGGGCGCCGGACTCTCCATCGGACAGAGACAGCTGATTGCCTTTGCGCGGACAATGGTTTCCAGACCCAGAGTGCTGATTCTGGATGAGGCAACCTCCAGCATCGACACCCATACCGAGCTTTTGGTGCAGAAGGGAATTGAAGCACTTCTCCACGGACGCACCAGCTTTGTAATTGCACACAGACTTTCCACTATTCAGAATGCCGACCGCATTTTCGTCATCAATAACGGCGGCATAGCCGAACAGGGAACACCCGCCGAGCTCATGGCACAAAAAGGCTTCTACTACAACCTCTACATGGCACAGTTTGAAGCCTAACAGTTCGGCCATGCCCTGCTTTCTCTGTAAAACCATGCTCGCATGGTTTTACAGAGAAAGCAGGGCATGAGGAGAGCGCCCGAACATGAGCAAAGGAAGGCGCGAAAGCGCCGGGAAGCGCGTCAGCGCGGCTTTGCGAATGGCGCGCCCGAACTGTTGAGGGAGGGGGATGGCGCGCCCGATTCCACCCTTGCATTCGCCGAGGCTTTCCCTTATAATATTTATTTGAAGGTCGGCTGCGCCCTCCACCGCCTCTGAACGGCGGGCCGGGGCAGCCAAGGCAGAACAGAAAAACCGGAGACAAGCGGAGGAAAAGTATATGGTAGAGTTATTGCAGGGCGGTGCCTTTCTGGTCGGCGGCGAAGAAATCATTCCCGACGGACCTGAGGCGGCAGCTGCCATACAGAGTAAGGCGGGAGTGAGCGTCACCAGGGAGGAAGCGGCAAAGGGCACGATTGCGTACGGTATTTTGGAAAGCCATAATACCTCCGGCAATATGGACAAGCTGAAAATCCGCTTTGACAAGCTGACCAGTCATGACATTACCTTTGTGGGCATTATCCAGACGGCAAGGGCGTCAGGGCTGCAGAAGTTCCCCATGCCCTATGTTCTGACGAACTGTCACAATTCGCTCTGTGCTGTGGGCGGCACAATCAACGAGGACGACCACATGTTTGGCTTAAGCTGTGCAAAGAAGTACGGCGGTGTCTATGTGCCCCCTCATCAGGCAGTCATTCACCAGTTCGCGCGGGAAATGCTGGCGGGCGGCGGCAAGATGATTCTCGGCTCTGATTCACATACCCGTTATGGGGCACTGGGAACCATGGCGGTAGGTGAGGGAGGTCCGGAGCTGGTAAAGCAGCTGCTGAATCAGACCTATGACATTAATATGCCCGGCGTTGTAGGCGTTTACCTTTCCGGCGCGCCCGTGAAGGGAGTGGGACCTCAGGATGTGGCGCTTGCCATTATCGGTGCCGTCTTTAAGAACGGCTATGTAAAGAACAGTGTCATGGAGTTTGTTGGCCCCGGCGTTGCTTCTCTGAGCGCAGACTTCCGTATCGGTATTGATGTGATGACGACAGAGACTACCTGTCTTTCTTCTATCTGGAAAACGGACAGGGAGATTGAGGAGTTCTATGAGATTCACGGACGCAGGGAGGAATACAGGGAGCTGAATCCTGCCAAAGTGGCTTATTATGACGGCATGATTCGGATTGACCTCTCCGAGGTCCGTCCGATGATTGCGATGCCCTTCCATCCCAGCAATACCTATACCATCGAGGAGCTGAATGCAAACCTTATGGATATTCTGGATGAGACGGAGAAACGCGCTCAGGTAAGCTTAGACGGCGCGGTGGAATTTAATCTTAAGAACAAGGTAAAGAATGGGAAATTCATGGTTGACCAGGGGATTATCGCAGGCTGCGCAGGCGGAGGCTTTGAAAATATCTGTGCGGCGGCAGACATCCTGAAGGGAAGCTGCATCGGCGCTGACGGCTTTACGCTGAGCGTATATCCGGCATCAATGCCCGTCTATATGGAGCTGATTCGCAACGGCTGCGCAGCTACTATTTTGGAGACGGGTGCCGTGATGAAGACGGCGTTCTGCGGCCCCTGCTTCGGCGCGGGCGACACCCCGGCGAACAATGCGTTCAGCATCAGACATTCTACCAGAAACTTCCCTAACCGTGAGGGAAGCAAGCTGCAGAACGGACAGATTTCCTCCGTTGCCCTGATGGATGCCCGCTCGATTGCTGCCACTGCGGCAAATAAGGGAGTTCTGACCCCGGCAACCGAGTTTGACGGGACAATCGGGAAATATAAATATCATTTTGACAGTAAGATTTATGAAAACCGTGTATTTGATTCTCACGGTGTGGCAGATCCTGATACGGAGATACAGTTTGGACCGAATATCAAGGACTGGCCTGCCATGGGCGCATTGCCGGAGAATCTGGTGCTGCAGGTGGTCAGCGAGATACATGACCCCGTGACAACCACAGACGAGCTGATTCCCTCCGGCGAGACCTCCTCCTACCGTTCTAACCCGTTGGGACTGGCAGAGTTTACCTTAAGCCGCAAGGACCCTGAGTATGTCGCAAGGGCGAAGGCGGTTCATGCGGTCGAGGAGGCACGTGTCAAGGGGAGCTGTCCCTGTGAGGAATTCCCTGAAATTAAGAGGGTGATGGAGTCCGTCAGAGAGTGCTTTGCGGACGCAAATCACGAGAATACAGGCTTTGGTTCTACGATATTTGCAGTGAAGCCGGGAGACGGCTCTGCCCGCGAGCAGGCAGCCTCCTGCCAGAAGGTTCTGGGAGGCTGGGCAAACATCGCAAATGAGTATGCGACCAAGCGCTACCGCTCCAATCTGATTAACTGGGGTATGCTTCCCTTCCTGATTGAAGCAGGACAGCTGCCCTTTAAGAACCTTGATTATCTGTTTGTGCCCGGCATCAAAAAGGCGGTCGAGGAAAAGACGGAGGTTATCCGCGCCTATGTGGTAGAGGACGGCGGACTGAAGGAGTTTAAGCTGCGGCTGGGTGAGCTGACGGACGAGGAGAGACAGATTATCCTGAAGGGCTGTCTGATTAATTATAACTGGGTGTAAAGGAAGAGAGAAGATGGAGTTTAATAAAGCGGTATCAAATCCCATGCTGATGGGGTGTATTGAGCTGATGAAGGAGGAGGACACTCCTGAACATCGGAATATGTTTGTGACAGAGCTGACAAAGGCGCAGCTGCTTTCTCCTGCGCTGATGGAGCCTGCTCCCGAGGAGGATGCGGAGGGAAACCTAAAGCCGCTTCCGGGGACAAAGGTACAGTTCCCGATGCTTTCGACATCAGACGGAAAAAAGTTTTTGATGGCGTTTACGGACAGGGCAGAGTATGAAAGCTGGCAAGAGAAATCGAATCAGAAGCTGCCGACGTTCGCGCTGCGCTTTGAGGACTATGCTACGCTGCTGTTTGGCAGGAACGCACAGGGGAATACGACACCGGGGCTGGGGTTTGTCATCAATCCTGTCGGTGCGAACATCATAGTGCCCAAGGAAATGGTGGCAGGCGTGATGGCGGCAAAGGCGGCACAGGCGAAAAAGCAGCAGGAGTCCGGAGGGCAAAACTAAAGTAAATCAGATTTGCGCCGATATAACTGATACAGGAGGGCAGTCCGGCCAACAGCCCTTCGAGTACAGACATGGACACCACGGATGGTATTGCTTCAGGAAAAGGAGTTTCCTGTAGGGATACCATCCTTTTTGTATAGTGGAGCCAGGGAGGGTAAGACGACAGAAGCAGCCATGGGGTGGGTGGACATTAAGGAGAGAGAATAAGTGAGAATTGATTCCGGGAGAGTAGAGATGGAAGCGGCAAGGAGCTATCGGGCGTCCTCGGTGACGGTACAGCGCTTTTCGCTGACGGACTACAGTAATCTGAATGCAGCGTCTGACGGGGAAGCCGGGAGCGCTGCCGGAATGGAGGAAGAGAAGGAGCAGGGGAAGGAGACGGGAGAACAGATGCTGACCTCGCTGCAGGAATGGCAGGCGAGGCTTCAGACGACGACCTCCAATGTAGCAATCCGCAGCCAGACAAGTCAGACCTATTACAGTATCCAGCAGTATACCGTCCGATACATCTTTGAGCTGCTTTTCGGGGGAGTGCGCGACAGGCTGAGCCGATGGCTGGGGGAGGAGCGGGGAGATGACAGTATTTCCTTACAGCAGACGCAGGAGCTGAGCGCAGGGTTCACCACAAGCATGAAGATTTTAAGTCTCAGCAGGGAGACATACTTTACGGAGCGGGAGGCGACCTCCTTTTCCACGGTAGGTACTGTAAGAACCTCTGACGGCAGGGAAATATCCTTCAACGTGAATGTAGGTATGAGCCGCGAATTTCAGGAGTATTACAGAGAGAAGCTGGAGGCTGCGGACTTTACCATGTGTGACCCGCTGGTGATTAATCTGGATACTGACGTTGCCGGCCTCTTAGACCAGACCTTTTTCTTTGATATTGATGCAGACGGCGAGCCGGATGAAATTTCGGGGCTGGATGCGGCAAGCGGCTATCTTGCGTTGGATAAGAACGGCGATGGCATTATCAATGACGGCAGTGAGCTGTTCGGAACCGCAAGCGGAAACGGCTTTGCGGATTTGGCAGAGTACGACGAAGACAAAAACGGCTGGATTGATGAGAATGATGCCATCTGGAGCAGGCTGAAAATCTGGGCAAAGAATGAAAGCGGTGAGGATGTGCTTTATCGGCTTGCAGACAAGGGTGTGGGAGCCATTTGCCTGCAAAATGTGTCTACTGATTTTACCCAAAAAGGGCGGGACGGTCAGACGCTGGGAGCAATCCGCAGCTCCGGCATTTTCCTGTATGAGAATGGGAATGTCGGAACAGTGCAGCATGTGGATGTGGCGAAATATCAGAAGCAGGCATAATGTGACGGAGGGCACGGCATTATCGGTATGCCGCCGCAGAAGGCGGCAGGAAGCTTGAAATGTCAGGGAGGCGGATGCCTCCCTGTTTGTATGAGGGGGCATTCTGAAAAATCGTGAAAAAGGGGTTGCGCGAAAAGCGGAGACTGTGCATAATGACAATGTACCGGGTGTGAAGCTCTTTTTTAGGTGCGGAATGTGCCGGAAGGCAGAAAACCGTGCGGGTGGAGGAGAAGCGGAGGGAGTTTTGGTATATGAAGACAAAATTTTTGCAATTATATGATAAGAGCAAGATAGACTTTGATAATATGCTCTATCCGGGAAAGGCGATGTTTGCGCTTCTGATACCGATTGTGATAGAGCAGCTGCTGAATTCCTTTATGGGGATGGCAGATACCATGATGGTCAGCAATGTGGGAAGCGAAGCAATATCTGCGGTGTCACTGGTGGATTCACTCAACAATCTGATTGTGCAGGCATTTTCTGCGATGGCTACGGGCGCAGCCATCATCTGCTCCCAATATCTGGGAAACAGAGACAACGAGGGCTGCAACCGGGCGGCGAGACAGGTGACACTGACTGTTCTGAGCATTGCACTGCTGCTGATGGTTTTCGGGCTGACCTTCCGCAAGCCCCTTCTGAGCTTTATTTTCGGACAGATTGAGCCGGGGGTCATGGAAAAGGCACAAAGCTATTTTCTGGTGACGGTATTATCCTATCCGTTTCTGGCGCTCTTTAACGCAGGTGCGGCATTTTTCCGTGCGGGAGGAAATTCCAGATTTCCGATGACGATTTCCGTCATATCAAATGTCATGAACGTGGCAGGAAATGCCGTTTTGATTTTCGGCTTGGACATGGGCGTGACGGGAGCAGCCCTGTCAACCCTTGTATCCCGTATTTTCTGTGCGGTTACGATATTTGCCTTTCTCAGGAGACCGAAGCAGGTTATCGTGGTGCGGGATTATGTAAAAATCCGCCCGGATATGCCGCTGATTTTAAAAATTCTTGCCATTGGTGTTCCGGCGGGTATCGAGAACGGTATGTTCCAGTTTGGGAAGCTGGCGATTCAGTCTACGGTTTCCACTATGGGAACAGCTGCCATAGCCGCGCAGGCAATGGCAAACATCCTTGAGATGGTAAACGGAATTTTTGGGGTCGGTGTGGGAATCGGTCTGATGACAATGGTCGGTCAGGCGGTGGGAGCCGGCAGAAACGAAGAGGCAAAGTATTATGTGGTGAAGTGTATCAAAATCGGCTTTTGCGGAATTTTAACCTCCTGCCTGCTGGTGTTTGCAATCGCAAAGCCTGTTCTGTGGATTGCAGGAATGGAGGCGGAGAGCGCTGCCATCTGTCTTGAAATCGTTTTGGCAATCACGATAGTAAAGCCGATTCTCTGGCCGTTTTCCTTCATTCCTGCCTATGGAATGCGGGCGGCGGGGGACGTAAAGTTTTCCATGATGACGTCAACAATTACCATGTGGTGTCTGAGGGTTGCCCTTTGTATCTTTTTGGTGAGAACCCTCCATATGGGACCGATGGCTGTCTGGTGCGGTATGTTCGCGGACTGGGCGGCGCGCGGCGCAGTGTTCTTCTGCCGTTTTCGGAGCGGGAAATGGCTGCATGCGAAGGTGGTCTGAATAAATAATTTCCTTTCCGGCAAGACTGTTGGTGAAGAAACTGCTAACAGCTTGTAGCAAAGGAAGGGAAATCAGCCATGAGAAGAAATAGAAGAAGCAGCGCGAAAAAGGAACGGATTGTGATGGTTGCCTCGTCGGCATTTGTGCTGGCGGCGCTGACCATGACGGGTGTTTATATGCAGTCAAAGAATGCACAGCCCCAGAATGACGGATACAGCATTGACTTTACTGCTCTGGAGAACAGCACCGGCAAAAAGGCACAGGAGATTGCAAAGAACCGCGGGGAAGAGACGGAAACGGCACATGGAAGCGCGAGAGAGGATTATCTCTCCACGCAGTCTGAGACGGAGGACGATTTGGACTATATGCCGATGGAAGCGGGCTCCGGGATGGTGGAGATTCCAGGACTGACGGACGGCAGCCTGCGGGAGTCTGAACTTTTGGAGGAAAGCAGCCTGCAGCCTGGGACAGAAATTATGCTGCAGGAGGAGACCGGCTCAGACCCTGAAGAGACGGCAGAGCGTGAAACGTCCGCAGCTGTGTCCGCACAGGAGACGGTTGTGGCAAAGGAGCTTCATTTTTCAGAGGCGGACGGTCTTGCACGACCTGTGCAGGGAGAGGTGCTGCTTCCCTTTTCCATGGACAGCAGTATCTATTTTTCTACTCTGGAGCAGTATCAGTATAATCCGGCGCTGATGCTGCAGGCGGAGGAGGGAACGGCAGTGAATGCCTGCGCGGCAGGGCGCGTGACTGATATTTGTGAGAATGCAAAGACCGGATGTACCGTGACGATGGAGCTGGGAAACGGCTATGTGCTCAGCTATGGTCAGCTGAAGGAGCTTGCCGTGAGCGAGGGCAGCTATGTCAGCCGCGGTGAGCTTGTGGGCAGGGTGGCAGCCCCGACGAAGTATTTTAGCGTGGAGGGAGCAAATCTCTACCTGAAGCTGACGGCAGATGAAATCCCGGTGAACCCGGAAAGCCTGTTTCGATAGCGCGAAGAGGGGTGGGAAGGGATGTATATCATCGGTGGAAGCATCAAGACGATGTCGGGCGGGGATATTGCTGACGGCTGTATACACATCGCCGACGGGAAAATAGTGGAAATCGGAAAGCGGGATGAGGTTGACTTTCATCCCGCTGTTTCTGAGCGGGTGCTGGAGGTACGGAACGGTATTATCATGCCCGGTATCATAGAAGCACATTGCCATATGGGGATTACGGAGGAAAAGAAGGGGATGGAGGGGGATGACTGTAACGAGGGAGTAAATCCCATTACCCCCTGGCTGAGGGCGACCGATGCCATCAACACGATGGACGCAGCCTTTGATGATGCGGTGCGGGCGGGGATTACCGCCGCAATGATTGGACCGGGAAGCGCTAATGTGGTGGGCGGCCAGTTTGCAGTGCTTAAGACAAGGGGCAGGCGGGTGGACGACCTGCTTGTGAAAGCACCGGCGGCAATGAAGGTGGCGTTTGGAGAGAACCCAAAGGTGAATTATTCCGGACAGGGGAAGAGCCCGTCTACCAGAATGGCAGTTGCCGGAATGCTGCGGAGGGAGCTGACGCGGGCGGCTGCCTATGCGAAGCGCAAAAAGGAGGTTCAGTGTGATAAGAGTGGCTTTGAAGAGGATTTTGAGCTGGAGTGCTGGCTTCCGGTGCTCAACCGGGAGATTCCCCTGAAGGCACATGTGCATCGGGTGGATGACATTTTCACGGCTATACGCATTGCGAAGGAGTTTCAGCTGAGGATGACCTTAGACCACTGCTCGGAGGGACATCTGATTGCGCAGGAGCTTGCCGCGGAGGGGTATCCTGCCATTGTAGGTCCTGATTTGGCAAGCCGCAGTAAGATTGAGGTACAGAACTTGGCGTTCAAGACGGCCGGAATTCTAAACAGGGCGGGGGTGCTGACGGCAATCACCACAGACCATCCGGTATCCCTGATTCAGTCGCTGCCGCTCTGCGCGGGGCTTGCCGTAAAGGCGGGACTTCCGATGGAGGAGGCATATCGGGCAATCACCCTGTATGCGGCGCAAATCTGCGGTGTGCAGGAGCGGATGGGAAGTCTGGAGGTCGGAAAGGATGCTGATATAGCGATTTTTTCAGGAAATCCCATGGAGGTTTTTACTCAGACTCTCTATACCATTATCGACGGTGAGATTGTGTATGAGGCGTAAGAAATAAGATTGCCTTATCGCGAAAATGTGGTATGATGGATTCATATGGCAGATGGTGCGGAGGTGTCCTTTGACAGGGAAAAGGTGGAGAGGACCGGCGGTCTGCGGTCTGTGCTTCGGTGTGCTTGCCGGGTGCGGAGAGCAGGCAGTGCCGGATGAAGGGAAAAGTCCATATGCAGAGGTAGTAAGCATGGAGGAAACCCCCGTGATTGATTATCAGATACCGACCTTTCTGCCGAACATTCTTGTGGATATGGAAGGATACTGCCTCGGAGAGAAGCAGACGGCAGCGCTCAAGGGCAGCAGGCTGCCGGAGGAATTTTTTCTTGTGGACGCCTCTACGGGAGAAACAGTCTATATCGGAGAGGTGGAGGAGATTGCCTACAACAAAGAGCTGGGCTTTTATACCGGTCATGCCGATTTTGAGGAATATATTGAGCCGGGGGAATACTATCTGCAGTGTGACGTGATAGGACGTTCCTATTCTTTCCGGATAGAAGAGGGGCTTTACGAAGGCCTTTTTGAGGAAACCTATGAGCAGCTGTGCGAGGAATGTGCGAATGATGCGCTGGATGCGAGAGAGGCGGTTACCCTGCTGCAGGTCTATGAATGGTACGCGCAGGTTTTCCCTGATGCGGACGACAATCGGATTCCCGATGTGCTGGAGACAATCAGAGGCTGGATTGCCCGTCGGGAGGAGAGCAGTGAGCCGTCTGCGGAGGAGGCTCTGTACGCGGCACTTCTGGCAAAGTTCAGCTACGCCTACCAGAAATACGATTTTCAGTATGCGACTGAATGTCTGCAGAGGGCATCTACCGTGCTGAGCAGGGTGCCTGCCACAACGGGAAGGGATGCAGACAGCTTTCTTGCGCTGACAGAGCTGTATCGCGCGACGGGGCTGGCTGTTTACCGCAATCAGATAGCGGAATACGAGAGCTTTTTTGAAAACAACAGCAGTTATCTGGAGGAACAGGAGTATCTATACGGAGCCATGACCTATCTGGCAACAAGGCAGAAGGTGGATGTGGAGCTGTGCGACACCTTTATGAGTGGGCTGATGGACAGGGCGGAGGAAATCTCAAACCGCTATGAGAAAATGACTCATCCCGTGACGGCGAAAAACAATGGCTCCGCAGATTTGCTGAAAAATGCGTCAATCATATCATGTGCCAACTTTTGCATGAATAATTATCAATATACCAATATCTGCGAGGAATTTCTTCATTATCTGATGGGAAGAAACAGAGAGTCGGTCGATTTCTATGAGAGCGATGAGAACAGAACGGGATATTTATTGCTGCTGGCGGGGCTTGCGGCAAAATCAGAACAGGAAGGAATGGAGGATTAGGATGAAGGTTGTTGTCTTGGCTGGGGGAACCAGTACGGAGAGGGATGTTTCCCTAAGCTCCGGGAGTATGATTTACAGAGCATTGAAGGAGAACGGACATCAGGCAATTCTGCTGGATGTCTATCTGGGCTGTGAGGAAGACCCGGAGGGAGTGTTTGAGCGCCCTGTGGACTGGGCGGCGGCAGTGGGAGCCATCAGCGAGAAAAATCCGGATTTGGAGGCGGTCAGGGCACTGAGAAGGGATGGCGGGAAGAGCTTTTTCGGCCCGAATGTGCTGCAAATCTGTCAGGCGGCAGACTGTGTGTTTATGGCATTGCACGGTGCCAACGGTGAGGATGGAAAGATACAGGCATGCTTTGAGCTCATGGGAATTCCCTATACGGGAACGGATTTTGTCAGCTCGGCGATGGCGATGGATAAAGGGATTACCAAGGATATTTTCAAGGCGTACGGGATTCCGACCCCGGAGGGAATCCGTCTGAAAAGGGGAGAACAGGAAAAGGAAAGAGTTTCTTTCCCCTGCATTGTGAAGGCGTGCTGTGGCGGCTCAAGTGTCGGTGTGTGTATTGCCCGCGATGAGTCGGAGTACGAGGCGGCAAAGGAGGAAGCCTTCCGTTATGACAGTGAGGCGGTTATTGAGCAGTACATAGAGGGCAGAGAGTTTTCGGTCGGAGTCATGGACGGAAAGGCACTGCCTGTCATTGAGATAGCACCGAAGGCGGGCTTTTATGACTATAAGAATAAGTATCAGGCGGGAAGCACGGTTGAAACCTGCCCGGCTCAGATACCCGAGGACAGGGCGGAAGCAATGCAGAGAACCGCAGAGCAGGTATTTTTTGCACTGCGCTTAAAGAGCTATGCGAGAATGGATTTTCGGATGAATGCACAGGGGGAGATATTCTGCCTTGAGGCAAACACCCTGCCCGGGATGACACCTGTGTCACTGCTTCCTCAGGAGGCGGCTGCCGCCGGAATGAATTTCAATGAGCTGTGTGAGACGATTCTGCAGAGAGGGCTGAAGGAATGAGACTGACGGTAGCAGAGATAGCAGCGGTATGCGGCGGAAGGCTGATATGCGAGCCTGAGGGGATGAATTATGACACATATGTCACAGGAATTGCAATCGATTCCCGCAGGGTTGAGCCGGGAGGCGTTTTCCTTGCTACGGTGGGCGAGCGCGTGGACGGACATACATTTATCAGTCAGGTGTTTGCCCGGGGAGCGCTGCTTGCGGTAACGGAAAAGACACCGGAGCAGGTCTTTCGGGAAAGTGGTGAGGATTGTAGCGGCTGGGGGTGCTGTGTGCTTGTGGAAAACAGCCTGCAGGCGCTGAAGGATATTGCCGAGGCATATCGAAGAAAGCTCTCGCTGCGTGTGATAGGCATTACGGGCAGTGTGGGAAAAACCAGTACCAAAGAGGTGATTGCCGCGGTGCTGTCCCAGAGGTATCGGGTGCTGAAGACGGAGGGTAATTTTAACAATGAAATAGGCGTACCGCTGACTCTGCTGCGGCTTCGCGAGGAGCATCAGGTGGCGGTTGTGGAGATGGGCATCAGCGATTTTGGTGAGATGCACCGGTTAAGCAGGATGGTGAGGCCGGATGTCTGTGTGATTACCAATATAGGACAGTGTCATCTGGAAAATTTAAAGAGCAGAGACGGGATTCTGAGGGCAAAGTCAGAGATTTTTGACTTTATGGCAGAGGACGGAGAGGTCTGCCTCAACGGCGGGGATGACAAGCTGCGAAGCCTGACGGAGGTCAGAGGACGCAGGGTACATTTCTTTGGCATGGACGGGGAGGCTTCTCGGGCAATGCCTGAGGTGTCGGCTGCGGATATTGTGAACCACGGACTGATGGGCAGTGATGCGATGCTGAGAATAACAGATGCAATGGGCGGAGAGCATACTTTTCCGATTCATGTTCCGCTGCCCGGCAGGCATATGGTTCTGAATGCCGCTGCGGCTGCCTGCGTTGCCCGGGTACTCGGGCTGAGAGAGGAAGAGATTGCCACAGGAATTGCTGCGCTGGAGCCGGTAAGCGGCAGAAATCATCTGATACAGCTTCCTGCTTACACCCTGATTGACGACTGCTATAATGCCAATCCTGCATCCATGCGGGCAGCACTGGATTTGCTGGGGCTGGCTGACACAAAAAAGGTAGCAATACTGGGAGATATGTTTGAGCTGGGAGAAAATTCCGAGAGGCTGCACCGCGAGATAGGGATTTATGCGGCAGTGAGGGGAATTGATGTGCTGCTGTTCGTGGGCGAAAAGGCTGAGTATAGCTTTCAGGCAGCAACAGAGCATGCAGAGGCTGCCGCGCATATCGTACATTTTCCGACGCGGGCTGCACTTTTAAGCTGTCTGGAGCAGAACAGGGAGGAGTACATCCCGGACGGCAGCACGGTGCTCATCAAGGCATCCCACGGGATGGCATTTGACGGGGTACTGGAATTTTTGAAGAGCCGTCAGGAGGAGAAATGCTCTGCCTTCAGCTCAAAGTAGCGTCTGGAGATAATATCGCTGACATAAGTGCCGAGCCTTTTGCGGGTTTCCCTGTCCAGTGCATCCGGATAAACAGGCTCGCCAAAATCAACAACAACCGTAGCTTTTCGGATTTTGGGGGCGTGATCCTCAAGGATGGCGGCAGTGTTTACCAGCGTCATGGGGATGATGGGAACTTTTCCCTTTTCGGCTATCTTGAAGCTTCCCTCATGAAAGGGCAGGAAGGTGTCGTTTACCCTGTTTCTGGTTCCCTCGGGGAAAATACAGATGGAATTTCCGGCTTTGACCTCATCCACACCCGCGAGAATGGTTTTCAACCCTTCCTTAATATTGTTCCTGTCCAGAAAAAGGCAGTGGATGTTTTTCATCCAGAGCCGCAGGACAGGGACTTTTTTCATTTCTATCTTGGATACATAGCCCGTGATGCGGGGAAACAGGGAGAGCGTCAGTATTACGTCAAAGTAGCTTCTGTGATTCCCGACATACAAAACTGCCGTATCCGTGGGAATGTTTTCTCTTCCCTTTACAATCAGACGGACTCCGGCGAGAAAACTGATGCAGCGAAAGCCCCATCCGACGATTGCCTTTGAACTCCTATCCTTCAGCTCGGGATTGAATTTACCGATGAGAAACTCCACAAGGAGGGCAGGGAGAGAGAAAATAAGGTAAAATATGAGATAAAGTATAATAAGTATCAGACGAAGCATATGATTATCCTTTCCTTTCCGGGGCAGCGTTCCTTTTTTGGTACAGCCGTTTCCTGATAACCGTTCCGGCTGGTAAGAGAGCGCTGTGTCTGAGCACATCATAGCATAAAACTCTCTGAATGTACATAGAATGGAGCAACAAATCATTGTCCGGTCATTGCGGAAGCAAACGGGAAATCGGAGGTAAAAATTGAAGACACGGAAGGAAATTGCGGGAAGAATCGCAGGAAAAATTGTGGTGCTGGCAGGGCTTCTGTGCGGACTTCTACTGACGGGCTGCGCCCTGCACAGTCAGGAAGAGCTGAAGCTGCGCGAGCTGGATTTCACGGTTCTGAGTGAGGAGAAAATACCTGAGGAATTAAGAGTGGAGATTGAAAAGACAAAGGACGTGCCCTTTCGGTTTACCTATAAGGATAAGGAGCATTTATATCTGTGCATAGGGTATGGACGACAGGAGACGGGCGGTTACAGCATAGCGGTTGATGAGCTTTATCTGACGGACAGCAGCATCCGTGTTGAGACCAGCCTTCTTGGTCCGGAGGCGGCAGAAAAGGGAAGCGGGACACCCTCCTATCCGTACATAGTTCTGAAGACGGAGCTGCTGGAGCAGACGGTAGAGTTTCACTGACGCTGTCTGCAACTTGCGGGGAGTCGTAAAGCAACAGCCCTGAAAAGAGGCTAAGGAAGCTAAAAGCCTTGAAATCGTATTAAGCCTAAATATGTGGTTGAAGTGAAAGCATTTCAGATAGGTGGTAAGGCTACATTGGAGTATCTTAATTCCTATGTGAAGCCGCAGAACAGGGTTAATGTGAATAGGCGATTTGCGCCGTCAAAGATGTCAAGGGAACAGGCAAAAGAAAGTTATGAAAAAGCACAGTTAAAGCCAGCAGAGCCGAGCGTAGCGGCAGGATTGGACACGGAAGAATTACGGGCGGTGTTTTCTCGCTGCGAGAATTTGCAGAGAATAGGGCGAGTCGACCGAGTTAATCACTGTGATTAAATTCAAACGAATAATATACATTTCACCGCTATTATGCTGTATGAATATATGAGAGGTGGAAATACTATAAATAGCAAAGAAAAATTAAAGAAATATTCTTGACTTTTTCTTTGCTATTGCATATGCTATAAGCAAGAAAGGAGTGTTGTATATGTCACAGGCAGTTAATGTTAATTTCAAGCTGGACGCAGATGTAAAAAAGAGCATGGAACAGGCGTGTTCTGAATTAGGTCTTTCCATGAGTGCAGCGTTCACTGTGTTTGCTAAAAAAGTAGGCAGAGAAAAGCGTATTCCTTTTGAGGTATCAGTAGACCCGTTTTATTCTGATAGCAATATCCGTTATTTGGAAAATATCGTGCGTGATATTAAGGACGGCAAAGCCCATTTCGCAGAGCATGACTTGATAGAGGTGGACTAATGAGGCTGCTATGGGAAGATAGAGCGTGGAGTGATTATCTGTACTGGCAGACGCAGGATAAGAAAACGCTGAAAAGAATTAACGGACTTATCAAGGATATTCAGAGAAGCACCTTTGAGGGTATCGGGAAGCCTGAACCGCTAAAGGAAAATCTAAGCGGTATGTGGAGCAGGCGTATTGATGATACCAACAGAATTGTTTACTATGAGAAAGACGAGATAATCTATATTGTTTCGTGCAAAGGACATTATGATGATTAAAGAGGGGACGGGTAGAAGTTCCCTCTTTTTAATCACGGTGATTAAAAAGTTCTTACCGCAATGATTTTTCCTTTTACTCGCCCCTGAAAACAACAGCTACGTCAGACTGTATTTCGGTTTTCTTTTTGAGGAAACTGTGGTACGATAATCCTGTTAGTGTAAGTATAAGTAATGGACGCAGGATGGGAGGTACTTATGCTGCTGATAAGGAACGGATATATGATAGACCCGAAATCCGGCAGGGAGGGAAAAGGAGACATCCTGACAGACGGAAGCAGGATTGTAAGGCTGGGAGAGCATTTGACACCGCCCTGTGGTGGATGCGAGATTGTGGATGCAGAGGGGCTTCTGGTAGCTCCCGGGCTGGTGGATGTACATGTGCATTTTCGAGAGCCCGGCTTTACGCAGAAGGAGGATATTACAACCGGGGCTGCTGCCGCGGCGAGGGGCGGTTTTACCACGGTGGTGCTTATGGCAAACACAAAGCCGACCGTGGATAATGCGGAGACGCTTGAGTATGTGCTGAGACGGGGACGAGAAACAGGCATTCATGTTCATACCTGTGCCAATGTAACGATTGGGATGAAGGGGGAAAGCCTTACGGATATGAAGGCGCTGGCAGAGGCAGGTGCGGTGGGCTTTACGGACGACGGGGTTCCGCTGCTAAATGAGACGCTTGTGAGAGAGGCAATGCGACAGGCGGCGGCGCTTCATATGCCAATCAGCTTCCATGAAGAAAATCCGGCATACATAGAGAATAACGGTATTAACAGAGGCAGGGCAAGTGAGTATTATGGTATCGGCGGCTCCTCCAGAAAAGCAGAGATTACCATGGTGGAGCGGGACTTGAAGCTGGCGCTTGAGACAGGAGCAAGCGTTGACATCCAGCATATCAGCGCGAAGGAGGCAGTGGAGCTGGTACGCCGTGCAAAGAGACAGGGGAAGAATATTCATGCAGAGGCAACGCCGCATCACTTCACCCTGACGGAGGAGGCGGCAATTCGCTTCGGCACGCTGGCGAAGATGAATCCGCCCTTAAGGGAAGAGGCTGACCGACAGGAGATTATCAGAGGACTGGCGGACGGAACAATTGATATGATTGCCACGGACCATGCTCCCCATACCGCAGAGGAAAAGGCAAAACCCATCACGGAGGCACCCAGTGGAATTATCGGGCTGGAGACGGCACTTGCACTCGGGATAACGGAGCTTGTGGGGAAAGGTCATCTCACGATGATGCAGCTTTTAGCCCTGATGAGTACGAATCCGGCGCGGCTGTACGGGCTGGATGCGGGCTATCTTGAGGAGGGCGGTCCTGCGGATGTGATTTTAGTAGACCCGGAGGCAGAGTGGATTCCGAAAAGCTACGCCTCTAAGGCGGCTAACACGCCCTTTACCGGCAGAAGGCTCAAGGGAAGGGTCATCAGCACCATCTGTGCCGGGAAAGTGGTGTATGACGGAGAAAAACGGGCGTAAAGGAAAGGATACGGATATGAAGGAAAAACAGACGGCGAGTGTGCTCTCGCAGGGGCAGCCTGCCCCGGCAATTTACGATATGTGGATAGAGACTTCTCTGGCGGCTTACGCACGACCGGGGCAGTTTTTGTGTATTTATCCGAAGGACAGAAGCACCCTGCTGCCCAGACCAATCAGCATCTGTGAGGTCAGGGAGGATAAGAGGGCGCTGCGCATTGTGTATCGTGTGGCGGGAGCGGGAACGGCGGAATTCTCCGGCTACAGGGCAGGAGATGCCATTTCCGTGATGGGGCCTTTGGGGAATGGCTTTCCCGTGGAAGAGGCGGCGGGAAAGAGCGTTTTTTTGATGGGCGGAGGAATCGGAATACCGCCGATTCTGGAGCTGGCGAAACAGCTTCCCGGAAACGGGCAGATTGTGCTGGGTTATCGGGATGCGAATACCTTCCTGCGGGAAGAGCTTGAAAAGTATGGTGCGGTTTATATTGCGACAGAGGACGGCAGTGTCGGAAGCAAAGGGAATGTGATGGATGCCATTGCAGCAAACGGGCTGAAGGCAGAGCTGATATACGCCTGTGGACCTATGCCCATGCTCAGGGCAATCAGGAGATACGCAGCAGAGCACGGGATAAAGGCTTACATCTCGCTGGAGGAGCATATGGCGTGCGGAGTCGGTGCCTGCCTGGGCTGTGTGGTAAAGACTGCAAAGACAGATCATCATTCCCATGTGAATAACGCCAGAATCTGCACGGATGGTCCTGTTTTTGACGCGGACGATGTGGAAATCTGACGCGACTGCGGAGGCGGAGGCTGCGCCGCGCTAAGCGACAAGGGACAAAAGCAGAGGCAGCGGCAAGAGGCGGCCGGCAAAAGCGGTAAGCGGCAAGGAACGGAAGCAGAGGCAGCGGCAAGAGGCGGCCGGCAGAAGCGGTAAGCGGCAAGGAACGGAAGCAGAGGCAGCGGCAAGAGGCGGTTGGCAAAAGCGGTAAGCGGCAAGGGACGGAGGCTGCGCCGCAGCAAGAGGCGGCTGGAGAACGAGAGGAGAAGATACAGAATGAATACACAGGTGACAATAGCTGGGGTGAGCTTCAAAAATCCGGTCATGACGGCATCGGGTACCTTTGGCTCCGGCATGGAGTATTCGGAATTTGTGGATTTAAACAGACTGGGGGCGGTTGTCACAAAGGGAGTGGCGAATGTACCGTGGCCGGGCAATCCTACCCCCAGAGTGGCAGAGGTATACGGCGGCATGCTCAATGCCATAGGACTGCAGAATCCCGGCATAGATGTCTTTATGGAGCGGGATATTCCGTTTCTGAAGCAGTACGATACGCGGATTATAGTCAATGTCTGCGGAAAGACGATAGAGGACTATGTGGAGGTGGTGGAGCGCCTCGGAGAAGAGCCGGCGGTTTCCATGCTGGAGATTAACGTATCCTGTCCAAATGTGAAGGAGGGGGCGATTGCCTTCGGACAGAATGCGGAGGCATTGTCGCGCATTACAAGGGAAATCAAGGCAAAGGCGAAGCAGCCCATTGTGATGAAGCTGAGTCCCAATGTGACAGACATTACAGAGATGGCGCGGGCAGCGGAAGCGGCAGGAGCGGATGCCTTATCCATGATTAACACTATTACGGGCATGAAAATTGATATTCACAGGAGGAAGTTTGCCATTGCCAATAAAACTGGCGGCATGAGCGGCCCTGCCATCAAGCCGGTGGCGGTGCGCATGGTTTATCAGGCTTTCCATGCGGTGAAGATTCCCATTATCGGAATGGGTGGAATTGCGACGGCAGAGGATGCGATTGAGTTTCTGCTGGCGGGAGCAAGCGCGGTGAGCGTTGGGGCAATGAATTTTGTGAACCCTTATACGACTGTCGAGATTGTGGAAGGAATTGAAGCTTATATGCAGCGCTACGGAGTGGAAAATGTGAGTGACCTGATTGGAGCCATAGACGAATAAGGAATGAAATACCTTCATATATATACTTATACCAGTATATGTATGGAGGTATTTTTGTGGAACTGATAAAGAAAAATATACATATGGACCGTATCAAAACGCAGGCGGTCACACAGCTTACCCTGGAGGAGGATGTGAACATTCCGGACAGCAAGCCGGATGTAAATGCCCTGAATCTGGAAAAGGGAGAACTGATCATAGAAGAAATCAGACCGACGTCAGATTCTGTGACGGTTCGGGGACAGCTTAAGTTTGTAGTGCTGTATCACACACTGGAGGAGGGCAGCAGCCTGATAGTTCTGGAGGGAGAAATTCCCTTTGAGGAGAAGCTGAATCTGCGGGGAGCAACCTCTGCGGATACCGTAGCAGTGGAGGGAGAGGTTGAGGATTTGACGGTTGGCATGATTAATTCAAGAAAGCTGAATGTACAGTCTCTGATTACTCTGACGGCGGGAGTGGAGGAGCTTTACGATGAAGAGGCACCTGTGGAAGTAAAGGGGGAAGAGACCTGCGAATACCGTCGCCTGCAGCTGGATGTGGCGCAGACTGCCATCTGCAAGAATGATGTCTACCGCATGAAGGAGGAGGTTACGCTGCCTTCGCATTACCCGAACATTTTTCAGATTCTTTGGGATAATATTTCACTGGGGGATGTGGAGTTTAAGGTAATGGAGGAGAAGCTTGCCGTGTCAGGAGACATTCACCTCTTTCTGCTGTATGAGGGGGAAGGAGAGGAGCATCCCGTTCGCCCCTTTGAGACAACAATTCCCTTCAGCGGCGTATTGGAATGCTATGGATGCAGGGAGGGAATGCTGCCGGATATCAGGTACAGACTGAGCCAGAAGGAGCTGACGGTGAGACCTGATTTCGACGGGGAGGAGCGCAGCATCACAGTGGAGCTGGTGCTGGATATCGGTATCCGTATGTACGAGGAGACACAGCTGGAGATACTCTCGGATGTCTACGGGGTATCAAATGAAGTTCAGGCGATTACGCACCACGCCGACCTGCGCAGACTTCTGTCGCGGGTAACGGGCAAAACAAAGCTGACGGATAGAATTCAGGTCAAGGCAGGAAGCGTTCTTCAGCTGCTGCACAGCGAGGGAAGGGTAACACTGGAGCAGCAGAGCATAGTGGAAAACGGAATGCTGTTACAGGGCAGCGTGCTGGTTAAGGTGATGTATATTGCGGGTGAGGATGAGACTCCTTACGGCTGTGTGCAGGCACAGCTTCCCTATCAGTATACGCTGGAAGTACCTGGAATCATGCCGGAGGATATGGGAAAGGTGCACGCGGAGGTAGAACAGCTTCAGGTTGCCATGCTGGATGGCGAGGAAATGGATGTCAGAGCGGTGCTTAGCTTCTCCACGGCGGTATTTCAGAATATTCCGATGGAACTGATTGGACAGGTGAGCGTGTCAGAGCTTGACGGCAGCAAAACGAGCAGTCTGCCGGGAATGGTGATATATGTGGTAAAGGATGGGGATAATCTGTGGAATATCGGCAAGAAATACTATGTGACTGTGGATATGCTGCGGGAGCTGAATGCACTTGAGGACGACGAGCTGCAGCCGGGACAGAAGCTGCTGATTGTCAAGTGCAGCTAAAAAAGTACTGACCGCTGTTTACATGTCATGGCGGGCAGCAGGATGGGGAACAAAATAAGGGCTGTATCCGCAGGAAACAGTTTCCCTGCGGGTACAGCCCTTTAAAACGCCGGCGGCTGAGCACTGCCTGCCGCCTATTCTTCTATGATGGTATTTGCCTTGGCTGCCATATCATCAAAGCCCTTCATAACAGCCTCATAGGTCTTTTTGGAAATCTCGGGCAGCTCACCGCCCCAGGTTTTTTCAGCCTGCTGATATCCCTTCTGGAAAGCTTCACGCATCTCTTCAATCTTATCGGGGTCCCCGCCTGTCAGGGCAGTGGCGAAATCCAAAATTCTTTCAGAGGTCTGGGTAACACCCCAGTAGCCGTCCTCTGCAATGTCTGCCTGTGCCTGAGCTTTTGTAGCAGGGTCAACGGTAAAATTCCCCTCGCGCAGGAATGCCCAGATGTCGTTTGCCTTGCCGTAGGCATCTGCCTGTCCGAACATCATTTTTTCAACCAGACTGCGCAGCTGTGCAGTACGAGCCTCGGCATCCGCCTTCAGCCTGTTAATCAGGTTGGTGTCAGGTGTATAGGTTTTCTTGACGGAGCTGGTAGCTGTCTCCTTGGAAGGCTCATACACAACGCCGGTGTCAGCAGTGCCGGTGCCTTCTGCCTTTGTACCTTCTGTTTTCGTGTTTTCCGCTTTGACGCTCTCTGTCGAAGCGTATGCGTAGGTGGCCGCAGCCTGGGTAGATGTAATTCCGTTTACACTCATAATATCCCTCTTTCCGACGATAATCGTCTTTGTGATCCGTTGCCGGACATATCCTCCGTGATTCTATCTATAGTATCGGCTTGCAGACTGCCATTCTTTAGTCTGCATCCGCATTTTGCCCTAATTTCTGGAATGTAATAAAGCCATAAAGCCAAAATTGAAAATTGAAAAAAATGAAAAACTGAAAAAACTGAAAAAAATAAAAAAAGGGCTTGCTTTTTTGTAAAGGATGGAATATAATGATTCTTGTGCTGTGAAAAACGTATCGCATACGGGACATGCACAAGAGATGCGCACCGCTAGCTCAGTTGGTAGAGCACCTGACTCTTAATCAGGGTGTCCAGGGTTCGAGCCCCTGGCGGTGCATGTAAAGGGACTGTTTTTGAGGACTTAGGAGCCTTGGGGACGGTTCTTTTTTTGTCTGTATGAGGTTATTAGCGGACACCTGTGTGGGTTAAGGTAGCCAAAAGCAAAGGTTGATGTTATACTTACAGCATGGAAATTGAAAATACGATAATCAAAGGAATAGTGAGACATGAAGCTTTATTTGCTGAGGCACGGGGAAACAGACTGGAATAAGGAGAGACGGCTGCAGGGGCAGAGTGATATTCCCCTGAATGAATATGGCGTAGAGCTTGCGGTCAAGACGGCAGAGGGACTGCGGCAAACACATTTCGACGCTATTTTTTCTTCGCCTCTACAGAGGGCATTGGTGACGGCGAAAATTGTTGCAGAAAACAGAGGTATTCCGATAACGACGGATGACAGGCTCGTTGAGATTCACTTTGGTGAGGATGAGGGAGAATTTTTTGAAGAGGGAAAGAAAAATCCGCAGCATCCGCTTTATCGCCTTTTCCATCAGCCGGAGGAGTATGCGCCGGTTGGAGGCGAGACTCTTGTACAGGCAAAGCAGCGTGCGATGTCCTTCTTTGAGGAGAAAATACTTCCCTGTGAGAAAACCTGCGAGAGCGTGCTGATAGTGGCACATGGAGGCTGGAACAGATGCCTCATAAATACGGCGGCAGGGATACCGAACAGCGAATTCTGGAATATTGCCCTGCCAAACTGCGCAGTTTCAGAGCTTGCCGTGGAGGACGGAGGGCTGCGGCTGGTAGAGGTGTGTAAAATATATTACGACATACCGGTGAACGGGAGTCCCTGACGTGTGAAACGGGTTGCCTGTGGACGATATGACAATGGAGCGGAAGCAAAGGGTTTATGAGCGAGGCTATGACGAAAATTTTTGATACGCATGCGCATTATGACGATGAAGCGTTTGACGCAGACAGAGAGGAGCTGCTGGAAGCCCTGTCGGAGGGTGGAGTCGGAAAAGTGGTGAATGTGGCGGCGAGCATAAGCTCCTGCAGAACAACAAGGGCTTTGGCGGAGCACTACGAGGACATATATTGCGCGCTGGGAGTGCATCCGAGCGAGAGCGGAGAACTGACGGAGGAGAGCCTTGACTGGCTGCGGCAGCAGTGCCGCTATGAGAAATGTGTGGCAGTCGGTGAGATAGGGCTGGACTATTATTGGGAGGAGCCGGACAGGGCAATCCAGAGGGAGTGGTTCGCAAGACAGCTGAATCTGGCGAGAGAGCTTGCACTTCCGGCTATCATCCATTCCAGAGAGGCGGCAAAGGACACCGTGGATATTATGGCGGCGGAGCGAAGCGGGGAAATCGGAGGAGTGATTCATTGCTATTCCTATTCCCGTGAGATGGCAAAGACTTTTCTGGATATGGGATTTTATATCGGCATAGGCGGGGTACTGACCTTTAAAAATGCGAGAAAGCTGAAGGAGGCAGCAGAATATGTCCCGTTAGAAAGGATTGTACTGGAAACGGACTGCCCGTATCTGGCGCCGGTGCCCAACAGAGGAAAGCGCAACAGCTCACTCAACCTCCCCTTTGTGGTGGAGGAGCTGGCGCGTCTGAAGGGTGTGGAAGAGGAAGAGATTCGGCGTGCGACATGGGAAAATGCCCACAGGCTGTATCGGATGGAGGTCTAGCCGCTGACAGAGGCTGAGCTGAAAATAATGCGGCGCGAAAGAGTGCCGTCTGTAAGGAGGAAAGAGAAATGTTTGTGAAGAATGAGGAGTGTCAGGTGACGCCCTGTGAGCCGGGGGTTACAAGGAAGGTGCTGTGCTATTCCAGGGAGCTGATGATGTGCGAGATTACTTTTGAACAGGGAGCAGTCGGCAACACCCACAGCCATCCGCATCTGCAGATTACCTATATTGCGGAAGGTGTTTTTGAGTTCACAATTGATGGGGAGACACAGCTGGTAAAGAAGGGTGACAGCGTGTATATGCCCGCTGATTCCGTTCACGGGGTGAAATGCCTTGAGGCGGGGAAGCTGGTGGATGTATTCAATCCCATGAGGGAGACCTTCGTCTAAGACAGCGGATACAAAGCACAGGCGGATACACGGAGAGAGAGCAAAAGCCGCCGGCGGGAATGGCGGGCGATGAAGGAGTATCGGAGGGGATGGCGAGAGAGCAAAAGCCGCCGGAGGGAATGGCGAGAGACGAAGGGCTGACAGAAGGAAAGGACGGAGAATGAAGACAGCGGCAGAATTACAAAATTTACTCAGACAGATAGATCATAAGGGCTATCCTGCTTACAAGGATACCAAGGGCTGCTATCAGTTTCAGCAGTATGTTTTATCTATTGACCATGTACAGGGGGATCCTTTTGCATCTCCCTCAAAGGTGAGCCTGATTGTGCCGGGAAGGGTAGCAGGCTTTGCAAAGGAATGTTACGAAAGCAGGCATCGCAGGATTGCTTTTCAGGATTATCTCCTGCGCCGTGTGGCGGTGAAGATGAAGGAGTACTCCTTTAAGGCAAAGGGCTCAGGAAAGAGCGGACTGTTGGGCATCAGCCAGCCGGGTCAGGAGATTCTGGAGCGCAGTGCCTGCACTGTGAATGCAGAAAACGGAGATATTACGGTGCGCATGGAGATAGGCTTTCCTGCTAATGGAAGAACCATCAACTCAGGTGAGCTGGCAAAGATTCTTTTTGATTTTATGCCGCTTTGCGTGCGCCAGACACTGCTGGCAGCCTCCTGCCCGGGAGACAGCCTGGAAAAGGTACTTTTTCTGGCGGATGACCAGCACTATATCCGCAGCTGCCTGAAGGAAGAGAACCTGGTAGCCTTTGTGGCGGACGGTGCAGTCCTTCCCAGAAAATCAGGCGTATCCTCGCTGCCCATGTCGGGAGCAATTCCTTTTAAGACACCGGAATCCATGTCGGTGACGCTGGAGCTGCCTCATCGCGGCAGTCTGACAGGAATGGGAATCCGAAAGGGAGTCACGCTGATTGTGGGCGGCGGTTATCACGGAAAATCTACCCTGCTGGAGGCGCTGGAGCTGGGTGTCTATAATCATATCGCCGGGGACGGCAGAGAGTATGTTATCACGGAGGATACGGCTGTTAAGCTGCGCGCTGAGGACGGAAGGAGCATTCAGAATACGGATATTTCCATGTTTATCCGCAATCTGCCGAACGGCAGGGATACAAAGAGCTTCTTTACGGAGGATGCCAGCGGCAGCACCTCTCAGGCGGCAAACACGATAGAGGCTATGGAGGCGGGAGCGGAAAGTTTCCTGATAGATGAGGATACCAGCGCAACGAACTTTATGATTCGGGACGAGCTGATGCAGCGTGTGGTCAGCCGGGAGACAGAGCCGATTATTCCGTTTATCGACAGGGTGAGGGAGCTGTATGAGAGGTATGGTATTTCTACCATACTGGTAGCGGGCAGCTGTGGCTCGTATTTCCATAAGGCGGACTGCATCCTGCAGATGAATCAGTATCGCCCGCAGGAGATTACCGCCTTTGCAAAGAAGGAGGCAGAAGGCTATCCCTATACTCTGGGCGATGTCGAGCCTGCCCAAAAGCCGGGCTTAAGACGGGTGGTAAAACGGGATGCAGCCTTTGCAAAGGATGACAGAATTAAGCTGCGCACGGACGGCAGAGACGGCTTTTCCATCAACAGGGAGACCGTGGATATGCGTTATGTGGAGCAGCTGGTGGATTCTGAACAGCTGACAGCACTGTCACATATGTTAAAGAGCATGAAGCTTCACCTCTTTGACGGAAAGAGGACGTTGGGGGAGGCTGTGGAGACCTTTTATGAGAGGGTGGAGCAGAAAGGCTTTGCAGCCATGGAGGGAGGCAGCGTGCCGGGCAACCTTGCCATGCCCAGAAAGCAGGAGCTGTATGCGACATTAAACAGATGCAGGGAGCTGATTCGCATGGAGGGGAAATAATCCCCACGGTGTGACGAGCCTCGCAGTTAGCTGATTCTGTAAGATAAATGAGGAGAAAACCTATCATGTGTCAGAGATTACGATTGGAGAAGATTACCTATCCGACAGCAGCGCCCGGCTGGGTGGATGGCGTTTATTATCCCAGAGAGCCGCAGATTGCAGGGGAAGGAGAGCCTGTAGAGGCAGGAGAGCTTGTAGAGCCGAGGAGTCATGCAGGAGCGGGAGAGTCTGCAGAGCCGGGAAGTCATGCGGAGCAGGGGGAGCTTACGGAGGCAGACGGACTGTGCGTGCGAGGCATCGGAAAAATCCACAGCCGTGTATGGCGTGAGGTCGAGGAGACCGGCTTTGGGATTTACTATTACGAGGAAACCACACGAATAGTGACACGACTGTCAGGAAACAATTACAGGGTAAGACTATGTCTGGAGAATCCCACAAAGGAGACTTACAGCTGTCATGTGCGCACCAACGGGATTGTTAAGGTATCCGGCGCGCAGCTTCTGCCCGGAGAGGAAAAGGAGCTTTCCTTTGTTGCCTGCATGACAGACGGACAGCTTGCGCTTACTCTGAGCGTGGGAACAATGGAGGAGGTGTCCGGCGAACCGCTGGAGGGGGACGTCTATGTGAGAAGCCTTGAGCTTCTGGCGGAGAAAGCGAAAAAAAAGCGGGAAAAGCCGCATCTTTTTCTGGTTTCTGATTCAACGGTACAGAGCTATGAGAGACATTTTTATCCGCAGACAGGCTGGGGGCAGGTTTTATGGCAGTTTTTCCGCGGAGCGAAGCAGTGCAGGGAGTATCCGGCAGAGCATTGTGATTATCCGCAGGGAAGAACCTATGAGCTTCCCGAACTGGTGATAGAGAACCGCTCCATTGGCGGAAGGAGTGCAAAATCCTTTTACGAGGAGGGAAAGCTGGACCAGGTATTGGAGATTATCTGCCCGGGAGACTATATGCTTGTGCAGTTTGCGCATAACGACTCTACGGCGATTCGCCCCAACCGTTACATCGCGCCGCAGGATTTCCCGTTTTATCTGCAAAGATATGTGGATGCCTGCAGAAGAAGAGGGGTCTGCCTGGTATTTGTCACTCCCGTGACAATGAGGGTTCTGGAGGAAGACGGAAGAAATCAGATGTGCTTTGCCGACTACAGGGAGCAGATGCTGCGGCTGGCAGAAAGGGAAGAAATTCCGCTGCTGGATTTGAGTGACAGAAGTACGGCGTATCTAAACAGGATAGGCTACGAGGAGAGCAGGCAGCTCTATCTCTGGTTTGAAGAGGGACGCTATCCGGATGGCGCATATGCGGGAGGTGTCTCGGACAAATGCCATTTGCAGGAGTATGGAGCGAAGATATATGCGGATATGGTATCGCAGCTGCTGACGGAATGTGCGAAGGGCATCGGACTGGATGAGCTTAAGAAGCTGGCAGCGCCTGTGCCTTTGGAGAGCATACCAAAGCCGGATGCCGGGGAGAAGGATGAAAAGGCGGAGAAAGAGGCAGAAGCCTTGATAAAAGAGCAAAGGTCTGCCGGAGGAGGGAAGATTGCCGTAACCGGGTTCGTGGTACAGGAGGTCTCTGTGGAGAATGGTGCGGGAAGCTTTCTGTTGAACTGGAATCCGCTGGAGAAAGCGGAGAAATACCGTATTTACGGAAAGAGAGAGGAGGAAACCGGATTTCGGTTACTCCGTGAGATAACAAGGACAGAAAAGGAGGCATTCGCGGTTCTCCCCTTCACCGCAGAGGCAGGAGCACGCTGGCAGTATTGTGTGACAGCCGTGTCTGCCGATGGCAGAGAAGGGGAGAAGAGCCGGATACAGGAGGTTGACCTGAGAGTATAAAAGCGGCATCATTGCCCTTACGCGGTCACCTCGTGATGAATCTGCAGCTCGTACAGCTTTTTGTAGATGCCATCCTGAGCAAGAAGCTCCTGATGGGTTCCCTGCTCCCTGATTTTGCCCTTATGCATAACCAGGATGCGGTCGGCGTGCTGTATGGTCGAGAGGCGGTGGGCTACCATGATGGTGGTTCTGCCCTTCATCAGCTTCGCTAAAGCTTCCTGAATCAGAGCCTCGGTCTCGGTGTCGATGTTGGCGGTTGCCTCGTCCATCACGAGAATCCGGGGCTTATGTGCAAGGGTTCTTGCAAAGGACAGGAGCTGTCTCTCTCCGGCAGAGAAGGTGGAGCCGCGCTCGGAGACAGGCTCGCTATAGCCGTTTGGCAGCTTCTCAATAAAGCGGGAGGCGTTGACGTATTCTGCCGCTTCCTCCATCTCTTTATCCGTGATTTCTTCGTTGTATAGTCTGATGTTACTGTCGACAGTTCCCTCAAAGATAAATACATCCTGCTGCATCTGACCGATGGCACTCCGCAGCTGTTTTTTACTGATTTGCCGGATGTCCACGCCGTCGATGTAGATATTGCCCTTCTGGATGTCATAGTAGCGCCCTATCAGGTTCAGGATAGAGGATTTTCCTGCGCCGGTAGCCCCGACAAAGGCAACACTCTGCCCCGGCTCTATCACAAAGGAGACATCGCGCAGAACATAGTTTTCGTTGTCGTAGGCAAACCAGACATGGGAGAACTCTATTCTGCCCTTGATATCGGGAAGCACGACGGGTTTTTCTGCTTCCTTCACAAGAGGCTCCTCGCTCATGATGGTAAAAATTTTCTCGGCAGAGGCGAGGGAGGATTGCAGGGTGGAGAACTGCTCTGCAAGCTCCTGAATGGGGTCGAAGAAGGATTGGATGTACTGGGCAAAGATGTAGAGTGTACCGACAGAAATGACGTTTGTCAGCACCTCGCTGCTGCCTACTCCCAGTACGACCATCAGGGAGAAAATACTTAAAATGTAAATCAGGGGGCGGAAGATGGCAAATACCATCATCTCCCGGAAAAATGCCCTGTAGAGCTTTGTGTTTTTATCGTCGAATTCTTCAAGCTTACGCTTTTCCCTGCCGAAAATCTGAATAATGCGCATACCGGAAATATTTTCCGAGAGGAAGGTGTTGATGTCGGTGAGGCGTGTTCTGGTCAGACGGTAAGTTTTTCGTGCAACCTTGCGGAATACTACCGTGAGAACGGCGACAAGGGGCAGCAGCACAAAGGAAATCAGGGCAAGCTTATAGTCGAGAGCCAGCATGACGGCGGCGAGACCGACGATTTTTACGATGTTCCGAAACAGATTTACCAGAATGCCGGAGTACATCTCGTTTAAGGCGTCCACGTCGTTTGTGACCCGGGTCACAAGCTTTCCGACCGGTGTCAGGTCGAAGTAACGGCAGCTTAAGGACTGGATGTGAGCGTAGAGCTCCATGCGGACGGTCAGGATAATCTTCTGACCGGTCAGCTGCAAAATCCACGCCTGTGCGATGTTAAAGACAAAGCCAAGGGCGAGTACAAAGGCATATCTGATGGCGGTATCCAAAATGATATTGTAGTCGCCCTTTGCCTCAAACAAATCAATCGCATCTCCTATCAGAAGGGGGCGGTAGAGGTCAAAGCCGGTCAGGGCAAGCACCAGAAGCAGAGCGAGAAAAAGCTGTCCCAGATACGGCTTCATATAAGAGAGAAGATGCAGCAGGGCATTTCCCTTATAGTTGGATTCTAATTTGTCGTCTGTGAGTGAACTCATGTTTTCACCTGTCTTTCTATAATTCCTGCAGCTGGGCTTCAAGCTGCTGCTTTTCGTGTATGTGTGCATAGAAGCCGCCCAGAGCAACCAGCTCATCGTGAGTTCCGTACTCTGTCAGCTCTCCTTCCGCCAAAACTGCAATGTGGTCTGCCTTTTGCAGGGTGGAAATCCGATGTGCGATGATAATGGTAGTCTTCCCCTTTCGCAGCCGCATGAGGTTTTCCAGAATCTGTTCCTCCGTATCGGTGTCAACGGCGGAGAGAGAATCGTCCAGAATCAGTACTGCGGAATCCTTTAAGAGTGCCCTGGCGATAGAGCTTCGCTGCTTCTGACCGCCGGAGAGAGTCACGCCCCTTTCACCTACCAGAGTGAGATATTCCTCGGGGAAATCCATGATATTGTCGTGAATGCAGGCGGCTCTTGCGGCATCCTGGATGCTGTCCCGAAGCTTTGGATGCTCCCTGATGCGCTCCTCCAGACCGAAGGCAATGTTTTCCTCCAGCGTATCCGAAAAGAGGAAATTTTCCTGAGGCACATACGCCATATCCCGGTGCAGCACGGCGAGGGGAATCTCGCTGATGGGGACTCCGTCCAGCAAAAGCATTCCCCGCTCGCAGTCATAGACCCGCAGCAGCAGGTCTGCCAGAGAGGATTTTCCGCTGCCGGTACGCCCCAAAATTCCCAGCATCTCACCGGGCTTTATATGCAGACTGACATCCTTTAGCACGGGAGTTTCCCCGTCAGGGTAGGTAAAGGTCAGATTTTGCAGGCGGATGTCGCCGCTTAGACGGCTGCAGCGCTCTGAGCCGTCTGTGGGCAGCAGCTCCACAATATCTGCCTTTTCCTCAAAAATCTGAGCAATCCTATGAAAGGCAGCGGCAGCCTGACTGAAGGTATTGATACAGTCGCCGCAGGCAATCATGGGCCATACAAGCATGGTGATATACGAGTTAAAGGCGATGAACTGACCGATGGAAATCTGACCGTTCAAAACCATTTTTCCGCCGATGAGCAGGGTGAGCAGGAGGCTGATGCCTGTGACGGCATCAAGGGCGGGACCAAATACTGCGCGGAGCTTTACCACCGCCAGATTCTTCTGCATATTGTTGACGCTTGCCTGCTCAAAAGCCTTATAGTCCTCGTCCTCCTGAACAAAAGCCTTTAAAACCCTGACTCCGGCAAGACTTTCCTGCGCCTTGTCAGAGAGATTGGAAAAGGCGTTCTGACGCGCTGTCTGCCGCTTTTTGGACTCAATGCCGTAGAAGTAGCAGCCGACGGCTACCAGCGTCAGAGGGATAAAGGCGAGAAGCGTCAGCCGGAAATCCACGTAGACAATCATCTTGACGAGAACCATGATGGTCATGACCACGGCATCAAAGGCTGTGATAACCGCCATACCCACGGCCATGCGAACTGCCTGCAGGTCGTTGGTAAAGTGTGCCATCAGGTCACCCGTCTTGTGACTGTTAAAGTAGCGGGCGGAAAGCGTCTCCAGATGCTCGAACATATCGTTGCGCAGACGGTATTCGATGCTGCGGGAGGCTCCCACGATACAGTATCGCCACCCGAAGCGTCCTGCCGCAATCACGAGACCGGCAGCCAGAAGATGAAGGAGGATGGCTTTGATTTCCGGATGTCCGAGTACGCCCCTTGTAAGACCGTCTGTCAGCTCACCTAAGTACTGGGGAACATACAGATTAGCCAAATCCACCAGCATCAGTACGAGGATGCCGAGAAGGTACCTCCACTTGTGCTTCCACAGATAGGGAAGCAGGGAGAATTTTCTTTGTGTTGTATTCTGTTCCATGATTACACCTGCCATTCTGAAATTCGTTGTTCTTATATAATTTTTGTGGCCCATTTGGTACAGTCCCAGACCTGGGTGGCAAGACCACTGTAGAAGTCCGGCTCGTGACAGACCATGAGAAGGCTGCCCTTGTATTCGGTAAGTGCCTGTTTCAGCTCTGCCTTCGCATCCACGTCAAGGTGGTTGGTCGGCTCGTCCAGAAGCAGGAGGTTGGTCTTTTGGTTTAACAGCTTGCAGAGGCGCACCTTTGCCTGTTCGCCGCCGCTTAGTACCTTTACCCGGCTCTCGATGTGCTTGGTGGTGAGCCCGCATTTCGCCAGCGCTGAACGTACCTCGTACTGGGTAAAGCCGGGAAATTCCTGCCATATTTCTTCAATGCAGCTGTTGTCCCCACTGCCGCTCATTTCCTGCTCGAAATAGCCTATTTCCAGATAATCACCCTGTGCTACGGTGCCGGACACGGGTGGAATCAGCCCCAGAATACTTTTGAGCAGGGTGGTCTTTCCGATACCGTTTGCTCCGATGAGAACGATTTTCTGCCCTCTCTCCATGGAGAGTGACAGGGGGCTTGACAGCGGCTCGTCGTAGCCGATGACTAAGTCCTTTGTTTCAAAGAGAATACGTCCCGGTGTCCTTGCTTCAAGAAAGTGAAATTCCGGCTTCGGCTTTTCTGCCGCCAGCTCGATGACATCCATTTTATCCAGCTTTTTCTGACGGGACATCGCCATGTTTCTGGTGGAAACTCTTGCCTTGTTGCGTGCGACAAAATCCTTTAAGTCGGCAATTTCCTTCTGCTGTCTGTTGTAGGCGGCCTCCAGCTGTGCCTTTTTCATGGCGTAGACTTCCTGAAATCTGTCGTAATTGCCCGCGTAGCGGTTCAGCTCCTGATTGTCCATGTGGTAAATCAGGTTGATGACACCGTTTAAGAAGGGGATGTCATGGCTAATCAGGATAAAGGCGTTTTCATATTCCGTCAGATAACGCTTCAGCCATTCAATATGTTCTGCGTCCAGATAGTTTGTTGGCTCGTCCAGCAGAAGAATATCCGGCTTCTCTAAGAGCAGCTTGGCAAGCAGTACCTTGGTTCTCTGACCGCCGGAGAGCTCGGTGACATCCCGCTCCAGACCTAAGTCTGACAGCCCGAGCGCCCGGGCGACCTCCTCCACCTTTGCGTCAATCATATAGAAATCATGCAGGGTCAGCAAATCCTGTATCGTGCCCAGCTCCTCCATACAGCTCTCAAGCTCCTCCGGCGAGGCATCCCCCATCCGGTCGCAGATTTCGTTCATCCTGCTCTCCAGCTCATACAGAAAATCGAAAGCCGAGGCGAGGACGCTTCGGATGGTCATGCCGGGAGTGAGAACCGTGTGCTGGTCGAGATAGCCCACACGGACATTTTTTGCCCATTCTATTTTTCCCTCATCCGGCATCAGTCTTCCGGTGATAATATTCATAAAGGTGGATTTTCCCTCGCCGTTTGCACCAATCAGACCGATATGCTCTCCCTTCAGAAGACGGAAGGAGACATCGTTAAAAATGGCGCGGTCACCGAAGCCGTGTGTCAGATGCTCTACGTTCAAAATACTCATTTTTCTGTTCCTTTCAAAAGTCAATCATTTCCAGTGTAACATATAAATTTTTTTTAAGAAAGTACTTCGAGACTTTTTCTGAGAGATATGCTAAGATAGGGTAACGGCAGTCGGGCTGTTACAGTATACTTCCTGCGGACAACGGCAATAATGTAAGGGAAAACAGGAAGGAAGGCCGCTTTATCGGCGGCAGGGAGGAGAATTATGAAAAGAAAAGCAGTAAACAGGCTTCTGGCGGTGCTGTGTGTCGGCGCGATGGCGCTCGGTATGCTTGGCTGTGGTGCCGCCGGGGAAGAGGAGAAGGGTCGGGAAAGCTCTGTGACCTCAGAGAGCCCTTCCCTGCAGGAAGGCA
Organism: uncultured Acetatifactor sp.; assembly: GCA_964475665.1. Taxonomy (GTDB): domain Bacteria; phylum Bacillota; class Clostridia; order Lachnospirales; family Lachnospiraceae; genus Acetatifactor. The sequence continues at coordinate 33,551 of CAYZAU010000012.1, read as the reverse complement.
CTGAGGGGGACACTCAGACAGGCAGCACGGAGAGTACTCCGACAGAAGGAGTGCAGGAGGAATGGAATGGCTGGTCGGAGGAGATGGAGGATCTGAAAACGGCAGTCACGGACGCTCTTGGAGAAAATTACTGGCCGGATACTGCGGTGGAGCCGGATGTGCTGGAGATGCTCTTCGGGATAACGTCAGATATGTATGACGATTATCTGGCAGAGATGCCTCTGATTAGCACGAATGTGGATATGCTGGTTGTCGTAAGGGCAAAGGAGGGTCAGGCGGATACCGTGGAGTCACTGCTGACCGCATATCGTGAGAGCAAGGTCAACAGCACAATGCAGTATCCCATGAACATCGGAAAAATTCAGGCATCCAGAGTGGAACGTCTGGGAGATTATGTATGCTTTGTGCAGCTGGGAGCCGATACCATGGAGGCGGCCGAGGAGTCGGACGAGGCTGTCATTGCCATGTGTCAGGAGGCAAACGAGCTTGTAATCGGTATTATCACGGAAAAGGTGCAGCAGTAGCGGAGTAGGACAAATGGTTTTTAGCAGTATTGTTTTTCTTTTTCGATTTCTGCCCATATTCATGACAGGCTATTATCTGCTCCCCGGGAGGATGAAGAACGTTCTCCTCTTTTTGGGGAGCCTTTTCTTTTATGCATGGGGAGAGCCTGTCTATGTATTGCTGATGCTGTTTTCCACCGTGTCGGACTATGCTCACGGCATATGGATTGAGCGTTGCAGGGGTACGGGGGCGGCAAAGGGCTTTCTCATCTCCTCTGTGTGCATCAATCTTCTGACACTGAGCTTTTTCAAATATGCAGATTTTCTTATCGGGGCGGTAAACACGCTGGCTGGTGCACAGCTGCCTCTTTTGTCGCTGCCTCTTCCGGTGGGAATTTCCTTTTACACCTTTCAGACCATGTCCTACAGTATAGATGTATATCGCGGGAGGGCGAAGGCTCAGCGGAATTTGCTTGATTTCGGTGTCTTTGTCACCATGTTCCCCCAGCTGATTGCGGGTCCCATTGTGACCTACCGGGATGTGGAGGACAGGCTTCATGAGCGGACGATTACGGTAGAGGAGGTAAGCAGGGGACTGAAGCGCTTCTGTGCGGGACTGGCGAAAAAGGTACTGCTGGCAAACCGGCTGGGAGAGCTTTGGAATATGATTTCCATGCGTCCCCTTCAGGAGCTGGGAATGCTGACGGCATGGCTCGGTATTCTGGCATTTGCCTTTCAGATTTATTTTGATTTTTCCGGCTATTCCGACATGGCAATCGGGCTGGGCAGAATGCTTGGCTTCACGTTTCCTGAAAACTTCCGATATCCGTACATTTCCGCTTCCGTTACGGAATTCTGGCGCAGGTGGCATATCTCACTGGGCAGCTGGTTCCGTGAATATGTGTATATCCCGTTAGGAGGGAATAGAAAGGGGCTGGCAAGACAGCTGCTTAATATTCTGGTCGTGTGGACGCTGACGGGAATCTGGCACGGTGCCGGATGGAATTTCCTGCTCTGGGGGCTGTGGTTTGCACTGTGGCTGATGCTGGAGAAGCTGTTTCTGGGAAGATTGCTGGCAGCGATGCCCAGAGGCATCGGCTTTTTCTATAACAGTCTGCTGGTGCTTGCGGGCTGGGTTTTGTTTGCGCTGGAGAGCCCGGAACAGATTTTTCTGTATCTGAAGGCGCTGGCGGGCGGCGCGGGCGGCTTTTCGGATTCTCCGGGACGCTATTTGTGTGGGGAGTACGGATTCCTTTTCGTGGTGGCAGCACTCGCATCAACACCGCTTCCCGGCAGACTTATAAGGCGTCTGGAGTATGCAAAGGGAGGCATCGGCAGGGCATTATACAGGCTGGGAGAAAAGGTAATTCCCGCAGCGCTTTTTCTGTTGTCTGTGGCGGGGATAGTGGATGCGTCCTACAATCCCTTTTTATACTTTCGTTTCTGATTCTGATGAGAGGTAACGGCTGTCTGCCTTTATATGCGGGCGACAGAGCGAAAGACGGATCCTTGAGGAGAGGAATGTTCTATGGGAGAAAAGGCAAATGCCATTTTTACAATTACGATTCTGGCGGGTATGATACTGCTTCTTACGGCAGCGGATGTTCTAAAGCGGGACAGCACCTTCTCTGAAACCGAAAACAGGCTGCTTGCCCAGAGACCGGAATTTTCACGGGAGGAGCTGTGGAGCGGAGCTTACACGGCAGAGATGGAAAAGTATCTGACAGACCAGTTTGTGAGCCGGAATAAATGGATAGCCGTCAAGACGATGACGGACATTGCGCTGCAGCGAAGGGAGTTAAACGGAGTCTATCTGGGAAAGGACGGGTATCTGATAGAGCAGCACCTGCCGGAGGAGTATCCGCCGGAGCTGATAAAGAAGAGGCTTTCCCTTCTGGAGAATCTGGTGGAGAAGTGGGATGCCCGGGTGATGCTGGTTCCCACGGCAGACAATATTCTGTCGGATAAGCTGCCCGCCTGTGCGCCGTACTTTGACCAGAAGGAATTTTTGGACAGGGTGGCGGAGGCGGTGGGGTCAGAGCATTACGTGGATGTCTATACGGCACTGACGGCGCATGCGGAGGAGGAAGTTTATTACCGTACCGACCATCATTGGACGAGCCTTGGAGCCTTCTACGGTTATCAGGCGTGGGCGGAGGCGGCAGGGAAGGAAGCTTTTTTGTACAGCACGGAGGGAATGGAGACGGTTGCGGAGGATTTTCTGGGAACCTTGCATTCCAAAATAAATTTGGAGTGGCAAAAAGACAGCATCCGCTATTTCCCCGAGACGGGGAAGCTGCCCGTTTCCGTCACCTATGATATGCGGACAACGGTGGATTCCCTTTACTCTCCTCTTTATCTGAAGACAAAGAACCAGTACGGATTTTTTCTGGACGACAATCATGCACTGGTGGAAATTGAGGTGCAGAATGGGAAGGAGAATATGCTGTTTGTGATAAAGGACTCCTACGCAAACTGCCTGATACCGTTTTTAACACCTCATTACGGCAAAATCTGCGTGCTTGATTTAAGATATTACAGCGGCAGACTGACGGAGCTGATGGAAAAATACAAGGCAGAGGATATGGAGGTTTTGGTTTTATATAATTGTGTTCACTTTTTGGAGAATTTCGTGTACACTGAGTGAGGAGGGCTGACTTCACAAGGAGAGGCATACCTCCTGAGGAAGCTTTGGAGGACATCGGAGGAGCTTGCATAAACAGAGGAGAAAAAGGAATGGCAAATCTGGGTATCCCGCAGAACACAATAGAGATTTTGCAGAAATATCACTTTAATTTCCAGAAAAAATATGGACAGAACTTCCTGATTGACACTACGGTGCTGGACAGAATCATCGGTGCGGCTCAGATTACGAAGGAGGACTGCGTGCTGGAAATAGGACCGGGAATCGGCACGATGACCCAGTATCTGGCGGAGCGCGCGGGCTGGGTTGTGGCGGTGGAGATTGACAAAAATCTGATTCCGATTTTGGAGGAGACGCTGTCTGCCTATGAAAATGTGACGGTTATCAATGAAGACATTCTGAAGGTGGATGTAAACCGGATTGTTCGGGAGAAAAACGCAGGACGCCCGGTAAAGGTGGTCGCAAATCTGCCTTACTACATCACGACACCTATCATTATGGGGCTGTTCGAGAACAGGGTACCCTTAAAAAGCATTACAATCATGGTGCAGAAGGAGGTTGCTGACCGTATGCAGGTGGGGCCCGGAACGAAGGATTACGGTGCACTTTCGCTGGCAGTACAGTATTACGCAAAGCCGGAGATTGTTGCCAACGTCCCACCGAACTGCTTTATTCCGAGACCGGGCGTAGGAAGTGCCGTCATTCGCCTGACACGGTATGAAGAGCCGCCGGTGCGGGTAAAGGATGAGAAAAGGATGTTTGCCCTGATTCGGGCATCCTTTAATCAGAGGAGAAAGACACTGGTGAACGGACTTGGGAATGCGGCGGAGCTGCGACTGTCAAAGGAGCAGATAGCGCAGGCGCTGGAGAAGCTGCAGCTTTCACCCACCGTGCGCGGGGAAGCACTTACACTGGAGCAGTTTGCAAGGCTTTCGGATTTGCTTTCGGAGAGCTGAGGGGGTCTGCGGCAGAATACGATATTTAGTAAAAAAGTGCAGGATGCAGCTACTACATCTTGTATTTTTTTGCTTTTGTTTTTGACATATGTACAAGAACTATGATACACTTACAATAATAGTGGGGGTATTGCGCCATTTTGTCAAAAAGGGACTGTGTCGATACGGAAATCAGATAGGGAGCGAATTACCTTGGATAAATATGAATATAAAGTAAGAGCGGATGAAATAAAGGAACTGATAGCCTGCGGAGAATATGCCCAGGCGGCGGAAATTGCGGACACCATAGACTGGCGGCGGGTAAAAAGCGTTATGATGCTTTGTACCATCAGCGACCTGTACAAGATTAACAGGCGCTATGAGGACGCTAAGAATATGCTGCTTTTGGCATACGAGAGAAGACCCGGAGGAAGGACAATCTGCTATTCACTCTGTGAACTCTGCATCAAGACGGAGGAGTTCGGTCAGGCGGTCAATTACTATAAGGAATTTGTACAGGTGGCACCGAAGGATTCGGGACGCTATATCCTGCAGTATAAGCTTTACGAGGCGCAGGACGTAAATCTCGAGGAGCGAATTGGCGTTCTGGAGGAGCTGAAAAAGCGCGATTACAGGGAGAAATGGGCATACGAGCTGGCATATCTCTATCACAGGGTGGGACTGGCAACCCGCTGCGTGGAGGAGTGCGACGAGCTGATTCTATGGTTCGGAGAAGGCAAGTACGTGGTCAAGGCGATGGAGCTAAAGATGCTCCATGAGCCGCTGACGGCAGAGCAACAGAGCAGATATGACCACAGACTTGAAAGCAGCGCAGACAGAGCCGTAGAACAGGCGAAGGAGGCAGAGCAGCCGTCCGATAAGCAGGAGACTGTGGAAAAACAGCAGCCGATGGCGTGGAAAGATGCCCCCGGAAAGGAAACTGCCGAGATACCGAACACGATAGAGACATCTGTGGAAACCGCACCTGAGGACATGGAAATACAGGTGAACGTAGGGCAGTTTAATACAATCAATCTGCAGGCGGAGCTCGCAGAGGGTTTGCGGGAGGTGCTGGAAAACCGTTCTGCCAGGGATGAGGAAATCACCCGAACCATCATGCAACCCATGATGAATACGGATACAGAGTCTCTTGATTTTCCCGAGATTGATGAGGTGAATGAGGAGGATTTGGGACCCGAGCCGGAGGAGATGGAAAGCTCGGAGGTGTTCTTTGGAGAGACGGCAGAAATGAGCACCGCAGAAGTGGGGCTTGCGACGGAAAAAGCTCCGGAGCCACAGGGCTTTACGGAGATTTACCCGGATGCGGGGGAGACTGGAAAAGAGCCTGAGGAGACCGTGGATGAGACGGCGGAGCTTGTAATGTCACAGATGCGCACAGAGAGTGAGGTGAGGGCGCAGGAGACTCCGGAAAGTGTTCAGCCGCCCAAGGAGCTTGCAAGAGTGCTCTCACAGGAATCTGACGGACAAATCAGGCTGGTGATGCCGGAGAATGAGAGCATCGAAAAGCAGATTACCGGACAGATGAGTATTGAGGATATTCTGACCGAGTGGGAGCGGATGAAGCGCGAGAATGAGGAAAAGCGCAAGGAAGAGGTGCGTCAGCATGTTCTTCAGCAGACGGGAAGCATGTTTACGGAATTCGAGGCGGCGGTAAGAGACGGACTCTTAGAGCAGCTGGAGCAGGGCGTTTCCTCTGCATCGGAGGAGGCTGCCGTTACAGAAGAGGAAGCCACGGCGGAGGAGGCTGCCGTTACGGAGGAGGAAGCCGCAGCGGAAGAGACTGCCACGGAAGAAGAGACTGCCATAGAGGAGAGCTTCGAGACGGAAGAGC
>CAYZAU010000012.1:0-27517 GCA_964475665.1 uncultured Acetatifactor sp. | reverse complement strand
AGAGACTGCCATAGAGGAGAGCTTCGAGACGGAAGAGCTTGAGGAAGTGGAAGAGGCAGAGGAAGCCATAGCGGAGGAGACTGCCACGGAAGAAGAGACTGCCATAGAGGAGAGCTTCGAGACGGAAGAGCTTGAGGAAGTGGAAGAGACAGAGGAAGCCGCAGCGGTGGAGGCTGCCGTTACGGAAGAGGAAGCCGCGGCGGAGGAGACTGCCACGGAAGAAGAGACTGCCATAGAGGAGAGCTTCGAGACGGAAGAGCTTGAGGAAGTGGAAGAGACAGAGGAAGCCGCGGCGGAAGAGCCTGTCGTGGAAGAGGCGGAATCTTCAGCTGCCGTGGAGCGGGACAGAGCTAAGACCAGAGAGCTGACGAGAGAGGAAAGGGAGCTCTATGCACCCTTTATCCAGAGCAGGTCGTCCAGGGAGAAGCTAATCAAGGCAATCGACAGCATCAGCATGGCGGCATATACGGGTAATCTGATTATCACCGGCGACGAGGGAATGGATACCATCACACTGGCGAAAAACATAATCCGCGAGATTCAGATGACGGACAGCAATTTTTCCGGGAAGGTGGCAAAGGTTTCCGGCGAGGGGCTGAATAAACGTAATGTGGGGGAAACACTGGAGAGGCTTAAAAGCGGTGCGCTGATTGTCCAGAAGGCATCGGACATCAGTAAGGAAACGGCAGCAGCCCTTCAGAAGGCGTTGCAGCAGGAAAGCCTCGGTATCGTGGTGGTGCTGGAGGATACCAAAAAGGCAATGAATAGATTCCTTGAGGCAAACGAAGACCTTGCGGATACCTTTACGGCGAGGATGGATGTAGAGGCATTGAGCAATGACACGCTGGTCTCTTTCGGCAGGAGGTATGCAAGGGAGCGGGAGTACTCCATTGATGAGCTGGGGGTTTTGGCTCTTCACACGAGAATAGAGGAATTACAGACCATCGACCATGCCGTGACGGTAATAGAGGTAAAGGAAATTGTCGATGAGGCAATCCGGCACGCGGACAGAAAGAATCTGAAGCATTTCTTTGATATTTTGTTTGCAAAGCGGTATGACGCGGAGGATATGATTATTCTTTCGGAAAGAGATTTCACCTGAGGGGAGAGACAGACATGACCGACGAGAAGGTATTTATTTCTGAGACAGACCAGTATTTGTTTTCGCAGGGTACGCATTATGACATCTATAAGAAACTGGGTGCGCACCCTTCTGTGGAAAATCAGCAGGAAGGAATTTACTTTGGCGTGTGGGCACCGAATGCCTGCAGGGTGCATGTCATCGGGAGCTTCAACGGCTGGGATGAGTCTTCACATCCGATGGAGAAGCTTGGACCGGTGGGCATCTGGGGGCTTTTTGTGCCGGAGGCTGCTGTCGGGGATATGTATAAGTTTCTGGTGACGGCGCAGGACGGAAGGAAGCTCTATAAGGCAGACCCCTTTGCCAATCAGGCGGAGTACAGACCCGGGACTGCGTCTGTGATTGCCGATTTGTCGGGCTTTGCGTGGAAGGATGCCGACTGGCTGGAGAATCGCGATAAAAGGGATGTGCAAAGGGAGCCGATGGCGATTTATGAATGCCATATCGGTTCGTTTATGAAGCATCCGGACGGCACGGAGGAGGGCTTCTACAGTTATCGCCAGTTTGCGGACAGAATCACGGAATATCTCAAGGAAATGAAATATACGCATGTAGAGCTGATGGGAATTGCAGAGCATCCCTTTGACGGCTCATGGGGCTATCAGGTGACGGGCTATTATGCGCCGACCGCGAGGTACGGAACACCGCAGGATTTCATGTATCTGGTCAATAAGCTGCACAGGGCGGGAGTGGGAGTGATTCTGGACTGGGTTCCGGCACATTTTGCGACGGATGCCCACGGACTGGCAGAATTTGACGGACAGTGTATTTTTGAGCATCCGGACCCGAGACTGGGTGAGCATCCGGACTGGGGAACGAAGATTTTCAATTACGGGAAGCCTGAGGTGAGAAATTTCCTGATTGCCAATGTCCTGTACTGGCTCAGGGAGTTTCATGTGGATGGCATTCGCGTGGATGCGGTTGCTTCAATGCTTTATCTGGATTACGGAAAGAAGGAGGGACAGTGGGTTCCGAATCAGTACGGCGGCAATCAGAATCTGGAGGCAATAGAATTTTTCAAGCATCTTAATTCCGTTGTCCGGGGAACCTATCCCGGTTTTATTACCGTGGCAGAGGAATCCACGGCTTGGCCTAATGTCACGGGTGAAATTGGTACGGACAGCCTCGGCTTCAGCTTCAAGTGGAATATGGGATGGATGCACGATTTCTGCGAATACATGAAGCTGGATCCTCTTTACCGGAAGGGAAATCATTATGGGATGACCTTTGCCATGAGCTATAATGAAAGTGAGAAGTATATTCTGCCCCTGTCCCATGATGAGGTGGTTCATCTGAAATGCTCCATGGTGAATAAGATGCCCGGCTATACGGTGGATAAATATGCGAATCTCAGGGTCGGCTACACATATATGTTTGGACATTCCGGCAAGAAGCTTCTGTTCATGGGGCAGGATTTCGGACAGGAGAGGGAATGGAGCGAGGCAAGGGAGCTTGACTGGTTTCTTTTGAGTGAAAAGAATAATCAGGGAATGCAGAACTACGTGAAGGAGCTGTTAAAGCTCTACCGGAAATACCCTGCACTTTATGAGCTGGATGACAGCTGGGCAGGCTTTGAATGGATGGATGCGGATGATGCGGAGAACAGTGTTTATTCCTTCGTGAGAAGGTCGTCCTCCGGTACGAACAGCCTGCTGTTTGTCCTGAACATGACGCCGGTACGGCGGGAGGGCTATCGGGTGGCTGTTCCCAAAAAGAAAAAATATAAGCTGCTCTTAAACAGCGATGAGGAGAGATTCGGCGGCTGGGGAAATGAGCTTCCCGCTGAGGTGACCGCGGAAAAGGTATCCCATCACTATCATGAATATTCCTTCTGCCTGAATCTGCCGCCCTATGGGGCCGCGGTATTTGTGTTCTGAGGCAGGGGCAGACAGGGTAAAGAAAATCTTTCAGATTACCGAAATAAAGGGTAAGTGCAGTGAATGCACCTGCCCTTTTTATATGGCTTATCCGTTCCGGGGACGTCGCGGATAAGCGCTGGGAGCACGGGCTTTCTCAGGATAAAAACGTTCCCGGAATGGGGATTGGATTGAAAATTTCATTTTATCAGCAGGCGGTCACGGAGACAGAGACACAGCATACCAAAAAGGCACAGAGCACTCATACGGAGGCGGGAAGCGTCAGGGCAGCAGGCACCTATTTCACGGAAAACGGCAGAGGGTGGCTGGAGACATCCGGCAGGCAGGGCGAGAAGGGGAAAACCCTGATTGAGCTGCAGCAGGAGGCTGCAAACACCAATGTGGCGGTACGGCAGGATTATATGACACTGATGTCAAATACCATGTCGGAAGAGGATTATGCGAAGCTGCAGGAGGAAGGCTTTGACTTTGGCAGTTTAAAGCCGGAGGAAGCAGTCACCATTGTGGATAAGATTAAGGCAGAGCTGGTGCGCGCCGGAAAACAGATTGCAGGCTACACGGATACGGTGGATTTGGAGACGCTGACGGCGGCGCTGGGGAGTCAGATGCTGGCGCAGGCGGTTACGGACAGCTTCCGGGCAGCTGATGTACCGCTGACGGAGGAAAATCTGGAAGCGACTGCAAGAGCCTGGGATATGGCATCCCGGCTGAAGCCTCTGGAGGCAGGCAGTCTCAGCTATCTTCTGGACAATGAGCTTTCGGGAGAAATCTGGAATCTTTATCTTGCCCAAAACAGTGGAGCGGGACGCACGGAAGGCAGAGCCCCCCGATTTTATGAGGAAGAGGTACAGGGCTATTATGCGGAAAGCGCGGGCAGAACGCAGGGTGCAGAGCTGCGAGGTGAGATAGAGAAGGTGCTGGAGCAGTCCGGCAGGGAGACAAATCAGAAAAATCTGGAGAGAGCCACATGGATTTTAGAGAGAGCCCTTCCCCTTACGGAGGAAAATCTGGACAGGCTGGAGGAGCTGGAGAAGCTGGAGCTTCCGGTTACGGAGAAGCAGTTTGCCAGAGGCGCGGCGGCTGCCGTGGCAGAGGGGCAAAATCCGGTGAGGAGTCTGCTGACGGATGACAGGGAAACGTTTTATGAAAAGGCAGTCAGGCTGGAGAGTTATTATCTGGGAGAAGACTTTGAAGAGCTGTCCATGCAGGGAATTATCTCCAGAAGACAGCTGGAGGAGGTACGTCTCCATATGACGGCGGAGGTCAATGTCAGACTTCTAAAGAGTGGCTTTGCCATTGACACGGCACCGATGGAGGAGCTGATAGAGGCTTTGCGCTCGGCGGAGCGGGAACTGGCGGAGAGCTATTTCCCGGAGGATGCACAGGCTCTCGCCAAATATGAGACCTATCGGAGGACAAATGAAGCGGCAGAGCAGCTGCCGATGCTGCCGGCACAGATACTGGGAAGCTTCGCGGAAGGACAGGAAGGCATAAGCCTGAGGGAATTCCACCAGACGGGAAGCGCACTGCGGGAAAGATATCAGAAGGCGGGCAAAAGCTACGAGGCGCTGATGACAATACCCAGAAGGGATATGGGTGACAGTATCACAAAAGCGTTTGCAAACGTGGATGATATACTGACTGACCTGAATGTGGAGCTGAGCGAGGAAAACCGCAGGGCAGCGAGAATTCTGGGCTATAACCGTATGGAGCTTACACCGGAGAACTTAGAGAGGGTGCAGGCGGCTGACCGTCAGGTACAGTCGGTAATAGAAAAGCTGACACCGGCTGCCACGCTGAAGATGATAAGAGACGGCATAAATCCGCTGGAAAAGAGCTTTGGCGAGCTGGAGGAGTATTTTACCTCACTGCCGCGTGAATATCGGAAGGAGGCAGAGAGCTACAGCAGATTTCTCTATGGCTTAGAGCAGAACCGATCGATTAGTGAGGCGGAAAGAGAAAGCTACATCGGCATCTATCGTCTGGTACGTCAGATTGAGAAGTCTGACGGCGCAGCGGTAGGCGCGCTGGTAAACGCGGGTGCGGAGCTTCACTTTTCCAACCTGCTTTCGGCACTTCGCAGTAAAAAGGCAGCAGCCTTGGATGTGCGGGCTTCCGAGGAGTTTGGCTCTCTGACGGAGCTTGTCCGAGAAGGAAGGACTATCTCCGAGCAGGTGGCAAGGGGCTTTGCAGATAAGGCGGGAGTCCTGCTGAAGGAGGCGGCAGACAGCGGAGAGCCTTTACAGGGCTGTGAAAAGGAGTGGCTGAGCCGCCTTCGCATGGCTGTACAGACGGCAAAGGACGCAGAGGCACAGCTCCTGGAAAAGGCGAGAATGCCTGTAAACAGCGAGAATCTGCTCGCGGCAGAAGCTCTGACCGGTGAGGTGGAAAACCTTCTCGCCGCAGCTGACAGGAGGCTTAGAGCTGAAAAAGGTCAGAAGCGGGAGAACGCTCCCCTGTCAGAGACGAAAGGAGAGCACAGTGAGAAGCTTTGGGAGAAACTGGACGAAAAGGCAGACTTTGCAGAAGAATATTGTAATATGACAAGAGAGGCACTGACGGCAGTGGAGGAAGCTACCCTGCAGGCAGATAAAAGCCTCGATGTCCGCGAAATGCAGCTGATGCACAAGCAGCTGACTGTCATGTCTGTACTGGCTGACAGAGAAGAATTCTTTGTTCCCATGTATGTCGGCGATGTGTTGACGCGGGTACACCTGACCTTTGACCGAAGCGGTGAAGCAAAAGGAAGTGTGAAAATCGGAGTGCAGCTTTCGGAGGAAAGCTATGAGGCATATCTCTTCATGGAGGAGGGAAGCTTACAGGGGCTTTTCACGGGAAGGACGCAAAAAGAGGTTATGAAACTGCAGCAAATAGCCGATACCTTTAAGGAAGAGGCGTCGGAAAGCTGGAAGGTCGGCAGCATAAGGGTTGCGCGTGCTGCGGCACAGACGGCGGAAGTGGCTGCGGGGAGCGGACAGGCGGATAATGCGATGCTTTACCGTGTGGCGAAGGTATTCCTGTATGCAGTACAACAAGGAGTAGGAACGGATGAGAATTAATTACAATGTTTCAGCAATGCTTGCAAATAATGCACTGGCTAACAATGACAGCCTGCTGGCACAGTCTCTGGAGAGACTGTCCTCCGGCTTGAAAATCAATCACGCAAAGGACAATCCGGCGGGGCTTGCCATGGCAAAGCGGATGAACGCCCAGCTGGAGGGAGTTGCGGTAGCGAATCAGAATGCGAGCGACGGCATTTCCATTATTGAGATTGCCGACGGAGCGATGACGGAAATCAGTGAGATGCTGCAGAGGATGAACGAGCTTGCCGTGAAGGCGGCTAACGGAATTATGACGGATGCCGACAGAAGCACCGTGCAGGAGGAGATTGACCAGTTAAAGAAGGAAATAACACGGGTTGCAGACACGGTAGAATTTAACGGGCAGAAGCTGTTGAACGGTGAGTTTGAGTATAAGGGCTATACAAATAAGCTGGACATTAAGGTAAACGGTTATTCCGAGGAGGTATCCTCTAAGGTTTATACCGTTGAAGAGCTGCAGCTTTCCGTGGTACCGGACAAAAACGGAAATTACAAGGATGCAAACGGGGATTATATGCTGGACGAGACCGGGAGCTACAGGATAGATAAGCTGGTGCTCGGCGGGGATTTCCCTGAGGGAACGAAATATTCCGTGAAGGACAATATCCTGACCCTGCAGGCGGACAACGGCTTTGAGATGCGTCTGGATATTTCCCGGGCAGATTTCGGTAACGGCTACTCCGTAACCTACAAGGAAGACACTTCGGCAACTCCGCAGACGGAGGCGCTGCAGATTGATGTAACCGGAATCGGAGCCATGCGGCTGCAGGTGGGAGCTAATGAGGGACAGGTGCTCGCGATTGAAATTCCTGCGATTTCCCTGAGAAACATGGAGATTGAGAATATTGATGTAAGCACGCGTGAGGGAGCTTTGGATACCATGGACAGGGTGGATTTGGCGATTAAGTATGTCTCGGGTGTGAGAGGACGGCTTGGTGCATACCAGAACAGGCTGGAATCTACGGTTAACAGTCTTGATATTACCTCCGAGAATATGACAGCGGCATATTCCAGAATCATGGATGTGGATATGGCGGAGGAGATGACGCGCTATACGACCAATCAGGTGCTGACTCAGGCAGGCACCTCCATGCTGGCGCAGGCAAACGAGAGACCCTCTCAGGTACTGCAGCTCTTACAGTAGGCGGGACGTGCAGTGAGGGCTTGTCAGAGACTTGTCATGCGCAAGGGGCGCGTGCAGAAATGTGGATAGGATGACCAGAGAAGAGAGACAACAATTTACCTTGAGGATTACACAGGCGAATTCCACCGGGCTGGTGGTTATTCTGTATGAGATGCTCCTATGCTACCTTCGGGATGCAAGGGAGAGTCTGGAGGCGGGAGAGGAGCAGGAGCTTCATGCGGCGGCGCGGAAGGCGCGGGGCTGCCTGAATGAGCTGTTAGCCTCTCTGCGCCCTGCATATGAACCGGCACCGGCGCTGCGGCAGCTCTATCTGTTTTGCATCAGAAGGCTGGCGCTGGCAGAGGCAAAGAGGGATGAGGCAATTTTGAGAGAAATCGAAAATGTGATTTGCCCCCTGCATCAGGCATATGCAGAGGTTGCACCGCAGAATGATGCCGGCTCGGTGATGGAGAACTCGCAGACGGTCTATGCCGGGCTGACATACGGGCGGAATACTTTAACCGAAAACATGGCTGACCAGGGCGCGAATCGGGGAATGTACGTTTAACTTTCCGTCGGCAGCAGGCTCTGCAGCGGCTAAATCGGTCAGGTGTTTGTACCGCAGCTGCAGGGATTTGATCTCATAAATGTAGCTGTCAATTAAATCAGAGTCCACGGCGTTATCAAAACCCGCGTAGGCTGTATCAAGAGCCTGCCGGGTTTTTTCGATGCTGTCCTTTAGGGTGAGGACAGTCAAATCCTCTTCCGGGGACTCCCCGTGAATGGCTTTCTGGCTAAAATAAACTTTCATCCGGGTTAGCTTCCTTTCTGATAGATTATTACAAGTATAACCGTGCCGCTTGAAAAATATACCAGCATATTTTTGAAGACAGGGCATAAGGTTATACAAAAGGCAAAGGAGAGCGGCGCGTGTGGGGAAAATGCGGAGAAATGCTTCTCACTGTCATCATGCGGGGAATTCTGGGGATTATCACAATCTGCTTTGTAAATTCCCTGCTGGAGGGTATGGGAATTTACAGTGGAGTTGGCGTTAATGCTCTTACTGTTTTGACATCCGGAATCCTCGGATTTCCTGGGACTCTGGCACTTTACGGATTTGGATTATACAATTTATTGTGAATTGTTGACAAAAATTACATTTTTTTACGATACCTCTTGAAAACTCCAAAAACAGTGTTATAATGCAGATACGATGATGCAGGATGATTCCAAAAGAATCACCCATTCTATGATTTCAGAGGTTTTAAGCGTATCAGCTATTCTAAGATTTCAGGTGTTTCCGTTTTATCCGTACAGGTTTAACACAAAGGAGATGGTATAATGGCAATTCTGTGTGTATTGCTTGTGGCTGCCTGCGGCTATGACTATCGGGAAGGGAAAATCCCGAATGCTCTACTGCTGCTTATGCTGCTCTTTGGAGCGGGGTGGCGTTTTGGCAGAGAAGGACCGGTCGGAGTGCTTTACTGCCTTGGTCAGATGCTGGGCATAATCTGTGTGACATATCCCCTCTTCAAAATCAGCACGCTCGGTGCGGGCGATGTCAAGCTGTTTGGGGTAACGGCGGGCTTTCTGCCCTTTCAAAAACTCTTTTCCTTCTTGTTTATTTCAATGCTGGCTGCAGCAATCATTTCATTTTGTAAGCTGATGAAAAATAAAAATCTGGGAGAGCGGCTTTCCTTTCTTCTGCACTATCTGATGCGGGTGGAAAAAAGCGGAAGGTGGCTGCCCTATTGGCAGGAGTCACAGACGGGGAGCAGGCAGGGCATCTGTATGTCCGGTCCCGTGCTCGCAGGTGTGCTTCTTTATCTGGGAGGTATCTATTGAGACAAAAGACCAAAAGTGTCATGGTGTTGTGCGACGAAGAGGAGGAATATGCCGGACTGATGTCTGAGTATCTGCGGCGGCAGAAAAATCTTCCGTGGGAGGTGGAAACCTACACAAGCCCGGCGGAGCTGCTGGCAAGGGAGGAAAAGCCGGATATGCTTGTGGTGGCGGAAAGAGCCTACTGTGAAGAAATGCAGCGGCTTCGACCCACAAAAACGGTAATCTTAAGCGAAAGCGGGACAGCCCGGTGGGAGGGCGTACAGTATGTGGATAAATACAGCCCGGCAGAGGAGGTCTTCCGACAGCTTCTCTTTGGGTATGCAGAGATTGCGGATGCCGTGCTGCCCCGGCTGTGCTGTGGCGGGCGGACGAAATTCATCGGTAACTATTCTCCGGTGCGAAGGAGTATGCAGACCTCCTTTGCCCTGGCACTGGGACAGCTGCTTGCACAGGAGCACAGAACCCTCTACCTGAATTTTGAGCATTATGCGGGTATGGGAGAGCTTCTGCCGGACATGCAGACACTGGATATGGCAGATCTGCTCTATTTTCTAAATGCAGAGGGAGATAAATTTCTGATTCGCATGCAGTCCGTGATGAGACATCTGGGGAGGCTGGATTATGTTCCTCCCATGCGGGCAGGACAGAATCTCCTGACAGTTCCGGTACAGGAATGGCTGGAGCTCTTAGATAAGCTGGGGGAGCTGGGGGAGTATGAATATGTCGTTCTTGACCTGTCGGAAAGTATGCAGGGACTGTTCGATATTCTGCGCCGCTGCAGCAGGGTATTTACAACCGCTGCGAGAGATGCAGTGGCAGAGAGGAAGCTGATGCAGTATGAGCAGCTTCTGATGCTGTATGAGTACGGAGATATTCTGGAAAAAACCAAACAGCTTGATTTCTCACATATACGGAAGCTGCCTGCCGACCCGGAGCTTTTGACGAAGGGCGAGATGGCGGAGACGGTGAGGGAAATTATCAGGGATTTGTAAGGCTTGGCGGCAGGCAGCGTCAGGGATGCAGGGAGATGGGGATGAAGGAGACGGAGTTAAAAAGACAGCTGCGCAGCAGGGTGCAGGAGAGAATGAGTTACGTGAAGGACATTTCAGATGATGAGGTAGAGGCGGCTATCGACGAGACACTGCTGGGCTCTGCAGAGCTTCTGACTTATCCGGTGGAAGCCAGGAGAAGGCTGCGCAAGGAGCTGTTTGACTCCCTGCGGCGGCTGGATGTTCTACAGATTTTTGTGGAGGATGCCTCCGTGACGGAAATCATGATTAACGGGAAGGATAATATTTTTGTGGAGCAGGAGGGGAAGCTGAGGAAGCTCGATGTATGCTTTGAATCGTCAGACAGACTGCTGGATGTGATTCAACAGATTGTGGCAGGCTGCAACAGGGTGGTAAATGAGGCATCTCCCATTGTGGATGCAAGGCTGGCAGATGGGGCGAGAGTGAATATCGTCATGAATCCGATTGCGCTGGATGGCCCTGTGGTTACAATCCGCAGATTTCCGCAGAAGCCGATTACAATGAGCCGGCTGCTTCAGATGAATTCCATTTCCGCGGAGGCGGCAGATTTTCTGAAGGTGCTGGTGAAGGCGGGGTATAACATTTTTATCAGCGGTGGGACAGGAAGCGGGAAAACGACCTTTCTCAACGTGCTTTCCAACTTTATTCCTCCCGAGGAGAGGGTTATTACCATTGAGGACAGCGCAGAGCTGCAGCTTCAGGGGATTCCGAATCTGGTGCGGCTGGAAACCCGAAACAGCAACGTCGAGGGCTGTCGGGAGATTTCCATAAGGGAGCTGATACGTTCGTCGCTGAGGATGAGACCGGACAGAATTATTGTCGGGGAAGTGCGGGGGGCAGAGGCGGTTGATATGCTGCAATGCCTGAATACCGGGCACGACGGAAGCATGTCCACCGGACATGCCAACAGCGGGCAGGATATGCTTTCCAGACTGGAAAACATGGTTCTGATGGGAATGGAGCTTCCACTGGGAGCAATCAGGCAGCAGATTGCATCAGGAATTGACATTATCGTACATTTGGGCAGACTTCGGGATAAGTCAAGGCGCGTTCTGGAAATCACAGAGATAGCAGGCTGTGAAAAGAATGAAATCACGCTGAATCCACTCTTCGTATTTGAGGAAGCGGGTGAGGACAGCCAGGGACATCTTATGGGAGGGCTGCAAAGAAAGGGAACACTAATCCATGAAAATAAGCTCAGGGCAGCGGGAATGGGGAAGGTATAAAAACGGTATCTGGATGCTTCCGGCATCTGCGGCGGTGGTTGTTTTTCTGGCATTTTTCTTCTATCGAAGTCTTTTGGCGATACCTCCACTGGCGGGCATCGGCGTACTCTGCTTTAGAAATCTCTCGGTAAAGGAGAAGAGAAGAAGGGAACAGGAGCTGAGTGCCCAGTTCAGGGAGTGTATTCTGGCGGTTGCGACACTTCTGCAGGCAGGATATTCCGCAGAGAATGCCTTTGTGGAATGCAGGCAGGATATGGTGCTGCTTTACGGCGAGGAGGCGATGATATGCAGAGAGCTTGGACAGCTTCGGAGGGGACTGCACATCAACATATCGCTTGAGGAGCTGTTGACAGACATGGCGAAGCACTCCGACTGTGCGGAAATTCTGCAGTTTGCCCAGATTTTTGCGCTGGCGAAACGAAACGGGGGCGGTATGCCGGAAATTATCCGGGACTCCGCGGAGGTAATCGGCAGAAGAATAGAGCTGAGACAGGAAATGGAGACGCTTTTAAGCGGCAAAAGGATGGAGCTTACGATTATGCGGCTTATGCCTTTTGGAATTCTTCTTTATATAGAGCTGGGAAATCCCGGATATTTTCAGGTGCTCTATCATAACTGGAGGGGAGTTTTGATGATGACGGGGTGTCTGGGAATGTATCTTGTGTCCTACATGATAGGGGAGCGAATCATGAACAGGTTGTGGGAGGAGATTTCATGAAGAGAACACCATTTTACAGATTGGCGCTGTTAATGTATAAACGCGCCTGCGTTGGGAAAGTACCTGCCTTTTCCGGCAGACAGGTGGAGGAGGACCTGATACAGCTACACCCGGGAGAAAGACTGGAGTGGGTGAAAAAGGAATACTATGTGCAGAAGATAGCACTCTTTCTGATGATTCTCTTTATAGGACTGCTGTTTGCGCTTGCAGCGAAGGCGGCAGCAGATGCAGAGCTGCTTTTGAGAGAAGGAGGTGTTCTGAAAAGAGGCAGTCCCGGCGAGGATGTGAGGCAGCTTCGGATAAGGGCTGATTACGCCGGCGAGAGCTATGACTTTCAAATAGACCTGTCAGCGAGAGAGCTAAATCGGGAAGAGGCGGAGGCGGCAGCGGAGGAGCTTGTGAAAAATCTGCCGGGCTATATTCTCGGAGAAAATGAAAGTCTGCAACAAATCACCTCCGACCTGACATTGCGGGAGAAATATGGGGACAGTCCGTTTACGGTGGAATGGGAGAGCAGCCGCCCGGAGCTTCTTGGGACTTCGGGCGAGGTAGCAGAGGTTAAGCAGGAGGAGAAGGCGCTTTTAAAGGCAACCTTAAGAAACGGAGAATACAGAAAGGAGGTAACCTTTTGGCTCACAATCCGTCCGAAGCTGCTCTCGAAGAGCGAAAAAATTCATGAAAAGCTAGGGGAGTATCTGACAGAGTCAGAGAGGAATAGCCGGCAGGAGACTGATTGGGTGCTGCCTGAAAGCTGGGAGGGAGAAGCGCTGGGCTGGACTCAGAAAACAGAAAACCGGGCAGGGCTGCTTTTGTTAAGCTCCCTTCTGACGGCGGTATCAGTCTATTTTTTCTCTGACCGGGATCTGCATAAAAAACTGGAAAAAAGACGGAAGCTGCTGCAGGCTGAGTACGCGGATCTGGTGCACGAGATTGTTTTGCTGGTGGGAGCCGGGATGACACCAAGAGGGGTGTTTCAGAAGCTGGCAGCGGATTATGAGAGGCGAAAGGCAGAGGGCTGTGAGACTTCTCTGGCATATGAAGAGGTTGTGCGTGCCTGCAGGGAAATGAATTCCGGCGTGGCAGAGGGTGCTGCATATGAACGCTTCGGGAGAAGGACAGGCCTGCAACAGTATGTCAGACTGAGCGGGATGCTGGTGCAAAATCTGAAGCGGGGGAATCATTCGCTCCCGGCGAGACTGCGGGAGGAGGCTTACCGGGCGGGGGAGGAAAAGCTTCAGCTGGGAAGAAAGCTTGGAGAGGAGGCGGGAACGAAATTGCTGGTGCCGATGGTAATGATGCTGGCGGTTGTGATGCTGCTGATTATGGTTCCGGCATTTTCGTCCCTCTAAAATGCAGCGGAAGTCAAAAGCGAAAAAGCTTAAAACAACAGAAAATCTTAAAGCGGAAGAAAAAGCTTAAAGCGACAGAAAATCTTAAAGCGGAAGAAAAAGCTTAAAACGACAGAAAATCTTAAAGCGGAAGAAAAAGCTTAAAGCGACAGAAAATCTTAAAGCGGAAGAAAAAGCTTAAAACGACAGAAAATCTTAAAGCGGAAGAAAAAGCTTAAAGCGACAGAAAAAGCTCAAAGCGAAAGAAGTTCAAAACGACAGGAAAAACTCAAACGATAAGGAGGAGAAGCAGGATGAGCAGTTTAGAAATAAGGAACCGGGAAATACAGGAAAAGGAGGAAGGGCATGTGAAGAACAACGTTGTCGCCAAAAGGAAAGAGGCAGGCAGCCTCAAGGGCTTACCTGAGCTTTTTAGGGAGGAGGACGGTATGGGAACAGTGGAGGTTATTCTGATTATCGTCGTACTGGTGGGACTTGTTATCGTGTTCAAGAATCAGATTACACAGATTGTGACAAATCTTTTTAATAAGATTTCAACACAGACCGGGAAAATCTGACGGAGTGCGTAAATGAAACGGAAGAAGGAGAATGCTTATCTGACCGTGTATCTTTTGCTTTCACTGACGGCTATTCTTTCTATGTGCCTGCTGCTGATAGAAGGGGTGCGAAGAAACGGAGCGGCTCTGGAAGCCTGTTGTGCGGCAGAGGCGGGGATGCAGAGCATTATGGCGGAATACCACAGAGAGCTGCTGGAGCAGTACAATCTCTTTGCCATTGATTCCTCTTACGGAACGCGTGCCTGTGGAAAAAGAAACACGGAGGGGCATCTGTACCGTTATCTGGATAAAAATTTGCAGGCGGGCGGACGTGATTTCTTTTCTCTGCGGGTGAGCGGGGCAGAGCTGACGGGTGTTTCGATTCTGACGGATGAGGGCGGGGCAGCCTTTAGAAGCTGTGCTGTGGAGGCAATGCGCGACGAGGTGGGGCTGGAATTGCTGGAGCAGCTGCGGGACTGGATGGAAACTGTCAGGATAAACGGACTTGAGGAGACGAATCTGGAGGCTGAGAAGGCGGATGCTGATAGGGAAATCGAGGAGTATGAGGGCGATGCAGAGGATGCAGGGAAGGTTGAAAATCCGACAGGACAGCTCAACACGCTGAGAAAGCAGGGGATTCTAAAGCTTGTGCTTGAGGAGGAACAGGGTCTGTCACAAAAGGCACTGTCAGGGGATAATCTCATCGGCAGCAGGCTGAAGCAGGGAAAGGTAAGCGCGGGAAACATGGACTGCACAGAGGAAAATAATGCCGGAGAGCAGCTTATACAACGCTTTCTTTTTCAGGAATATCTGTTGCGCTATCTCGGTAATTATTGCCGGGCAAAAACAGAGGGTGCGCTGGAGTATCAGCTGGAATATCTGCTTGTGGGTAAGGAAGAGGACGCTGAAAATCTCCGCGACATTGCGGGAAGACTCTGTGCGCTGCGGGAGGCGGCTAACGCTATTTATCTTTTTTCCGATGAAGAAAAAAGCAGTATGGTGGAGGGCGTGGCATCCCTAATATGTACCGCACTTCAGGTGCCGGAGCTGACATCGGTGCTGAAAACCTCGATTATTCTGGGATGGGCATATGCGGAGAGTGTGCATGATGTAAAGCAGCTTCTGGCGGGGAAAAAGATACCGCTTCTCAAGGATGAGACAAGCTGGTATCTGGGGCTGGAGAATGCGCTGAACGGCGATTTCGGAGGGGAGGAGAAGGAGGATACGGGGTTATCCTATGAGGATTATCTGAGAATTTTCCTGATGCTGTCGAATCTTGACTCGCTGACGGTCAGGGCAATGGATATGGTGGAGGCGGATATCAGACTGACACCCGGAAATGAGTACTTTCGGCTGGATGGATGCTACAGCAGGGTGGAGGTAAGGATGAACATGAGCAGCGAGAGTGGCTATGCCTTTGAGCTGATTCGGACAGGAAGCTATCAATAGAGAAGGGAAGCGGGCAGCGATGACTCTTTTAGGACGCGGTGAAATGAACTTGAAACCATTGACAATAATTTCAGGAAATCCTTCTCCGACAGATAAAAGGTACAGACGCGCCTTAAAGGAGTCTTCGCTGCCCACTTCCCTGAGCATGGCTGTGAGAGCAAGCATGACAGTGGAAGCGGTTCTGGCGCTGCCGGTCTTTCTCTTTTTTATGCTGAATCTGGCAAGCCTGATGGAAATGATGCGGCTTCACGGCAATCTGCAGCTGGCATTATGGAATGCAGGGAACCAGACTGCGCTTTACGGGACGCTCTTAGAAAATGAGACGGCAGCAGCACTGATTTCAGGAGTCTCCATCAAAGGACAGATAACGGGCCTTCTGGGAGAGGAATATCTGGAGGAATCGCCGTTGGAAAACGGTGCTGCGGGGCTGCTGGTCTGGGCAAATCCACAGCAGGCCAAGGAGGATATTCTGGATGTGACGGTGCGCTATAGGGTGAAACCGATGAGCAGCTTTATAGGCTTTCCGGCATTCTATATGTCCAATCATTATTATGCCCATCTGTGGAACGGATACGAGGTCTCGGGGGATACGGCAGAGACAGAAATGGTTTACGTGACGGAAACCGGAACGGTATATCACAGAAAGCGCGATTGCACACATCTGAGTCTGTCGGTCAGAAAGGTGGCGGCAGAAGAGGTCGGACAGCAGAGAAATCAATGGGGAAGAAGGTACGATGCCTGCGAAAAATGTGCGGTGGGAAGGATGCCGACAATTCTCTGTATCACGGAGGAGGGTGAGTGCTACCATTATGATGAAAAGTGCGGATCCTTAAAGAGGACGGTAATCGTGCTGCCGCTTACGGAAGCACAAAAGAGTTATAGAAGCTGCAGCCGCTGTGGCGGAGTGCAATAGCGCTGCGAAAAGGGAGGATGTGAATATGCTTGGCTTAATTTTGGAGGGAATATGGCTGTTTGGACTGAGTGTCTCGGATACCTGCCATCGGAGAATTCCTTTGGGTCTGGCAGCGGCGGGAATCCCGCTGGCATTGTGGAGCATTCTGCCTGCATGGGGCATAAACGGTGTGAAGTGGTGGGAAATTGCAGGCTGCCTTTTGCCGGGAGGGATTCTGGTTTTAGCGGCAATCCCGGGAAAGGCGGGAATCGGAGACGGTATTGTACTGATTTTGCTGGGACTGATAGAGTGGGAGAAGGGCATTACAGGAATCTTTTTTGCAAGTATGGTATTTATGTCGCTGTTTGTGCTGCTGATGCTGCTGCTTCGCAGAGCAGACAGAAAAAGCCGTTTTCCATATCTGCCGTTTTTATGCCTGTCATGGCTGCTCTTGCGTTTTGCATAATGATTTAAGCCGCCTGCACGAATTTCTACTGCACTTCCTCGAACGAAGGGGAATGTTCCGGAATGGAGATTAGTGTGAAAAGAACTTCTGAGAATTTCAGGAAATTCTCTTCACTCAGAGCAATGGCTCTTTCGTGGAGAAGTTCTATGTTTCACACACGAAAAACGCAAGTGCGGCGTTTTTCATTACTATTTGAGTCGCCTGCGGCGACATAGGAGATTAGGATGAAAAAGAGGTTAGATGCTTATCTGACGGTAGAGGCTGCCATGGTATTTCCT
This sequence comes from uncultured Acetatifactor sp., assembly GCA_964475665.1. Classification (GTDB taxonomy): domain Bacteria; phylum Bacillota; class Clostridia; order Lachnospirales; family Lachnospiraceae; genus Acetatifactor. Next base: position 10,485 of record CAYZAU010000012.1, on the reverse strand, counting down.
ATTGTTCTGGCAGTGCAGCTTCTGACAGTGTATCTGTTCATTTTTCAGTATAACCGATGCTTACAGAATCAGGATATGGGGAGGCTGGCGATTCTGGGCTGCGGCATGCAGGAGCAGGGGAAGGATGAGCTGGCAAAGTATCTGGAAAAATACTTTGCCGCGATGGACAGGGAAAAATACGTGGCGTGGAAACAGGAGACACTGGAGCTGGAACTGATACAGAATAAGGTTTGTGTAAAGGGACAGGGCAGCCTGCTTTTGACGGCACCGGCATGGGGAATCAGCGGACAGAAGGGCAGATGGCGGGCAGACGCGGAGTATGAGCTGTGGCGGCAGCAGCCGGTGCTGATAATCAGACAGTATAAAAAGTGGAGGGGGAGAGAAAACTGATGCTTCGGGCAGAATATGTCAGAAATTTGAACTGTAATTACAAGAGGGTACTTTTGGAACAAAAACCGGAAGAAAAGAGATACCAGTATTGCATTTTGAGCAGGGGAGGCATTAAGGGACTGCTGCCGTGCAGCCTGAGGTACATAAATGATGCTGCCTATCTGTATTATGATATTTCTTCCAGACAGAATCTGTCACAGCTTTACGGAAGCAGAAATATCACAAGAAAATGGCTGACGGACTTCGGCTGGGGGCTGAAACGGATAGGGCAGGAGCTGGAGAGATTTCTGTTGGACAGCCGCAATATCGTATGGTATCCGGATGAAATTTTTCAGGAACTGGAGAATAATCAGTTTTCCTTTTTGTATATTCCGTATTATGAGGAAGAGGGCAGCTTTGAGAGCCTGCTGAATTTTCTGGTGGAGCACATTGATTACAATGATGAGACACTTGTGGAATGTGTCTATTCCATGTATGAGCAATACGAACGGGGTGGGGAGGCTTATTTACAGGGAAAGATATTTGAGGACATAGAGAAGCTGAATGCGGCAGATAAGAAGGATGCGAGTGCCAAAACGCAAGGAGAAGCCGAACTTCCGGGAACAGCAGAGGTGTATGCGGGAAGGAGAGGCAGTCAGAGGGAAGGATGCGTCGGCGACAGGGAAGAAAGAGAAGCGATAGAAAGGAAGTCGGCTGAAGAGAGCACCCAAAGAAACGGCAGTGTGGACATTTCTGTGATGTGGGAGAAAAAGCGGGGGATTCTGGGAATTTTGGAAGGAAAAAAGCGGAAAGGCAGGGAACAGCGGGAAAATTACAGAAAAGCACTTCATCAGGAAATGCTGGGCTGTGCGGTGGCAGAGGAAACAATGTACGAAGAAGCGGAATACGGACAAACCGTGTATGTAGAGGTGAAAGAGGACGGGCAGGGAAAGAGGAGGGGGCTTTACTACCCGGACGGAAGGCTTTTACAGTATCTGGATAAGGAAAGCGTGACAATCGGAAAGATGGAGGAGGCGGATGTTTTACAGGAGGATTCATCTGTCAGCAGACTGCATGCCCGAATCGTCCGCGAAGGGGAGTACTATTATCTGGAGGATTTGAATTCTACGAATGGCACCTTTAAAAACGGATTGCGGCTTGCGCCTTATGAAAAGCGGAAGCTGGAGGAGGGAGACGACATCAGATGCGGAAGGCTGTTGCTTATCTTTCGGTAAACGAAAGTGGTAATCTATAAAGAGAAGAAAAGAGAAGAAAATAAAGGGGCGAAGCCTCACCGGCATCCGCCTCTGGAGGGTAATCCAATTATTTATCTGCGGTGTCCTGCTGTGCCACCTGCAGCAGATTAGAGGAAAGCTCACGCACATGTCTGGTGTCCTCCATCATAATATCCATGTTGACCTGATATACGCCCATTGCTTCTGTAATGTCAGCCACTGTTTCCTGATTGTCTGCGGAACAACGGCTCATTTCGGCGACACTGTTTTTTAACTGCTCGAAAATTGAATTGACCTGTGTGATACTGCCGTTTTGTGCTTCAATATTTCGGTAAAGTGAGGAAAATCCGTCGGTCAGATGGTCAAAACCATTCTGCAATTCCTCCAGTGCAGACAGAGAGGCGAAAATAGCCTGACTGCTTTCTGCCAGCTGAATTGTGGTTTCCTTGATTTGCGTCTGCATGGAGCTGACCGCATCCGCAACCTGGCCGGAGCATTTTGTGCTGTCAACGGCAAGCTCCTGTACCTTGGATGCTACAACAGCGAAGCCTGCGCCGCTCTGCCCGGCTCTTGCTGCTTCTATGGAAGCATTTAGTGCCAGCATGGTGGTACTGGAGGTGATGCTGTTGAGCTGTTCGGTAATGGCAGTGATTTCCTTCATCTGCGCTTCCATAATCCGGAAAACCTCGTTTGCCTGAGCCATGGTGCTTTGTACGGACTGCATTTGATGGTTCATTTCCTGCATATTACGGCGGTTCAGACTTAAGGAATGCTCAAAATCCTGCACATTCTCAGTCAGGGTATCTACCTGCTGCTCTGTCCTTGCCAGGGTCTGCTGTACGTTGGCACAGGTTTCCGATACATTGCGTGCGCCGTTAGTGATGCTGGAGGAGCCGTGCCTGAGTTCCTCCGCATTATGCCCCAGACGCTCGTTTGCTGCCTTCATCGTTTCGATGCTGGCTGTGGAATTTTCAACATTGCGGTTTAATTCCTGTCCAAGCTGCTGCAGGGAGGAGAGAAGCCGCTCGGCATCCTCTGCCCGGCTTTCGCCGATTTCGATGTAGGTTCTGCCGCGCTTGATGACTAAGTAGAACATGACACCCCCCAATGTAAAGATAACCATACACATAATGTACTGGCTGAGGGGGTCTGCCTTTTCGGGATGTATGATATACTGAAGCGCCAGAAGCACATCAGCCAGAATAATCTGTGTTCGGGTGTAAATCGGCTGAAGGTACATGCCGGTTACGCCGATGATTGCCATATACAGACCAAAATCATCACTGTAAAAATCTCCGCTGTACAGGGAGATAATGAATATCAGCAAAAGAACTGCGACGGAAGAGACATATTGCTGCTGACCCAATTCTCTCTTTGTGACACGCATCCACAGAAGGACTGCTGTAAAAGCCAGCATACAGGCGGCAATAGCAATGATGGCACCGAGACTTCCTGAAAAAACATTCTTTAGCAGAAATATCCCGGCAACGGAATAGGTGGTATAAAGCATAATTTTGAAGATGGTTGTTCTTGGCATCGGCTGATGGACTACATGCTCTTTGGCATTCATAATTACCCTCGTTTCTGCGCACCTGTCTATACATATATCGGGCTGGTGTCGGGTGCGCACAGACATCAGCCCTGTGTGTGCCATATGTATACTATTTTAATAAATGCGTAAGAAAGATGCAAGGCTATCTGTGAAAAATTCATCAAAACCCATCAAAATCCATCAGATATTTTGTGCGAAGCAGCAATAAAAGTTCTGCCTGATGCTCCGAGCTTTTGTGACTGCCGACATTTCGCTCCCGCGAATGCCGTCTCTGTATCCTTATGAACGCTGACGCTGTGCCTTCGCCGTTTTCGTTTTGATTGAAAAGAAGGAGGAACTATGTTATAATTCTTCATAAATTTGATGGAGGAAAAGTGTCTTGAATCGGTTGAAACAGTTTCCGGTGGTCAGTGTGACACTGGTGGTTGTGAATGTTGCTGTTTATTTTCTCTGTATGGCTACGGGTGACGAATTGTACCGGGTTGGAATACTGGATGTTGCAGGAACCATTGACAGAAGAGAATACGGACGCATTTTGTGGGCTATGTTTCTCCATGCCGGAACGAATCACCTTTTTAACAATATGCTGATTCTGCTTTTTATGGGTTCCATGATAGAAAAAGAGATAGGACATATCAGATATGGGGTGCTTTACTTTTTATCCGGAATAGGAGGAAATTTGCTTTCGCTGACGGTGAAGGCGATGAACCGGGATGTGGCGGGTACTCTGGGAGCGAGCGGGGCACTGTTTGGGATGGATGGTGTGCTGCTGGCAATCGTGATTCTCTCGGACAGGAGGATGGAAAGTGTTACTCCGATGAGGGTGATCCTGATGATTCTGCTGTCGCTTTACGGCGGATTTGTGGGAGGAAATGTCGATAATGCGGCTCATTTAGGCGGCCTGTTCGTCGGCTTTTTGGCGGGAGGTATCATGTGTATGGTGCAGAACCGAAAGGACAGAAGAAGGAATGAATATTAATATTTATTATGGCGGAAGAGGAATTATTGATGACCCGACCCTGTTTGTTCTCAACAAGATGCAGGAAATTCTGGAAGAGCTTCGGGTAAACGTAATTCGCTATAATCTGTACGAGCTGAAGAATACGATTACGACGCTGCCCCAGACACTGAAGGATGCAGATGGTGTAATTCTGGCGAGCACGGTAGAGTGGTACGGGATTGGCGGCTATATGCAGCAGTTTCTGGATGCGTGCTGGCTGTATGGTGATAAAGAGAAAATTGCAAAGCTGTATATGTGCCCCGTTGTGATGTCGACGACTTATGGTGAGAGGGAAGCAAAGCTGAATCTTGCGACCGCATGGGAGATTTTGGGAGGACTTCCCTGCAGTGGAATCTGCGGTTATATCGAGAATACCGTTACGCTGGAGATGAATGAGGAATATATCAGGATTATTGAGAAGAAAGCTGAAAATATGTATCGGAGCATCAACCAGCATCTGGCGAGCTTCCCGGCAAGCAATCAGGCAGTGAAGCAGAGAATTGCAGTGGCAAAGGCGATTGACCTGACCCCGCAGGAATCGGAGCAGCTGTCCCAGTATGTGTCGGATGACAGCTATGTCCAGCGGCAGAAGGAGGATATTCAGGAGCTTACCAGCCTGTTTAAGGATATGCTGAACGCGGAGGGCGGGGACGAGGAATATCTGGGGAGCTTCAAAAGAAGCTTCCATCCACAGGCGGGCTTTGATGCAGACTATTCCATAGAGATAGAAGAAAAGCAGAAAAAGCTCGTGCTGTCTGTGGAAGGACCGAAGATGGAATGCTTTTACGGGGAATGCGAGCAGCCGGATGTAGAGGTACGGCTTGGCAGGACAACAATGGAGGATATTGTAGCAGGAAGAATGACCTTTCAGAGGGCGTTTATGTCGGGTTCCATGAAGACAAAGGGTGATTTCAGGATACTCAGGGCGCTGGATCAGCTCTTCCCGTTTGAAATGAATAAGGTGTGAGAATACAGTGGCTTTGCTATTTGTTTCCGAGCGAAAGCAAATAGCCCCTGAGGGCAGACAAGAAATTGACTACGCAAATTTCTTGTCGCCTCTTCGCGATAAAGTCGCTCAGAAATGGAGATTAGTGTGAAAGATTGTATTTTTTGCAAAATTGCGAATGGGGAAATCCCCTCTAAAACTCTGTATGAGGATGAAGCATTCCGGGTGATTCTGGATTTACAGCCCGCAACGAAGGGGCATGCGCTGATCCTTCCGAAGGAGCATGCTGCGAATCTGTATGAGCTGCCGGAGAAAACGGCAGCGGCTGCGATGGTGCTGGCAAAAAGGATGGCTTGTACCATGCGGGACAGACTGGGCTGTGGCGGCTTAAATCTGGTGCAGAACAACGGGGAAACGGCGGGGCAGACCATTTCCCATTTCCATCTGCATCTGATTCCGCGCTATGAGGGTGACGGACAGACCATTAACTGGAAACCCGGGGAGGCGGCTTCGGAAGAGCTCGAGGCAGTAAGAAAGGAAATTACGGGACAGTGATGAGAGAGATACAGGTATCGGCAGTAACGGAAAGCATCATGGAAATGTGCATAGAGGCAAATCATTTTCAGAGCAGGGATATGAAGGAGGCGCTTCATGCTGCAGCGGAGACGGAGAAAGCACCTTTGGGAAGGGAGATTCTGGGGCAGCTGCAGGAGAACATGGAGATTGCAGGAAGAGATATGATTCCCATCTGTCAGGATACCGGCATGGCTGTGGTTTTTATGGAAATCGGTCAGGAGGTGCACTTTAAAGGAGGAAGCCTTGAGGAGGCTGTTCATGAGGGTGTTCGCCGGGGCTATACAGAGGGATTCTTGAGAAAATCCGTAGTAAAAGATCCGATTTACAGGGAAAATACGAGGGATAATACCCCTGCTGTCATCCATTACGAAATTGTTTCGGGGGATAAGGTAAAGATTACCGTAGCGCCTAAGGGCTTTGGCAGTGAGAATATGAGCCGTGTGTTTATGCTGAAGCCGGCGGACGGGATAGAAGGAGTGAAATCAGCCGTTTTGACGGCGGTGAAGGATGCGGGACCGAATGCGTGTCCGCCCATGGTGGTGGGAGTGGGAATCGGCGGTACCTTTGAAAAATGTGCACTTTTGGCAAAAAAGGCACTGACGCGTCCTGTGAATCAGCATTCCTCGATTCCTTATGTGTGTGAGCTGGAGAAGGAGCTTTTGGAGAAAATCAACCGTCTGGGCATCGGACCGGCGGGGCTGGGCGGAACGACAACGGCGTTGGCGGTCAATGTTAATGTATACCCGACGCATATTGCAGGACTTCCCGTGGCGGTTAATATCTGCTGTCATGTGAATCGGCATGCCGTGCGGGAGCTGTAGAGAACGGATGACTGGGCATTGCATACAGGGAGTGTTTTTTGAAGCCTGTGGGGATGCCGGATTGCGAAATATGCGAAGCAGGAAGACCATTGACTTTGGGCAGTGGGCGGTTCGCAGGCTGTATGGGTGTACAGATTTTCAAAGGGATACGGAGGTGAGAATAAAAGATGGAAAGACATATCAATGTGCCATTGGACAGCGAGACGGCAGAGTCTCTCCGGGCAGGGGACTATCTGTATCTGACGGGAATCGTCTATACGGCAAGAGATGCCGCGCATAAAAGAATGCAGGAAGCTCTGGACAGAGGAGAGAAGCTGCCTCTGGATATGAAGGATAATGTCATTTACTATATGGGACCGTCGCCGGCGAGACCGGGTCGAATCATAGGCTCTGCCGGACCGACAACGGCAAGCAGGATGGATAAGTATGCACCTGCGCTGCTTGACATGGGACTTAGAGGGATGATAGGCAAGGGCAAGAGAAGCCGGGAGGTGCAGGAGGCTGTCGTACGGAACAAAGCGGTATATCTTGCCGCAGTGGGAGGCGCGGGCGCGCTTCTTTCCCGAGCCATCGTTTCGTCGGAGGTAATAGCCTATGGGGATTTGGGCACAGAGGCAATCCGCAAGCTGGAGGTAAAGGATTTTCCTGTGGTTGTCGTGATGGATGCGACAGGGGACAATCTGTATGAACGGGCAGGCTCTGAGTACTGCAGGGAGTAGTGCGGGCGTGAGATATGGAATGAGCCGAAGCCGCGGGAATGAGACCGGGCGGGATTACAGTATAAAGTCAAGCTTTTGCCAGTTAACATAGAGAGACATACAGATATATAGGCGTAGGGGCATAGAGGCAGCAGGAAAAGGTTGAAAGATGCACTGAAAAGCGATATACTTTAGAAAAATAATATCTACAACACGAGAAGGAGGCTAAAGGTATGAAAAAATTATTGGCGCTGATGTTTTCTGCCGTGCTTGTTGCAGGCGGTCTGTGCGGCTGCGGAGGTGACGCAGAGGAGGGAACAACGAAGAAAACGACTGTGGAGGAAAAGCAGACAGAGCCGTCAGAAAAGGAACAGGAGACGGTAAGCAAGGAGAAAGACAACGATGCCGCAGAGAATGAGGCGGAATTTCTCACCTATGAGGAATTGCCTGACGAGGAGCATCTGTGGGTAGACATAGATCACTATATGGCGGTAAATATGCCTACCAGCTGCGAATCCTACAGTAACGGCGTGAGTACCAGACGCTATACAGGCTTTGAATACTACTACATTGCGGCATGTGCTACTGAAATGATGCCGGATGCGGATTTGGAGGATGCTTTTCTGACCTTTTTAAACAGAGAAGATTCGGAAGGCTTTCGAGGAATCCTGAAATCCATCAGCAGTGCCCAATATGATGAGATTGTTCCGGAAATGGAAACAGTGACCTTAGACAACGGCAGGGAAGCCATCAGATTTAGCGGAATCGTGCATAAGGATGACTACGGAACTCTTTATGACTGCCCTATATATGGCTATGGAATCATGTGCGGGGATGTTCCTGTCATTACATGTTACCTGATTGCAGATCCGGACGATTTTGCAAATGAGGGGGTTGGCGAGGAAGAGCTGGTAGAATATGTGGATAAAATGGCTAACACTCCGAGACTGGAAACATGGTAATATATCGAAAGACAGCTTTCTGGTTCTAAAAAGACGTGGAAGCCGGTACAAAAAGATTCATCAGGCAGCAGAGGCAGAACAGGTATAAGGGAGAAGGGTGGAAGACGGGATGAAGAAATGGAGAACATTCGGCGCAGCAGCGCTGGCGACGCTTCTGCTTGCGCTGTTCTTGCCGGTTTTTGCTTCTGTCATCTGGTACGGAAATAATCTGAATTACAATGCAGAGCATAAAATATATCCTATCTATGGGAATCGGGTAATGCTGGCGCTGGTGATGTTTGGAATGCTTGTGCTTTTCTGCCTTTTTTATTGTCTGAAAAAAATTGCATACACGAGAGTAACGATGATAGGCAGTGTTATTCTGGCGGTTGCGGTCAGCATAGCTTTTTATGCTGTGAATGTGGAAATCGCAAAATGCATTGCCTTTTATGGCGGCTGGGACTGCGGGATGATTGCAAATTCTGCCCGCTGGGTCCGCGAGGGAGGCGAGATGGGATATGGTGATTACTACTCGATTTACACCAACAATGTTCCGATCACATGGCTGCTGTACCGATTGTACAGCTGTGCCGTAAAGTCTGTGTCGTACCCTTACAACCCGGAATTTATCTGGATTCAGTTTCAGTGTGCGCAGCATGCAGTGGCGGTTTTTCTTGCGGCTGTGACTATGCTGATGATAACAAAAAAGATTTCCGGCTGCATCCTGACGCTTTTGTTTACTGCTTTGCTTCTTGGGCTTTCACCGTGGAAGATTATTCCTTATACGGATGGCAGCAGCATCGTGTTTCCGATAGCAGTGTTTTTTCTGTACACCGTGTTCGTAAAAATGAAGAGCAGATGGAAATATGCCATGTGGTTTCTGCTTGGGCTTGTCGGGCTTTTTGGAGGCTTGCTGAAAGCAACCTGCTATGTGATGCTTATTTCTGTGGTGCTGATAGATTTGTGGATGCTGTTGCTTGAAAAGGAAGGACTCGCAGCGAAGATAAAAGGTATGCTCTGCCGGGGTACTTTGCTTGTTTGTGCATTTCTTCTCATATCCATGGCCAAGGGAGGAATGTATCGCACCCTTGGATACGAATATAATCGCGACAAGGCTATGGGCTGGATTCCCTGTCTGTACGTCGGACTGAATGAAGAAAACACAGGGGCGTGCTCTGATGACGGACTGGAAATGGTGAGAGCACGGACGGGAAGCAAAAAGGAATCGAGTGTCCATGAGTGGAACAGTGTACTGACGCGGATAAAGGAAAAGGGTGTAGGCGGACTGCTGGATTTCTGGCGACGCAAGAATGTGATGACCTATAATGACGGAACTTTTTTGTGGTTTCAGGAAGGGTATTTTCAGGCGTGGGAGTATGAAAATCTGACCGACAGCAGATGGAAAGAACCGTTGCGTGAATTTTACTGGCAGGATGGGGAAAACTATGACTGGTTCGTCACAATCAGCCACTGGCTGTGGCTGTTCCTGCTGATGGGGATCATACTAAAAGCGGCGGAAATACTGTGGCGGAATGTCTGTAAGCTCTTGAGGAATGAAGAGGATAAAAGGGAAGATGCTACAGAGAAAACGGCTGTGGGGATGGTGGAGGTTCTTTACTTCATAGGAATGCTTTTGTTTCTCACACTGTTTGAGGGCAGGGCACGCTATCTGTATAACGGTATGGCTGTGTTTACGCTTATGGCAATGGTGGGTTACTGAGAAACGTTTGAAGCGCTGACGGCTTTGCTGGGATGGGCGTTCCGAAAGAAAAGGGAAAGTGGCTGCAATTTTTTCCTGATAGGAGAGGACTCAAAAAACGAAAAAATCAATTGACAAACGGTAGGAGCTTATGTATAATGATTCTTGCGCTACAGATTGAAGCGCACAATTGATATTGGTAGAGACGTAGTTCGGATTAAGGAGAAATACTCAAGAGGCCGAAGAGGCGCCCCTGCTAAGGGTGTAGGTCGGGCAACCGGCGCGAGGGTTCAAATCCCTCTTTCTCCGTTTCACTGCCAATGGGTAAAAGAAAAAAAGAATCTTGAGAGATTGAGATTTCTTTTTTTGCGCTTTTTTAAAGAAAGCAGACCCGGAGGAAACACTGTAAGGCCTTGTAAATAGATTTTTCATTTTTGAAATATTTGAAAAGGTATGTTGACAAGGCGCTTTATGATGTGTTATAGTGAGAATCTACCGCGTGAGCAATTTACGTGCGGGAGGAAAGATTAAAAAAGTTGTTGACATGGCGAAAACGTTGTGATATGATATCAAAGTTGTCGCTGAGACAACAAATTGTACCTTGACAAATAAACAGTAATGCAACCCTGAAAATTCCAAGTGAAGGTT
>CAYZAU010000011.1:0-75032 GCA_964475665.1 uncultured Acetatifactor sp. | reverse complement strand
GCTCCTTTCCGGTACCCAAATCCTTTGCGGATACATTTACAATACCGTTGGCATCAATATCAAAGGTAACCTCAATCTGGGGAACACCTCTTCTTGCAGGCGGGATTCCATCCAGACGGAACTGTCCGAGGGACTTGTTGTCTCTTGCAAACTGTCTCTCACCCTGCAGCACGTTGATGTCTACAGCGGTCTGATTATCTGCTGCGGTAGAGAATACCTGACTCTTCTTGGTCGGGATGGTGGTATTTCTCTCAATCAGTCTGGTTGCCACTCCACCCATTGTCTCAATGGACAGGGACAGGGGCGTTACGTCCAGAAGCAGGATATCCCCGGCACCGGCATCACCTGCCAGCTTGCCGCCCTGTACGGACGCGCCGATTGCAACACACTCGTCAGGGTTCAGGGACTTGCTGGGCTCCTTGCCGGTAAGTGCCCTTACCTTGTCCTGTACTGCAGGAATACGGGTTGAACCGCCTACCAGAAGCACCTGACCCAAATCAGCGTTCGTCAGACCTGCATCCTTCATGGCGTTCTGTACGGGAATTGCCGTTCTCTCCACCAGGTCACGGGTCAGCTCATCAAACTGTGCACGGCTCAGGTTCATGTCGAAGTGCTTAGGGCCTTCTGCCGTTGCCGTGATGAAGGGCAGGTTGATGTTGGTTGTCATTGCGCTGGAAAGCTCCTTCTTTGCCTTCTCAGCTGCTTCCTTCAGTCTCTGCATTGCCATCTTATCAGCGGAGAGGTCAACGCCCTCTGCCTTCTTGAACTCTGCAAGCATCCACTGGATAATCTTATTGTCGAAGTCGTCGCCGCCCAGACGGGTATCTCCGTTGGTTGCCAGAACCTCGATAACACCGTCACCAATCTCGATGATGGATACATCAAAGGTTCCGCCGCCCAGATCGTAAACCATAATCTTCTGTTCCTTTTCGTTGTCCAGACCATAAGCCAGCGCCGCGGCCGTAGGCTCGTTGATGATACGCTTTACATCCAGACCTGCAATCTTTCCGGCATCCTTTGTCGCCTGACGCTGTGCATCATTAAAATATGCGGGAACCGTGATAACTGCCTCTGTCACCTTCTCGCCCAGATAGCTCTCTGCATCTGCCTTCAGCTTCTGCAGAATCATTGCGGAAATCTGCTGGGGAGAATACTTCTTTCCATCGATGGAGCGTCCGTTGTCCGTACCCATGTCTCTCTTGATGGAGGCAATGGTCTTCTCCGCATTAGTCACTGCCTGACGCTTTGCAGGCTCGCCGACCAGTCTCTCTCCCGTCTTTGTGAATGCCACTACGGAGGGGGTTGTTCTCGCGCCCTCTGCGTTTGCGATGACGGTGGGCTTACCACCTTCCATTACAGCTACACAGCTGTTTGTTGTTCCCAGGTCAATACCAATAATCTTACTCATTTTTATCTCCTCCTGAATTTTGTTTGCTCTTTTTATATTTCAAATGCTTTTGCATCGTCTGCGCCTGCTACTCTGCCACTGCCACCATGGAATGTCTCACCACACTGTCGCGGTACGTGTAGCCCTTGAGAAGCTCCTGCGTGACTACTCCGGACTCATATTCCTCGCTCGCTGCCTGCATGACCGCGTTGTGCAGATTCGGGTCAAATTCCTGTCCCACTGCCTCTATCGGCTTTACGCCGATATTCTCCAGCTCCGTCAGAAGCTGCTTATAAATACGGTTCATACCGTCCACAAAGGGGTCTGCCCTGTTCTCGTCCGGCACGGTTGCCAGCCCTCTCTCGAAGTTATCCACCACGGGAAGTATCTTTTCGATGACACTCCTTGCACCGGTTTCAAACATCGCCGTCTTTTCCTTCTCAGTCCTGTTTCGGAAATTTTCAAACTCGGCAAGCTGGCGCTTCACCCTGTCCTCAAGCTGCTCTATCTGCTCCCTGTAGGCATCCGACTTTTTATCCTGCTTCGCCTGCTTCTTCGCAGCCCTCTTCTCTGCCCAGGTCTTAGGGTCTTCCCCCTCCTCCGCCGCTTCCTCCTGGTCTTCTTCGACCGTCTCCTCCGGATTCTCTTCCGCGGTTTCCTCGGCTGCGGCTTCCTCGGCTGTCTCTGCCGCTTCCTCCGTCTCCTGCCTCATCTCTTCCATATCCTTTTCTGCCATGCTATCAGTCCTTTCTGTTATGCCTCTTCCATACTTTCTTTCGGTTTATTTAATTACCCTGTCCGTCCCTGTCTCCGTACAGCTTATCCAGCTGCGTCTGAATCGTCCGCAGGGTACCGACCACCCTGTCGTAATCCATTCTCTTGGGGCCCACGATACCGATTGTTCCCTTCATGCCGCCACCCAATTCATAGGTTGCCGTGACAACGCTGCAATCCTTCATGCTCTGCACCGGCGTTTCCTCACCGATGTAAACCTGTATGCCGGTGCTCTCGCCCGGCTCGCCCGCTTCCTGTAAAAGCTCGCCCAGGAGCTTCTTCTCCTCAAAGGTGTTAATCAGCTCACTCGCCTTCTGCTGGTCTGCCAGCTCAGGATAACGGAAGATGTTGTTGGTACCGCTCGTGTATATCTCCAAATCCTCTTCCGCCTTGATCGCCTCCGCCACCGTGTCTATCACACCGTTTACAATGTCACCGTGCACCCCTGCCTGCTGCTTCATAACCGCTATCATGCCGAGGCTGATTTCGTCAATGGAGAGCCCGTTTAGGTTGGTATTCAGAAGAATGTTCAGCTTCAGAATCGTCTCATCACTCAGCTCCTCCTCCACGGGAATCATGTTGTTTTTAATCACGTTTCCCTCGATGACTACCACCGCCAGCAGCTGATGCGCATCCACTCTGGAGAGCTGAATAAATTTCAGCTTGCTGCGCTTGGTCTGCGGCGCGGAAATCATTGTGGCGTACTGTGTGTTTTGTGCAACCACCTTTGCCACCTGCTTCAGCAGCGTCTCCATCTTGTCCTGACGCTCCAGAAGCATTTCCTTCAGCTCCACAACCTCTCTCTCCTTCTCCTCCATCATGGTGTCTACATAAAGTCTGTAGCCGGAGTCCGATGGAATACGGCCTGCCGAGGTATGCGGCTGTACGATGTAGCCCATTTCCTCCAAATCCGCCATCTCGTTGCGAATTGTGGCAGAGCTCAGATTCAGGTCGGTGTATTTTGAAATGGTTCTGCTTCCCACCGGCTCGCCCGTTTCAAGATAATTTCGAATGACAGCCTGGAGAATTTTCTTCTTTCTCTCGTCCAGCTCCACCGCTACACCTTCCCTTCCGATTGTTAGCACTCACCCGAAAGGAGTGCTAACATCTGATAAACATAAAATAGCACTAAGCCCATACGTTGTCAACTGCTTTTACCGAAAATAATTCTAAAATAAATATAAAGAAAGCACCAGAATTCCCAGCGCAATTCTGTACCAGCCGAACACCTTAAAATCGTGCTTCTTGATGTAGCCCAGCAGGAATTTCAGCACGACCATGGACACCGCAAAGGAAACCGCCATGCCGATAAGCAGAAGCGAAAGCTCTAAGCCGGTGAAGGCAAAATCGGAGCCGGGCTTTAAGAACGGCTTTAAGAGCTTCAGCAGGCTTGCGCCGAACATGACCGGAACCGCCAGAAAGAAGGTATACTCCGCAGCCACCGTTCTGGAAACTCCAATCAGCAGTGCACCCACGATGGTCGCACCCGAGCGGGAGGTTCCGGGAAAAACGGCAGCTATCACCTGAAAAATGCCAATCAGTGCTGCCGTGGTATAGGTGATTTCTGACAGGTTTGTCACCTTTGGATTCCTGTTTTTATTCCAGTTTTCAATCACGATAAAGGCAACGCCGAACACAATCAGGGCACATGCCACGCAAAACGGGTTATAAAACAGCTCCTCAAGCTTTTCGTCAAACAGGATTCCCACAATCGCCGCAGGCACGCAGGAGACCAGAATCTTAAACCACAGCTGCCAGATATCCTTCTTAAAATAAGAAGCAGCCCCTGTCTGACCGTTCCTCTGCTTTTTCGTCAGCGCGAAGGGCCACAGCTGATTCCAGAACAGCACAACCACCGCCATAATCGCTCCCAGCTGAATCACCACGTCAAATATGCCAAAAAAGTCGCTTCCCGTTTCCGCGAAGGGTATCAGCCGTTCTATCAGAATCAGATGTCCCGTGCTGCTGATGGGAAGCCATTCGGTGATGCCCTCCACAATTCCGTAAATAACCGCTTTAATAATTTCTATCATTTCGTCTCCATTCCGCAGATATCAGTCTGCCCTTTCTTTTCCGGCCTCTTCGCCGCGCTCCCCTGTCCTCCGTCGATTCGGTTCATACCGGTCTCCACGTCACTTTCTTCCATATTCCTCCCTCACAAAGCGTCGCAGTGCCTCCAGCGAGCGCTCCACCTTCTCCGTGTCGATGCAGTATGCCATTCGGAAATAGCCGGGTGCTCCGAAGCTGTCTCCGGGCACCAGAATCAAATCGTATTTCAACGCCTTTTTGCAGAATTCCTTCGCATCCGGCTCCAATGCTTTAGGGAAAACGTAAAAGGTGCCTCCCGGCTTTACGCAGGTAAAGCCCAGCCGTATAAGCTCCCCGTAAAGCAAATCCCTGTTTCTTTCGTACACGCTCAAATCCGCCGTCTCATCCAGCACCTCTGCCACTGCCAGCTGAATGATGGAGGGCGGACAGTTATGTCCGATGCCTCTGGAAATCTGTCCGCACATAAGCACCATATCCTCCGCGTCGCGGCATCTGGGATTCACGGCGACGTACCCGATACGCTCTCCCGGCAGGGAAAGCGACTTGGAGAAGGAATAGCACATAATCGTGTTGTCATAAAAAGCAGACACGCAGGGCGCATCCACCCCCTCAAAGACAATCTCCCGGTAAGGCTCATCCGAAATCAGATAGATTGTGTGCCCGTATTCCTCAGATTTTTCTGTCAGCAGCCTCGAGAGCCTCTCAAGCGTCTCCGCCGAATACACCACACCGGAAGGATTGTTCGGTGTATTGATGAGCACCGCCATCACTTTTTCAGTCAGCATTTCCTCCAGCTTTGGAAAGTGAATCTGGAAGCTCTCCGTATCGGGGGGAACTACCCTCAGCACCGCCCCCGTTAAATCCACATACGGATGATACTCCGGAAAAAACGGAGCAAAGGTCAGTATCTCATCCCCCGGCTCCGTCACCAGCCGAAAGGCATGCGCCAGTGCGCCCGCCGCACCCGATGCCATAAAAATATGCTCCCTGCGGTAGGGAATGCCGAATCTTTTTTCCAGCGAAGCCGCCACCGCCTCCCTCACCGCCGTGATGCCCAGACTCGGGCTGTAGCCGTGCAGCTCTCCCGAGGTTTTTGTACCCAGCATATGAAGCATACAGTCCGTGAATACCTGCGGCACAGGCACGGAAGGATTCCCAAGACTGTAATCAAACACGTTTTCATATCCTATCTCCTGTCCTCTCGCCGTGGCGAACTCCGACAGCTGCCTGATAACCGATTTTCCCGAAAGCATTTCCTTATATTTTTGCACCAGCATGGCTGCGCCCTCCTGTCTTTAGTGGAATGAATTTCTGATGTGATAGCAGTTTCTCCCCTCACGCTTTGCCTCGTAGAGTGCCTCGTCCGCCATGGAGTTAAAATCCCACTCCCTGTTTTCACTGTTCGGAACGCTCACAAACACTCCCTGGCTCACCGTGACGACCTCACTGCAGCCGGACTTTTTATGGGGAATCTGCTTATCTCTCACCTGCGACTGTATCCGGCAGACAGTCTCCTCAATTTCCTCCACCGTCATATCCGTGTATATCACCATGAATTCATCCCCGCCATAGCGCCCGCAGAAAACCCTGTCGCCTGCCTGAGCCTGCAGCACGGCGGCCACCGCTTCGATACAGGAGTCTCCCGCCAGATGCCCGTAGGTATCGTTATAGTCCTTGAAATAGTCAATGTCAAGCATCTCAACGCCGAAGAGCTTTCCGGCGGTCTGTGCCTCCTCAAAGCGTCCGGTCACATACTCATGAATCAGGGTACGGTTTGCCAGACCTGTCATGGAATCGTGCAACGCCAGTGTTTCCAGCCTGCGGTTAGATGCCAGCACCCTCTTCTGCTCCTGTTCAATGCCCCGGAGTCTGTCCTGAAGCTCCATAACGCGCGCTGTTACCTGACGGTTATGCCAGCGTATTTTCTCATAGGCTGCCACATAATCTCCGATACATTCCATGTATTCACCGGTTCTGTTCTCATGCAGCAGATAACGGCTCTGATACGGAAAAAGATACTCTTCCAGCCGGCTTTCCTTTCCCCTGCCGAAGCTCCTCACCCTCTCAAGCAGCTCTCCCAGCAGCTCATAGTTCTCCTGTTCCGTCAAAAGCTCCGCGATCTCCGTCAGGCTGTTGGAAACCTCCTGAAATTTCTCCTCGCCGTCAATGTCAGCAATCACCCTGCCGATAAGCTCGAGCGCTTCCTGTCTCTCTCCCCGTGCCGCCAGACATTCTCCCCGAAAGACTTCGATTTCCGCATCAGAGTATGCTTTCCGGGGCTGCGCACTGCGAATCTGGTCGATGCGTTCCAGAAAACGGTATGCCTGCTCCTTCTCACCCTGCTTCAGGCAGCAGTGACCACAGTGCAGCATGCAGTCCGTCAGGTTTCGATTCAGATGCGAATTGTCCTTCGCCTGCCTGTAGCCGTTCATCGCCCTGCCGTAGTGCTCCCGCGCCTCCTGATAACGCTTCATCCGCATGAGAATATAGGCGATATTCATTTCCAGCATTCCCACCACATAGGGCAGCTGATAGCGCTCCGCATACTGAAGTCCCGTGTAGTAATCATTCAGCGCCGCCACCCGGTTTCCCTGACTGTCAGAAACCGCCCCCATCATATTGTAGGTTCTGGCAAGCAGCTCGTGCATTCTCGCCGTGCGGAAGCACTTTGAGCACTCGGTCAGACAATACATGGTTTTCTCCGTGTCGTCCCTGTACCAGTAATACTCCGCGAAGTAATAGTAGCCGATTCCGAACACTGCGTCCGACTCATTCTCCGCGGCATATTTTAAAATGCTCTGGCACTCCTTCTCGCTCAGAACCCCCGTTCTGTTCCTGTACTCCATGCACTCATTGATATATTTTTCTATTTCCGGTGATATCTCGGATTTATTCATGCAACACCCTTCCTCCGGCAGCAGTCCTGCTTTTCTCCGTCACAGCCTATTCTTCGGCGTCCTGTGCCCAGGCAAGGGCACATCTGACAGCACGCCTCCAGCCCCCAAGCAGCTCCTTGCGCCTCTCCTCCTTCATGGAGGGTGTAAATACAGCTCCCGTCTGCCAGTTCTCCCTGATTTCTTCCCTGCTCTTCCAATAGCCCACAGTCAGACCTGCCAGATAAGCCGCTCCCAGTGCGGTTGTCTCGATACAGCTCGGTCTGTGTACCGGCGTATCCGCTATATCAGCCTGAAACTGCATCAGGAAATCATTCGCGCTCGCTCCGCCGTCTGCCCTAAGCCCCTTTAAGCGGATTCCGCTGTCCTGCTCCATCGCCCGGAGAACATCTGCCGTCTGGTAGGCTATCGACTCCAGCATGGCGCGTATGAAGTGCTCCTTTGTACAGCCTCTTGTCAGCCCGACGACTGTTCCCCTGGCGTATTGGTTCCAGTAGGGTGCTCCCAGCCCCGCAAAGGCAGGCACGACATAAACTCCCGCCGTGTCCCCGACCGCCTCACAGTACTCCTGTGACTGCCCCGCGCTCTTGAGCATCCTCATGCTGTCCCTGAGCCATTGTACTCCCGCTCCCGCGACAAATACACTTCCCTCCAGAGCATATTCCGCTTCCTCTCCGCTTCCCGCCGCCATGGTCGTCAGAAGCCCTGACCGCGAGGAAATTGCCCGCTTCCCCGTATTCATCAGCAGAAAGCAGCCTGTTCCGTATGTATTCTTTACCTCACCCTGTTCAAAGCAGCATTGCCCGAACAGCGCAGCCTGCTGATCCCCCGCTGCTCCGGCAATGGGAATCTCGCCGCCCAAAACAGCCTTATCCGTGTGTCCGAACAGGCAGCCGGAGGGTCGCACCTTCGGCAGTATGCTTTCCGGGATGTCAAACCTCTGTAGAATCTCTTCGTCCCAGCAGAGCCGGTGAATGTCAAACAGCATGGTGCGGGAGGCGTTCGTATAATCCGTCACGTGCACCGCCCCTCTGGTCAGATTCCAGATGAGCCACGTGTCCACCGTTCCGAAAAGCAGTCGTCCCTCCTTCGCCTTTTGGGCTGCCTCCGGCACATTTCTCAATATCCATGCAATCTTGGATGCACTGAAATACGCGTCGGGAATCAGTCCCGTCTTTTCCCGGATTTTCCGGTCAAAGCCGTCCCTCTTCAGCTCCTCTATCATGTCTGCCGTTCTGCGGCACTGCCACACAATGGCATTATATACCGGCTCTCCCGTCTCCTTATCCCAGAGAATTGTTGTCTCCCTCTGGTTTGTGATGCCGATTGCCGCAATCTGCCCGGCATCCGCACCCACCAGTGCCATGCACTCCGTTGCGACTGCCAGCTGACCGGACCAGATTTCCATCGGATTGTGCTCGACCCATCCTGGCTGCGGATAAATCTGCGTAAATTCCCGCTGTGATTTGGAACAGATATTTCCCTGCCTGTCAAACAGAATACAGCGGGAGCTCGTTGTCCCCTGATCCAATGCCATGATATACTTCTGCATGTTCCTCCCATCCCTTCTTATGGAAATCCTTTGCCATCTCCCTGTCCTTCTCCTTAGGCAACGCCTTTACCGCCTTAGGCATCGCCTTTACCGCCTTAGGCATCGCCTTTACTGCCTTGGCATCGCCTTTACTGCCTTGGCATCGCCTTTACTGCCTTGGCATCGCCTTTACTGCCTTGGCATCGCCTTTACCGCCTTAGTCGTCACTACGTCCACACCGCTTCCGCAGACGTTTTCCGCCACCACCTCACCCAGGGCAACCGGAGCCTGCAGCACAAGCTCTCCCAGCTTCCTGACGCACTCCTGTATGTCTGCCTTCGGTATGTCGGATACCGTTTTCACGGAAACCACCGGAAGCTCACCACCCTCGACGCGCACCAGACTGGTGACTACCCTTCTGGGGTCAGTCAGCTCCTTTGTCACATAGTCGGCTCCTCTGGGACAGGTATTTCCCGTGATACTCTTTATTTCCGTCCCTGCCGTCTCCACTGTTATATTACAGCCCAGCGGACATCTTATGCAAACAAATTCTCTTTTCTCCATACCCTTCTCTGTGCCCCTCTTCCTATGACTCTCCACTGATGGAAATGGTAATCTCCGTCAGATTTTCCACCGCCTCCAAATCTGCCCGTCTCAGCTGAAGCTGCTCCATCTCACCGGGTGCAAGCACGCGCTTTTTGTAGCGGTTCACCACTTTTCCGTTCAATGCAACCTCCACTGCCACATTCCTGTAAATGCCGCCGACCCGGAAACGCACCGTCTGTGTCTCCTCCATACGGTTCACATTCACCCGGGAGGGAACCGTGTAGCGCACCCCGTTTGCGGCATGAATCGGAATTTCCTTCTCTGCCGCCTTTAGCTCGCCTTTTAAGTATGCCGCCGCCCTTTTGCCCGCCTGAGCTGCCTCCTCCGAGACATAATCCACAAGGTCATGCACATGCAGCACATTTCCGCAGGCAAAGACACCCTTCCTGTCCGTCTCCAGACTCTCATCCACCAGAGGACCGTTTGTCGTCTGGTTCATCGCGACACCCAGATTAACGGATAATTCATTCTCGGGAATCAGACCGCAGGAGAGCAAGAGCGTGTCGCAGGCAATCTCCTCCTCCGTTCCGGGGATTGGCTTGGAATTTTCGTCCACCTCTGCGACCACCACAGCCTCCACCCGGTCTCTTCCCCTGATGTCAACCACGGTGTGTCTCAGCTTCAGAGGAATGTCGAAATCCTCCAGACACTGTACGATATTGCGCTTCAAGCCGCCGGAATAAGGCATCAGCTCTGCCACCAGCTTCACTCTGGCACCCTCTAACGTCATCCGCCTTGCCATAATCAGTCCGATGTCGCCGGAGCCTAAAATTACAACCTCCCTGCCCGGCATTCTTCCCTCCATATTGACATAGCGCTGCGCCGTTCCCGCGGAATAGATGCCTGCCGGACGGAAGCCCGGAATATTCAGGGCGCCTCTGGAGCGCTCCCGACATCCCATCGCCAGAATCACCGCCCTCGCCTCAATCGTATAAAGCCCATCCTCCCTGCTCATGGCAGTGACAAGCTTTTCTCCGCTTCCCTGCTCCTGCGTCAGGTCTGTCACCATGGTACTCAGACGGTAGGGAATGCCAAGCTCCTCTGCCTGCCTGATGTATCTGTCCGCGTACTCCGGCCCTGTAAGCTCCTCCCTGAAGGTATGCAGCCCGAAGCCGTTATGAATGCACTGATTCAGAATTCCTCCCAGCCTTGCATCCCTTTCCAGTATCAGCAGATCCTCTATTCCCGCCGTCCTTGCGGCAACGGCTGCCGCCAGCCCCGCCGGCCCGCCGCCGATAATGACCAAATCCTTTTTCATTCCTACTCCTCTTTTGCTGTCACCTCACAGCTGCAAGCGGTCATCTCCCCGCTCCCGTCCTTGTTATATCCCGTCAGGAAAGCGCTCCCTGCACCTCTCTTGGTAATTTCGCCCATATCCCTGTGCAGCTCCCGCGCCAGTATCTCCACCGTCGCCGGAGAACAGAAGCCTGCCTGGCATCTTCCCATTCCTGCCCTGACCCGCCGCTTTACCCCGTCGAGGGTTGTCGCTCCCAACGGTCTGTGAATGGCATCCACAATCTCTCCCTCCGTGACAAGCTCACAGCGGCAGATGACATTGCCGTAAAGCGGATTCTTACGAATCAGCCTGCGGCGCTCCTTTTCGGATGCCAGCGCCATGCTGGGAATTCCCTTCCTTACGGCTGTAAAATTTTTCTTCTTTTCCGCCGGCAGGAAGGCAAGCACCTGCCCTGCCAGATACTCCCCGATGGCAGGCGCACAGGAAAGTCCGGGAGATTCAATACCCGCCGCATCGAAGAAGCCCGGGGCATCCTCCGGCTGACCTATCACAAAGTCATCCTGCCCGGAAGTCAGATGTGCGCGCAGTCCCGCAAAAGAGGTAATCACCTGTCTGACCGGCAGACTGCCAACGCTCAGCGATGCCTTCTTCAATACCTCCTCCATGCCCGCCGCGGTGGTATTTAGCGCCTCCGTTTCCCTTACATCCTCAGCCGTAGGACCCACCAGCAGATTGCCGTGAACGGTGGGTGTCACTAAAACGCCCTTTCCGTAAGCGGTTGGCAGCTGAAAGAGTGTATGCCCGACAAGGTCTCCCACCTTCCTGTCCATCAGGCAGTACTCTCCCTTTCTGGGCTGAATCCGCAGCTTTTTTTCACTTACCATGTTGTGGATATCCGCCGCATAGATGCCTGCCGCATTGACCACTGCCCGGCCTTCCAGAACCTCCCTTGCGGTAACGACGCGATACCCGTTCTCCGCCTTCTCCACCTTCTGCACCTTAGTATTCAGCCGGAATTCCACGCCGTTTGTGGCGGCATTCTCCGCCAGCGCAATCGTCAGTCCAAAGGGACAGACTATCCCCGCAGAGGGCGCATACAGCGCGGCATAGGCGTTTTCGGAAGCATTCGGCTCCAGTCTCCTCAGCTCCTCCTGCTCCAGAATACGCAGTCCCTCCACACCGTTCCTTACACCCTGCTCATACAGCGTCTGAAGTCTTGCGCGGTCGTCCTGTGAGAAGCCAAGCACCAGCGACCCGTTTCTTTTGAAGGGAAAGTCCAGCTCCCGCGCAAGCTCCTCCATGCGGCGGTTTCCCGCCACATTCAGTTTCGCCTTCAGCGTTCCCGGCTTCGCGTCATAGCCCGCGTGGACAATTCCGCTGTTTGCCTTGGAGGTGCCCTCGCAGACATCCTCTGCCCGCTCCAGCACCGTCACCTTCAGTTCATAGCGCGACAGTTCTCTGGCTATGGCACAGCCCGTCACGCCCGCACCGATTATAATTACATCTCTCATAGCCGCTTCTACCTCAGAATCTCATCAATTTCCCTGCGTTCCTCCTCCGAGAAGAAGGTATTGCCTATCATGCCGATATTATCCAAAATCTGGGAAGGTCTGGACGCACCAATCAGGACACTCGTGATGTCTCCGTCACGCAGAATCCACGCAAGCGCCATCTGCGCCAGCGACTGACCTCTCCGCGCCGCCAGCTCTCCCAGCCGCCGCACTCTGGCAAGCATTTCCTCCGTGACGGCATTCTCCTTCAGGAATCTGCCGTCCGTGCGGATGCGGCTGTCCTCCGGAATCCCGTGGAGATACCTGTCTGTCAGAAGCCCCTGCGCCAGCGGGCAGAAGGTGATGATGCCAATGCCGTGCGCCGCTGCATATGCCTTCAGACCGTCCTTCTCTATGGTACGCTCCAGCATGGAATACTTTCTCTGATTGATGACAAAGGGCGTTCCCAGCTTTTGGAACAGCTCCGCAATCGCAATGGTCTGCTCCTTATTATAATTAGAGATACCGACATACAGCGCCTTGCCGCTCCTCACAAGGTCATTCAGCGCTCCTGCCGTTTCCTCCATGGGCGTGTCAGGGTCAGGTCTGTGGTGATAGTAAATATCCACATAATCCAGTCCCATCCGCTTCAGGCTCTGGTCAAGGCTTGCCGTCAGATACTTTCTGCTGCCCCAGTTTCCATAAGGTCCCGGCCACATATCATAGCCCGCCTTCGTTGAGATAATCAGCTCATCCCGGTATGACCCAAGTCCGTCTTTTAAAATTCTTCCGAAATTCTCCTCCGCAGCCCCGGGCACCGGACCGTAATTATTTGCCAGATCGAAATGTGTGATGCCGTTGTCAAAGGCGGTATGACACATTGCTTTCATATTCTCGAAATTACCGTTGGAGCCAAAATTATGCCACAGTCCCAAAGAAACTGCCGGAAGCAGCAGCCCGCTCCTTCCGCAGCGGTTATACTGCATGGTTTCATATCTCTTCTCCTCTGCCTGATACATCAGTTAAACCTCCTTCTCAAAGCCATTCCCCCGGACCGCATCCGCCAAAGGGCTTTTCTGTTCCTTATAGTCTATCACTCTCCCACAGGGCAAGTCAAATCCAAAAGCAGTCTGTAATGCTCCGTCCCGTTCAGCTCTACTCTTTCCTCCCCGCAAAAGCCCAGCTTCCGGCAGAGCCGCAGAGAGGGTTCGTTTCCCGTCTGCACCAGCACCTGCACCCTCTCAAAGCCCAGCCGGCTTCCCGCAAACTCCAAAATCCCTCTGCAAACCTCCTCCGCATAGCCTCTTTGCTGCCAGTCCGCCCCGATGAGAAAGCCCAGCTCCGGCTCTCTGTAGCCCGCGCGGGCAGACAGTCCCGCTCTCCCGATGACTGAGCCGCTTTCCTTCTCCACCACCGTCCACACGCCGTACTCATAATAGGTATAAATCTTCTCAATATATTCCTTCACATACTGCCTTTCCTGCTCCGGGTCCGGATAAAGCCCCTCCATATATCTTGTGATGGCAGGGTTTGCGTATATTTCATAAAAAGCGTCCACATCCGCCACGGTCGTCTCCCGAATCAGACATCTCTCCGTCTCCAGAATCCTCCATGGGAGATTTTTAAGCCTGCGGAATACCCTTTCCTGATAGTCCGTATCCGACCAGTCCGGGTCCTCCACCGCAAAGAGAAAATCCGAGAAATCCTGATTCCGGTTTCCCTCGTGCAGATGCACCAGCACCGCCTCCCCGGACTCCCGCAGCTCTTTCGCCTTCCCGGAATCATCCGTGACGTACAGAATGCCGCCCTCCTCCCCTAAGTCTATTGTGAGTTTTTTGCAATAACTCATTTTTATCCATTTTCCCCTTTACGCGTTTTCTCTTTTAGGCTACAATCAATTATACATGACTCACGCAAAACAGAAAAGTGAATCTGAAAAAATGGAGACGCAAGGCGTCTGCGGAATGGAGATTATTATGGCACAGAATCCGATTGTAACCATCACAATGAAGGGCGGCGATGTCATCAGGGCTGAGCTTTATCCTGAAATCGCCCCCATTTCCGTCAACAACTTTATCAGCCTGATTCAGAAGAGCTACTATGACGGACTTATTTTTCACCGTGTCATCAAGGGCTTTATGATTCAGGGAGGCTGTCCCGACGGCACGGGCATGGGAGGCCCCGGCTACAGCATCAGGGGAGAGTTTTCTCAGAACGGTGTGGAAAACAATTTAAAGCACACGGAGGGAGTTCTTTCCATGGCAAGAACCATGATTCCCGACTCCGCCGGCAGCCAGTTTTTCATCATGCACAAGAGCTCGCCGCATCTGGACGGACAGTATGCCGCCTTCGGCAAGGTCATCGAGGGCATGGATGTGGTAAATCGGATTGCCGAGTGCAGGACAGACTGGAATGACAAGCCTCTTGAGCCGCAGATTATGGAGACCGTAACAGTGGACACCTTCGGCGTGGAATACCCTGAACCCGAGAAGCTGGCAGAACGTTAAAAAAGTGTCATTCATATTTTGTTCATAATTAGTTTAAGATTTTTTCAATTTAACCACATTCTTTAGACATTTTCTTAGACTATACTAAGACCATAGACAACAGATAAACACAGCAATTTGTTTACTGAAAAACTTTTTCATAATAAATGCCAAGGAATCCTGTTCCTTGGCATCCTCCCTTTCTGGGGGTTTTATTTACTGAGGCTTTTGGTTTTGTCAGCCTTTTACTTTTTCGGGCTTTTTTTCTTCCGGACTTTCAGCTTCCGGGCTTTCAGCTTCCGGATCTTCAGCTTCCGGACTTTTCAGCTGTCCTTCCTGTAAAATTCCGTAAATCTTCCCCGCTGTCTTCCATTGACGTATAACCCTGCTGCCGCCCCGGTAAAGCGCTTGCCCTTTTGCAGTCCCTCACTGCTTAGGTAGGAGGTATTTTCAAATACCGCTGCCGTCCGCCAGCTGCCGCCATCCCGGTAATACAGACTTCTCCTTAAATCCTCCGTCACGATTTTCAGCTCTGCCGTCAGGATGTCCTCCTCGCGTCCGCTTTCCTCACACCCGCTTCCCGCGCACCCGTTTCCCTCATGCCTGTTTTCAATCGGCAGAAAATACTCCGTCACGTAACCGTTATCCACATACTCTGCCGCCAGAATGCCCGGTTTTCCACCTCTTTTTGCCAGTGCAAGCTTCAGATAGCTGTTCTCGTCATAATAGCAGGTCAGCCCGGCATCCCAGTCCTCCTGTCCACTCTCTTCATACACATTCTCTCTGCCTGCAGCTTCTTCCCGCACATTCCCTTCGCGCACAGCTTTTTTCTGCGCAGTCTCTCCCTGCACAGTCTCCTCGCGTGCGGTACAGCGGCGTGCCACTGATACCCTGCAGCCCATTTCAAAGCAAAAAGCGCTCTGATGCTGCAGTAAGAGGCTGCAATAATCCGAGGTATTCAAATCCCTTCCATTTCCGTTTATGACAAGCTCTCCTGCCTCCCGCGAAAAGGTACCCGGCACAAACCCGCGGATGGTGGACCATTCTCCCCATCTGTCATTCTCCGGGTCAGGCATCCACGGGACGCCCCCTGCTTCTTCGGCAGCATTATATCCGGCGTCTTCTTGTTCTGCTCCCAAAGTCTTACTCCGTCCGGCACTGCTTTCCTTTATTCCTGTCAGTACGGGCTTCTTCTGCTGGTCAGACGGTCCCCGATGCTGATTGACAACCGGCCAGCCGTCTGCCGTCCAGCTCATGGGCTCCAGCGCCGTCTCCCGCCCCAGCGTGGCATAGCCTCCCTCGCCCGCGCGGTTACACAGATACACCATATACCAGTCCCCGTCCTGCGTTTCCACAGGCATTCCGTGCCCACAGCACTGCAGCCTCCCCTGCTCGTCCCACTGGCGCAGGATGGGATTGTGGGGACAGGACTCATAGACTCCCATCAGCTCCCGGGAGCGCGCCACTGTCACCCGGTGTCCCTTCCCTGTTCCTCCCTCCGCCATAAAGAGATAATAATAGCCGTCCTTATACAGCATATGGGGACCCTCTGTCGCCTTTTTGCAGTCTCCGTACCAGAGCAGCTTCGGCTCAGAGAGAATTTCCCTCCCGTCCGGGCTGATTTCAAAAATCCTCGCGCCGCGGTTTAAGAGCATATATCTCCTTTGATCCACATCCGTAAAAATGGACGGGTCTATTCCGTCCTCCTCCAGAAAAACCGGCTTCTCATAAGGGCCCTCCGGTCTCTCTGAGGAGGTTACCATCTGCAGGCGCTGAGGCATTCCTCCCTCGTTCAGGCGATAGGTAGCCGTAATGTAAAATCTTCCCCCGTAATAGGAGATGTCCGGTGCCCAGTACCCCCTTCCGCCGTCCAGCCCCTGCAGCCGTCCCCAGCTTGGATTTGTGATTGCATGGCCTATCACCTCCCAATGAATCAGGTCTCTGGAATGCGACACCGGAATACAGGGAAAATACAGAAAGGAGGAGTGCACCATATAATAGTCCTCTCCCACTCTGACAATGGAAGGGTCAGGATGCATTCCCGGGCAGACGGGATTGTGATACAGCTGCCCCGCTTTTACACCCAGCTTTTCCTCAAAAAAGCTCTGTATCCTGCCGTAACCAAGCCGCTGTGCCAAATCAAGCGGCGTCTCGCCCGCCCTGTTTGCCTGTACAACGGAACAGCCTACTCTCTCAACCAGATACCTTACCAGCTCCGGATTACCGGATTCCACACCGTAATGCAGCACGGTATTTCCTGCCCTGTCTATCAGATTTAGGTTTACAATGGTATACTCTACTGCAAACCGTGCCATCTCGAAGTCCCCGCGCCGCAGGATTTCCTGTAATGCCCAGACACCTTCCTGAGTCTGCACATTCATTCCTCTGGGATGCTCCACCATAAATTCCCTCAGAGTCTCCAGCCTTCCCTCCCTGATAACCGCAAAGATATCCTCCATATTCCTCCTCATTTCTGCGCCGCGCTTTCTGCCCTTTGCCGCGCCCTTTATCCTCTCACTGCGCCTTTTGCCGTCTCTTTTACTCTTCCCCGCCGCGCAGCTCCTTGGGACTGACTCCCTTTACCCGCTTAAAGGCGCGTCGGAAGGACTGAACACTATTGTAGCCCACCGTCTCTGCCACGTCATTTACGGTCAGCTGCCTGTCCTGCAGCAGCTCACATGCCTTCTCTATACGAAGCGTCTCCAGATAGTCAGCAAAGTTTCCCCCGGACTGCTCCTTGAACACCGTGGAAAGATAGCTCTCCGACACCCGGAATTCGCCTCCGACCCGCGCAAGTCCCATATCTGATTCACAGTAATGGGCACGTATATAGGCTTTGATTTCCTCCACCAGCTGTCCGCGCTGCTCCTGCTTCTTTTCCACATTATCGTTGCACACCCTGCGGCAGGTCTGACGAAGCCTGTGGAAATATTCCTGCTTGGAAATTTCCGGTTCCATCAGCACCTCGTTAATCCAGAAAACCTTCTCACTAAACTCCTCCTGCTTCCAGATACCGCCCAGAATATCCATCAGCTTTCGATTCAGCTTCATAAACTGGTTCCTGCGCAGATTTCTGTTGAGGCAGTTTTCCGTCTCCAGAAGCAGCAGGATGTCCTTTGCCTCCTGCCACTGCCCGGACTTCAGGCAAAGCTCCAGCTTATCTGCCGCAATGGACGGAAAATAGTACTCTCCGCTGTTGACCAGCTCTGCCCGATACCCTACCACAGGACACTCACGGGTGCAGTTTTCCAGCGCAATGCCTGCCTCTTCCATGGAACGCCAGATGAGCAGCAGATTATTACAGGTTCCGCCGATGCCGCTGCAAATTTCTATCTGGCACTCCTGTACCATCCAGTCCTTTGTCTCGCGAATCAGCTCTATGACATCCTCCTCCATGTGGTCGATGGCAAAAATGGCAATCTCGGAATTGTAATTCTTTTTGTGAAACCAGACGTTGTTTCCGCTCAGCTCCCGCAGACGGTTTTTCATCAGCTGGGAAAGCACTCTGATTTCATTCATGGTCTGTTCATCCACCGTGGAAAAATCATTCTCCGCAAAAATCTGAATGTAAGCAGTCTGGTAAATCTGGTTGTCAATGTTTAGCCCGACCTTTGCGGCTGCCGTCTTCAGCTCCATCTCCGTACTGAATTCCGCCTTTAGCAGCTCGTCAAAGAAATGCTTCTGCAGGGAAAACTTATTCAGCTCCGCCTCACGCAGCACATCCTCATGCCGTTTTACAATCTCCGACACCGCCGTCCCTAAGTTCGCATACTGCTCAGGTGCCTCGCCCTCCGGAGTCAGTGCCTGAAGCGCCACGTCCACAGGCTTTCCCTTTCGCACCGCCTGAACAAGTGACAGACAGACACTGCCCAGCATTGCCACCACCATCAAGAAGACGATGGTATTCTTTAACGCGCTGAGCTCGGAAAGGCTCTCCTTCACCGGAAGTGCCAGCACATAATACCAGTTCAGCTTCTCCGAGCGCGTGGCGATGATGCTGAGTCCGTCCTTCTCCAGATATCCGTCCGACAGCTCCTCAGCCGACAGCTCCGGAAACTCCTCCAGCGTGTTTGAAACCCACAGCTGCTCACCGTTCTCATCCAAAATCTCCACCAGATAAGTCTCGCGGCTCTCCAGATTGTTGATAAACTTCATTTTTTCAAAAATGACATCCTCGTCAATTCTGAATACAATCACAGCCTGTCTTTCGCCGAACATCAGCTTGGAAAAAGGAAATACATATTCAAAGCCATCGCCCATCCGCCGAAACTGCGGCGCAACCAACTCCGCCCCTGTCATCTCCTTCAGCCACTCATCATAATCAATTCCCCAGCTCTTTAAATAAGTCTTAAAGATACCGGGCTTATAATAGCTCTTCTCAAACATCACCAGATTGGTATTGCGAAAGTAAATGTAGGAGGTATTGGAGCTCATCAGGTCAATGTCCTGATAATTCAGGTACAGGGTGAAGTCCTCCAGTGCCTCCAGTGCCGTCAGAATATAGTTATCGCTTCCCTTTTTCTTTGCCGCCATCTCCAGCATATTTCCGGAATTCGCCATCTGCAGTGCGACAGACTCCATGTCTATCAGCTCACTCTCTATCACGTCAGCACTCCGCTGCAGCATATTGAGATGGGTCACCTTCAGGTTTTCCTCCACAATCTGAAATGCCACCTGAAATCCTATGGTTGCAATTAAAAGCGGTACCACCAGCACCAGTATGTAAGAAATCAAGAATCTGGACACGGAATTTTTAAGGACTCTTTTCACTCTTTCCCTCCTTGTCGCCGCCGTCGACCTGAATATTATGAAAACGCGTCTCTTCACACTGTCCTCCTTCCGAGGATGTCACAGACAAGCCGCGTCTAGCTCTCTTTTTTCGCCCGCCTTCAGGGTAAGGCGTACACTCCTTCCCTTATAAATGACAGTCGTGTCAAAATCAGAATCTGCCCGGATGGCAGCCCACTCCAGCCTGCCGTCCGCCCAGCGCATGGAAAGCTCCGCGTTGCCCACAAGCCGCATGCCCCTGACAGAGCCGGTCCGCCACTCCGAAGGAAGGGCGGGCAAGAGGACAAGCCTCTCCTCACTGCTCTGTGCCAGCATCCGGCACATCGCTGCACAGGCACCGAAATTCCCGTCAATCTGGAAGGGCGGATGTCGGTCAAAGAGATTCGGATAGGTGGAAGCCTCCAGCATCTTTTCTATATTTTCGTATGTCTTCTCTGCATTCCAGAGACTGGCATAATGATTCATAATCCATGCCCGGCTCCAGCCGGTATGTCCGCCGCCATGTGCCAGCCGGTATTCCAGCGTTTTCTCGGCGGCTGCTGCCAGCTGCGGTGTCCCGTCCACCGTAATCTGTCCTGCGGGATAAAGCCCGTACAGATGGGAAATATGTCTGTGCCCCGGGTCCGCCTCCTCATAGTCCTCCATCCATTCCATGATGCGTCCGCTTTCGCTGATGCGATCCGGCATCAGACGGCTTCTGCAGGCTGCAATTTCCTCCATCAGCCCGGGAATACTCTCCACACCCGCTATGTGGCAGTCCTCCGGTGCCCTTTTGTCCAGCGCCTCCCATGCCTTCATACAGCTGTCGAACAAATCCCGCAGTATCTGGTTGTCCATGGTCGCACCGATACAGCAGGCTCCTCTTTCGCCTCCCGGCAGTATGTATGTGTTTTCCGGAGAAACTGACGGGCTTGTCACAAGATATCCGTCCTTCTCAATCAGGAAATCCAGAAAGAACAGCGCCGCCTCTGCCATAACCGGAAATGCCTTCTCCAAAAATTGCCTGTCCCGTGTGTACTGGTAGTGCTTCCAGAGATGCGTGGAAAGCCATGCTCCCCCAAGCGTCCAATAAGAGCCCGGATACCACACGTCCTGAGGTGCACTGTCTCCATGGATGTCGGTGTTATGATGTGCCACAAAGCCGCGACAGCCATACATTTGTGACGCGGTATATCTCCCGTTTTTTTGCACCTTCTCCAGCAGCCGGAACAGCGGCAGATGGCATTCCGAAAGATTGCACTCCTCCACGTGCCAATAGTTCATCTCCGTATTGATGTTTATGGTGTACTTGCTGTCCCAGGGCGGGAAAAACTCCTTATTCCACAGTCCCTGCAGAGTGGTGGGAAGCCCCTCCTTTCTGCTGGCGGCTATCGTGAGATATCTGCCAAAGTCAAACAGCATTTTGCTTAAGCCTGAGTCTGCCTGCCCTTTTTGTGCGTTCTGCAGACGGATGTCAGTCGGAAGGGCATCATACTTTTCCGTACCCGCCAGACAAAATTCAAATCTTCCGTAAAGACTTCCGTAGTCCCTCTCATGCTCCTCAAGCAGCTCGTCATAGGTCTTTTCCATGGCGCGGCGGATTCTCTCAGACAGCTTTTCCTCCAGAAACGCCCGAAGCGCCGCCTGATAGCGGTATTCCCGACGCTCCTCCTCAGAAAGCTCCTCAGAAAGCCCCTCCGAAAGCGCCTGCTCCTGTACCCGGTACTCCCTCACCCATGCATCCTTTTCCGCGCCGGAATACTGGTTTGTCGTGTCCGCCGTAAAGACAAGCTCGACCTCGCGGGCATCCTCCACCTTTAAGGATTCTCCCACCACACAGACCCTGCCGCCCACTGTCCTTGCCCGAAGCTCCATGGCAAATTCGCAGCCGCCTCTTCCAAGATTCCCATACAGGAGAATGCCGTTGTCGCACGTTTTTTTCACGCCGTCAAACCACTTTCCCCTGCGCAGGCGGGCAAGAAAGCCCAGTCGCTCCTCCCCTTCTGCCTGAAAGCGCATCACCAGACAGTCCGCGGGATGCGACGCAAAATATTCCCTCCGGTACACAGTATTTCCGCAGCGAAAGCTCACCCGGCTCACAGCATCCTCCAGATTCAGGCTCCGCTCAAAGTTCTCTGTCCCCGGACACAGCTCCGGTTTTCCGATTTTATTGCTTTTCCTGTCTCTGGCATTCTTCATTTCGTCAAAGAAAAAATGAATCTCGCCCAGCGTCTGGTAGGCGTGCATACTGTCCGGACAGCCTGACAGAGCAGTCTCCATCAGCCTCTCTGCCCTGCTGATTTCTCCCTTGTCCAGATATTCCCTGATGAGGGGGAGGTTTTCGCGCGCATCGGGATTATGTCTGTTGACCGCTCCCCCAAACCACATACTCTCCTCGTTTACCTGCAGCAGCTCTCTGTCCACTCCGCCGTAAATCATGGCACCCAGTCTGCCGTTTCCAACGGGAAGCGCTTCCTCCCATTCCGCAGCGGGCTTTTTATACCACAGTCGGGTCATTTTCCCATACCTCCCTCATCTGTTCCCGGTTTACGATTCCTTCCGCTCTTTCTGTGCAAAGCGGCGCTCGCCTCTTCGTGCTCTGCATCAGCGGCACTCGCCTTTTCGCGTTCTGCATCAGCGGCGCTCGCCTTTTCGTGCTCTGCATCAGCGGCGCTCGCCTCTTCGCGTTCTGCATCAGCGGCGCTCGCCTTTTCGTGCTCTGCATCAGCGGCGCTCGCCTCTTCGCGTTCTGCATCAGCGGCGAACGACATCATGAAAACAAAGTTTTCATGATGTCCGTTGCACTCACATAGTCCACCTGATGTCGACACCTTTGTCTGCAAGCAGCCACGGTGTCGCATCCGGCGGACTGCGTTCGCCGCTCATACGCTCAGTATATCACAATTCCTTCTTCCTGCCCATAGAACGCAGGAAATTCCCTGAGGCTCTCCGCCCCAGGGAATACCCTCAATATATTTAGCTTGTAAGCGACAGGACTTAGTTACCGTTCAGCTCCTTGAGAACCTGCTCAACATTCAGCTCCTCAGCAACCTCCTTGTAGGCAGCTACGCCTTCCTCAACCGTCATCTCACCCATGACAACCTTTGCCAGAATATCTGCCTTCTCCAGCTCAAGGTCAGAGGTAATCTTGTTCAGGGTCTCGGATACGGGTGTAACGGCTACCTGGGAAGCGGAAGCATCCGTAATTGCCAGAGAGTTTGTTACCGCATCAGCCTTCTCCGTGTTCTTGTCAGTTACCTCCAAAGGAGAAATTGCAAGCCAGGGAGTAATCCATACACTCGTGGTTACTGCGGAAGGGTCAGCCAGATTAGGCAGAGGCTTTACATTGTTGCCGTCCTGCTCCCAGTGAACACCTTCAACACCGCTCTGGAACAGAACCTGTCCCTCGCCGCCATCGTGCATATACTCGAAGAAGTACTTGAAAATCTGTGCTGCCTTCTCATCGCTTACCTTGGAGGAAATACACAGACCACCCAGAGTTGCAAACAGGTAATCAGCACCCTCGATTTCCTCAAGAGGCAGTGCTACAGCACCCTCGTTGTTTGCTTCCAGTCTGTCCTGCAGAGTTCCGCCCCACTTACCGGACCAGTAGTTGAATACGCCAACCTTACCCTCGTACCATGCATCACGGCAGGTAGAAGTGGTATTGGTGATGATTTCCTTGTCAAGCAGACCTTCCTTATAGGCATCCTGCATTCTCTGCATTGCCTCAGCCATGTTGTCCTGTGCAAAGCCGTCTATCCACACACCGTCAACCTTTGCGAAGCCGTAGTGTGCACCCTGGTAGAACTCAGGCAGGTTCATCTCACTCTTCACGCCGGGAGCCGTCAGACCGATTTCACACTCAGGAATCTCCTCCTTGAAGCGGCGAATCATGTCAAGGAACTCGTCGTAGGTGGTGGGAGCCTTCATATTCAGCTTCTCCAGCCAGTCACCGCGCACATAGGTTACTGCTGCGGACGGCATCTCCTTGGGAATCGCATAAATCTTACCGTCAATGGAAATTGCATCCCAGATGGCGGGGTCTACCTTATCATACAGCTCGGAGGCCTTCAGCAAATCCGTCAGGTCGTAGATGGCGCCCTGAGAAGCATACAGTGCCAGATTTGCACCGTTCAAATCAAATACCTCGGGAACCTCGTCAGAAGCAAATGCCAGCTTCAGCTTGTCGTAATACTCGTTGTTGGGAATAAACTGGTGATCCAGATGGATTCCGGTAAACTTCTCAAACTCTGCAAACCACTGCTCAGAGCCGTTTTCCTCATTCAGTCCGTCATGCGTCCACCAGGAAATGCTCTCCGGCTTTGTCACCTCGGCAACTGTTGCCCCCCCGTCTGTGGAAGAAGCTGCTGCGGAAGAACCCGTGGAAGCTGCTGCGGAGGAACCGCCTGCAGAAGCAGAGCTTCCTGCGTCGCCCGAACCGCACGCTGCGGTACCCAGTACCATGGCAGATGCCATTGCAGCTGCCAGAAGTTTCTTTGTTACTTTGCTTTTCATATTAACCCTCCTTATGATATATACTAACCCTTTACTGCACCTACTGTCACTCCCTTGGTGAAGTATTTCTGTATAAAGGGATAGATAACGAGAAACGGAAATACAACTACTACAACCACTGCACTCTTTAGCATATCATCCGATGCGGAGATGGATGTGCTGCCGGATATGGCATCCTGCAGAATCAGCTCCCTCACCTTTACCTGGAAATTCATCTTACTGTTGTCCTGCATATAGAGAATGAAGGGCATATACTCGTTCCAGGTTCCCACTGCTATGAACAGACCGATGGAAGCCAGTGCCGGCTTTGACAGCGGAAGTACAATCCTCCAGAAGATTCCTAAGGGAGTACAGCCGTCCAGCTCCGCCGCCTCATATAAGGTGGACGGGATGCTCTCAAAAAAGCTTCTCATCAGCACCATGTTGTAGGTACTCAGTCCTGCCGGAAGAATGATAACCAGCAGATTGTTCATCAGCCCGAGATTCTTGATGTTTAAGTAGGAAGGAATCATGCCGCCGCTGAAGAGCATGGTGAACATGATATAAGCAATCATCAGTCCCCTTCCGGGCATTTCCTTCTGCAAAATCACGTATGCCGCAAGCGTCGTCATCAAAAGACCGACCACCGTCGCCGCCACCGTCGTGTAAACGGACACCAGAAACGGCTGATAAAGCGACTTTTTACTCAGTATGGTCGTGTAGGCATAAAAGCTAATCTTCTTTGGCCAGAGCCTGATTCCCACTGCCGTAGGGTCGAGGGAATCGACAACCACCTTCCAGAGAGGAATTACCATAATCAGCATCAGGATACAGAGAAATATGGTATTGCATATTACAAAGACGGTTCTTCCACGTCTGCCCTTTTCAAAGGACAATTTTTCCTTCATCATCCCAGTATTCCCTCCCCCTTGATTTTTTTGCTTGCCTTGTTGGCAATCGTAATCAGCACAAGAGAGATAACTGACTTAAACAGTCCTGCTGCCGTGGATACCCCGTAATCGGCACTCGTGATACCGAGACGGTACACATAGGTTCCGATAACGTCCGAGGATTTGATAACGCTGTCGTTCTGCAATACGAATACGGAATCGAACAGTCCCAGCACCTTTGCCAGATTCAGGATGAACACCGTCAGGATGGTCACGCTGATGGCAGGAATGGAAATGTACCATACTCTCTGCAGATGTCCTGCACCGTCTATGGTCGCCGCCTCATACATCTCCTGGTCGACTCCCGCAAGTGCCGCTATGTATATGATGGTTCCCCAGCCCGTCTCCTTCCAGAGATTCAGCAGATAGAACACCACCCGCCACCAGTGGTCGCTGGCAAGGAAGTAAATCGGTTCTCCGCCGAGCGAGGTGATGATTGCGTTTACCATACCGGACTGCGGTGACAGAAACAGGGTAAAGATGGAAGCAACCACAACCCATGAAATAAAGTGCGGAATGTAAACCACCGTCTGCGTTATCTTACGAAAGGTAACGCTTCTCACCTCGTCAATCAGCAGTGCCAGTCCGACGCTGAACACCATGCTGAGCACCAGCTTAACCGAGCTGAGCTCTAGCGTATTGACAAAGGCACGCCAAAACCTCTTACTGGAAAACAGATACTCAAAGTTTGACAGCCCCACCCAGGTCGGTTTGGTAAAGGGTGTGTAATTTGTAAATGCGTACTTGATACCGTATATCGGAAAATAGTGGAACACCAGCAGAGAGAGAAATACCGGGAAAAACATCAGGTAAAACCATCTGTAATGGTAGATGGAAACCAGCTTTTCATGTAGCGTCTTTCTGGGTGCTCTGTTTTTTGCTTTCGCCTTCTTCGAGAACTTCATAGCCCCTGACCTCCTTCTGGCGTAACCTTAACACGCAGACAGGCACTGTAACAAGGCACAATTTTTTTCCCGAAAGATTTGTTCGATACCTTTTTTCAGAGGGTACTTTTTTTCAAATGTGAGGGTACAATTCTTCAGATGGCAAAAAAACGGATACGGCAGCAGACAGGAGGTGCTGCTTTGCCGTATCCGAAGAATGTAACTATGATAAGAGGTCTGCGCGGGAGCTACACATACCACTTTGCCTGTGACTGATACATCTGATAGTACAGTCCCTTTTTCTGCATCAGCTCCTCGTGTCCTCCCATATCTACGATTTTACCGGCATCCATCACGATGATGCGGTCTGCCATATGCACGCTGCCCAGCCTGTGTGTGACGATAACGGCAGTCTTGTTTCTGGAAATTTCAGCAAATTTCCGATAGATTGCCGCCTCCTCGATAGGGTCTATCGCAGCCGTCGGCTCGTCTAAGATAATCATGTCGTGCACCCTGTAAAGCCCTCTGGCTATCGCAAGCCTCTGCCACTGACCGCCCGAGAGGTCAATTCCTCCAAAATCCTTTCCCAGCATCGTGTCCGTTCCGTCCGTCAGCATCTCAGCATCCAGGGGGAAGTCCGCCTGTCTCAGCGCTGTTTCCTCCTCCCCCTTACCTTCGTCATCAGAGATTCTGACGTTCTCACCGACCGTCATCTTATAGCACTGATACTTCTGGAATACGGCAGACACATTTTCATACAGTCTCGCAGGCTCTATCTGTCTTACATCGATTCCGTCTATCTCCATGATTCCCTCCGTGGGCAGATACAGCCCCATGAGAAGCCTGGTGAGCGTCGATTTACCGGAGCCGTTCACGCCGACAATCGCAAGCGTCTCTCCCCGGTGGATGGTAAGCGAAATATTCTCCAGTGCCTTCCTGTCGCTTCCGGGATACGCAAAGCCCGCCCCACACAGAGTGATTTCCTCCCTCTGCAGCCTGCAATCGTATGTTCCCTCTCTCTCCTCCAGATGCAGAAAGCGGAAATAGTTCTGTGCCGGACCAAAGCCCTCCATAATGGTTGACACATCCGCATCAAATACCCAATCCATCTGGTCATACATCTGATCCAGAGAGGAAAAGATAGCCGCAAACGCTCCTATCCCGATTTCTCCTGACAGCAGATAATAAAATAAAAGCAGTAGCGTTCCCACATAGCCCGCAAGGGAGATAAACCGGGATATAATTGCCACCGTCTCCGATTTCTGCTTGGTTTTCCACTTCAACAGGCTTGCCCTTCGCAGATTCTCCCGATACAGTCCCCCGAAATAGGAATCTGCCTTCCAGAGTCTTGTCTCCTTCGCATACTCACGGCTGTAAATGCACTTCCCGTAGTATTCGTATTTACGTCTGTAGGGCGTCGCTTCATCCTGTAATCTTGCAAAATACTTTCTGCGCAGCTGAGAGCTGATAACCACCGGAATAAAGGACAGGACAAACACCACCAGCAGCATCGGCTTAATGGCAAAAAAGTAGCAGCCCAGTGAGACGAAATAAGTCGCCCTCCTGAGTCCGATTGCCATAACTGCCGCCATAAGATTCGTGGATGCCTCCATTCCCTCATAAGCCTTGTTGATGGCATCCAGAAAACGGCTGTCCTCATACACGATGGGGGCAACGCGGGATGCCTTATCATTCAGCGCAGCACCCATATGTCCCATAATCACCTGAAAAAGATTGACCCCTGCGAGCTCTTCCACTGCCTGCAAAAGCAGCGTCAAAAGCATGACACCCGCCATCACCAGCCCGCAGGTCACGGCATGGGACATCCTGCCGTTTCCATAGGCAAGCGCCTCCACCGCATCGAAAAACCACTGCTTAAAGAACACATTTGCCGCCGTTCCCAGCCCGCCGCTCATTGTCAGAAGAACAAACAGTGCCAGAAACAGGGGGCATTTTTTCCAGCCCGTCACCAGAACGTGCCTTGCAATCTCAATCAGACCGTGCTCTTTCGTCTTCATTTACGCCTGACCCCCTTCCTTTGTCACATACCAGCTCTGCTGCGCCTTAAACATTTCCGCATATATGCCGTCCTTCCGCATCAGCTCCTCATGGCTTCCCTGCTCCCGCACGCCGCCGTTTCCTATGACAAAGATATGGTCTGCCAGCTTGGTAGAGCCGAGCCTGTGGCTGATAAAGATACTGGTTCGATTCCTGCTTATCTGCCCGAACAGCTCGTACAGCCTGCTCTCACTGATAGGGTCAAGCGCTGCCGTCGGCTCATCTAAAATCAGCAGCGGCGCATCATTCATCAGGGCACGTGCCATAGCCACCTTCTGCCACTGTCCGCCGGACAAATCCGCACCGTCCGTATCCAGCTTTCCGAGCTTTGTGGCATAGCGGTGCTTCAGACGGATAATTTCCTCGTGAATCCCAAGCTGCCCGGCAAGCGCGTGCATCCGCTTTTTCGCCTCCGCACTGTGCATGGTTTTGATATTTCCAATCTGAATATTATCCTCGAGGGAAATATAGTAGCGCGCAAAATCCTGATATACCCCCGAGAACATCTCCTTCCACTCTTCTGCGGGGTAGCTTCTCAGCTCCCTGCCGTCTAACAGAATCTCGCCCTCATACTCCGTGTAGAGCCCCGTCAGCAGCTTGATAAAGGTAGATTTTCCGGCTCCGTTTTCCCCGACGATGGCGTAATGCTTCCCCGCCTCCAGCTTCATGCAGAAGTCCTTCAGAATATCGGTGTCAGCACCCGGATAGCGGAAGGTGACATGGGAAAATTCCAGCTGTCTGAAGGTCTTTGCCGTCTCCTCTGTTCCCGCTGCCGTCTCCGGCTCCTCCTGACTTCTCTCCGGCAGGGCGGCAAACCTTGTCAGCTCCTGCATATAGATGCGGAATCTCGCCATCTGGGATACCACCTTTGTCATCTCCCAGCCGGTCAGCTTCACAAGGTCGTAGACGGCAGTCGCCAGAGAGATAAACAGTCCCACCGTAATCTCCCCCGATGCCACCAGCGGCACCATAATCAGCGTAATTGCCGAGGAGAGCACACTGGTCAGCCCGCTTCCCGCCTGCATACTCACCTCCAGCATTGCCTCCGCCCGAACCTTCGTCTTTCTCGCTGCATCATACTGGCTGTGCCAGCGCCCGTTTACGGAGCGCACATACCCGAAAAGGCTTCGCTCCTCCACCGCTTCCCGTCCCGTCAGAAGGTCAAAGAGATAGCGGTGTCTTCTCTCATAGACTGCCGCCCTTGTATCTGCCTTATAAACGTTCCTTCCGCCGCGCATGGACAGCACCAGAAGCGGTATCGTCATCGCGGCGACCACAATCGCCAGCCACCAGACATGGGTTGCGATGATAATCAGCACTCCTGCAATACGCGGAATATAAATCACAAAGAAGTTTAAAAAACGCTGCTGCATCTCCCAGACATTCTTTTCCATCTTGTCCGTCAGACGGTGCATCAGCTCCTCCACCTCCCGGTCCTCCAGCAGATAGTACTGCAGTCTGGCACGCTTTGCCGTACATTCCCTCAGAACCTGCTCCGTTCCCATGACGGTCACATGCTCCGAAAAGATTCTTCCGATGTTGTAGGAGACCCGCTTCCAGCTCACCATCAGAAGCAGCAGCACAAACCATTTTGTGACTTCTCCATCCAGCCTTCCCTTCTTAAGCGCCGCCGTCACGGCATCAACAAACTCCGCCACGACAACCACCTGCATGACATTGACAAATGCCGTGAGCGCCTTTTGCAGGGTCACTGCGATGGAACTTGCCGGAGCGCACCGGAACGGAATCCGATACATGT
The DNA here is from genome assembly GCA_964475665.1 of uncultured Acetatifactor sp. Classification (GTDB taxonomy): domain Bacteria; phylum Bacillota; class Clostridia; order Lachnospirales; family Lachnospiraceae; genus Acetatifactor. The sequence goes on along the minus strand of CAYZAU010000011.1, from coordinate 45,663 downwards.
CAAGCAGGGTGTATTTACGTTTCTTTAATACGAACATATCCGTTGCCCCCTTTTCTTCCCTTTTGCTTTCACAGAAAAAGAAATACCCCCGCAGGGGCATTTTCCTTTGCTGCCTTAAAAACAGCATACCAGATATTTTCCGTAAAAACCTGACTTGTCATAATTCGTTCCGGCTTTGTCATAATTCGTCTTTTTTTCTCTCTCCAAACTCATACAGCAGCGCATTGATGCGAAACCACCCGTCAGACGCATCCCATTGGAGCATACCGTGATACTTATTCACAATGTCCATCACGTTTTTCATCCCGATTCCATGTGCCGTCTTATCCGCCTTGACCGTTCCCAGGGGCACCGCCTCCTGCTGCCCGGAGCTTCTGCCGTCCAGATGTCCGTCATAGGTATTTTTGATAAACACAACCAGATTGGACATTTTGTACTGCATCCGCAGCACAATCTTTGCCGCCGCCCGGTTTTCCATGCGCTCACATGCCTCTATGGCGTTGTCGAGAAGATTACTTAAAAATATCACAAGGTCCATACTGTTATAGTTCATTTCCCTCGGGATATTCAGCTCTACCTCCATGGGAATCCCCCGGCTCTGGGCATAATTTTTCTTCATATCCACGGCAAAATCCATCATCAGATTCCCGGAATCCGTGTCGCAGCCTGTCCTGTTATAGCCCGTTCCCATACTGTCAATATATTTCCTGACTTCGTCCAGCACACGGCCCTCACCCGCCTTCGCACCGTCCTCCCCGGGCTCTCCCGCATTGGAGCAGAGATGCCGCAAAACGCCGAAATGGTTGTTCATGTCATGGCGAAACGCCAGTGTTTCCTTCCTCGTCTTCTGGAAGCCCTCATACCACTCCTGATAGAGTCCCGCCTGTTTCTGGTAAACCCTGCTTTCCGTCTCCAGCCGGCTTTTCTCCGCAAAGAGAAAGAAGCACACATATCCGAGGAAGGGAAGCCCCGTCAGAAGCAGCAGTGCCAAAAGCCTGCCCCGCTCTTTAGCAGCTTCTCCCAGAAAACTGACATCCGTCAGCCAGGCCCCCATCATGCAGCCCAGACAGACGCACAAAAAAGAAACACGGCTTTTCCACACCGCGTCATGATTTCTCCACTTTTTCCACATAAAAAATAGAATCTGCACCATGACAAGGGCAGACAGCTGCGCCGGCAGCAGTATCAGATAGCGGATTGTCCCGTTGCCGTCCAACTCACCCGGGGTAGTGATTCCGCACAACAGAAGCACACCGATTACCATAAGCTCCAGCCCCGCCGTCACCGCCGCAAACAGGACTGCCTGCCAGACACTTTTCATCACATATAAAATATTCTTTTCCATCCTCCGCCCCTCTAGCTCATCTTCCACATATCCATACACTTTTCCCGGATACTCACCCTGTAGGACTGGCTGATGCTGAAGGTCCAAGGGTCTCCGTCATTCTCCAGCGTGACCTCGTGATAGCTGATTTCCTTCAGATAACGTGTATTGATAATCACGGACTGACTGATTCTCCAGAAATTGTTGCTCATTGTATTCAGCTGCTGCTCCACCTCATCCAGCTTTCCGTAAAAAACCCTTTCACCGTCCTTCAGCATCAGGGCAATCTGCCGCTTTCTGCTGGTGATAAACCAGATATCCTTCAGAAAAACCCTGTAAAAATGACCCTTGCTGCTGTATTCCAGAGCCGGGCTGGAGTCACACTGCTCCAGTACCCTGTCAAATACATGCTCAAACTCTTCCCGGTTAATGGGCTTTCTGAGGAAGCCGCAGGGCTGAACGTCAAACACCTCGTAGACGTATTGGTGGAAGCCCGTCATAAAAACAATCAGCGTGGTGGGATAGCATTTCTTAATGTTTTCCGCAACCGAGATTCCGTTGTTTTCCCCTATCTCGATATCCAGAAAAATAATATCGTAGGGTGCCATCTCCTCTATCTCATACAGTAAATCCCCCGCATCCTGAAAGGCATGGATTTCTATCCTGCCCTCTGCCCTGTGCCGCAGCTGTTGCAGATAGCCCGTAACCTCCTCTATGATTTTCTTCTCGTCATCGCAAACCGCTATACGCATACCAACTCCATTCCGAGAACGTTCCATTCCGTCCGGGAGATCGCACCGGCAATTCACGCAGGCAATTTCCGATGTTGCTTCAAGACTCATTTGTGACGTTCTCCGCACAAACGGCTTATGAAAAACAGGAGCTGCCCCACAGCTCCCGCCAATCTCCTTTATGCCCTTCCGACTGAACCAAACAGCTCCATCTTTTCCTTTACGGTAGCCTTGATGGCCTCCGCGCCGGGAGCCAGAAGCTTACGGGGGTCAAAGCCTTTTCCTTCCAAATCCTTCCCCGCCTCAATATATTTGCGGGTCGCCTCCGCAAATGCCAGCTGGCACTCGGTGTTGACGTTAATCTTTGCAACGCCCAGGGAAATTGCCTTCTTTATCATATCAGAGGGGATACCCGTGCCGCCGTGAAGCACCAGAGGAAGCTCACCCGTCAGCTGCTGAACGGCATCCAGCGTCTCAAAGCTCAAGCCCTTCCAGTTTGCGGGATATTTACCGTGAATATTGCCGATTCCTGCTGCCAGAAAGTCTACTCCCAAATCCGCGATGGACTTACACTCCTGCGGGTCGGCGCACTCACCCATACCGACAACGCCGTCCTCCTCGCCTCCGATGGAGCCTACCTCTGCCTCGATGGAAAGTCCCTTTCCATGAGCCGCAGCTACCAGCTCTGTTGTCTTTGCGACGTTCTCCTCAATCGCGTAGTGGGAACCGTCGAACATAATGGAGGAAAAGCCTGCCTCGATGCACTTGTAGCAGCCCTCGAAGGAGCCGTGGTCGAGATGCAGTGCAACAGGCACGTCGATATCCAAATCCTTCAGCAGTCCGTTTACCATGCCGACTACCGCATGATAGCCGCCCATGTACTTTCCTGCGCCCTCAGAGACACCCAGAATAACGGGAGACCTACACTCCTTCGCCGTCAGAAGAATCGACTTTGTCCATTCCAGGTTATTGATGTTGAACTGACCTACTGCATAATGCCCTGCCTTTGCCTTTTTCAGCATTTCTGTTGCGGAAACTAACATAATATCTACCTCCGTCCGTTTATTTGCCACCTATGGGCTCATTATAGCACCTTGATAAATTTTTGTCAAAATATTTTGCGAGCAATACATTGCTTATGCAGTCCCCTTTTCCTCCTGCGGCACACGGATGGTCAGTACCCGACAGAGATTCCGAATCTCCACCCGCCTGTGACTGCCTCCGTTCTCCCCGTCCAGCGTCCATGCAACCGGCTCAGCGGATTCCACTACAAGCCTGTCCGTGCGGAAGCAGTACATGGCACCCGCATCAATATCCCTGTTCAACAGTGAGAGAAGGATATTGTTCAGCTCCACGGGATTCTTAGGCTTTTTAATCAGCGTCACCTCAAATTCGCCGTCGTCCAGCTTTACGTTTTTGCCCGTTATGTTCTTGAAGCCGCCCACGGAGGTAGAGTTTGTAATCATGCCGAAAATAAATTCGTCCTCTATCACCCTGCCTGCGTATTCCACCCGCAGAAAATAGGAGTGAATCCCGGAGAGGCGCTTCACTCCCTCGAGCAAATACGCCATATGTCCCAGCACATTCTTTATCTCCTGTCCCGTCTCATACGAGACATCGGTAAACAGCCCAAAAGCGGCAATATAGACAAACACGTCACTGTTAAAGCTCCCCATGTCGCAGGGAAAATCCCTGCCCTTCACAATCACCTCCGCCGCCTGCACCATGTTCTTTGGCAGCGCAAGGCTTCCGCCAAAGTCATTTGTGCTGCCTGCTGGAATATAACCTAAGGGAACCTGAATGCCCCTCTGAAGAATCCCCGTCACTGCCTCGTCCAGCGTACCGTCTCCGCCGCTGCAGACCACCAAATCATACTCTCCGGCACTGCTCTCCATGATGCGCCGCGCGTCTCCCCGCTTTGCCGTTGGATAGACCGTCAGCTCATATCCCGCAGCCGCAAAGACCTCCAGTATATCCGCCAGCTTTGTCCGAATCTGCGCTTTTCCCGCCTTCGGATTATAGACAAACATAAGTCTTCTGCCCAAGTCCTCCACCTCCTGCACTCTGTCGGCGAAAAAAGGGTGCGAACCAACAGATACCTCTATTGACTCCACCCTTTCCTTTTCTCAAACTTTTTCCGTATTCTCTCCGCCCTTAAACCGCACTGCCGCTTAAGAAATGCTCAATGCCCGTTACCGCAGCTTCCTCATCCGCACCGTCCGCCATCACAACCAGCTCCTCGCCGTTATCAAGCCCGAGACTCATCATTCCCATAATGCTCTTCGCATTTACCTTCCTCTCGCCGGACTGGACATATACGGTGCTGTCGTACTTGCTTGCCTCCTGAACCAGCAGGGCAACGGGACTTGCCTCCAGTCCGTTCTCCAGCTGAATCTGAACACTCCGCTTTGTCATAATTTTTCCTCCTCTTTTGCCCCCGGGGCAGCTTCAAGTCTATACCGACGACATTCTTACTTTTTCAGCAAGCTCACTTAGCTTGCGCAGTCTGTGATTCACACCTGATTTTCCAATCGGGGGATGAAACAGCTCTCCCAGCTCCTTCAACGGAGCATCCGGATTTTCCAGACGAACCTCCGCCATTTCCCTCAGCGCCTCCGAAAGGTTCTGAAAGCCGTAATGCCGCTTCAGATACTCAATGTCCTCCACCTGTCTCGCCGCCGCATTCACTGTTTTTGCTATGTTTGCGGTCTCGCAGTTCACACGCCTGTTCACGGAATTTCTCATCTCCTTCAGAATCCTTAAGTTTTCCAGATTCATCAGGGATACCGGTGCTCCGCAGACATTCAGCAAATCCACGATACCGGAGCCTTCCTTCAGATAGACCACATGATATTTTTTGCGAAGGATAATCCTTGAATCAATGTCAAAGCCTGCAATCAGCTGCTGCAGCTGCTTCGCCTTCGCCTCATCGCTACAGTCAAATTCCAGATGATACCCCTTCGCGGGGTCACTCATTGAGCCGACACTCAGAAACGCTCCCCTGAGAAACGCTCTCTGACAACAGGCATTCTTAATCAGCAGTGCACTCACCGGCTTCTCCGGATTACCCGTCTTTTGCAGCAGTCCCTGCATCATTTCCTCCGTCAGGGGAACATCCGTATCTATATTATATGTTTTTTTCAATAATGTAAAGCCTTTTCTGATGACAGCCCCGTTTTCCGTCTGAAAGCCGATGGTATAATTTCCCTCCCCATCCCTGCCGTACTGCCCGCAGAAGCTCAATATGGCGGCCAGCTCCGCAATCTGACAATGTCTTGCCGGACTGATGTTCCTCGCCAGCTCCTCCTTCACCTCACCCGAAAATGACATATATTCTCACCTGATTCTCAAATACCCCGCTGCTCCACATCGCGGTGGTACAGCTTCATACCGTAGTTGCCCTTATCCTTAAGCCTCTCGTAAAGCTCGTTTGCCATGGTAACGCTTCTGTGCCTGCCGCCCGTACAGCCGATGGCAATTACCAGTCTGTATTTTCCCTCCTTCACATAGTTGGGAATCAGAAACTGCACCATATCCGTCAGCTTCTGCATAAATACCTCCGACTCCTCAAAGGACATACAATAGTCCCGCACCTCCCGGTCGTTGCCCGTCTTAAACTTCAAAGCCTCCACATAGAACGGATTCGGCAGGAATCTGACATCAAATACAAGGTCTGCATCCACGGGTATCCCGTGCTTAAAGCCAAATGACATCACTGTCACCATGAGACTGTTATATTCGCCGTTTTCCACAAAAATACGGTCAAGCTCCGCCTTCAGCTCTCTTGTCAGAAGGTTTGTTGTATCAATGACATAATCCGCACTGCTGCGAATCTGCTCCAGCGCCCTGCGCTCCCTGCGCACACCGTCCTCCACCCTGCCGTCCGCGGCAAGCGGATGTACACGCCTCGATTCCTTGTAACGCTTTATCAGCGCGGCTTCCCCTGCATCCATGAAAAGGATTTCAAACTGATAACCCTTTTCCTTCAGCTGCCCCAAAATTCTGGTCGCGTCCTCAAAGGACTGGTCTGCCCTCACATCCAGCCCCAGAACCACCTTACTGATTTCGCTGTTGGGCATGGATACCAGCTCCACAAACTTCTCAACCAGCGAAATCGGCAGGTTGTCCACACAGTAAAAGCCTGCATCCTCCAGCATTTTCAGGGCGGTGCTCTTTCCGCCGCCGCTCATTCCCGTTACTACTACAAATCTCATTTTCTCTCCTCGTCCTCAAATCCCAGAAATATTACCTCCGGCTCCAGAAATACATGAAATTTATCCTTTACCTTCTCCTGCACGGTTCTGATAAGTGCCCGTACATCCTCTGCGGTCGCTTCTCCCGTATTGATGACAAAGCCACAGTGCTTCTCGGAAACCCTTGCGCCGCCCGTCTGAAAGCCCCTAAGCCCTGCCTCCATAATCAGCTGCCCCGCATAATGACCCTGAGGGCGCTTAAAGGTACTTCCCGCACTGGGATACTCTAACGGCTGCTTCTCTCTTCTCCTTGCCGCCAAATCCTCCATCAGCTCCTTAATCTGCTCCCTGTCACCCCGCTCCAGCCTGAATGTCACCGCCGTGACGGCAAAGGAATGTCTGCGGAGACTGCTGGTGCGATAGCCGAACTCCATGGTGGAATTATCAAGCTCCATGCGCTCTCCGTTTCTGTCCAGCACTATAACCTGCTCCACCACGCGGCTCATCTCTCCGCCGTAGGCTCCGGCATTCATCACCACGCCGCCGCCCACCGTTCCGGGGATGCCTGAGGCAAACTCCAGCCCCGTCAGAGCATTCTCCATCGCCACCCGGGCGACCTGTGCAAGGGTTGCCCCCGCCTGCGCCGTCACCCTGTCTCCATCCACCGTGATGCGGCTCATCTTCCTTCCCACCTGGAGAACAACCCCCTCAAAGCCCCTGTCGCTGACAAGAAGATTGCTGCCGTTTCCCACAACAGCCCAGGGGAGATCCACCAGTCCGAGGTAATGCTGCACCTTCTGCAGCTGCTCCTCACTCTCTATCTGCACGAAACAATCGGCAGGTCCCCCTATCCGAAACGTGGTGTGACCCGCCATCGGCTCCTGTAAGCAGATATTCTCCTCCGGTACATATTGCTTTATTGCCTGAATAACTGCTTCACTAATCATTTCTTTTCTTCCCTTTTTACGTTTTATCGGAGCAGAAGTCCGGCGGCTCCGTAGATTCCGGCATCATTCCCCAGCCTTGCGAGTGCAAATTTTGTACCGCGGCACGCCGGAAAAGCATACTTTTCAAAGACCGGCTTCACGTAGGAGAGCAGGATTTCTCCCGCCTTTGATACCCCGCCGCCAATGACGAAGATTTCCGGATTTACCACGGCTGCCACCGTGGCAAGCCCCTTTCCGAGATACTCGCCGAAGCGCCCGGCAATCTCCACGGCGACGGCATCTCCCGCCCTCACCGCATCAAACACCATCTTCGCCGACAGCTCTCCCTCTCTGAGCACACTTTCCCTTGCATCCTCCGCCAGACGTCTGCGTGCCAGACGTACAATTCCCGTCGCGGAGGTATACTGCTCCAGGCAGCCCTTATTGCGGCAGCCGCACACCTCTGTCTCGTCATCGTTTACGTGAATGTGCCCGATTTCACCTCCGGCACCCACTGCCCCTGCAAGGATACTCCCGTTCACGATGATGCCGCCGCCGACTCCGGTGCCCAGTGTCACTGCCACCATGTTCCGGTATCCCTTGCCGCCGCCCTGCCACATTTCACCGAAGGCTGCCGCGTTCGCATCATTTGCCGCCTTTACCGGTACATCAATATATGCACGCAGCGTCTCAGATATGTTAAAGGAACCCCAGCCCAGATTGACAGCGCCCGCCGGCATCATCCCGTCATCGTCCACCGCTCCGGGTGCTCCCACGCCGATTCCCGCAAGCTCCTCCTTACGAAGCCCCTTCTCCTGTATCTTTGCCTTAAGGCTCGCCGCGACATCGGGCAGAATTGCCTCTCCGCCGTTATCCCTGACCGTGGGTATCTCCCACTTGTCCAGCAGTCTGCCCTGCCCGTCAAAAAGCCCCAGCTTTACCGTCGTTCCTCCAATATCAACCCCGAATGCGTATCTGCCCATACCCTACTCCTCTTCGTCCTCATCTCTCTTTCTTGCCAGAGAGTTCTGCACACGGGCATACAGCTCCTGTGCTGCATTATAGCCCATCTTCTTCTGGCGGTGGTTTACGGCTGCCGACTCACAGATAATCGCCAGATTCCGACCCGGACGTATCGGAATGTTGTGGCACACAATCTTATTGCCGAGATACTCCGTATAGGTCTCCTCCAGCCCCAGCCTGTCGTATTCCTTATCCTTATCCCAGTCCTCCAGACGGATGGCAAGATCGATGCTCGCCGTATCCTTTACCGCACATGCACCGTAAAGAGCCTTCACGTCCACGATGCCGATGCCCCGCAGCTCAATAAGATGCTTTGTCACATCCGGCGCAGAGCCTATCAGGGTATCATCGCTCACCTTTCTCAGCTCCACCACATCATCCGTCACCAGACGATGCCCTCTTTTTATCAGCTCCAGTGCCGCCTCCGACTTACCGATTCCGCTCTCCCCGGTAATCAGGACGCCCTCTCCGTAGACATCCACAAGCACGCCGTGCACGGAGATACAGGGAGCAAGCTTCACATTCAGCCACCTGATAGCCTCCGCCATAAAGCCGGAGGTCGATTTCGTGGTGGAAAGCACCGGAATCTGATGGGCGATGGCCGCCCTGCGGAACAGCTCATCCGGCTTAAGCTCACGGCAGAAAACAAACGCCGGAATATCATACTCCATCAGCTCATCATATATCTCCCGCTTGCGCTCATCCGTAAGGCTCTCCATATAGGTGTATTCCACAAAGCCTATCACCTGCAGGCGCGTGGCATCAAAGTGCTCAAAAAAGCCCGTCATCTGCAGCGCGGGACGGTTGATGTCCGGCTGGGTGATTTTGATGTCCTTCACCTTCAGCTCCGGTGTCAGATTTTCCAGCTTCATCTTTTCAATCAGGCGGGTCAAAGCGACATATTCCATGTTTTCCTCCATTCTCCGGCATCGGGCAGTCCCTCCTGCCCTCCTCCGGCTCCGTTCACGTTACGGTTACAATCATCTTACCACAGGAAAACCTTTATGGGAAGAACTTAAGTATTCTGTTGCCTTCGGAAAAATCCGTAAATATCCTCCGCCGCCCTTCGGTTCAGCTCCGGCAGGGCAAGCAGCTCCTCCACCGATGCGTTTTTCACTTCCTCAATCGACCGGAAATGCCGCATCAGCGCCTTTCTTCTCACCGGTCCCACTCCCGGTATGTCATCCAGCACCGATTTCACCTGTGTCTTACTCCTTAATGAGCGGTGATACTCAATGGCAAAACGGTGTGCCTCATCCTGCACCCTGGTAATCAGCTTAAAGCCCTCCGAACGGCTGTCAATGGGCAGCTCTAGGTTATTAAAGTACAGTCCCCTCGTCCTGTGATTATCATCCTTGACCATGCCGCAGACGGGAATGGAAAGCCGAAGCTCCTCCAGCACCGAGAGGGCGATGTTCACCTGTCCTCGCCCTCCGTCCATCATAATCAAATCCGGAAACCTTGTAAAGCTGCCGTATCCGTCCTCCATTCCGTCCCGCTTAAGCTCCTCCCGCTCCTCCATGCCGTGCGTAAAGCGGCGCATCAGCACCTCCCGCATACAGGCATAATCATCCGGTCCCGACACGGTTCGGATACGGAACTTCCGATAGTCGCTGGGCTTTGGCTTTCCCTTTTCAAACACAATCATGGAGCCGACATTCTCGAAGCCGTTTATGTTGGAGATATCGAATGCCTCCATCCGCTCAATGCCGCTCATCCCCAGAATCGCAGCAAGCTCCTTCACCGCACCGATGGTGCGTCCCTCCTCCCGCTTCAGCCGCTCTCTGTCCTGCTCCAGAACGTGCCTTGCATTCTGTGCCGCAAGCTCTACCAGCTTTTCCTTCGCACCGATTTTGGGCACCCTGACATAAACCCTCGCACCCTTCCTCTCGGAAAGCCATCTCTCAATCAGCTCTCCGTCCTCAATCTCATACTGCAGCATCAGCTCCCTGGGGATAAAAGGGGTTCCGGCGTAAAACTGCTTCACAAACTCCCCCAAAACAGCCCTCTTGTCCGTTGTTGACACTTGTGTCATGTAGTAATGCTCTCTGCCTATCAGCTTTCCGTCCCGCACAAAGAACACCTGTACAACCGCCTCCGCCCCATCCTGATACAGGGCAAGCACATCCTTATCCTCGCCGACACTGTCCGTAATCTTCTGTTTCTGGGAAACCTGTCTGACACTGTTATATAAATCCCTGTATTCCGCAGCAGCCTCAAAGTCCAGAGCCTCCGCAGCCGTCTGCATTTTTGTCTCCAGCTCCTTCAATATGGTATGGTGGCTTCCGTTTAAGAAGGCAAGTGCCCTGTCTACCTGCTCCCTGTACTGCTCCCTGTCGGCATATCCCTGGCAGGGTGCAAGGCACTGCCCGATATGATAATTCAGACAGGGGCGCTCCGCTCCCGTATCTCTGGGAAGGGTACGGTTGCAGGTTCTGAGCTTATAGAGCTTATTCAGCAGCTCAATGGTATCCTTCACCGCCGCCGCACTGGTATACGGTCCGAAATACCGCGACTTATCCTTTTTCATGGTTCGCGAAAACAAAATGCGGGGATACTCCTCCCCCAGCGTCACCTTGATATAAGGATAGGTTTTATCATCCTTCAGAAGCGTATTGTACTTGGGGGAGTACTCCTTAATCAGGTTGTTTTCCAGCACAAGCGCCTCCAGCTCGGAGTCCGTGACAATATACTCAAAGCGGGCAATCAGCGTAACCATTTTATCGATTGCAGGTCCCCTGCCGATATTTTCCCGAAAGTACGACCTCACACGGTTATGGAGGTTGACTGCCTTACCCACATACAAAATTACATCCTTGTCATCACGCATGATATAGACGCCCGGCTCCTTCGGGAGCTTTTTTAATTCTTCCTCAAAGTGAAACATTCCTCTTCTCCGCAAGCCTCCCCAGTATTGTATTCACCGCAAATCCGATTCCGGCATACAGCACCATCGCTGCCGTCCATTCTCCCGTCCGCAACGTGCTCAGGTAGTAAAAAGGCGGCAGAAGAAGCTGCACCGCCCTCAGACGCCTCAGCGTCAGAAAAATGGGTGAAAACAGCAAAAGTCCCAGCATCAGCAGCGGCAGGCAGGCTCCGAGACGTTCCGCCCTCCCGCAAAGCATTCTTCCCAGATTGCAGAACACCATGCAATCTGCCAGATACAGTGCCATAAGCAGCACTTCCCTTCCGACAGACCCTGTATCTCCCGTCAGATACAGCGCCAGCCAGACCGCCGATGCCACCGGCACCATCGCCGCAAGCTGGTATACATATACCCTTCTTCGTCTTTCCCGCAGGCAGACGCCGTCCAGCATCCCTCTCCTCTCATCCTGCATGAAGAACATATCCGCGGCAAAACCGCTCAGAATCACCAGCAGCGAAAGCAGTCCCCTTAAGGGTGCCGTCATATAGTTGCCGTCCGTCTCCTCAGGAAGTGCACCTGTCGCCTGGTAATCCATGCGAAACAGTCTCCCCCCGTTATCCGAGCTCTCGTAAATCCGGGCAATCTCCTCCCTTGTAAGCTTTCCCTCCAGGCCCAGCTCATTCAGCAGAAAATCCTCGTAAACAGAGGCAGAAAAGCCGGGATAAAGCGAGGCAAGCAGCTTGAAGCCGGACAGCTGCATCAGTACATTCTCCTCCCGCCGTAATATCAGTATCGGGCTTTCTTCCTCATCGTCCCATGTTCCCTCCTGCCCGTCCGACCTGTTTATCCTGTCCAGAAGCTTCTTAGTCCTCTCCTGAAAACCGCTGCGGAATATCACGACTGCATCCGCCTCTTTGGCAAGGAGCTGCTCCTTTGCCTCCTCCAGACCCTCAGCACGCGCATAATATATCACGCTCTCCTCTTCCAGAATCCGTTCCACTATCTCCCGTGCGGCCTCATCCTCCGGCTCCTCCGTAAAGAGTAAAATCCTCAGCACGCCGCTCTCTCCGGAGGCTGCTCCCTGGAATCCCAGCACCACCAGCGGTACCGCACAGAGCAAAAATACAAAGCTGAGCTTTTTGAAAAAACGCTTGCTTAGCAAACAGTAAAACCAAGCTGCCTTCCTTACCCTCCTCATGCCTTTGTCCTCCGTTCCCTGACCAGCACTGACAGGGCAAAAAACAGAACAAGATACAGAATCATCACCGCAAGTGCCCCTCCGTCCGCATGACCTCCAAGGCAAGCCGCACCGTACTGCACGGCAGCACCGGAGGGCAGCAGGGGCGCAAGAGACTGTATGCTTTTCGGGAAAAAGCTGATTGGATAAATACAGCCTGACAGATAGCCCAGAGCAATGCCCGTCAGAAACTGCAGCAATATGCCGCTAATCATGTCCGTTGTCAGCTCGTACAGAAAGAACTGCATGGCGGCAAGCAGCGCCGCTGCCGGAATCATCCTCACCCACAAAAGGAAAAGCTTTGCCCCCTGGCATTCCTCAATCGTGATCCCCGCCACGGACATCGCACATTTCACGGGCAGAAGCATCAGAAACATACTTCCCAGCATCAACAGAAAATATGCCGCGTATTCCGCGGTTATCTGGGCAGAGGCAGACTGCCCCCTTGCCTTAAGAAGCTTTGGCAGTGCCATATCCCGCCGCACAAAAAGACTGCTCCCCGTGATGCCCCAGAGAAGCAGAAACAGCACCAGCAGGGCAACACAATAATAGCCCTTCAGGGATGGTCCGTCCCCTTCTCCATACTGTGCAAACTGATAAAAATCTCCTCTTTGCAGAACCAGCCTTACCATGCGCAGAGCCAGCTCGTCCGTGATGGCGTTATAGTCCCCCTCCACGCCGTACTCCGGCATCAGCCGCCAGAGCACCGAAATGGCATTCTGGGTCTTCTTTACCATCACTGATATCATCTCCATCAGCTCATTCATGACAATGGAGCCGACACCCGCCGTGTCATTTGTGGTGGCATAAACAAGCTCCACATCCTCGTTTCGGTACACCGCCTCCGCAAAGTCCTCCGGAATCAGAACATACGCCGAGATATTCCCCGCACGCAGCTCCCTCCTTGCCTCTTCCTCGGACATTATCTCAATCTCGACCGAGTACCTCACATCCTTCATCTGCTGTAAAAAGAGGATGCCAAGCCGCAGATACGGATCCTGGGTGTCACCGGATAATGCAATTTTTACCTTCTGGCTTCTGCTCTTATCCGCACTGCTGCCCGACTGCTGCATGGAAACTGCGACAAGCAGGATACCCGCCGCCATCAGAATCGACATCCCAAGCACAAAGGGAAGTACCCTGCAGATTCGCTTCAGCTGCGCCGACATATATCTCCCGAGCTGCGGTATGCGCAGATGCGCCCCCGGGTCAGTCCTGTTTTTTCCCATAGCTCACCCCTATAGTCTTCCCACCAGCTGATGAATGTCTCCGTCATACACATAGGGCATAAGGACGCCGTCCTTAAGGATATACCAGGCGTCACACAGCTCCAGCTCCTGAACATCATGGGTTGCCAAAAGCACAGTACCGCCGCCCTCCTTGAACCTTCTAAGGTAGTCGGCAATCTGCTCCTTGCAGACAAAATCCAGTGCGGCAGAGGGCTCGTCCAAAAGAAGCAGCCTCGGGTGATTTGCCATGGAGCAGCCGATGGAAAGGCGCTTCTTCATCCCTCCTGACATCCTGCGCACGGGCACTTTGATGAACTCACCGATTCCCAGCATGGCAAGCACACCCTCCTGCAGCTCATGCTTCAGCTCCTTCCTTCCGTACCAGAGACGGAGGTTATCCCATGCGGTCAGCTCCTCCATCAGCGGATTTCCCTGCGGCACATAGCCCAGACACCCTGTCCGGACTGTCTCATTGCAAAACAAATCGGCTCCCTCCCAAAGGAAGGAACCGCTGTCTGCCCTCTGCACTCCCGCGAGGATGGAAAGGAGTGTGGATTTCCCGCTGCCATTGCCGCCGAGGATTCCCACACAGCTCCCCTCCCGCACCGTCAGAGTAATCTCTTTCAGAACGTTCTTTTGTCTATAGCTCTTTGAAACTCTGTTTATTTCTATCATGCTTCTTGCTTTCCCGTTCCTTATGGGAACGTTGTTCCCGCATGAGAACATTATCGCTTAGTAACCGAACCGTAATAAGAAGCGGCTGCTCGAAAGTGCTGTTACTTTAATAGTAGAGCGGAATCATCCGCATGATGTCCCTGGCGAAGCCGCCGTAATAAATCCACTCTGCAAACTCGTCAAAGTCCATATCCGACACATCCTCGAGGATATCTACAAGCTCATCGGGCAGAGCAGTCTTTTCCAGCGCCTTGATTACGTTGTCCCACTTAATGGAATCCCAGTAGTCCTCAAAGGCATCCGCATCCTCCACAAAGACTGCATTCTTGCCGGAGGGAACGGAAATCTTCTTGCCGGAGGTCTTCTCAGCGGCTACGGTAAGACTTCCCAGACTATCCCCGTCAGAAGCCAGCGCAACACCTATCCTTGCTGACTTTCCGGCTGCCTCAACGTCCAGCGTCACCTCCAAATCCTCCAGAGCGGAAAGCAGAAGTGAGGTTGCCGCATCATAATAGTTATAGCTGCCGTAGAGGTTCGTCAGCATCTTCAAGCCGGAGCCTGCCTTCATGGTAAACACCCCCTTAAGCTCACCCTGTTTCAGGGCATCCACGTCGAACTTCTCCGCATGAACGTCCAAAACCTCTGCACTCCGACCTTCAATCGTGCCCTCAAACGTAAAGTCACCGCTTACGGTTCCGCCGGAGTTCTTTCCGGTTCCCGTGAGGGCAATCTCATTGCCGTCTCCCGATACGGCAAGCCTGTAACCGAACCTGTTTCCCTTATGAGGGTTCAGCAGCTCAACCGTTACCGCATCATTGTAGCGGTCACTATATTCAAAGCTTCTTCCCCGAATGTTGCCCTTTCCGTCCACGTAAACCTTCATGGTCAAATCGAAGTCGGAGGACATCTTAATTCCCCTTTTTGCCTCCTTGCACAGCTCCTGAATTTCCTCCCAGGCATCGTCGCCGTCCATGCCATACAGATAGAGACCGTCTATCTCACTGAGGGCATCCCATGCCTTGACGAACATCTTCTCTAAGTCCTTGTCGTCCTCCATTTTCTCAAAGACTGCCTTCAGCATATCCTCCAGGACATCACCGTCCAGCGAAACCTCAAGCATCGTGCACTTCTGACTGATGCCCTCCGCCTTCACGGTCTTGCCCTTCTTTATCTCGACATCCTCCACGCTTCCCAGCGCGGTCTCAATATACTTCTCTATCAGCTTCGCCAGCTGCTTCTGCTCCGGCAGTGCCTTAACAAACGCCTCCATGTCCTCCGCATTATCGGCTATTTCCTCCAGAACATCCTCTAAATCGCCAATCTCGTCCGCCTCCACGCCGATGTACATCGAGGAAAGCTCCGGGATTGCCAGATATGCCGCCTCTCCCTCTGCATCCACGATGGCATCCAGAGAAAGCAGCTGTGTTTTCCCGACAGTCAGTCCCAGAATCCCCTGTAACACGTCATCCTTGGAGCACCACTCGCCGGAAAGGGTCACATCCTCCAGCCAGGAAAAATCCATTCTGCCAAGTCCGGCAAGACCCGCAAGACTGTCAATGGCATCCTGTCCTTCCTCGCCTACCTTCAGGTTGACGGACACGCTTCCTCCCATGTCACGCACGTTCAGTGACTCCAGCAGATAATCCGCGTAGATATTTGACACCATGGCTGCCGCATCCTCGGCAGTGCCCTTCTCCACCCACTGATAATACTTCTCCGGTGAGGAGAAGGTCTTTTTAAAGAAGTTGCCCAGTGAAGCCCAGTTCAGCGCAACCACCAGCACGATGAGCAGCGCTGCCGCTCCTCCCACCAGCACCGGCATGGACAGCGCAAGCTTCCTCTTCATCTTCATCGGCGGCTGCGGAGGTACATATCCGACACCACCCGCCTCAGGGATGGGATTCACTCCCGGTGTGGGAGCTCCCGGCTCTGATACCTTCCATCCGCAGGACGCGCAGAACACATCATTTTCGAGCATTTCTGCCCCGCACTTTTCACAAAACATCTTTTGTCCTCCCTCAAAATACTCATCTTATTGGTATGCCGTCTCTTCCCTTCCAAAAAGCCGTCAGGAAAGGCGCACACATTTCTTGTATCATAACCTCGTTTCGCGCCTCTGTCAACAACGTCAACAATGGCAATCGGAAAATCCGCCTCGCTGCGTGTCCTGTGCACTCTGTCTCAATCTACTCTTCCATTGGAGAATCTGCCGACCGGTCGGTTGTCCTCCTGCTGCGCTGTGTTATTCTTCGCCGCTTCCTCAGCTGCTTGCGCACCGCTCTCCGCCTGCGCGGCACTGTTTTCTCTCTGTGCTGCACTGTTTTCTCTCTGTGCTGCACCGCTTTCCTGTCGCGCGCCTGCGCACTGTTCCGCCCCGTCCGTCGCGCCGTCGCACTGCGCTGTACCGTCCTGTGCCTCGTCCCCGGCTGCTTCTGCGCCGCCTCCCTGTCGCGCGTCTGTCGTGCTGTCACTCTTTACCGCGTCGTCTGACGAACCGTCGCACTGTGTCGTACCGTCCTGTGCCTCGTCCCCGGCTGCTTCCGGCTTCTTCTCCTCCGGCTCGGGAATACCCTTCTCCCTACGGAAGATTTCCATAAACTGCTTTCCTGTAATGGTCTCCTTCTCTATCAAAAACTCCGCCAGCTTATCCATGACCTCTCTGTTTTCCCGCAGCAGCTCCAGTGCCTTGTCATAGCTCTCCTTCAGGATTGCAACCACCTCGGTGTCAATCTCTGCCGCCGTGGCATCGCTGCAGTTTAACGCAGTCCTTCCCTCCAGATACTGGCTCTCGACGGTGGCAAGCCCCACCAGCCCGAAGCGTCTGCTCATGCCGTATCTCGTCACCATGTTTCTGGCGATGTCGGTAGCCTTCTCAATGTCATTCGCCGCGCCTGTCGTCACCGTATCAAAGACAACCTCCTCGGCTGCACGTCCGCCTACCAGGCTCACCAGCATATCACGGAGCTCCGCCTCCGTATTCAGGAACTTTTCCTCCTCGGGAACGTGCATTACATAGCCAAGTGCTCCCATGGTACGGGGCACAATGGTAATCTTCTGCACCGGCTCAGAGTTCTTCTGCAGCGCGCTAATCAGTGCGTGCCCAACCTCATGATAGGAAACAATCCTTCTCTCCTCCCTGCTCATGATGCGGTCCTTTTTCTCCTTGCCCACTAAAACGACCTCAACTGCGTCAAACAAATCCTTCTGGCTCACATAAGCCCTGCCTTCCTTTACCGCGTTGATTGCCGCCTCATTTATCATGTTCGCAAGGTCGGAGCCTACAGCGCCGCTCGTTGCCAGTGCAATGGCATCCAAATCCACGGATTCGTCCATCTTGACATCCTTCGCGTGCACCTTCAGAATCTCCGCCCGACCCTTCAAATCAGGTTTATCCACAATAATCCGCCTGTCAAAGCGTCCCGGACGAAGCAGCGCCTTGTCCAGAATCTCCGGACGGTTTGTTGCTCCCAGAATCAGAATGCCCTTCGAGCTGTCAAAGCCGTCCATCTCTGACAAAAGCTGGTTCAGCGTCTGCTCACGCTCCTCGTTCCCGCCACCGTACTTGGAATCACGGCTCCGCCCGATGGCATCAATCTCATCGATGAATATGATACAGGGAGCATTCTTTGTCGCCTCCCGGAACAAGTCTCTCACCCGGCTTGCACCCACACCCACATAAAGCTCAATGAAATCCGAACCCGTCAGGGAGAAAAACGGTACGTGTGCCTCACCTGCCACCGCCTTCGCGAGCAGGGTCTTTCCCGTTCCGGGAGGTCCCACCAGAAGCGCTCCCTTCGGCAGTCTCGCACCAATCTTGGAGTATTTCCCCGGATTATGCAGGAAATCCACGACCTCCACCAGGGATTCCTTCGCCTCATCCTCGCCTGCCACATCCTTAAAGGTAACTCCCGTCTCCTTCTGCACATATACCTTGGCATTGTTCTTTCCGACGCCCATCGGTCCGCCGGAGCCGCCCATCTTGCGGAACATAAAGCCTAGCAGCAGCCACATCAGAAGTACCGGCAGCACCAGTCCCACAATGATGTCAAAGAGCTTGGAATTACTTGCCAGAATTCTCTCGCCGTCAATCTGATGCTCCTCAAGACGTGCCGTCAGGGTGTCCAAATCCTCCATGAGAACCGTCACATACTGCCTCTGTACGGATAAGCCCTGCCCGCTGAAGGCGAACAGACCCGGCAGATTCAGCCCCGTATCCTCCTGCTCCTGTGCCTCTTCCTTCAGAATGTAATATATCTCGCCTGTGCTCTGTACCTCCACAGCCTCCACCCGGTCTGCCTCAATATCCTCCAGAAAATGTGTATAGCTGACCGTGTCACCGGAGGTACCCGTCCCGAACAGCCATGTCCACATGATATATACAAGCAGCAGGGTGCTCAGTCCCGCCAGAATCAGCATCATGATACTCGGCTTTTTCGGCGGCTGATTTCTGTTGTTCTGTCCTCCGTTGTTATCGTTCCTGTTCATATTGTTGTCCATACTAATCCCCATTCCGCCGCAGGCGACTCAAACCATTAGGAAAAACGCCGCTCCTGCGTTTTAGAAGTTCTTTTCACACTTCACACTTGTCACTTTATTATAGAGATTAAGAAATGATAAATCAATAGCCTATATGTGAAAAAAACATTTCAAGTATTAAAGATTTCTAAACTGTTTCCTATTGCACCCGGCAGAATATGTGCTAAAATAGAATCCGTGGTTTATCTCCCGGAACAGAACGCGCCAAGGCGCAAACATGAGAAAAGAGGCAAAACATGAGAACAGGTTTCGACAACGAAAAGTATCTTAAAATGCAGTCTGAGCACATCAAGGAGCGCATCAGCCAGTTCGGCGACAAGCTCTACCTTGAATTCGGCGGTAAGCTCTTCGACGACTACCACGCCTCCCGGGTACTTCCCGGCTTTGCTCCCGACTCTAAGCTGCGTATGCTGATGCAGCTGTCGGACTGCGCCGAAATCGTCATTGTCATCAGCGCTGCCGATATTGAGAAAAATAAAGTCCGGGGTGACCTCGGTATCACCTACGATGTGGACGTACTGCGTTTAAGAGAGGAGTTTCTGCAGAAGGGACTCTACGTGGGAAGCGTTGTCATCACCCACTACTCCGGTCAGAACAGCGCCGACCAGTTCAAGGCTAAGCTGGAAAAGAAAAATATCCGGGTATACCTTCACTATACCATCGAGGGTTATCCCGCCAACATCCCGCTGATTGTTAGCGAAAACGGCTATGGCAAGAACGATTACATCGAGACCGCCAGACCTCTGGTCGTCATCACTGCCCCCGGTCCCGGAAGCGGTAAGATGGCAACCTGTCTCTCACAGCTCTACCACGATAATCTGCGCGGAATCAAGGCAGGCTATGCGAAGTTTGAGACCTTCCCCATCTGGAATATTCCGTTAAAGCACCCCATCAATCTGGCGTATGAGGCGGCTACCGCCGACTTAAACGACGTGAACATGATTGACCCCTTCCATCTGGAGGCTTACGGGGAGACGGCGGTGAACTACAACCGTGACATCGAGATATTCCCCGTGTTGAACGCAATCTTCGAGGGAATATACGGTGAAAATCCGTATAAATCACCTACTGACATGGGTGTCAACATGGCGGGAAACTGCATCACCGACGACGAAGCCTGCTGTGAGGCATCACGCATGGAGATTATCCGACGCTATTACACTGCCTTAAACAAGGCGGTCAAGGAGGAAGCCTCCCAGAACGAGATATACAAGATTGAGCTGCTCATGAAGCAGGCGAAGATTACCACGGATGACCGCCGGGTAACGGTTGCCTGCAAGGAAAGGGCGGAGGCACTCGGTATTCCGACCGCTGCCATCGAGCTGGGAGACGGGCACATCATCACCTCCAAGACCTCGGACTTTCTGGGGGCATCCGCTGCCCTTCTGCTGAATGCCCTGAAATATCTTGCGGGCGTGGAGCACGATACAAGGCTTATCAGCCCGGATGCCATCGAACCGATTCAGAAGCTGAAGGTTCTCTATCTGGGCGGCAGAAATCCCCGTCTGCATACAGATGAGGCTTTGATTGCACTGACGCTTGCTGCCTGCAACGACGACAACGCAAAACGCGCTCTGGAGCAGCTTCCCGCCCTGAGAGGCTGTCAGGTGCACTCCTCCGTCATGCTCTCCGAGGTGGATAACAAAATGTTCAAGCGTCTGGGCATGGATTTGACCAGTGAGCCTGTCCAGAACACAAGAAAGAATTATTAGGAGCCTGACATGAAAGCAAAGCTGAAGCTAAGGTGGGACGGGGGCAGAATGCCGGGGCGGATGAAATCCGGTTTTTTCCTTTCCCTGTCTGTCGGATTTATGTTATTGATATTTGCCCCGCTGGAAATTTATCTCAGCAATCCCGGGGAATTCTGGTATGATGCCTGGTTTCTGTTCCCTGTCTGCATCAGGTTCTTTTGTGCACTCTCTTTGCTGAGTCTTGCCGCTTTTAGCGTTCTGTATCTGCTGGGAGACAGATTTTATGATTTCGGGCTGGCATGCTATTTCTGGTGCTTTATCGGCTGCTATGTTCAGGGTAATTTCGGGGTGAAGGGACTTCCTCCCTTTGACGGAACCGAGATCAACTGGGCGGCATACCGCACGGAGACAATCGGCTCCACCGTGTGCTGGCTTCTTCTTGCCGTTCTCACCGGGGTGCTTCTGTTCCTTCTGAAAACAGCGAAGTTCCGTCGTCTGGTATCAGCTGTCAGCGTTTTTCTCTTTGCCATCCTTTTCAGCACGCTGGCAGTTATCGGCATCAACGGCGGACTTTTTGACCAGAAGCAGTATGTGAAGTTTACCAAGACCAATCAGTTTGAGATGTCCGCGGAACAGAACTTTATTATCCTGCTGCTGGATGCCGTGGACGAGGAATGCTTCTGGCAGATATGGGAGCAGCACCCGGAATACGAGGCTGCCATGGCTGACTTTACCTTTTACGACAATGCCATGACCGGCTATGCCTATACAGACCATGCACTCCCGCTGATGCTGTCCGGTGAATGGTACGAGAATACGGAGCCCTATGAGGACTATTCCATGCGGGTTTATCGGGACGCACCCATTTTTAACCGCCTGGAATCAGAGGGCTACTCCTTAAGCCTTTATGATGACGAGCTGCAGTTCGAGGTCGGAACCATGGAGGGGGAATTTGACAACATGACCTACATCAAGTCCACCCTGCACGACCCGCAGCTTTTTGCCACCCGTCAGCTCAAGATGGTGGGCATGAAATACGCCCCGTATCTGTTGAAGCCCTTCTGCTGGTTTGACCCCGCTAAGCTCGGACATCAGGAGCTGGCTGCAAGCAGCGAGGAGCTCTTTGTCTGGAAGAACAAATCGTTTTATGACGACATTGACAGCGAAGAAATCACCTTCACCGATGCAAAGCGCTTTAAGCTGTTTCATCTGATGGGTGCGCACGTGCCCTTTTATTATGACCGGTACTTAAACGAAACCGAGGATGCCGACTACTTCTCCTGCATCGAGTCCTCCATGACGACGACCATCGCCTATCTGGAAAAGCTTAAAGAAGCCGGAGTTTACGACAACAGCATCATCCTAGTCTGCTCCGACCACGGCTATAATATCTCAGGGAATGCGGTCAATACTCCCCAGCGGGACGAAAATGCCAGCGGCAGACAGCATCCCATCCTGTTTATCAAGGGACTGAACGAGCATCACGATTTACAGATTTCCGGTGCACCCGTCTCCTATGAGGATTTGGCTGAAGCCTACAACCGTCTTCTGGATGGAGCGGCATCCGATGCAGTCTTTGACTGCAAGGAGGGTGATTACCGCGAGCGGCGTTATCTTCTCTATAAATACATGCATGAGGATCATATGGTGGAATATGTTCAGACCGGGGATGCCGGGGATGAGAGCACTCTGCTTCCCACCGGAAGGGTCTTTGACCGGAAATAGGACTAAAGCTTCTTTAAGTAGTTTCCGTCCACACTGACTCCCTCATTCACCACGATGAACGCGCTCTGGTCGTATTTATGAATAATTGCCTTGAGCCTGTTCACCTCGTATTTTGAGAGCATGATGTAGAGAATATGGGACTCCTCGTTGGTGTACGCTCCCGTGGTTTTCCACTTTGTGATGCCCCTTCCCAGCTCCTCAAATACTTCCTTTTCCAGAGCCTCCGTGTCCGCCTTTGTGATGACGTTGACCTCAACGTTGATATTCTGCGTGTGCATCTTATCCATCGCAAGGGAGTAGACCGCCGCATAGATGACAGAGTAGACTACGACCTCCACATCGAACAGAAAGAGGCAGGAGCCGTACAGAATCATGTTCACCAGCAGATTTACCCTGCCCACGCTAAAGTCCTTTCTCCACCGCGTCAGGAGCACTCCCACCACGTCCATTCCTCCGCCGGATGAACCCATGCGCAGAATCATTCCCACTCCCGCGCCGGAAATCAGTCCGCCGACCACGCATGCCGCCATGGCATCCTCCACAATCGTCACCGGGGGAATGACGGAGACAAAGAGCGTCATCGCCGTCACGGTAACCAGCGTCTTCGCAAAAAATCGCCGTCCTATCCGCGTAAAGGCAATGACAAACAGCGGGATATTGATGACATAATAAATCACGCCGGCAATGTCAAAGCCTCCAAACTGCAGACCGAAAAACTCCGTCAGCAGTGTCCGGATAATCTGGCAGAGTCCCATAACCCCGCCCGTGTACAGCGCCGCCGGCACCACAAAGAGATTGATGCCCGC
The DNA here is from genome assembly GCA_964475665.1 of uncultured Acetatifactor sp. GTDB lineage: Bacteria > Bacillota > Clostridia > Lachnospirales > Lachnospiraceae > Acetatifactor. The sequence goes on along the minus strand of CAYZAU010000011.1, from coordinate 22,701 downwards.
CGCGTACAAAAAAGCCCCCAGAATACATAATGCAGTTCTTTTTCCTTCGTAAAGATATCTTTCCTTTTTCATATCAGTTCAGCGCCTGTTCCAGCTTTGCCCTCAGCTCTGTTGCGGACATCGCCCCCGTATAGGTCGCCTCCGCCTTTCCGTCCCTGAATACCAGAAATGTCGGGATGCTCGCCACCCGCCAGCTCTGTGCCAGCTGCATATTCTCATCCACATTGCACTTTCCCACCCTGATTCTGCCCTCGTATTCCGCTGCAAGCTTTTCCACCACGGGCGCCATCATCTTACAGGGGCCGCACCAGTCGGCGTAAAAATCCACCAGCACCGGCATCTCCGATTGTAAAACCTCCGCCTCGAAATTTGATTCCGTAAATTGGTATTCCATATCTGTCTCTCCTCCTTTTCTTCCCTACTGCAGCCTCTTCTGCCGCAGCCTTTTCCCGCCGCAGCCTCTTCCGCCGCAGCCTCTTCCGCCGCAGCCTCTTCCGCCGCAGCCTCTTCCGCCGCAGCCTCTTCCCGCCGCAGCCTCTTCCCGCCACAGCCTCTTCCGTCGCAGCCTCTTCCCGCCGCAGCCTTTTGATGCCTGCAAGATTAACCGTTCCCTTGGTTTCCCGCGTGAGGACGCAACAGAAGGCTTGTCCGCAGGTGGGGGCTCGCCTCCCCGTTAGCGGTATATGATATACTTGCAGATGGGGTTGCCGAGCGCGGAAAACTTCTCCTCGTATTCCGTCATCACGTTCCCCTCCATCAGCCCTTCATCCGCATGCAGGTCATAAGTAATGACCTCCGCCGTCCATCCGGCAGGCTCCAGCTCCTCCACCGCGAAATCAAACAGCTCTCTGTTATCCGTCTTAAATTCCAGTCTGCCGTCCTTTTTCAGTATGACATCATACCGGGCAAGAAATTCCCTGGACGGCAGGCGACGCTTGGCATGCCTGTCCTTCGGCCATGGGTCAGAGAAATTCAGATAAAGCTTATCTATCTCCTCCGCTCCAAACACCTTGACAATGTCCTCCGCGTCCATGCGCAGAAATTTTAAATTGGGAAGCTCCTCCTGCTCCATCTTCTGAATTGCCCTAAGCAGCACACTGGAATACTTCTCAATCCCCACATAATTGATTTCAGGGTGCTCCTTAGCCATAGTATGGATAAATCTGCCCTTTCCCATTCCTATCTCTACATGAATCGGATTTTCATTCCCAAAAATTTCATGCCATGTACCGGGTGTCAGAGGCTGTACCTCCTCCTGTACCACATATGGGCTTGCGGCAATCACCTCCCGCGAGCCTGTAACATTCCGTAATCTCATATCTATCTCCATTCCGAGAACGTTTATACTGTATTGGACTTACCAGCGCTTCATATTCTTTTCAAATTTTCTCGCATACGATTCCTTCAATTCGTCAGCAGTAATTCCATAGCAAAGCATTACATCGTTATAATACATAAGGACATCTGCCATTTCCTCAATAAGATCCTTTCTCAGCTCTTCATCCGTAGAGGCTTTCCCGCCGCCATTTTTCTTGACGATATCAATCACCTCACCTATTTCACCAATCATCCAGAGCAGCTGGTTCTTTCCTGTTTCCGGATTGAGTTCTCCCCACTTATCTTTATACTTATCCTGTAGTTTTTTTTGCATTTCCTGCATCTCATTTATGCCAAAATCAGCCATCCCGTATCCCTCCGTTAAGTGTTTTCCTTATCATAGCATTCCTTTTGCTTTTCATCAATACATTGGAGGCTTAAAAGCAGACCCACGGAAGGGCACACGCCAAAAAACACAATAAATTTCTTTGGGTTTTTACAAATATAGTGTATAATAAAAAGCAAAATCAGGGGGCATTTTTCATGAGAGCTTTTTTCAGCCGAAAACTCAGACAATGTATGACGATTCTGCTGGCGGCAGTCTGTACCGGCAGTCTCTTTTTGTCGCATGGTGTCATTGCCATGGCTGACAGCATCACCCCTGAGGAGCGGCTGCAGCAGAACCGCCTGCTGCCGATTGCTTCCAATCAGGTACCGAACTGGCCGACCGGGCCTGTCGTCAGCGCAGAGGCCGCTATCCTCATCGAGGCGGAAACCGGTGTCATCCTGTACGAAAAGAACATCCACCAGCAGGAGTATCCCGCCAGCACCACCAAGATACTCACTACCCTGATGGCAAGCGAGCTCTGCGATATGGACGAGATAGTTTCCTTTTCTCACGATGCCGTCTTTGACACGCCCCGCGACAGCAGCCACATCGCCATGGATGTCGGTCAGGAGCTCACGCTGGAGCAGTGTCTGAACGCCATCCTCATCCGCTCTGCAAATGAGGTGTGCTTCGCAGTGGCAGAGCATATCACCGGTACAACGGACTGGTCCGTGTTTGCGGAAATGATGAATGAGCGTGCGACTGAGCTCGGATGCATAAACTCAAACTTTGCAAATCCCAACGGGCTTCCCGACGAAAATCATTACACCACCGCCTATGACCTTGCCATGATTGCCAGAGCCTTTTTCTCTAATGAATTGCTGTGCAGAATTACTACGACAAGACGAATGGAATTTCCCGCCACAGACAAGCTTCCGTTGGGTAAGCTTGAGGTAAACCAGATGAAAATCATTCCCGGCGGTGAATATGCCTACGAATACCTGGTTGGCTGTAAGACCGGATATACAAGCTCTGCCAGATACTGTCTTGTCTCCTGTGCAGAAAAGGATGGGATGAAGCTGATTTGTGTTGTTCTGAAGGATGAAAGCCCTTACCAGTACGAGGACACAATCTCCCTCTTTAACTACGGCTTCTCCAACTTTGAAAAGATAAATGTCTCCCAGACGGAAACGAAGTACAGCATAGAAAACGACGGTCTCTTTTACGGAGGAAATGATATTTTCGGCAGCTCCAGTCCCTTCCTTACCCTGAACAGGAATGACTTTATCGTGCTGCCGCGCACCGCCTCCTTTGAGGATACCGAGTCCTCCATCTCCTACGAGACCGCCACCGAAGGGGAGGCTGCCATCATCACCTATACCTATCACGATGTCTGTATCGGCTCTGTGAGGGTAAACTTTGCGGAAAGCAGAGGCGGCTCCTATCTGTTTGACACCCTCCCCGCGGACACAGCTGGCTCCGAAGAAACACAGGAGGAGTCTTCTCCCGTCATTTTTGTCAATCCGCTGCGGTTTGCTGCTGCAGCAGCCGCCGTTGCCGTTCTTGTCGGTATCGTACTGCTTTTGCGCCTTTTTTTGAAAAATTATGCTTTCTCCGGCAAAAGCAGCCGCCGAAGCTGGCGCAGAGACCGCCGCAGAGACCGTCGCAGGCGTAGGTGGTAATATTCCCTCCTACAAATGATATCTTCTCTGCTTCCTGATGCGTTGACGGCGCTCCTTCAAAAGCTCTGCCTCCTGCCACGTAATCAGCCGGGTTGTCTTAACCACATATATGCCGCCATTCTCCGAGCTCTCCGACCTTCGGATTCGGATTTTCCCCTTCAGATACCCGTGCTTTTCGCAGAAGGCAAGGCAATAGTAGTTCCTGCCATTCGGGGTAAACCACCTGAGCTTCTTCCTCAGATTCCTGTGGCAGAGGTAGCATTTACTGGAGGAAACCTCCCTGTCTGCCAGCGCCTCCGCTTTATCCGCAAACTCCCGCGAAATATACTTTGCATAGCTGTCAAACTGTACCTTAACCTCCGTCTCTCTCGAAAACGGCGGGTGAAACACATCATAGGAAACCTTTTCAAGCACTCCGGGGGCTTCACGCATAATCAGTCCGAAAAGCTGTGCCGTATAGTAGGCATCACTGAACGCCCGGTGAAAGGGAATATCCTTCTCCAGCCCCTTTGCATCCACCGCGTACTCCAATGCCCTTTTTGTTCTTCCGTCCTCATAGGCATAACTGAAAAGCTTCTGCACGTCCAGAAAGGGAATCGGTCTGTCCGAGAGTGGCGGCATATGATAAAAACGCATATTCCGCTGCAGCTCAATCAAATCCAGATTTCCCCATGTGCAGAACTGATATGGCTCCTCTCCGCACCACTTTAAGAATTCCCCTGTCACCTCTTCAAAGGGTCTGCCCCTCTCCAGCTCCTGCATTTGCAGATGAATCAGCCTGCTGGTAATCCGATTCAGCTCCTGATAGACCTGCGGCTTAATCAGCCGGCTGAATTCTCCCACCATGACACCGGTGTCATTTAGTTTGATGGCGCCTATCTCGATGATTTCAAAGGGGATAGCGGCAGTCTCTTCTTCCAGCCCCGTATTGCTCTGATTCCATTCCAGATCCAAGACAATATAATTCATGTTTCTCCTCGCTTTGAGAGCATATCTGCTCAAAGAATCGCGCAACAAAGGGGCGGAAGCAACCTCAGCTCAGCGAATCCACATTCTGATTGGTATTCTTCTCCACAAACTGCTTTTCAATCCAGGTTTTTACCAGAGAAATCCAGGTAGTGCACTCCTCCTGAGCGGCAGAATTCCCCTGGTTCTGTGTCAGGCGGTTCGCCAGACCAAGACCATGTCCTCCCGCCGGATACATATGAAACTCCGTGTTGACTCCCGCCCTGCGCAGAGCACTGACAAGCATCAGGGAGTTTTCCACCGGGACAGAGCCGTCCGTATAGGTATGCCAGATAAAGGCCTTCGGCGTCTTTTCGCTGACATGGTTCTCCAGTGACATCTTAGCCAGCCATCCCTCATCCCGACATCTGTCCGCTCCCAGCAGATTATCCATGGATCCTCTGTGCGCATACTCTCCGGAGGTAATCACCGGGTAACAGAGTATCATGCCGTCCGGGCGAAGCAGCTCCTTTTCGGACGCGCGGATTCCAACCGCCTTCGCCAGAAAATCCTCATCCCAGAACACGCCGAGGCTTGCCGCAAGATGCCCTCCCGCGGAGCATCCCAGCACAATCAGCTTATCTATGCGCCATTCCTCCGCGTGCTCCCTCAGCAGCTTCACCGAAAGAGCCAGCTCAGTCAGCGCCGTCGGATACACCGCCGGCGCGCAGGAATATTTCAGCACGGCGGCATGACAGCCCATGGCAAGAAACTGCATGGCAAAGGCTTCTGCCTCTCTGGGAGAGGTATAAGCGTATGCCCCGCCGGGGCAAATCAGCACCAGCGGTCTGGTCTGAATATTTATCTCCGGATAATAATCCTGAATATAGGTCACAAGCTCCGTCTGCGGCAGACTTCCCTCTGCCCGGACGGGAAATGTTTGATTAATCACATTAGCCCTCCATTCCGCCGCCTTTGGTGGCGACACAAACAATTGTGAAAAACGTTGCACTTGCGTTGTTCGTGTGCGAAGCCTGCGCACTAGTAGGCTCTTCCCCAGTATACCATCTTTTTCGCAGGTCTTCCACAGCAGACACAGGTATCCGCGATATGCTCCTGCTCAAAGGGGATGCAGCGGCTGGTAACGCTGAGCTTTTCCTTGATTTTATCCTCGCACTCCCGCTCTCCGCACCACATTGCCTTCACAAAGCCCGATTTCTCCGCAAACAGACGCTCAAATTCTTCCATATCAGCGGCTGTATAGGTATGAGCGTCGCGGTGTGCCCTTGCCCGCTCCAGCATCTCCTTCTGAATCGTCTCCATTAGCTCAAGAGCCTTTTCCTCAAGCTCCTCCAGGGAAACCTCCAGCTTCTCTCTGGTATCCCGGCGGCAGATAACGCATTTTCCCGCCTCAATATCCTTCGGGCCGATTTCTACGCGGATAGGGTAACCGCGCATCTCAGCCTCTGCAAACTTGTAACCGGGAGTCTTTTCGGAATCATCCACCTTCACGCGGAAATTCTTCTTTAATCTGTCGCAAAGCTCATACGCCTTATCCAGAACACCCTCCTTCTTCTGCTGGATGGGAATAATGCAAATCTGAATCGGCGCCACTCTGGGAGGAAGCACCAGCCCCTCATTGTCTCCATGTACCATAATCAGGGCTCCGATGGTTCTCGTCGTCATTCCCCAGGAGGTCTGATAAACATGCTTCAGGGTGTTGTCCCTGTCGGCAAACTGTATGCCGAAGGCTTTGGCAAAGCCGTCACCAAAGTTATGGCTCGTGCCGGACTGTAATGCCTTTCCGTCGTGCATCAGTGCCTCCACGGTATAGGTTGCCTCTGCTCCCGCAAATTTTTCCTTCTCGGTTTTCTGCCCCTTTACCACAGGGATTGCCAGCACCTGCTCCAGAAAATCCGCATAGACGTTCAGCATCTGCACGGTTCTTTCCTCCGCCTCAGCTGCCGTCGCATGTGCGGTATGACCCTCCTGCCACAAAAACTCTCTGGAACGCAGGAAAGGTCTTGTCTCCTTTTCCCAACGCACCACGGAGCACCACTGGTTATAAACACGGGGCAAATCCCGATAGGAATGAATATCATTCTTATAGAAATCACAAAACAGGGTCTCAGAGGTAGGGCGCACGCACAGCCTCTCCTGCAGGGGCTGCAGACCTCCCTGAGTCACCCACGCCACCTCGGGAGCAAAGCCCTCCACATGATCCTTCTCCTTCTCCAGCAGACTCTCCGGAATGAACATGGGAAGGTATACATTCTCCACTCCTGTCGCCTTAAAGCGTGCATCCAGCTCCTTCTGAATCAGCTCCCAGATTGCGTAGCCCGCAGGCTTAATAACCATACAGCCCTTGACGGAGGTATAGTCACAAAGCTCCGCCTTTTTCACAACATCCGTGTACCACTGGGCGAAATCCACGTCCATGGATGTAATTTCTTCCACCATCTTCTTGTTGTCTGCCATCTTCTTCTCCTCTTTTCTGCCGCTTCTGCCGCGGCTCGCCTGGCTCTTTTCTCAAGCCCCGGAGCGCTTTCCGCTTCCGGCTCAGTCGCTTTCTCAAGCCCCGGAACACCTTCCTCTTCTGGCTCGGTCGCTTTCTCAAGCCCCGGAACATCTTCCGCTTCTGTGTGGGATGCCGCACGGCGTGCTTTTTGCTTCACGGGAATTTTTCGCCCTCATGGCAGGCTTCCCGCAAAAAACCGCCGAATCTTCACTCCCCCAAGGGACCGAAAATCCGGCGGTGCCACCCTAATTGATGCCTCGCATCCTCTCTTCTGCCGTTAACGCCGACCTACGCTGTCTTTCCCTCCGGCATACGCCATCGCCTCAGACAGAGACTCCGAGGCAGGTTCCCGACCTTCCGCATAAGAGCCTCTCAGCCTCGCCCGCGTCCGCTTTCTGCCGACCGACGACCCGCTCTCTCTCTGGGATGCTTTCAATCCGTACTAACCCTCTTCACTGTCACCGATATGTACACGATTGTAGTGCAGGATGCACCACTTTGTCAAGGAATTTCTGCCTTGCCCGCTGCGTCTGCCTAACCGCGGAGCTTCCTGACTGCCTTTTCCGCAATCAGACAGGTACCGTACTCCTTCAGAACCTGCAGCCGGTTTTCCTCCGCGCTGTACAGACAGGCAAACTCCATTGCCTGTATACATGCCCTGCTGTACCTCTGGTAGGAGGCATGCCCCTTCTTAAGAATCAGATAATACACGCCCTGCAGCTCATGCAGCTCACTCTCCACCCGGAGATTCCCCGGCAGCACAGCCGCATAGTCCAGCACGTCCCGCAGTCTCAAGAAGGTAAAGGCGGCAAATTCCGGCAGCTGCGTCTTCTGCTTTTGGGACGTTTTCTCCTCCCGCTGCTGCGGCTGTCCCGAAGCTCCTATCGTCTCTCTCGCCTGCTGCAGCGCCGCCCGCATCTCCCGCAGACATTCCATCAGCTGCTCGCCGTCCGGCTCCTTCTCCGAGAAGGTCAAAAGCAGCCCCTCCTCGGGTATCACCATAATCTGCAAATCAAAGGCAAATTTCGGCGGCTTATAGCCCACCTCTTCCTCCGCCTGTACAATAATTTCCTGCACAACCTCCTTCGCCTTTTCATTCCGCATTACAAAATCCTTGTAATCGATATGATACTGCTCCAGCTCCTCGTTGGACAGAAAGCATTTCACCGTTTTGTCATCCACACGTTCTATTCTCATAACCTACACCGAACATAATTTTTACATTTTAAAGAACTTCATTTCCTGATTCAGCGCCTCGGAAATCTGCATCAGCTCTCCTGCCTTGTTTGCCAGCATACTGAGTGTTGCATTCAGCTCCTGCATAGAGGCTGTCGTCTCCTCAGAGGAAGCCGCATTCTCTTCCGAAATTGCGGAAAGGTTGGAAATCACATCCATAACCGTCGCCCTCGCGCCGTCGCAGGAATCTGCGGAAACACGAATCCTTTCCGTTCCCTCCCTTGACACACTGATACCGTCGCTGACCTCGCCGAATTTTCCCTTCGTCTCGTCCAGCTTCTCCTGCTGCTCCTTCATGAGCAACTCCGCCTCTCTCATCTGCTCCATCGTCTTCGCGGACTCTGTCAGCAGGGAGTCGATAATCTGCCGAATTTCCACTGCCGCGTCATTCGACTGCAATGCCAGCTTCTGAATCTCTGTAGCCACAACCGCAAAGCCTCTTCCCGCCTCGCCCGCTCTCGCAGACTCTATGGAGGCATTTAAGGAAAGCAGATTAGTCTGGGAAGCGATGGAGGTAATCAGCTCCGTCGCCTCGCTGATTCTCTTGGTAGCCTCATCCGTCAGGCGAATCTGCTCACCGATACCCGTAATTGCCGCCGAGGTACGGTCGTTAGACTCACTTAAGTTTACCATCGTCTTAGTGGAGGCATCTCCCGCCGCGCTCATGCTCTTCGAGGTCTCCGTCAGACTGCCCACGTTCTGCACAATTTCTTCTATCATCTGACCCATGCCGGAAATCTCTGCGGATGCAGACTCAATCTCCTCCGCCTGAGATACCGCACCCTTGGAGATATCCTCCACGGCACGACTGATTTCCTCCGTTGCGTTGCTGGAGGTCTGCGCCATGGAATCCAGTGCCGCTCCCGCCTCATGCAGGCTGACCGCCGTCTGCTGCAGGCCGCCGACAATCTCCCTCAGCTTGGCGAGCACATTCTGCGTCGCCCTGCCCATGGAGCCGATTTCGTCGCTGCGCCTCAGAACCTTTTCACTCACCTGTACGCTTAAGTCTCCCTCCGACAGCTTTGTCAGAGGCTCCTCCGCCAGAACTATGCTTTTTGAAATCCGTCCGCACACATATATGTCAATCAGTACCACTATGCCCATAATCACCATGGTAGCGATGGCAAACTTCAGGATGCTTGACTGAATGAAGGACTGAATCTGCGTCGTCGGCTCACCCGCAAACACCATACCGATGACCTTACCGCTCGCATCCTCCAGCGGAATGTAGCATGCGGAGTAGTCATCCCCGTTAATCACAAGGTCCTCCGCCTCATATACCTTACCCGTAGAAACGGTATTCCAGACCGCGTCCGATACATCCGTCCCGATAATTTTCTGACCCATCGAGTGGTCAACCAGCGTGGTCAGCCTGCGCGTCTTACCGATGCAGATTGTCACCTCTGCCGAAGAGCCCTCCACAAACTTGTCTATCTGATCCGGATTAGCGGAAAGATTGATGCTGCCTTTCCAGAGGTTGTTGTTTTCATCCAGATAAAAGTCTCCGTCAAGATTGCTGAAGCCTGCCTTTACCGCGCGTGCCGTCAGCTCCAGACCGTGCAGCTCCTCCTGACTCATCCCGTCCTTCAGGCTGTCTCCACCGGAATTAAGCCAAGTGAGTGATACGACAATAACGGGAATCGCTGCAATCATCATCAGCCGGATGCCGATTCCCATACCCTTCTTTTTCTTCAAATTCATATATAGGTGCCTCCTTTGTATAATAGAATCTCTCCAATGTCTGAATGTGTCGGGTGTGCCTTTATTGTAGCACATTCACGAAAAAATTGCACTAGCAAATTGTATTTGTTACATTCTGCCGGTGCAATTTCCGTTCAATTCCGATTCCGTTTTATTTTGGCTTCACCCCACTGACAGTGTCCGCCTCTGCTTTTACCAGTAGGGCTTCCAGTCCCTGTTCATTCTGGTGAGCGCCTCCATGTAGAAGTAGTCTCCCCAGATGTTACACTCGTCCACGCCGCAGTGATTGCAGGTATTGTAGGGCGAATGGTTGGAGTATGTGCTGTGCAGTACCAGACCGTTGGAGACCTCCACATCCTTCACGGCACAGTTATCGAAAACCGCCTTTATCAGCTTTGCTGCAAGACTCCGATAATGCGCAGCCTCCTCTCCGTCGAGATAGCTGCTCATCTCCAGCATACCACAGGCTGCGATGGAAGCCGAGGAGGAATCCCTTGGCTGCTCATCTCCGCTCATAAATTCCAAATCCCAGTAGGGTATTAAATCCTCCGGCAGATGCTCCAGAAAATATTCCGTCACATGGCGGAACAAATCAATATATTCCTTCCTGCCCGTGTATCTGTAGGCAAGCGCCAGCCCATAAATGCCCCATGCCTGTCCTCTCGCCCACGCCGAACCGTCACGGTAGCCCTGACAGGTCGCTCCGTGATGCGGCTTTCCCGTCTCAGGGTCAAAGAAGAAGGTGTGCCAGGTGGAATAATCCTCTCTGATTACATTCGCCACCGCCGTGTGAATGTGATTCTCCGCAATCTCCCTGTATCTGTCATTTCCGGTCTCCTCGCCTGCCCAGTACAGCAGGGGCAGATTCAGCAGACAGTCAATAATCAGCCGATAGTTTTTGGGCGCGCCCATAGTCCCCCACGCCTGGATAAACTTTCCCACGGGCTGATATCTGCTCACCAGCTGGTCGGCAGCCTGAATTGCCGCTTCCCTGCCCTCCTTATTTCCCGTAAGCTTGTACGCCGCAACACAGGAGGGAGTATAGAGAAAGCCCATGTCGTGATGGTCGACCTTAATCTTTTTGTCGATTCTCTCCTTAAAGCTGTGTACCTGTATCTCCGCCGCCCTCCTCAGTCTCTCGTCATGAGAGTACTCATAGGCAAGCCAGATTTCCCCGGTCCAGAAGCCTGTTGTCCAGTCCTCGTTTTCCACGGGCGGGTAAAAGCCCTTCTCGCTGTAAGCATTCTGAAACTTCTCCGTAAATTCCGGCAGCACATGCAGAATCTGCCTGTTACAGAATTCCAGTGCCCCAGCCATCTCCTCCGCCGTTATCTCGGGATAATCCGCAAATTTCACACTCATCGTCCTCTCATTCCTTTCCGTCGCACCCCTTGTTCCACACCTCTTGCGCTTCACTTCACTCTGTGCCGCACCCCTTGTTCCACGCCTCTTGCGCTTCACTCCACTCTGTGCCGCACCCCTTGTTCCATACCTCTTGCGCTTCACTTCACTCTGTGCCGCACCTCTTGTTCCACGCCTCTTGCGCTTCACTCCACTCTGTATGCCATCATGCGCATTGGGACACACCATCATGCGCATTGGGGCACGCCACCCGTTTTTTAATTATAGCCGACTATCGCGTCCTATGCAATACCCCGGCTGCAAATACCGCCGTACCACCGCATTTGGCACAATCCGTATCTGCATTTTCGGCGTGAAGCTTAAAAACCCGTCAGCCCTTCAGACCCGTGGACGCAACTCCCTCCACGAAGTATTTCTGGAGAATCAGGAATACAATCAGTACGGGTATCAGGGAGAGCACGGAGCCGGCCATAATCAGACCGTAATCAGAGGAGTACTGGCTGATGAACATTTTCAGTCCCAGCTGGATGGTCTTTTTCTCCTGCGACTTTAAATAAATCAGGGGTCCAAGGTAGTCATTCCAGGTTGCCACAAAGGTGAAGATTGTCAGCGTGGAAAGCGCCGGCTTGGAAAGCGGCAGCATGATGCTCGCGTAAATCCTGTACTCGTTCATACCGTCTATTCGTGCCGCCTCGCAGAGGTCGTCGGGAATTCCCTCGTAAAACTGCTTCATCATGAATACGCCGAAAGCGGAAAACGCCTGCAGGCAGATGATTGCAAGAAGCTTATCGTTCAGCCCCATTTTTCTCATCATGATAAACTGGGGAACCATGTACACCTGCCAGGGCATCGCGATGGTCGCGATATATGCCAGAAACAGCCCGTTCTTATGACGGAAATGCAGCTTCGCAAAGGAATATGCCGCAAAGCTGCTGGTCAAGAGCTGCAGCAGAGTGACGACGATGGTCAAAAACACCGTATTTCCAACAAACTTCGCAAAGGGAATCTTGGTCCAGATGTCCGCATAATTACTCCATTTCGGGTTCTCCGGAATCCAGACAAAGGGATTCATCTGGAACACCTCGCGGTCACTCTTGATGGATGAGGAAAGCATCCACAAAAAAGGAATAATCATAACCAGCGCAATCAGAATCAGGATAATATAAACAACTGTTTTGCCTAAAACGGCTCTTTTATGTGCCGACCTCATAATAATCCTCCATTCCGAAAACATTTTCTTCATTCTCAGTCAGGCGTCTCTTCCGTACACCTCTATCTGGCTTAACGCCGGAAAGGGAGACGGGTCATCCGCCTTTATCAGGCTGCCAAGCTCTATCCACTCTGTCTCCTTCTCCGGGAAGGTAAGGACATGCCCCCGCATCGATTTTTCCATCGGAAAATCAATGCTGCTGCCGTCCGAAAAGCTCACGGTCACCTGCACCCACCAGTTGTCGTGCGGAAAATCCGAGCGGGTATAGAGCACTATCCTATCCGTCCTCACCCTGCGTCCAAACTCCACCCGCATGGTCGCATCGTCCTGTCTGTTGATGCCCCAGGACTGGTAGGGCCATTGCCCGTGGGAGAGGTTCGCGCGCACCCCGTCGATGGCGTTTTTCGCCGCAAACACCGACTCACCCCGTGTCTCCACATTCGCCGAAGCATGCGGGTAACAGCAAACGTCACAGTGCTGGTCCGCGGGATTCAGTGCCAGATTCCGATAAGCCTCCACCTCGTCCGCCCTCGCAGCCTCCGCGTAGAGATAATGCCGGTCACCGCTAAACACCTTCGGCGAGCAGCTGATTCTCTTTTCCCCGAAGGGGATGGTGTAGGATACCGTCTTTTCCGTTATGTACACGAATGCCGCCCCCAGCGCATCATCAACCTGCCAGCGGATATGGCAGTTCTTTTCCGAGCAGGTCAGCTCAATCCGGTCGCCCTCCTCATAGCTGCGCATACACGCCAAATCGGTGAAATCCTCTCCGCTGCTGACACAAATCGTGTTATCATTCCTGTCTATTACCTTCAAGGACAATACCATGTCTGTCTCCGTTCCGGGAAGGCTTTTACGCCCTCTCCTTCCTTGCCTGTCCTCTGAACTGGATAATCGTCACCAGCAGAACCATGAGAAACAGTACCATCGCCACCGCACTGGAATATCCCAAATCCCAGTCAATGAATGCCTTCTGATAGATGTAGTACACAAGCACCGTCGCCGAGGTCGTCAGCTCACCGCTTCCGCCTCCAGCCAGCATGATTGCCACGTCATATATCTTGAAGCAGTTGATTGTCAGCATGACTACCACAAAGAAGGTAGTGGAGGAAAGCTGCGGCCAGGTCACATAGCGGAACTTATTCCACGTCCCCGCACCGTCAAGGCTTGCCGCCTCGTAAAGCTCGGCTGAAATGCCCTGCAGACCTGCCAGATAAATCACCATGTAATAGCCCATGTATTTCCACACGCTGAACAGTATCATGGAGAGCAGCACCAGCCCGCCCGTGAACCACTGGGGCAGCTTATCCTGTGCCACGCCAAAGACATTATACAGGATACTGTTGATGGGTCCCTTTGAAGGGTGAAACAGCATCTTCCAGACGGAGGTCACCGCCACCAGGGATGCCACATATGGGAAAAAGGCAAGGGTTCTGAAAATCCCTCTTCCTCTTACTTTCTGATTCAGGATGATAGCCAGTGCGAGAGAGGCTATCATGGTCAGGGGTACGGTTCCCACACAGTAGATAATGGTATTCTTCAAGGCTGCCTTAAAGAAAATGTCATCCCCCAGCCGTAAAAAATTGCTCAGTCCCGCCCATTGCACGGGATTACTTCCGTCCCATTTCATAAATGCCAGTGCAAAGGCAAAGACAATGGGAATCAGGGTAAAGACACAAAATCCGATAAAGTTAGGTGCAATAAAAGAATACGCAATCAGGTCTCTCTTCGTCTCACGACTCAGGATTCTTCCCGACTTAATTTTGTCAATCCGGCGGTTGAGCTTGCCGATTTCCGCAATCATCCTGCGCTTCTTCCTGTCGTCGCTCTCCGTCCGCACATCTGTAATCAGCTGCGTCAGTCTGCCCTGCAGACCACCGATTACCTCTGCCTTTTCGGCTTCACCCATCTTCGGCATATGATTACGCTCCTTTCCGAATCTGTTACTAAAGGGCTTTTAGAAACAAAGGGGCCGCCTTTACGTGCGACCCCCCTTATTGTTACCTTTCCTTACTGAGCCAGAATCTTGGAAACCTCTGTATTCATTGCTGCAATTCCCTCGTCAATGGTCTTCTCACCGGTCATGATGGAGCCGTGATAAGAATCCAGTACGGAGTTAATTTCAGATACCTTCTCAGCATAAGGAACCTCGAGATACAGGTTGGATACGCTCAGCGCTTCCTTGCTCTCAGCATCGGTGGGGAAGCCATCCAGTCCTGCAATCATATCCTTAACCTCGTCGGTCATGATTGCGGGGAAGTTTCCTGAGGATGCCATAACTGCCGCGCCCTCCTCGCCGCTTACCCAGTTTACGAAATCCCATGCAGCGTCAGGAGTATCCGTTGCAGCGGTGATGGCAAGACCGGTGATGGTTCCGAGTGTGGAGCCCGCCTCAACGCCCTCAGCATGAGGATACTTCACGATGCCCCAGTTCCCGCAGCTGTCAGCGCTGTACTCACCGCTCTGCAGATTGGAAATCAGGGTTGCGATATACCAGGAGCCCATGTTCATCATAGCTACATCTCCGCCGGAGAAAGCAGCAGAATAGTGCAGACCCTCTGTCTTTAAGTCAGTGTACTTTCTGACAACGCCGTCAGCTTCCTGTGCCAGCACCATCTCATAATAAGGCTTCATGAAATCATAGTTGCCGTCCAGAATGGTGTGCTCGCCGTCCAGAACACCCATCAGTCCGATGGTGCTTCGCCATGTGTGGTAATGTCCGCCGTAAACCTGTGCACCGAAGGTGGTGTCGGTCATCTTTCTTGCCAGCTCATCATACTCTTCCCATGTCATATCGTTGGTAGGGTATGCAACGTTCTTTGCGTCAAACAAATCTTTATTGTAGAAGAGCACCCAGAAATCATTTCTGAAGGGCAGCTCATAGAGGCTTCCGTCAACCGTTACCTGGTCGGTAGCACCCGCAAACTTTGTAAGGTCTACGTTGTCTGCCTTAATGTAATCATCCAGAGGCAGAATGGTGTTTTTCTGAACCAGGGTTGCATAGCCGGGTACGTCCTTGATGGTAACCACATCAAAATCCGTGCCGGAGCCGGACAGCTCAGTCGCCAGAACCGTCATATACTCACTGGAGCCGAGGTCAACCATCTCGATGGTCACTCCCTCATGGGATGCCTCATACGCCTGCTTGATGTCGTTCCAGTACTGGGTGGTCTCCTGATCCCAGATTGCCCACTTCAGTGTCACAGGCTCAGTCGTCTTTGATGTGGAAGCATCCGACTTGTTATCCGTCTTAGTGCCTGCCGCACTGCCGCTTCCCGCATTACTGCTTCCCGCACTGCCGTTTTCCCCTCCGCAGCCTGCCAGTGTCACAGACATCATGGCTGCTGCCAGTACAAGACTAAGTACCTTCTTCTTCATAGTAAACCCTCCTGTTTCTGTTTTACCCCGCCGTAGCGGAATTGCTTCTTGACTGTACTGTCAGTATAGCGGAAAAGAAAAGCCGTTTACATGGAAAAATTTATTATTCTGTTTAAAATTTATTCCCGTTTTTCTGTAAGCGCTTCCAGCTTGTGCACTTTTTTACACAAATCATGCAAAATTTTTAGATTGCTTTTCTCTGCCTTAAATTTATGCTATGATAATTCATAATTCCGCAGCCGGCAGACTCAGTCCGCCGGACGGACACGGCACAACAAAGCGCAGAAAGGATTTCCATGAAACAGAAGCATTCCGGCAGCATCCAAAAGCGCATACTGGCAATCACCCTTTCCTGTCTTCTGGGGATGTGTGTGATTATAAGCTCCGTCAGCTACTATCTCTTTCAGAATTATCTGCGGCGCAGCCTGATTCAGTCCACCGAGACCAGCCTGCAGCTGCTCTCCGATGCCGTCAACGGCAGCATGGACGACATCTATCAGCTGGCTCGCTTCTGCCAGACAAACGGGGATGTTGCGGACTACATCGCCAAGAACCCGAACCCCGGCTCCGTCCTCTCGGTTGCCACCTACGACCGTATCTATGAGGAGTACGGCAACAACCCCTCCGGCAGCTACGTCCCGAGGCTGGCAGTGATTACCAACGACCATTTTCTGCAAATCGTAAATGCCACCTATTCCTCGACGGACGACCTCGCTAAGGAGGTTCCGAAGCTTCCGTTTTTTGAAACGCTGCTGAATGCCGGAGGCTACGACTTTTCCACGGGCTTCATAAAGGATCCCTTCAGCAGACAGGGCATACAGGTGCTTCCCTTAATTCGTCCCATCACCTATCAGTTTAACTCCGTGCAGGGCGGCTTTCTTTTCCTTGAGATATCCTCCTCACTGTTTACGGACGCCCTGAAGCGCTATACCATCGCGGAGGACAGTCTGGTGCTTTTAACCCTTGACAGCCATCACTACCGCTACGAAGACGGGACGCTGAGCGAAATTCCCGTCTCCTACAGCGTTCTGAGGGATTTAACCTCCACAGCGATGATAGACGGCATTCAAATCACGGAAATCAAGGATGCTGACGGTCACGCACGCATCATGGTCACCGCCCCCTTAAATATGTCTGGCTGCTATATCAGCCAGAGCATTTCCCTCTCGGAGCTGCACGACCAGCAGTGGCTTCTTTTAGGCATTCTCTTTGGCACCCTAATCAGCATCCTTGCCATCGGCATCCTGCTGATGCTGCTGATGAACCGGATGATTCACGTTCCCGTGTCGAGGCTTCGCGCAAAGATGCTCCGCATTGCCCAGGGAGATTTCAGCCGCGATGCCTCCATCGAATGGAATCACGAGCTGGGAGATATCGGGCGGGGAATCAACGACCTGTCCGAGAACGTAAACCTTCTGATGAATAAGCGGCTGGAGGATGAAAAGCAGAAGCGGGATTTGGAATACAAGGTGCTGCAGAGCCAGATTAACCCGCACTTCATCTATAACACCTTAAATTCCATCAAATGGATGGCAACCATACAGGGAGCCGACGGTATCTCCGAGATGACCACTGCCCTTGCGAAGCTGCTCAAAAGCATTTCCAAGGGAACCAGCCTTTTAGTGAGCGTGCGGGAGGAGCTTTCCCTGTTACAGGACTACTTCACCATCCAGAGCTATCGCTACGGCGGCACCATCACCATGGAAATCCGGGTGGACGGGGAGAGCATCTACGACTGCCGCATCATTAAATTTACCCTGCAGCCGCTGGTGGAAAATGCCATCTTCCACGGTATCGAGCCGAAGGGCACGGGACACATCCTGATACACGCCGCGAGGGAGCTTTACCGGGATACAGACTGCATCCGCATCGATGTGCGGGACGACGGTGTCGGTATGTCCCCGGAAAAGGCTGCCCAGATTCTCAGCTCCAACCGGGAAAGCAGCGCTGACTTCTTCCGGGAGCTTGGTGTCAGCAACGTGCATCAGCGTCTGCAATATGAATTTGGCTCCCCCGCCGGAATCACCATCGACAGCGAGGAGGGTATCTATACCGTCATGTCAATCCACATACCGGCTGACACAGCCGCTTCTGATTATTTGAGCGAAGCCGACTGCCACGATAGCACGCCGCTCAGAAATGGAGGTTCCCATGTATAAACTACTGATTGTTGACGATGAGCCGCTCGTTCAGGTAGGCATCAAATCCATGCTCAACTGGGGAGAGCTGAATATTGAGATTGCCGGAACCGCCGTAAACGGGCAGGCTGCGCTCAGGCTTATCGAGGAGCAGTCCCCCGACATCGTCATCACGGACATCAAGATGCCTGTGATGAGCGGTCTGGAGCTAATCAGGCTGTGCCGCGAGCGCTACGGGAATGAGCGCCCCCGTTTTCTGATTCTGACCAGCTATGAGGACTTCCATATGGTCAAGGAGGCAATCACCTATCAGGTCACAGATTATCTGGTAAAGCTGGAGCTGACACCGGAGAGCTTAAGGGACGCCATGCTCCGCGTCACGGAGCAGATACGCAGGACCGAGGAAAAGCACCCGCCCGCCGAAAATCTCGTACATCCCTTTTACGACAAGTTCTTTATCCGGCTGCTGAACAGCCTCTTTGAATCCGAGGAGCAGTTTATCCTTCAGAGCAGGGACCTGAATCTCGATTTTCATTATCACGGTTATATCTGCTGCTACGGCGAGATGAGCAGCAATCAGGCGGCGGCACTCCCCATGGAAAAGCAGCTGGCGCTCTTTTCCAGCTCCATGCAGATGCTAAAGGAGCTCGCGGGAAAGTACCATCCCTGCTATGGGCTGTCTCTGGATACCAGACATTTTGCGCTTATTTTCTGCTTTGAAGAGAAAGACCCGGACAGCGCGGACGGCTCTTCGGACTCGGCTGCCGCCCCCGGACACGGTCTGCCCTCCATCCTCTCCGGCATCAGTGACACCCTGCAGAAATACTACAATGTTTCCTTTCGCTGCGGCATCGGTAATGCCGTTGAACACCCGCAGGCTGTCTGCGACTCCTACCAGCAGTCCCGACAGGCGTGTCAGTTTTGCACGGATGCTGCGCCCGTCGTCTCCTTCGAGGACTGCGTACAGCTGGATTCCGGGCACAGCTCCTTTAATATCAGCCTCTTTCGCGAGGATTTGACAAAGGCATTTGAGGAATATGACGCACAGGCTCTTCAGCAGACGCTTGATACTCTCTGTGAGCTCTTTCTGGCACACCCTCACCGCTACACACAGGCTATGGACGGTGCCTGCAACATTCTCTTTCTCGCGTTATCCCTGCTTCAGGACGGCGAGCAGATTATCTCCGGCTTCTTTCAGGACAATCCGGAGGGCTACCGCTCCATTTACCAGCAGACCGGCGTTGAGCAGATTGTCAGCTGGCTGAGCTTTTTTAAGCAGCAGCTCTGCCTGCTCTTTGAGAGTCACCATAAGGATTACAAAAACCACATTGTCACCAGTGTCAAGAAATACATCGGTGAGCATGTGGGCGAGCGTCTCTCCCTAAACGAGGTCGCCGCCGTATTCGGAATCAGTCCCAACTACTTAAGTCAGCTTTTCGGAAAATATAACGACATGGGCTTTTCGGAATATATCAACAGCTGCAAGATTCAGGAGGCAAAGCGCCTGCTGGACGAGGGAACGCTGAAGGTTTACGAGGTAGCGGAAAAGCTCGGCTTTGAAAGCTCCTTCTATTTCAGCAGGGTATTTAAAAAGATGGAGGGCATCTCCCCCACGGACTATATCAACGGAAAACCTTAGTGACGCGGCGCAGAGAAGCAGGACGCGCACAGATAAAGGAACAGGACGCACAGAGAAGAAAATCCAAGCACCGCACAAAAAGCAGAGCTCACAGGAAAGAGAACAGAACACCGCACACGGCAGAAAGCGAGGAAAACGGGCATGGAAAAACGGTTCAGCGAAGCAGCAAAAATTTTTCTGGAAAAAGGGGACTCCTTTCGGGAGCTTCAGCCTTTTCCTCCCCTCTCTGAGCGAAGCGCCTATGAGGCTCTTCCCGGGCAGCTTAAAAAAAAGCTGATAGGGCTGGGGGAGGCTCGTCTGGGCTATGCCTACCCTCCCATCCGTGCAACGGATTTCATGAATTTTTGCCGCACCGGCAACCGTGTGGACTATGAAAATCTCTATTTCAGCCGCCGTCACGCGCTCAACGACCTTGTTGTTGCGGAATGTGTGGAAAATCAGGGGCGCTTTCTGGACGACATCATCAACGGCATCCTCGCCCTCTGCGAGGAAAGCGCCTGGCAGCTCCCGCCGCACAACTCCTATCTGCGCGGTGAGCCGGCAGGTCTTCTTCCCGACCTGACCCGTCCGGTGCTGGATTTGTTTGCCTGCGAGACCGGGGCACAGCTGGCTTGTATCTGCTATCTGATGCGCAAACAGCTGGATGCCGTAAGCCCCTGCATCGTCACGCGCATTCACCTTGAGCTGGAGCGGCGCATCCTCACCCCCTATCTTCAGGAGCACTTCTGGTGGATGGGACAGGGGGAGGATCCTATGTGCAACTGGACACCCTGGTGCACCCAGAATGTTCTCATCGCCTCCTTTCTCTCCGACGCACCGCAAAAGACGCTCCGCGAGGTCTTTCTAAAGGCTTCTGAAAGCCTTGACTTCTTTTTGAAGGACTACGGAGAGGACGGCTGCTGCGACGAGGGCGCACAGTACTTCCGGCACGCGGGTCTCTGCCTCGACATGGCTGCCGACCTGTTAAACCGGGTGACGGGCGGCGCATTCTCACAGCTGTATCAGTGGGAAAAGATAAAAAATATTGCCGCCTACATTTACAACGTCCATGTAGACGGCAAATACTATTTCAATTTCGCGGACTGCTCTCCCGTCGCCGGGCGTGCCGGGGTCAGGGAATACCTCTTCGGGAAGCACACCGGACAGGACTTCCTGATGCGCTTTGCCGCAGAGGATTTCCGGGCGGCAGAGGAAGCACAGTACAGGGATGAGTCCTACCTTTTAAGTCTCTGGTACCGGCTGCTGCACGCCTTTACCTACGCGGAAATCAGCGCCTTTTCCGACGGGAAGACGACGCTGACCCGGAATGCGCCACAGGATATTTTCTATCCGAGCATCGGGCTGTTTATCAGCCGGAATGACACGTTCTGTCTTGCCGTCAAGGCGGGAGACAACGACGATAATCACAACCACAACGACACGGGAAGCCTGACTCTGTATAAAAACGGCAGTCCGATTCTTGCGGACATCGGTGTGGAGAGCTATTGTGCAAAGACCTTCTCCCCGCGCAGATACGAAATCTGGACCATGCAGTCCGGCTACCATAACCTTCCCACCATCGACGGGCTGGATCAGCAGGCCGGCTCCTCCTACCGGGCAACGGAGGTTTCCACCTCCTTTTTGACGGAAGCCGCCTCCATCTCCATGGAGCTCTCGGACGCCTATCCCTTCCCCCTGCAGAAGCACTCCTATGTCCGTCAGGTCACTCTGGATAAGACCCAAAATCTCGTCAGCCTGACCGACACGACCGACAGTGAGGATGTGCTTCTGAACTTTATCCTCTACCACAAGCCTGAGTGCACGGGAAGCTGCATTCAGGCAGGGGAAGCCGTTCTGACCTTCTCCGGTGCCGAGTGCTCTGCCGTCGAGGTGCTTCCCGTCACGGATGCCCGCCTGCAGACCGCCTGGGAGCACGAGCTATACCGCATCCGCCTGCGGATGACGGCTTCCACCTTCCGGCTGACCATACGCTAGGTCCGCCGTCAGCCTCTCTACCGCAGCCTTCTTCACAAAATCCGGATATCTGAAATCCCTGCAGCCTGTCCGCTCCGATTGTCTGCAGAGAATCCTCCTGTAGGATTTTCCGTCTGTGGCGGGTCGATTTAGCAGCATAAAACTGCCGGCGGAAAACTCCGCCGGCAGTCAGATTCTCTATCTATATACAGACCTGAAGCATCCTTAAAATCCAAATGATGAGTACAGCCATCTGCTGTCGAGCAGATCATACAGGAAATAGAATACCCCCTCATCATCATCGTTGAAGCCGTAAGACCCACTATCGGAAAAGCCATAGTAGCACCAGTCACCGTTCACCTTTATAACCCGGAAGGTAACAGTATCCGTCTTGCAGTCCCCGTCCTTGGACTTAATGATGAACTTGCCCTTGACCTCGTAGCCTGCCGTAACCTTCATGTCCTCATACGCCTTGAGATATTTTATGTATGCCTGAGCGAACTTCTTTACCTCCTTCTCCGACATATCCAATTCGTCTGCCAAATCCTCCAGTTCATCCTCATCGTCCAGTTCATCTTCTATGTCATCTACTGTGTCTTCCAGATAGTCGTCATAAAAGTCCTCAAGATAATCCTTCAGATCCTCCAGATCATCCTTATCCATCTTCTCTGCCTTCTTAAGCTCAAAGCTCAGCTTCCACTTCTCAAACTCGTCATCGGCATCCTCATAGCTGTCTTCCAGGTATTCCTTCGTATCGTCCAAGATATCCTCAAAGTCATCGGACTTCTTTGCCGCAGAGATAAAAGCCGCATACTCCTTCTTCGCAAAGCCGGGCACCTGAAGCTTCAGCATCTTCTCAACATTCGTACTTCTTTTGTTCATCAGCTTCATAAAGTCCTCTACCGGCTCCATGTAAGGCTTGGAGCTTAGTGCGCTGATAATGATAATCAGCAGCACAGCAGCTGCCACGGGAATCGCAATCAGCCACTTCTTCTTATTTCCGTTTGCAGGAGCTGCCCCCCCTACCGGCTGCGCGTTCCCTACGGGAGCCGCTCCCGGAGCTTCCGACTGCTGCCCTGCCATACAGGTGCATACCTCACCGTCGGCAAGCTGCTTTCCACAACGTTCACAAAATGCCATCTCTTTTTCCTCCGTATACTTGTTTCCTTTAAAGTTTATGTGATACGACAATTATTATAATATAACATTTCGTGTTTTGCAAGCCCTATAGCTGCAACGGGATAGCGTAAACTTACTGTCAGTTGGAGAGTCGCAGAGAGTTCCTGCTTTAGAT
>CAYZAU010000010.1:0-79751 GCA_964475665.1 uncultured Acetatifactor sp. | reverse complement strand
AATAAGTGTGTGGTTTGCTACAATGCAGAACGCAAAAAAGCCGCCTACTCTTAAAATCAATAAGAATAAGCGGCTTCAATCTGTATGCCTTAGATATATTCAATTTTCATTCTCTTAACAGGTGCGGTACTTACCTTGAAAATCAGCTCATCCACAGGGTCGGTATATCTGCCTTGTTCGATAAGCTGATTTTTCAACTTCACAAGGCTATGTATCAAAACTTTTCTTTCTTCGCTGTCAAAGTATAGGTGGGTTTTCTTATCACGCATAATTCATTCCTCCTTGCAGGTACATTATATAATAGGAAAGCTCCGATTGCGAATGTGTGGCAGGCTTGTCCTATGCAACATCTGGAACAGCAGCATAGATGTTGATGGTACGCTCATCGCCACGCTGTACTACGGTAGGATGCTCGGAATACTCGATTTGATTGAATTTTCCGTATCTTAGCACCTTATCAGAGGTTGTTATGCTGTGTACGAAAAAGCCGCTAAATGCAGCATTTTCAGCCGATTTTGTCTTGTGGAACATTTCTGATGCTTCTGTGGGTACAGAGGAGCTGGCGCATCTGGAGATGATTGGTGCAATTGTCTATCAGCTGACCCGGAATTTGTCCATGGATGAAATTCAAAAGAACGGCTTTGACAAATACTATGTAGACCATACGCTTGCTCTATGGCCGCAGGCAGCCGGAGGGGTTCCTTCCAACGCAAACCAGTTCCAGTCCAAAGGCGATATTATCACGGATTTGCACGAGGATATGGCAGCAGATGATACCCGGCACAAACACAATCTATTGAGCTTCTCAAAGCTCAAGGGTAAATTTAAAATTTCCAGTGAATGATCAGGGGAACTTCACAATGCCTGTAATGTCCGGCTCTTCTTCCTACCTCTATGAAATCTATCAGTGTATTTACCATCGGATAATTTAATGACTTTATGTCCGCAAACTGCAGCAGTAAATCCCTTTTGGAAAGCTCCTCTGCCTTTTCCCGCTCCAGCGTTGCAAGCTCTTCTTTAAGCTGCTCTATCCGGCTTCTGCACTGCTCTGCATCCTTTCGGTAATCCGCTGCCAGGCTCTGGTACTCCTCCATGGTAACCACGCCATCCACCCGGTCCGTATACAGCACCTTGATTGTTTTTTCCGTTTTTTCCAGCCGCAGTCTTGTCTGATTTATGCTTCTTGTCAGCTGCGTTTTCCTTTCTGCGCTATCATTTCCTGCCTTGATATAGCTCTCCGCAGCTTCCAGGTCAAGGTATTTTTCAACCATCACCAGCAGCTCTTTTAAAACAGCTTTTTCCAGATACTGCTGCGACACAAACGCCCCAGGACAGGCATCTGCATTGAGGGTATGCGTTTGACACCTGAAAAACCTTCCGCACCTTTCTGTTTTTCCTGAATGCAGCATATATCCGCAATACATACATCTGCATTTCCCGGCAAACATACCCACTTCTCCATTCCAGCCCGCCTTTGTGTGCGCGAGGCGAATCTCCTGTGCCTTCTCCCAAAGCGTCCGCTCTACGATTGCCTCATGCGTTCCTTCAACCCTTATCCACAGCTCCCTTGGTCTCGCCTTAGTCCGGTGTGTTTTGTACGATACACTCTCATACCTCCCCTGTACGAGATTCCCTATGTATACTTCATTTTCCAGAATCGCTGCGATGGAATAATACTGCCAAAGATGGCTTCTCGACGAATTCGAGGCTCTCTTCCACCTAATGCCGTGCTGAATCTTATATTCCGTCGGATTGGGGATTCCTTCCGCATTCAGCCTCCTTGCAATCGCTTTTCTTCCCATCCCGCCAACATACAGTTCAAAAATCCTGCGCACCGTCTCAGCCGCTTCCGGGTCCGGTATCAGATGACCCTTCCTTTCCGGGTCTTTCTGATAGCCGTATGCACAGAAGGAGCCTATATGGTATCCCTTCTCCCTTCTGTCCGTCAGAGTCCTCTTGATATTTTCGGAAAGATCCTCCAGATACCATTCATTTATCAGTCCGTTAATCTGCCTGGCTTTTTTGTTTCCGGCGACTGCCGTATCCGCATTATCTACTAATCCGATAAAACGTATCCCCCAGATGGGGAACAAATCATGGAGATAGTGTTCAACCATCTCCATTTCCCTGGTAAACCGGGACTGGGATTTACATAAAACAATCTGAAACTTTCCGGCTCGGGCATCCGCTATCATCTCATTGAATGCCGGTCTGTTTCGGTCTGCCCCCGTGTAGTCATCATCCGAGTAAATGTTATATATTCTCCAGTTATTGCGCTCTGCGTAGGAAACCAGCATACTTTTCTGATTCTGTATGCTCAGACTGTCGTCATCGGCATTCTTCTTGACCCTATCCTCCTCAGACAGTCTGCAATAGATTGCAACCCAGATTTCCGATTCTTCCCTTCTCTCCGGATAAGCCATTTCACCCTCCAATTACCTGAACTGCCTTTCGCCGCTTCGGTTCCTCCTTCTGCTTCAAACCACCGCCGTGATTCGATGCCAGAATGGCAAAAAGCCGTGTAAACTCATCCTTTCTTCCCTTTTCCTCCGGATTTTTGAAAACACTTTCGCACATAAAAAGCCTCCTTCCGTCCTTGTTTACACTGTATTCAGCTCTCTTTTCTTCCATTCCTCCAGCAGCTCATAGATAATGGACTGAATCTGTTCCCCCGTGTAGCTTCCCGGAAAATACCCACGCACCTTCTTCGAGGACAGGGATACCTTCACCGTCTCCTCCGGCTTTTTCAGTATCCGGCGGATGGTATCATAGTCCAGCATCATTTCCCGGCTAAGCTGATGCAGCCTCTCAGCCTGTCTCCCGTCCGGCATCCGCTTCATGTCCTCCATAACCGCATGCTGCCTTCGACACCGTTGTACTTCCGGCTGCTTCTTTCCCGGCTGATTCCTTCTGCATCGCTGTCCTTCCGGCTGACGTCTTCCCGGCTGATGTCTTCGATGCCGCTGTCCCTCCGGCAGTCTCCTTCCCGGCTGGTTCCTTCGATGCCGCTGTCCCTCCGGCGGCTTCCTTGCCGGATGCTGCCCATTCCGGATGCCGGTGCTTTTGCCTCCTTCGTATCTATCCAGTCTCCGGCTTTTCTCGCCGCCGAAAGTGCAGCCGTGCCCTCCACCGCTGCAATATGTCCGCCCTTTTTCGCCCCGTACTTTAAGCCGCGCGCTCCCAGACCGACGGCGGCTTTATTCATCCGCTTCCGTCACTGTCGTATCATAGTAATCGTAACTGTTTCAGCCCATTGGCGTTTTTGCAAAAGCGGTTTTATTCATAGCAGCTTCTATTCCGCCGAAAAGGAGGGAGTGCGCACAAGCGCAGCTCCCTCTTCCTTTAGTTGAATGTCGATGAAGAATAACCTACTTATTGCAGTTCTCACATCTGTCAAAACCGGGATTGAAGGCATAGAAATTCTTGGAATCCAGCTTATCCTGCGTGACACGCAGTGCCTCGCCAAAGCGCTGAAAGTGTACAATTTCCCGGGCACGCAGAAACTTGATGGGTTCGCAAACATCAGGGTCATCTACCAATCGCAGAATATTGTCATAGGTAGTTCTTGCCTTTTGCTCTCTGATGCTTGCATAACACAACCTTCAAAAGGCGTTGATTGTGCACCCGACAAGCTGAAAGCCTCTTACGCATTATCACATTAAAGCTTCTTTCTGGCATCGTCCATTCTGCAACGCAAAAGTCTCTTTTTGAGTTCCTTCCAGTGGAGGGGAATCAACGGATAAAGATAACTGCCCTTCGCTATTGTACGATTGCAGCCAACCGCCAGTACCGCTGTCACTATTCCCGTAAGATATCCTACCAGTCCGAACCATTGTGTCAGAAGAAGATTCAGAATGCGCAAAAATTTCAACGCATATCCCAATTCATAGTTCGCCTGCGTATAGTTTGCAATCGCAACAAAAGCCATATAAAGCATTACCTCCGGCGAAAACCAGCCGCTGTTTACCGAGAATTCTCCCAGCACCAGAGCCGCCATAACACTCAACGGCATACTCAGCATATTCGGCGTATTAACAGCTGCCAGCTTCAAGCCGTCGATGGCAAGCTCCAGAATCAGGAACTGCCATATCAACGGGATATTCGGCTTGTCCTGCAATATAATGAAAGAAAATTTTTCCGGCACCCAATCCGCATGCTGCATCAGCAGCAGAAAGGTTGGTGTCAGGAAATAGGTAAGAAAGGCTATGAGCAGCCTTGTCAGCCTCAGATAAGAGCCTGTAATAGGCGGAAAATTATAGTCATCCGCCTCATCCACCACATCAAAAATGGTTGTCGGCAAAATCATCGCCGACGGGGAATTGTCCACCAAAATCACCAGATTTCCCTCCAGCACCTGTGCCGCAGCCGTATCCGGGCGCTCTGTATACTTAAACTTTGGGAAAGGATTATACCATCGTCTCTGGTAAAGGCATTCCGCCAGCGACTCCTGACTCATCGTCAGGGCATCCACCCTGATTTCGCTGATTTTTCGGCGAACGGTATCTAAAAGCTCCGTGTCTACGCGTTCCTTCATATAACAGAGCACAATGTCCGTTCTGGAACTTTCTCCCGCATTCAGCAGCTCCATATGCAAATCTTCACTTCGGATTCTCCGTCTGATAAGCGCAGTATTTGCCACAACCGTCTCTACAAACCCATCCTTGGGTCCCCGCAGCACCTTGTCCTTATCCGGCTCCTCCACGCTTCGCGCCGGATAGGTTCTTGAGTCAATCACCAGTGCTTCCGCATAGCCTTCCACCAGAAGTATAAACATTCCCGAAAGAAGCGACTGCAAAAGTTTGCGGCAATCCGCCTCTACCTCCACCTCCACATAAGGGGTAAACTGTCTCGACAGCTCCCCGCACTCCTGAGGCATCTTCTCCGGTGTCATATCAAGAAAGAATTGCAACAGCTTCTGGAGAAGCTCATCCTTGCAGAAGCCGTCAATCAGATACATACAGGCATCCCTTCCGCCAAACTGTATCTGCCTGCAGATTACGTCGAAATTTTTCTGCACGTCAAGCACCTGATTAAAGTAAGCGCTATCCTCCCGTAAACAGCCCGTCAGCTTTCTTCCATCCTCATTTTTCCCCTTCACAACGCAAAAACTCCCTTCCGGCTTTTTGTTTAGTATTGCCGAAAAGGGAGAAAAAAATCTGTCACTATGCTATTTCGTGGTGCTGCCAAAGCCACCGTTGCGAACACCCTCCGCAGCATCGTCCACAGTGATGCCGTACTCAAGGAAAATGCCCTGCGCAAAGCCCGTGCCCTGCGTTACCTCCACCGTTTTATTTTCATTGGAGTCATTCGTCATCTTAATAAAGATATGCCCCTCATTGTCCGAATAGTAATAATCGCTGTCTATGATACCCACTGTGTTGTTCATCTGAAGCCGATACTTAAAGCCCAGTCCGCTTCTCGGATAGATCTTCAGCACCCAGTCTTCTTCCATCCTCACGCGGATTCCCGTGGGAATCTTTATGGTAGCTGACGGCGGCAGGGAAAAGGAAAAGGGTGCAAAAAAGTCATACCCGGCACTTCCTCTTGTTGCCCGTGCAGGCAATGGCAATGAGGCATACATATCTCTGATGTCCGCCTCCGTATACTGTGGGAATTCCTGCCTCATGGCATCCAGAAAATTTCCCTCACTCACTTTAAAAAACTGTGCAATTTTTTTCATATTTCATCCTTTATCTATTTTAATCACAGCAGCCGCAGACATTCTCCGGCTTTCTCACCGGCTCATAGCTGTCCGCATAATCTCCGCAATGTAATATCGGAATCAGGGGATCCGGCTGATTCAGAGTCTTCTGTACATCAATGACCCTCTGATTTGCGCTCCCCTTCCACAAAAGCTTCGCATCCTTTTCCTCAACATGAAATTCTCCGTCTACCACCACATCCACAAACTTCATCATCGGATAATAGAGGATATTCTCCCACACGTCTCCCGTATATAGCCAGATTGTCTTGGTCGGATACTTTTCCCTTATTTCCGCCATCAGCTCCCTTACATCCAGTCGGTTTGCCGGGTGCAGCGGGTCTCCTCCCGAAAAGGTAATGCCGGAAATATAGCTCTTCTCAAGCTGCTCAAACAATTCCTGCTTTGCCGCCTCATCAAAGGGCAGACCGCCGTCCGGATCCCACGTAATCGGATTCTGGCACTCCTTGCAGCAATGATTACAGCCTGCCACCCAGAGAACCACCCGAAGACCGTCCCCATTCAGCATATCGTCCTTTGTTATATTATGGTATCTCATTCCTACATGCTCTTCCTTTCCGCAATTTCTGCCATCTTCGCATCATTCAGTCTTGTATCCCCGTGTACCCGGGAATACGACAGATAGCCGTTCATGCGATCTATCTTGGTCAGATTGCGGCTGCCACACTTCGGGCAGACATCCATCTCCAGTTCCTGATGCCCGCAGTCATCACAGTACGCCAGAGAAAGATTGACCCCCTCATAAAATCCCATATCCATTGCGCGCCGAATCAGGGTTCTTATGGCATCCGTATTGTAATCAATGGGATATTTTACATACTGTATCTTCCCACCGTTGCACAAATCCCAGAAGCGATTCTCCCTGTCCTGCTTCTCAATGGGCGTAATTTCCTCGGACACATGGCAGTGGAAGCTGTTGCTCACATACTCTCTGTCAGACACCCCTTCCACAATTCCATACTTCTTGCGGAACTGCTTCACCTGCACCCCGCAAAGGTTTTCAGCAGGTGTGCCGTAGATGGCATAGAGATTTCCATCCTCCTCCTTAAATTCATTCACTTTCGCATTGATATATTCCATAACCTCCAGTGCAAAGGCTCCATCCTCCACCAGAGACTTTCCGTTGTAAAGCTCCTGCAGCTCATTCAGTGCCGTGATTCCAAAGCTTGCTGTAGCCGATTTCAGCAGCGGCTTAATCTTCTCATGAAGCCCCAGATTTCCCCCGAGGAAGCCTCCCTCGCAATACGCCAGCGGGTTGGTAGAGGCACGCATCTCCCCGAGATAAGCATACGTGCGGATATGAAGCTGACGAATCAGATTCAGGTAATAGTCCAGCACCTCATAGAAGTCCCGGCTTTCCTTCCTTGCCTTGGCAAGAATCATCGGAAGATGCAGGGAAACTGCACCGATATTGAATCTTCCAACGAATACGGGCACGTCATTCTCATCTGCCGGATGCATACCGCCCCTCTCATACCACGGAGAAAGGAAGGCTCTGCAGCCCATGGGTGAAATAACCTTCTTATACTGCTTATAGATGCTTGCCACATAGCCCTTTCCTGTCAGTGAGAGCCAGTCCGGATACATTGTCTTTGCAGAGCACTGCACTCCCGCCTCAAAGACATCCTCCAGCGGCTTTCCCGGGCCGTGCAGATTTTCATCATACAGGAACACAATCTTCGGAAACAGCACCGGTTTCTTGCAGTCCTTCTTTCCCTGTCCTCGCCGTCTGACATTCAGCATTGTTATCGTGGCAAGCTTAGCGAATCTTCCCGTGCCGATTCCGGCAGTCACCGTGATAAAGGGATAATCACCTCGGCTGCTTCCCACCGTGTTGAACTTGTACTCCCATCCCTGAAAGCCCTGCTCGAACTCCCTCACAACGTCCGCATAGGCCTCCGCCTCTGCGGTATCCTTGTCAATGCCAAGCCTTTTGTACTTCTCAATATACTTCTGATAGGACTTTTCTGCGTAAGGCTCCAGAATCTCGTCCACACTGGGAACGGTAAAGCCGCCATACTGCTGGCTTGCCGCGGACAGAACGATATCACCGATTACGTCAAAGGCAACATCCAGACTTTTAGGCTCATTATACCAGACATTTCCCATCTCAAAGCCGCCGGAAAGCACATTTCGTACATCAAACAGGCAGCAGTTCATGGTATCTCTTCGCGCAGACATGTCATGCACATAGATATAGCCGTCACGGCACGCCTGAATCTCTTCTGTTGTCATAAAGAACTTCTGATACAGCTCCTTGTTCAGCTGATTGAATATCAGACTTCTCTTGGTTGCAACCAGCGCGGAGTCCGTATTCGCATTTTCCTTGTCTCCTATATACATAATGGACTGACTTTTCTTGTATACGTCATCCAGCATGCGCACAAAATCCTGCTTGTAGTTACGGTAATCGCGATAGCTCTTTGCAACAACAGGCTTCACCTGCTCCAGCGCGCTCTCTACAATATTGTGCATGATTGGAATGGGAATCTCAGCCGCATCAAGCTCGTCCACCTTATCAATCACGTACTGACAGATGTGGCGCTCTTCCTCCTCAGTAAACTTGGTCAATGCCCTGTATGCACTCTTTCCGACCGCATTGATTACCTTCTGTACATTGAAAATCTCCTTGCTGCCGTCCTTCTTAATCACATACACTGTTTTCCCCGGTCTGTACTCTTCCCCGTAGTTTGCATTCTCAGATACTGCCTGATCAAAGTTACTGCTCATAGCGCTCATTCCCTTCTTGTCATTGATGGCTCACAAAATATAGCGTTCCCCTGTTTCTCTCCCCTAGATATTGTGCTCATTACTTAACAGTATAAGAAAGAATCTGACTCTTGTCAACGAACTATGCCTCTAAAATATATACAAAAAAGACACCTGAATTTTAGAAAACTTTTCAGGCGTCTCCCTTTTGTCCCGAAAGTCCGTCGGTCAGCCGCATCGTTACGACAATATCCTCCAGCCACTTCTGATACTCTTCCTTTACATATTCCGGGCCAACCACCACAGCCTCTCTCCCGATTCCGGCAAGCCACCCGTAGAACTGTCCGCTGACATTTACCCTTGCCCTGACTCTGAAAACCCTGTCTGTCATAGGACGGATATCTGCATCTTTTCCAAAGCGGTCCAGCACAACTCCGATAAGCCTGTTTGGGAACTGCAGGGTCACCGTTTCTTCCTTACCTCCAAACATTCCGAAGGTTCTGTTGGAGTATGCCGCAGGATCCAGCCTGTCAAGCTGTTTCATGCCCTCCCGCGCCTTTTCCAGCACCTGCACCTGTCCCATCTTGTCCACCCGATAATGCTTCAGGATGCCGTCTGCCGGTGCATAAGCGGCAAGATAATAGTTTTCATCCTGCCAGATTAGTGCCCATGGGCTCACTTGCCTGAAGCCTCCCTCCCGGGGCACCAGCTTCTTTTGCAGATTCCATTCCATATACTGAAAAGAAATCTGTCTGTTTTCCTGAATTGCCCTGTGGATGTTGTCTATGTTGTAATAGATGCTCTCGTTCTCCGTCTTGACACGTCCCGCTACATATACCTGCCTCTGCAGCTTTCCGGCATCATGCTTTCCCGCCAGCAGCTCCAGCTTCTTTATCAGGCTGCGTGACTTTCCCGTGGTAATGAAACGGGATGCCTGCACGGCATCCACCAGCAGCTTCAGCTCCGGCAGTTCAAACTCCCTGCTTGCCATATAATAGCCGCCGCCCTGTCTGCTGTGCACCTGAATAATATCATAGCCAAAGTCACACAGCTTTTCCATGTCGTCGTAAATACTCTTTCGCTCGGAATGTATTCCGTTTGACTCCAGCCATGCAATGATTTCTGCCGTGCTCACCGGATGTCTCTCATCCGTATTTTCCGTCAAGAACTTCAGAATATACAGCAGCTTCAGCTTTTGTCCTGCCGTTTTCGCCATTGTGCTCCTCCTGCTTATCCGATAATCTCCTCAAGCATATGCAGATGCGATATCTCATAGTCCGGTCTGTAGGGAGTGGGATTTTCCGTGCCCTCCGCCCTGAACCAGCAGGTCGGTATTCCGGCAAGCACACCTCCCTTGATGTCACTGCTGAGGGAATCGCCCACAATCAGCAGCCTTTTTTTGTCCTTTTCCCCGATGCGCTTAAGACAGTAGTCAAAAAAAGCACTCTGTGGCTTCGCCGCCCCGATTTCCTCTGAAATGAAAACGTCATCCATCATCTCCGAAAAACCGGAGAGCACCAGCTTTTTGCGCTGTACATTCGGAAAGCCGTTAGTTATAATATATTGTCGTACCCTGCCCTGCAGCGCCTTGCACAGTGCAAGGGAATCCTCTATGTAGGCAAAGGAACTCCCAAGACCATCCTCATACTCCCGCCGGAAGGCTTCCGCATCCACTCCGCCAAGCCCGCACCTTTCCAGAAACGTAGCAAAGCGTCCGATGCGCAGCTCCTCCTTTGTGATCTCCCCCAGCTCCAGACGCTTCCAATAGCTGTCATTTATCTGTGAGTACAGAGAAATCTCCTCCTCTGTAATCTTCCTTCCCAGCGAGGCAAAGCATCTGGTAATCGCATATCTCTGGGAATACAGAAAATCCAGCAGAGTACCGTCCAAATCCCATAAAACTGTCGTAAACCGTCTCATTTCTCCTGCTCTTTTCCCTCTTCCCTGACCCGCCTGGCACTGTTTCTCTTTGACAGAGTAATACCGATGGCAACCGCCACCGCAGCCACGGCTGCAATAATCAGCATCAGCATCCCATAGGACAAAAACATTCTTCCGAACTCAATCAGATTTTCCATTTTTCCACTCTCCTGTTCTTATGAAGTGCTCCGCCTGTGCGGAAGCCCGCTCGATGATTTGCTCGTCATATCCCAAAAGCTCCAGCAGTCTGATGGCATTTCTGGTGACTGCCTTTCCCGGCTGGATGCGATAATTAAAGGACACGTCGCCGTCCCTGACCTTCTCCTCAAAATGATAGTTATCATACTCCGCCGCCAGAAGCTCCGTCAGCTCGATGTCATGGGTCGCGGCAAAGCACATTATGTCCGAATTTCCCAAGGAAAGAAGTATCTGGGTGGATGCCGCTATTCTCTCCACGGTATTTGTTCCTCGCAGCACCTCGTCCACAAAGCAAAGCACCGGCGCTCCTCCTTCGGATGCCGCATCCAGCACCCGCTTCAGAGATTTAATCTCCACGATATAATAGCTCTCTTTGCCTGCCAAATCATCCCTAAGTGCCATGGACGAATACACACGAAAAAGCGGAGCCGTATAGCTGTCCGCCGCGCAGGTGTTGACTGTCTGCGCCAGAATTGCATTGAGTGCCACCGTCTTTAGGAAGGTTGATTTTCCCGATGCATTCGATCCCGTGAGCAGTACGCCTCGCCCTGCCCGGATGCTGTTTTTGACCGGCTTAGTCACCAGCGGATGATATCCTGCCTCCAGCTTCAGCTCCCTCTCCGACACAAAATGCGGCAGGCAGTATCCGTCCGTCATGGATTTTCTGAAAATCCATACGGAAATTGCCGTCTCCACATAGCCTGTTATGCCGATAAGCGCATCCACATCCTCAATATGCTCTCTAAGATCACGCAGCATGCCGTTGAATTTTATTAAATCCACATGAAACACCATACGGATATAATCCGCAAGAACGGAAGTCAAATCTCCCGCAGCATTTCCTCTCGTGGCAGACAGCACCCAATAAGAATTTCTGCGGATTCCCTGCAGACGTCTTCTGTGCACACCAAGCTGCTTCCACTCTCCGGCACAGACCGGTATCGGCTGCTTCTCCAGCTCCCCGCACACATCCAACAGTCTGATTACATATCCAAAGCTTATGATATAAGGGTCTATCTCACTCTTTTCTCTAAAGTAGGTCACAATGTTGTATACCATAAGAGTGACAAGCCCTGCAATGCCAAGCTGAAAGTTTACCCACAAAAGCCCGATAAAAGGCAAAAAAAGAAAATCGCAGAAGAAATTTTTCCGATTAGAGCGCTCTCCCAGATAATCCAGATTATCCAGATAATCATACAGTGAAAACTTTCCCGTGTAGCCCAGCTTCTTCAGCTTCAGCTGTGTCTGCACCCTGACGTCAGGATTCTCCCCGAAAAAGCCTATAACCTCCTCCAGATGCTCAAGAGAACTCTCCTCCTGCTTTAATGTCCGCAGTGTATAGTACAGATACTCCTCCCCGGACGCGGAAAGCGTATAATTCATTCTTTTGAAAAGGGCATCCATTCCAAGGTCATTCCATGTGATGTCATCCAGCTGTCCATCCTTCGGATGTCTTTCGTAGTAGCTGCCCATTCTGGCAAAGCGCTCCGGAGAATATTTCTTATCTGAAAGTTCTCCGTAGCGCTCGTACAGCTTTCTGGCAAACTCGCGTTCTTCCTTCCTTGCCCTGCTCCATTCCAGCACAAAGATTGCTGCCAGCACTGCCAGAATAGCTGCCGCCATAACCACGTATTCCATTGATGTGTCTCCTTTTGCCGAATCAGGTATTGATAATTCGTCTCACAATCTCATCACACCGTCTGTAGATAGTTTCAACACTCTCCCCAATATTAAATTCACCGTTTCGGTACAAAATTCTTCCATTGACCATGGTCATGCAGACATTGGACTTGCTGCCGCTGTAAACGATGTTTTTCGGAATATTATGCACGGGCTGCATATTCGGCTGATGCATATCCAGCATGATTATATCTGCATTTTTCCCCTTCGCCAGTACATCCGACTTTCCCAGTCCCATAGCCTTAGCACCGTTTACGGTCGCCATGCGCAGTACACTCATGGCATCCAGGCTTGCCGCATCCTCCTCCCTGATTTTGCTTAAACCCGTCACAAGGAACATCTCACGAAACATATCCAGACAGTTATTGCTTGCCGGTCCGTCCGTCCCGACTGCCACGGTAATGTTTCTTTTCTCGAAATCCGCAATGGGCGCAATCCCGCTTGCAAGCTTCACGTTGGATGCCGGATTTGTGATGGCGTACAGACGTCTTCTACGGAAAATCTCCATATCATTTTCCGTCATATGGACGCAGTGATACCCACCGCCGCCATAGTCAAAAATTCCCATGTTGTCCAGAAAAACCGCAGGGGTTGTCCCATGTCTTGCCTTGCACTCCTCCACCTCACGCTTCGTTTCCGCCAGATGTGTGTAAACCGGAGCCTTGTACTTATGCGCCAGCCTGGAAACCTGATACAAGAGCTCCTTCGAGCAGGTGTACTCCGCATGAAAGCCCAGCTGATAGCTGATAAGTGAATTTTTCTGATTCCAACGAAGGTACTCTGCCTCCATCTGCTCGGGAGAAGAGCTGAAATTATTCAATCCGCTGACAAGAACGCAGCGCATTCCCGTATCCATACACGCCTCTGCCACCGTATCCGGTGTCAGATACATATCAAAGATTGCCGTGATGCCGGAGGTCAGATACTCCAGCACGGCGAGCTTCGTCAGATGATAGATATCCTCTCCCGTCAGCTTTGCCTCCATGGGAAAAACCTTCTCATTGAGCCATGTCTGCAACGGCACGTCATCCGCATAGGAGCGCAGGAAGGTCATCGCCGAATGTGTATGTGCATCCTTAAAGCCCGGCAGCAGCAGATTTCCCTTACAGTCAATCTCCGCATCCCACGCAATTCTCGGGAAGCTCTGTGCACGGGTGTCGTCCAGCTCGGTCTGTTCTGCGACACAGACTATTTTTCCGTTGGTCACCCATACCTCGCCGTGAAAAACGGGTCTGTCCTTTTCCATCGTCAATATCAGTGCATTATACAGTCTTATTTTCATTTGATTGCTTCACCTCCAAAGCTAAACGGCAGCAGCTCCCGCAGCTGATATTCCCTGTAATCCGAAATGCTCCTTGCCACAATCACGACAAATTCCTCTGCGGCAAACTCACTTAAGACCTGCCTGCAGATGCCGCAGGGATAAGCATAGCCGGAGGGCTCTTCCTCCGTGCCGCCCACAATCGCAATGGCACAAAATCCGCGTTTTCCTGCGCTGACCGCCTTAAAGACCGCCGTTCTCTCCGCACAGTTTGTCGCACCGTATGACGCGTTTTCTATGTTGCAGCCTGTAATAATTTCTCCCTCCCGGGTCAGAAGTGCTGCTCCCACGCGGTAATGAGAATAAGGCGCGTATGCCGCCCTCCTTGCGTCCAGTGCCGCCCGAATCAGCGCCTCCCTGTTCATAGCGTTCCCATGCTCCGCACTGCTTCCGTTACAAGCCGCTTAAAGCAGGGAGCCGCCATATCTGCCGCCTCCTGTACCTCCTCATGGGTGAGGGGATTCATTGTCATCCCGGCACCCAGATTGCTGATGCAGGAAATTCCGCAGATTCGCATTCCCATATGATTTGCCGCTATTGCCTCTACCACCGTACTCATTCCCACCGCATCGCAGCCCAGCGTGCGCATCATGCGGATATCTGCCGGAGATTCAAAGGAAGGGCCTGTCAGCTGCGCATATACCCCCTCCTGCAGAAAAATCTGATTCTCTCTTGCCGTCTTCTTTATAAGCTCCTGAAGCTCTCTGTCATACACGGCTGACATATCAGGGAATCTGACACCAAGCTCGTCTATATTGGGACCTATGAGCGGATTCGGTGCAAAAAGCGCAATATGATCCTTTATCAGCATCAGGTCTCCCGCATGAAACGAGGTATTCACCCCTCCCGCCGCGTTGGTCAAAAACAGGATTTCTGCTCCCAGCAGCTTCATCAGTCTGGTAGGCAGCACCACATCCGTGACAGGATAACCCTCATAGTAATGAACTCTTCCCTTCATGCAAACCACGGGAATCTCGTCAATGTAGCCAAAAATAAATTTCCCGGCGTGCCCGGGAACCGTAGATACCGGGAAGTCCGTAATCTCACCGTAGGGCAACTCATATTCGACCTTGATTTCCTCTGCGTAATCCCCCAGACCGGAGCCCAGCACAATGGCAACCTTCGGAACAAAATCCGTCTTTTTTCTCACACATTCATAACAGCCTGACAGCTTCTCATATACCCCGTTCATTCGTCCGTTTCCTCCCAAATCCTTTGATAAAATCACAGCGGCTTCGCTTCTTTTATTATAAAAGCATCACCACACAGCCCAACTATAAATTATTATACAAAACTATACATAAAAAAGCAACGATTCCCTTCCGAAATCGTTGCCCCCAGGCCGGCGCGCTCCGCTATATGATAATGCAGACCATACCGCCGTTGCTGTCGTTGACAATTTTCTGCATGGTGTCCTGCAGCTTCAGCTGGCTTTCCTCACCTATCACCGCTACCTTTGCCGCAATGCCGTCATTTACCAGCTGTTCTACCGTCTTTCCAAAGATATTCGTATCCCAGATGCCGCTTTCGGAATCTGTCTGATTGATGTAGCGTATCAAATCCTCCGCCTGCTCCTGCGTTCCTACAATGGGAGCAATTTCCGTCTCAATGCCGGCGCGAATCATATGAATGGAGGGACTGGATGCCCTAATCTTAACGCCGAATTTGTTTCCGTGCTTAATCAGCTCCGGCTTTTCCAGCAGAATTTCCTCCTTATCAGGAGTCACAACACCGTATCCCTTCAGTCTCACCATATTTACGGCATCCTGTACCTTGACATATTCACGCTTCATTGCCGCAAAGTCCTTCAGCCTGCCTATCAGCTGATATTCATCTGCGATAGGCTCTCCCACCATCTCCGTCAGCATCTCATAGTAGCAGGCATCCTGTACATCCAGCTGAATCCTGACTACCCCGTCCGAAAGGCATACCGCATCCGTCTTGCACCGTTTTATGTACTCACTGTCCATACCGGCAGGCTTCTCCCGCACATCTCGCACGGTATCATAATCCTTCATAAATCCTCTGACCTTTTCCAGAATATCCTGCTTCATACGGTTATCCGCCGGCAGCATTTCCACCCACTTAGGCATATAAAATTCGATGGAGGAAATCGGAAATTCATACAATACTCTCTCCAGAATCATATGAATATCTTCCTTTTTCAGCTGCTCACAGTTGACTGTAAGCGTGGAAACACCATATTTCCCGCTGATTTCAGCTGCCGTCCGCCTTGCCTCCTCCGAATAGGGCTTCCTGCTGTTTACCAGCACCAGAAAGGGCTTCTTGAGCCTTTTCAGTGCAAGGATGGTTTTTTCCTCCGGCTCCTGATAGGCATTCCTTGGCAGCTCACCGATACTGCCGTCCGTGGTAAGTACAAGTCCTATGGTGGAATGGTCATTCATCACCTTATCCGTACCGATTTCCGCTGCCTGCGTAAAGGGGATTTCCTCGTCGGACCACGGTGTCTTTACCATGCGTTCCGCATCCTCCTCCATGTGCCCTGCAGCGCCCTCCACCATATAGCCGACGCAATCAATCAGACGTACCGACACGGCAATGTCACCGCTTAGCACCACCTGCGCCGCCTCATTGGGAATAAACTTCGGCTCCGTGGTTGTGATGGTTTTTCCGCCCGCGCTCTGGGGCAATTCGTCCTGTGCCCGTTTTTTTGCGTGCTCATCCTCCATGTACGGGAGAACCAGCTCCTCCATAAACCTCTTGATAAAGGTAGATTTTCCGGTGCGCACCGGTCCCAGCACACCGATATATATTTCACCCCCGGTTCTTTGCTGTATATCCCGGTACAAATCGTATGTATTCGATGTGTTTTCCATATAAAAAGCCTCCTGACATATCCTGTTTTAAGTATATGCAGGAGACTTCCCCGTTATCACGTCCGTGTACAGAAAACTATTTTGTTATCACTCTTTTAAAGCTCTTCTTTCCTCTCTTTACGACAATCCCGTCGCCCGTAAAGTCCTCTGCTCCGTAAGCCTTCCTTACATCCGTAACCTTCTCGTTTTCCACGGTTACACCTCCCTGCTCTACGGCACGTCTTGCCTCAGAGCGGGATGCACAAAGCCCTGCCTTCACAAGTATACCGAGAATATCGATGAAGCCATCGGTAAAATCGGTCTTCTCCAGCTCACAGGTGGGCATATCCGCACTGCTTCCGCCGCCTGCAAACAGCGCTCTCGCACTCTCCTGTGCCTTCCTTGCTTCTTCCTCACCGTGCACAAGCTGGGTCAGCTCATATGCGAGAATTTCCTTTGCCTCGTTTAACTGACTGCCCTCCCACTTATCCATCTCGTCAATCTGCTCAAGAGGCAGGAAAGTCAGCATGCGCAGGCACTTCAGCACATCTGCGTCTGAGACATTTCTCCAATACTGGTAAAACTCGTAGGGAGAGGTCTTTTCCGGGTCAAGCCATACCGCGCCCTTCTGAGTCTTACCCATCTTTTTCCCCTCAGAGTTCAAAAGCAGGGTAATGGTCATCGCATAAGCATCCTTTCCGAGCTTTCTGCGGATTAGTTCTGTTCCTCCCAGCATATTGCTCCACTGGTCGTCTCCCCCAAACTGCATATTACAGCCGTATTTCTCATACAGGCAAAGAAAATCATAGCTCTGCATAATCATGTAATTGAATTCAAGGAAGCTCAGCCCCTTTTCCATACGCTGCTTGTAGCATTCGGCAGACAGCATACGGTTAACGGAAAAATGTGCCCCTATGTCTCGGATAAACTCAATATAGTTCAGTTCCCGAAGCCAGTCGGCATTGTTCACCATCATTGCCTTTCCCTCGCCGAATTCAATAAAGCGGCTCATCTGCTTCTTGAAGCACTCACAGTTATGGTCGATGGTCTCCTTTGTCATCATGCTTCTCATATCGCTTCTGCCGGAGGGGTCTCCTATCATTGCCGTTCCTCCTCCAATCAGCGCAATCGGCTTATTCCCTGCCATCTGCAGTCTCTTCATCAGGCAAAGTGCCATGAAATGTCCCACGTGAAGACTGTCTGCCGTCGGGTCAAACCCGATATAAAAAACAGCCTTTCCTGTGTTTACCAGCTCCTTTATTTCCTCCTCATCCGTCAGCTGTGCCAGAAGCCCTCTTGCCTTCAATTCATCAAAAACTGTCATTTTTCCCTCTCCTTTTCTCTCTGTTTTGCCTTGACATCCGCAAAACTATCCTTTTTAAGTCCTGCGTCTTGCGATTATCTGCTGTGTCTGCATATAAAAATCGCCCCATCGGAACCAGTCCGAAAGGGCGATGCTTCACCGCGTTACCACCTTTATTCCCGCAAAGCTCACACTTTACGGCTCATCAAGTATCATCCTTCCTTCATGGCAGGTCGGGGAATACTCCGGCAAATATCGGTGCCTACCGGCAGAGCCTACTGGGCATCGGCGCAACGCCAAAACCGTTTGGTCTGCTGCTCAGAGATGTATTTCCCGCAGCTCTTCTTGCGCCTCTCACCATCCGGCAGCTCTCTGTCAGCCTGTAAGCTGCGATACTTCTTCTCTTCATCGCGTTCACATTATGTTTTCCACATTATACAAAGCGCTTTCGCGTTTGTCAACCGTTTTTTTGCGTTTTCTGTCCCGTTACCGCCTGCCCTGCGCTGTCTGCCCTGCTATCTGCCTGCCATCAGCTTTGTCATCGCCTGATTCAGTCCCGCCGCCGTCAGCTTATACATGGGGAAAAGCTCTTTTACTGCTGTCTCCGCCTCACGCCAGGGAGCATGTCCCGGTGCCATCTTAGGATTCAGCCACACTACCTTTTTATACTTCTTCTTTAAAAGCTTCAGCCATTCGTAGCCCGACAGCCCTCCGTTTGGTCCTCTGTAGTTTCCCGTATCAGAATACAGCTCCTCCGGTGCCATCGCTGCATCTCCCACGATAATCACCTTATAATCGCTGTCCACATTGCGGAACATCCATTCCGTATCCACCCAGTCACCGTTTTCGCACTCCGGTGTCTTATAGAGCTTGCTGTAGATGCAGTTATGAAAATAGTAGGACTTTACATCCTTGTAGTGATTCGACTTGTGTATTGCCTGGAACACGTCATTTAAAAGGCTGCTATAAGGAATCATGGTTCCGCCGGAATCCATGAGAAGCAAAAGCTTTACCGCATTCTTTCTTGGCTTTTGCATGACAATCTGCAGACAGCCTCCGTTGTTGCAGGTCTTATCAATCGTCCCGTTTATATCCAGCTCCGACTCAGGGATGTCAAGCCTGCTGGAAAACTGCCGCAGCTTGCGGAATGCCAGCTGAAACTGTCGGTTATCCAGAACCCTGTCATCTCTGAAATCCCTATACTTTCTTGCTCCCACCACGGAAAAGGCTGACTGATAGCCTGTCTGACCGCCCACGCGGACACCCCCGACATTCCCTCCCATATTTCCAAAGGAGGTCTTCCCCATTGTGCCAATCCAGAAGCTTCCTCCGTTGTGCTCCTCATTCTGATCCTTCAGCCGCTGTCGGAAGGTTTCCTCGACCTGCTCCTTATCCACGGCGATATCCTCCATCCGATTCAGATGGGCACGCGCTTCCTCATGGGCAAGCTCCAGCATATCCGACTTGTCCAGCCAGCGAAGCATCTGCTCTCCCACCTCTGTCTCCTTCTGTGCGGGTCGGAAGCACTCGTCAAATGCCATATCAAATTTGTCAAAATCCGTTTCACTCTTTACAAGTATCATCCGTGAAACATAGTAAAAACGGGTCAGGGAACTGCCGCACAGATTTTTGTCCAGTGCCTCCTGCAAAGTAAGCCACTCCCCCAGTGTCACGGGCAGTCCCATCTTTCGCAGTGTCTGAAAAAACTTCATGAACATGGGATGCCACTCCTTATATCACGGGATTCTGCCTTACCAGCTCCATATCCTCATCCTTTTTCACCACCACACCGATAAAGGGCAGTGCCTTTTTGATGGTCTCAGTGGGGATTCCTCCTATCTGGAGCGCATTCACCCAGTCAATCAGCTCTGAGGTGCTGGGCTTCTTGCGAATATCACGGATTGCCCTGATTGCATAAAATACCTCCATGGCATTTTTCAACAGCTTCTCTTCCACATCCGGGAAATGAACCCGCACAATCTTTTCCATCAGCTCTTCGTTGGGAAACTCAATGTAATGGAAAATGCAGCGGCGCAGAAACGCATCCGGCAGCTCCTTTTCCGCGTTGGAGGTTATAATCACAATCGGACGCTGCTTCGCCTTTACGGTGCACCTGGTTTCATTGATGTAGAATTCCATCTGATCCAGCTCCCAGAGCAAATCGTTGGGGAACTCCAAATCCGCCTTATCAATCTCATCAATCAGCAGCACCACCTGCTCCTCGCTCTCAAAGGCTTCTCCCAGCTTTCCCAGCTTGATATATCTCGCAATATCGCTTACGCCCTCCTCGCCGAACTGTCCGTCGTACAGACGTTGGATTGTGTCATAGACATACAGCCCTTCCTGCGCTTTGGTGGTGGATTTGATATTCCAGACAAGCAGCTTTTTCCCAAGCGCCTTCGCCACTGCCTCTGCCAGCATGGTCTTGCCCGTTCCCGGCTCTCCCTTGATTAAAAGGGGCTTTTTTAAGGCAATCGCTATATTGACGCTTGCCATCAGCTCCTCACTTGCCACATATTCGCCCGTTCCCTGAAATTCCTGTTGTTCCATCCGTCCTGCGTCCTCTCTTTTTCCTTGAATTTCACTTTTTTTCATGTTACGATATTCCCGTTATAAAATCAAGAGATTCTTCAGCGAGGTAAACACAAATGATTCAAAATCTGTTTGAAAACAAGAGAACAGTCTCCCTCGAGGTTTTCCCGCCCAAAAAGGACGGTGAGTTTCTCAAGGCATATGAGACTCTTGATGAGATGGCGAAGCTGTCTCCCGACTTTATCAGCGTTACCTACGGTGCCGGCGGCAGCCGCAGCGGCATGACGTTAGAGCTTGCCTCCTATATCCAGAATACACTGGGAATTGATACCATGGCTCATCTCACCTGCGTGGGAAGCCGCAAGGAGGAGCTGCTCGCCATATGTCGGAAGCTGCAGGAGCATCATGTGGAACACATTCTCGCACTGCGCGGCGACCGTCCGAAGGATATGAGCGATGAGCAATTTGACTCCCGCGACTTTGCCCATGCCAGTGACA
The DNA here is from genome assembly GCA_964475665.1 of uncultured Acetatifactor sp. Lineage (GTDB taxonomy): Bacteria > Bacillota > Clostridia > Lachnospirales > Lachnospiraceae > Acetatifactor. The sequence goes on along the minus strand of CAYZAU010000010.1, from coordinate 59,052 downwards.
TGATTTCCTTTTTGAAGGAGACGGAAAAGCTCCATATTGCCGGAGCCTGCTACCCGGAAAAGCACTTTGAGTCCTTCAGCATGGATGCTGACTTAAACCACCTCAAAAGAAAGCAGGATGCCGGGGCAGAATGCTTTATCAGCCAGCTGTTCTTCGACAATGACTTTTATTATACCTTTCTGGAAAGGGCGCAAAAAAAGGGCATCACCGTCCCCATCTGTGCGGGCATCATGCCCATCACCTCCGCCAGACAAATCGGCACAACCATCACCCTCGCCGGTTCAAGCATACCGAAGCCTCTTGCAGACCTGATTGCTGCCTATGGAGACAGCCCGGAGGATATGCGCAAGGCGGGAATTGACTATGCCATCCGTCAGATTCGTGATCTACAGGAAAATGGTGTTCTGGATGTCCACATCTACACCATGAACAAGCCACGTATGGCACGTGAAATCATGGATGCCATCTATCGTTAACAAAAACGGACGGCTGTCGCTAAGACACCGTCCGTTCTATTTTGGTCTCCTGTCTTTTCTTAAAAACAGTCTTGGCATTCGGGTCATACGCCGTTCTGCTCAGATGTAACAGAAGCTCCTCCGCAGAGGCAGTCAGCGCAACACCGCAGACCATCGCACAGTACCCCGACAATATCTTCGTCAGCAGAATATACGGCACCGGAAACAGCACCAGCCCCGTCAGCTTATTCATCCATGTATGCAGCGAGGCAAAGCACTTATACTTTACTGCCGCCGTCAGATAGGCAAGCGCCCTCACAAGCAGCACCAGCCCGACTGCATACCATATGCCGCCGGGAAGCTTCTCCCAGAGAATCGGCAATATTCTAAAAAGCATCGCCGCGTAAAACATCAGGTCTGCCACACTGTCCAGCTTTGCCCCAAACCGGCTGGCAGTTCCCGTCGCTCTGGCAATCGTTCCATCCAGCGCATCACTGATTCCGCAGACTGAATAGAGCACATAGAAAGCCGCAGACAACGGCTTTGCAAACAGCATAAGCACCGCCCCGACAATGCGCGTCATTGTAAAACAGTCAGCCACAGTGGGATGCCTGTCCCTTTTTTCTTTTGCTTCCTTCATATACTCCTCCAAAATGCCCTTAATCTTCAGTTCTCCGGCCATGGGAACGCAGGAACCTCAACCTTCTTATCGCGCAGCATCAGCTCCTTCACCGCCTGGTCGGCACTTTTTCCCTCAAACAGAATCCTGTTCACCTGCTCAATAATCGGCAGCTGAACCTGATACTTCTCAGCAAGCTCCATAGCAGCCTTTGCGGAGTACACACCCTCCACCACCATCTTTACCTCAGCCATTGCCTCCTCGCAGCTTTTTCCCTGGCCTATCAGTATACCTGCGCGTCGGTTGCGTGAGTGCATACTGGCACAGGTTACAATCAGGTCACCGATTCCTGTCAGTCCGCAGAAGGTTTCAAATCTGCCGCCCATCGCAGTGCCGAGTCTTGCAATCTCCGTAATTCCCCTTGTAATCAGCGCCGCCTTGGTATTATCCCCATATCCTAAGCCATCTGCAATCCCCGCTGCAAGCGCCACCACGTTCTTTAAGGAGCCTCCCAGCTCCATGCCCAGCACATCAGGACTAATGTAAACGCGAAAGACCTCATTCATAAACAGATTCTGAATATATTCCGCAGTCGCCCTCGTTTTTGCACCCACTACTATGGTTGTCGGCATCCCTCTTCCGACCTCCTCTGCGTGAGAGGGACCGGACATAACCGCAACATCCGCCTGCGGAATTTCCTGCTCTATAATCTCCGAGAGGGTCATGACTGTGTGCTCCTCAATCCCCTTGGCAACATTCAGAAGCTTCTGCCCCTTAGTCACAAGAGGGCTGAAGCGCTTTGCCGTACTTCTGGTATATGCGCTCGCTACCGCCATGACAAGCAAATCCTTTCCCTCCACCGCCTCCCTGTCATCCGTCGTGAAAACAGCTTCCTCAGGCAGCTTCACTCCGGGAAGCATCTTATGCTCATGCTCCTGCCGCAGCATCTGAATCTCCGCATCTAACGCTGACCAGACCGTGATTTCATGTCCGTTCTTATGTAACAAAACCGCAAGGGCAATTCCCCAGCTGCCTCCCCCGAGAATACTTATCTTTGCCATAATCCCTCTTTTCCGCAGATTATTTTCTGCCTGCCTTTTCCTCTATCTCTACCTGATTTTTCTTAAACAGATAGGTTCTTCTCTCGTTTCCGTGCGCCAGCCTGACAATGTTGGCTCTGTGCTTCCAGAATGCCTGCACCGCAAGAGCCCCGAATACAATGTACATTTCAATCAGCTGCGGCTGGGTCATCTCCTCAAACAGCCCCAGCTGTCCGCAGATTACAAGCTGAATCATAAGTCCTGCATAAACTAGCAGCGAGCCAAGCGAAATCAGATGCGTGGTAAAAAACGGGACGAAGAACAGCAGAAGACCCGTAATGATAAAATAAGGATGAAAGGAAAGCACCATACCTGCCGTTGCCGCGATTCCCTTGCCGCCCTTAAAATTCATATAAAAAGGATAATTGTGCCCAAAGATTGCCCCTGCACCGGTGTAGAGACACAGCAGATAGATGATGCTCTCATACTCGCCGCCGAAAATCAGGCGTACCAGCCACACTGCCGCCATACACTTCAGGCAGTCTCCCGCAAATACAATCAATCCTGCCTTCGTCCCCAGCACACGCAGCGCATTGCTTGCACCCGAATTGCCGCTTCCGTATTGTCTGATGTCAATCCCGTGTGCCTTCCCATAGAAAAACGCCGTCTGGAACAGACCAAAGGCATAGCCAATCAGCAAACATATAATCCGTACTAACATCCTTATTGCTCCTTCTCATTTCGTTCTCTGATGATAAACCGGAGGGGAGTTCCCTTGAAGCCAAAGGTTTCCCGTATCTGGTTCTCAATATATCTGGTATAGGAAAAGTGTATCAGCTCCTTATCGTTAACAAAGATAACGAAGGTCGGCGGCTTCACGGAAACCTGCGTAATATAGTAAAGCCGCAGTCTCTTTCCCTTGTCGGAGGGCGGCTGCTGCATGGCAACTGCCTCTGACATAATCTCATTCAGCACACCGGTTCCCACTCTCATCGCATGGTTTTCACTCACAATGTCGATAGTTTCAAAGAGCTTTGGCAGTCTCTGACCCGTCAGTGCCGAGATAAACAGGATCTCCGCGTAAGGCATATAGGACAGCGTGTTGCGAATCCGCTCCGTCACGCGGTAAATTGTCTTATCGTCCTTCTCCAGCGCATCCCACTTGTTGACGGCTATAATAACCGCCTTTCCTCTCTCATGGGCAATTCCCGCGATTTTGGCATCCTGCTCCGTAACACCCTCCACCGCATCTATGACAAGCACAACGATATCTGCCCTCTCTACCGCGCTGACGGTTCGCACTATCATGAACCGCTCCAGCTCTTCCTTAATCTTATTTTTTCTGCGAAGCCCCGCCGTGTCGATAAATACATACTCTTTATCGCGGTAGGTAATCTCCGTGTCCACTGCATCTCTGGTTGTTCCCGCAATATCAGACACAATGAGCCTGTTTTCTCCCAGAAGCTTATTGATTAGTGAGGACTTTCCGACATTCGGCTTCCCGACAATCGCCACTCTGGTTCTGGTATCCTCCGTTTCCTCCGCGTCCGTCTCCGGGAAATGAGAAACGACCTCCTCCAGCATATCACCCATCCCAAGTCTGTTCACGGCTGAAACGGGATGCGGCTCTCCGATACCGAGATTATAAAATTCATAGACATCCGTCATGTACTTCTCGTAGCTGTCAACCTTATTGACCACCAGAACAACGGGCTTGTGTGAGCGGCGCAGCATGTCTGCCACCTTGGCATCCGCATCCACCAGTCCCTGCTTCACATCCACCAGAAAAATGATGACATCCGCCGTCTCCATGGCAATCTCCGCCTGCTCCCGCATCTGGGAAAGAATCACATCCTTGCTGTCCGGCTCAATACCTCCCGTATCTATCAGTGTAAAGCTCTTATCCAGCCATGTGATGTCAGCGTAAATCCTATCACGGGTAATACCCGGTGTATCCTTTACGATTGATATGTTTTCTCCTGCCAGAGCGTTGAAAAGTGTGGATTTCCCTACATTGGGTCTTCCTACCACCGCAACAATCGGCTTCCCTCGGTTTGCCATGTCCACCTCTCATTCCACCGCCAAAACGGTCTCAACAAAGTCATATCCGCTTGATTTTACAATATTCACCGGCACTTGTAAAGTCCCTTCCACCTCACTTAACGTCAGGTCATCCAGAAAAACCGTCTCCCCGCTGCGCAAAATATTTTCCGGCAGAAGCAGTCTGCTTCCCAGCGGTCTGCCCGTTAGCTGCGCGAGTAAATCCTGACCGGTAATCAGACCGGACACTGTGATATTTTCCCCAAAAAAGTGATTCGTAATCGGATAGACATGAAGCTTAAGCCCCGGCCATGCCTCTGTCATTCTGTCTGCCATTCTCTGAATGTAAGGATATACCAGCTTTCCCGTCGCCATGGACATTTCCCCGCAGGGCTTACGGGGCGGAAGCTCCCTTTGCTTCTTTTGAATAGCATCCTCAAACTCATTCAGCATCAGCCGTACCATCCCGACACCGTTCTCCAGCTGCAGATAGCCGTCATACCGCTCCTCCTCCGGCACCTCCCTGCCCGCCAGAATGTACCACTCATCGCTCGCCTGCACAAAATGAATCCCGTATCTGTGAAGGCATTCCTTCTGAAAGGTCTCAATCATATCGATGACCTCGCCCGCCTCCTCTCCGTTAAAGGGCTCCAGCGGATACAGTCCCTCCCTGTACTTTGAAAGTCCGACCGGCACCACGGAGACACTCTCCAGGTTCGGGATATATTTCATCAGCTCCCTGATGCTGAATTCCAGCTCCTTTCCGTCATTTAAGCCCTTGCAGAGCACTATCTGTCCATTCATGCGGATCCCCGCCTCATTCAGAATGTCCACCTTCTTCAGGGCTTCGCCTGCAAAACGGTTATTCAGCATCTTACAGCGAAGCTCCGGGTTCATGGTCTGAAAAGAGATATTGATGGGCGATAGATGATATCTGCAAATCCTGTCAATATCATGCTCAGACATATTGGTCAGAGTTACATAGTTTCCCTGTAAAAAGGACAGACGGGAGTCATCATCCTTAAAATACAGCGTTTCCCTCATGCCGGGAGGCATCTGGTCTATGAAGCAGAATACACACTTATTGTGACAATGCCTGTACTCGTCCATCAGTCCGCTCTCAAACTCTATCCCCAAATCCTCATCGAATTCCTTGTCCACCTCCAGCAGCCATTGCTCTCCATCCGGCTTTTCCACCAGCACTTCAATATAGGTATCCTGCACTAAGAACTGGTAGTCAAAGATATCCTCTATCTCCGTGTTGTCTATGGAAAGGATTTTGTCCCCCGCTTCTATTTCCAGCTCCTCCGCAATACTGCCCGGAAGAACCTTCTTTACTATGTGTGCTTTCTTCATGCCAATCTCCATTCCAAGAGCTTTCCTTTTTGTTTTAGGAAGCGCATACGCATATTTGGGCGCTCCACAGTTCAGCCCCTCTTATTCGCCGGCTCGCACTTCGTGCTTTTCGCTGCTTTAAGCAGCTTCGCCCGCTCATATTTGGGCGCTCCGCTCATGAAGGTGCTCTCCTGCGTCCGCTGTGAGCGTAAACGCTCCCCTCGCTCGCAGGAGAGCACCTTCATGGCTGAACTGTGGTGATTACATTGTACAAGAAATTTCTTGACGTGTCACTACCATAATGTTATAAATTAAAGTGTATGTGAAGTTACAGTAGGAGGAAATCATGCCTAATTTACACGAGCTCGAGAACGCAATGCCTGTTGCTCCGCTGAAGATAGTCGCTCTGCCTTCCGCAGCAAAAATGGGGCGCAGAATTAATGATTATCTGGTTGAATTCCGCAAAAATGTTCATAACGATAAAGTAAAGCGTGACCCCGCTTTTCACGGCTACAGCGAGAGCAATTATCTCGTTGATGTGAGCACCCCCCGCTTTGGCAGCGGTGAAGCGAAGGCTGTCTTCGGCGAGAGCATCCGCGGAAAGGATTTATTCCTTTTGGTGGATGTCTGCAACCACAGTATTACCTACGATATGCACGGTTACACCAATCATATGTCCCCCGATGACCATTATCAGGACTTAAAGCGGGTTATCGCTGCCTGCAACGGCAAGGCGCACCGCATCAATGTCATTATGCCCTTCCTTTACGAGGGAAGACAGCATAAACGCAGTGGCAGGGAATCTTTGGACTGTGCTTACGCTCTTGAGGAGCTTCGCGATATGGGAATCAGCAATTTCATCACCTTTGATGCCCATGACCCGAGAGTACAGAACGCTACCCCCTTGAGCGGCTTTGACAATTTTACCCCGCCCTATCAGTTTATCAAGGCGCTTCTCAACTCTGAGGATGACCTGATTGTGGACAAGGAGCATCTGCTTGTCATCAGCCCCGATGAGGGAGCTCTCGACAGGGCCATCTATTTTGCAAGTGTTCTCGGTGTTGACACCGGAATGTTTTATAAGCGCCGCGATTATTCCGTTATCGTAAACGGTAAGAACCCGATTGTCGCTCATGAATTTCTGGGTGATAACATCGACGGAAAGGATATCATAATCATCGACGACATGATTTCCTCCGGTGGAAGCATGATAGATACCGCAAAGCAGCTGAAGAAAATGAATGCCCGCAGGGTTTTCATCTGTTGTACCTTCGGGCTGTTCACGGAAGGACTTGACTCCTTTGACGAAGCTTATGAAAACGGCTGCTTTGACAAGGTAGTAACAACCGACCTGACCTATCTGCCTCCTGAATTATACAAAAAGCCCTATTTCATTGAGGCTGACATGAGCAAGTTCGTTGCCTCCCTCATTGACTTTATGAATCACGACGCCTCCCTCTCCAATGTCATGGCGACCACCGAAAAGATACATGGCATCTTAAGCGCCTACAACAATCGGATGGAGATTGATATGTAAAGCTGCTAAAAGCCGAAAGGAAGCCTTTTTACAACGGCAATTTCCTTTCGGCTTTTCTTATTTGTTTTCCTCCGTATATTGGGGAAACTCAAGGACAATCTTAAACAAATCCCCGTCCAGTACAATCTCAAAGAGGCCGCCCTGTGCCTGCACCAGACTTTTTGCAATGGACAGTCCCAGTCCGCTTCCCTCCGTGGAACGTGAGGAATCTCCACGAATAAACCTTTCCGTCAGCTCATCCGGTCTTATATTCATCTGCTGCCTTGAAATATTCTTCACCTCTGCCCTGACTTTTCCGTCCTCAACCGTCACATCGATATAAACCCTTGTCCCCTCCAGTGCATACTTGCAGATATTGTTAAACAGATTTTCGGAAACTCTCCACATTCTGCGGCTGTCTGCATATATATATGCCGCCTGTTCTGCCTGTTCATACACCACCTGCAGCTTCCTTTCCTCCAGCCTCTCAGAAAATTCCCCGATACTCTGATTCAGCAGCTCCGTCAGGTTCAGCTTCTCCCTGTTCAATTCGATGTTTCCGGAGGAAATCTTAGATGCCTCCACCAAATCATCCGTCAGCTGCTTCAGGCGCTGTGCTTTAGCATCCAGTATGCCAATATAGCTCTTTGCAGGCTCCTCCTCTATCTTCAGCCGTTTCAGCAAATCCACATAGCTGATGATTGAGGTAAGCGGTGTCTTAATATCATGGGAGACATTCGTAATCAAATCCGTCTTTAGCTGTTCATCCTTCATGCTGGTTTTTACCGCCTTACGGATACCTTCCCCGATATTGTTTACCGCATCTGCCAGTTCCCTGTTCGCTCCATGAAGCTCCTTTGCCTCGAGCTTGTACTCTACCTCGCCATCCCTGATTTTAGCAATGCCGTCCACAATTTCCATCCGTTCAGCGTTCCGCTTAAAAAGTACAACACCCACAGCACAGTCAAACACCACAAGTCCGCATGCAATCAGCACGACCTCCTCCGGTCTTTCCTTTTTGTAGAGATTATAAGCCAGCGTAATACCCGCCAGATTCGCAAACAGGAACAGATTATAAGGAAGCAGGATGCTGATCATGGAATTTCTGTGCCTTAAGACGAATTTCACAGCTCCGCCCAGGCCACGGCAGAGCTTACAAAGCAGGCTATCCTCCCAGAGGCTTCCAGCCTTTACCCGTCGTACCAGGCTGTACCAGAACAGATTAATCATCAGGCTGACGCATACACCGAAAATTCCAAACACGCTATAGCGGTACAGCTTTGTCAGCTGCACTCCCATCATCTCCGTTGAGACAACTCCCGCCGTCGCCGCCACATCCAAAATCACGCGATAGCCAAAAATCCCTATCTGTACAAATACTGCCCCCAACAGGAAAAACAGCTCCGTCCAGATGCGGTCAAAACGGTTCAGATAGGCAACTCTTTCTCCGTCAGTCTCAATTTTCCCGCCTGCCGTAATCGTCAGATAGACTGCGACGCCAAGCCATAGCAGCGCTAAAAGTGCTATCACTACGATAATGTTCCTCACGTTGGGAACAATTTTCTCATAGATTTCACTGGCGTTGTAAAAAGCATCCCCTTCCACCAGATAGCTTGTGTCCACGCCAATCCATATATGTGTGGTATCCGGATAAGCATACATCCTGATGTACTTATCCAGCTCCTCCTCCAAAAGCTGCGTATTTCCCGTAAATGCCAGACTGTCCGGATAGTAAATCAGATATTTGTCATATTCAAAAAAGAACTCCGTTACTGCCTCGTCTGCAAGCTCCCTCAAATCCGGCACATTGGTATAGGTTTTGACACCCTCGTCCGTCATCATCCGCACCATATAACGGACGTTTGTCTTATCCTCCCTGTATGCCTTGCTGCATATCTGGTATCGCTGATAATTCAGCGTCAGATTCTCTATTGCCGTTGCCAGATTGTTCTGAAGCCGCATATAGTCCACCCAGTTGTCCGCGTGGTCAGACAGCTTCTTTGCCCCATCCACGGCGGTATAACGGCATTCCAGCACAGAGACGGATATGCGCGTTCTTCCGTCCTCTGCCGTATACATCGAAATACCGTCTATATTTTGAGACATGATATAGGAAAAAACCATATTTTCAAGCTGGTCTGCCGTATAGGCATTCATCTCCTCCGACAGCATGGCAAGCTCCTCCGCACTCTTTACGGGTCCGGTCACTGTCTGGATTTTGCCCGTCTCATGAGGGAAATCCGTCTCCTGCGGAACATCCGCCTCAATTCTGTTAAAGCCGTCAAATACCAGCTGACCATACTCGTCGATGGTGAAATTTTCAGGGAAAAGCACCTCCCCGAAGTAGCTGATAAACTCAGGCATACTCATCGTAGAGGCTGTATAGCTTATGCCGTATTTTCCCCACTTAATCAGCTCATCCAGCTCATATACCGCCGTGACGTTACAGCCGTTGTCCTTTACATTCTTAGCGGCATACTCTGTCACGTCAATTTTCTTGGTGGCATCAAAACTTCCATTTGTCTCGAGCTGCTCCCTGATAATTGCCAGCTGCGCAATATCCGAAACAGCATTGCGGAACAAATCGTGATAGACATCCGACTCCTCAAACTCCTTGCTCATATCCATGGAGAACACCTTATAGGAGTGTACTCCGTCTATGGATTCCACCGCTATATAGGAATTCAGCAAAAGTCCCGCTACCGCCATCATGGCGGCGGCTGCCAGCAAATGCTGAAGCAGCCCGATTCCTGCTCTCTTTAACCCGGCATTTTTATTCATACTCCCTCGTTTCTACTGTTTGTCCACCTTGTAACCGACTCCCCATACTACCTTGAGGTACCTCGGCTCCTTGGGGTTGATTTCAATTTTTTCACGGATATGTCTGATATGTACAGCCACCGTGTTATCCGCACCGATTGCATCCTCATTCCATATGCTCTCATATATCTGGTCAATGGAAAAGACTCTGCCCTGATTTTTCACCAGAAGAAGCAAAATGTTGTACTCGATAGGTGTCAGCTTCACCGGCTCATCGTCCACCGTCACCTGCTTTGTGTCATCGTTTATTACCAGACCGCCAACCTGATAAATCGCCTTATTCTCCGTGTTCAGGCTGCCGAGTGAGGTGTATCTGCGAAGATTGGACTTCACCCTTGCCGCCAGCTCCAGCGGATTAAAGGGCTTTGTGATGTAATCATCCGCACCTATATTCAGCCCGAGAATCTTATCCGTATCCTCTGACTTTGCCGATAAAATAATGATGGGGATACTGCTGGTTTCCCGGATTTTCAGGGTTGCCCGGATTCCGTCCAGCCCCGGCATCATGATATCCATGATAAGCAGATGGATATCCTCCTTTTTCAGTATCTCTATTGCCTGTTCTCCGTCATATGCCTTATAAATATGATAGCAGTCCTGACTCAGATAAATTTCAATTGCATCCACTATTTCCTTATCATCATCGCAAACGAGTATGTTAGCCATTTTTCTCCCCTTTTCCATTCTAAAAAGTCACTTTCACGCTCTAGTAAAACAAATATTTATGAAATGTTCCATCATAACTTTATGAAGATTTTCTTAACATAAGAAACGCTCCCAGATTACCCCTCCTGCCGCCGGAGGCTCTGTGCGAAAACAGGTATCCGCTGTTACAGCAGGTACAGATATCCGTGACCGCAATATGCTCTGCCGGAATACCGGCGTTTTCCAGTATCAGCCTGTTTGCACGCCACAAATCCAGCTGATATTTTCCCTTTTCCCTGCCATTTTTCACCGTACCGGGAAGAGCGGCAAACCGCTCTGTCACATCCTCACTGACCTCATAGCATTCGGCACAGATAGAGGGACCTACCGCTGCATACAAATTCTCCGGCCGCGTTCCAAAGGTTTCCGCCATGGCACGCACCATACATGCCCCCATTCCTGCCGCCGTACCTCTCCAGCCGGAATGGGCAAGACCGATTGCTCCCCGCACCGGATCAACAAAGAACAGCGGTACACAGTCCGCATAATAGGTCACCAGCACAAGCCCCTCCTCGTCCGTCATCAGTCCGTCCACATCTTCATAATCTCCGGGGCGGACAATCCATTTCCCTCTGTCCCCATATGTCACATACCGTATATTGGTTGTATGTGTCTGACGGGAAGCTATCATGTCCTCCACACGACAGCCGAGTATCTTTGCAATCCTGTTGTGATTTTCCAGCACGCATTCCTGACTGTCGCCTCTTGTAAAGCTCAGATTCATGGTGGCGAATTCCCCGCGGCTGACACCGCCGAAACGCGTAGAAAAGAGATGCTCTACTCTGCCTGTTTGCTCCAGAAGGGGAAACTTGAGATATTCCAATCCTCCGTCAGCCGTTCTCCGGGTCATCCCTTCTCCTGCCGTCACTTTTCTTACCACCCCTGCACTCCCCTCTGATAGATATGCCCGAAGGCATTCTGAAACCACAAAATCTCATCCTGCTGAATTGCCACCACATCATACCGCACGCCCAGCCCCCGCGCTGACGCGTGCACACAGCGGTAATAGTCGGCAACCCTGCATATTCTGCATTGCTTTCTGTAATCCACTGCCTCTACAGCGTATCCCCTCTTGATTCCGGCACGGTATTTTACTTCCACAAAGACAAGATACCCTTTGTGAAGTCCGATAATATCAACCTCTCCCTGCCTGCACCGATAATTCCGCTCTTTAATCCTCACACCGCCTGCTTCCAGATATGCCGCTGCCCGTTCCTCCCACTCGCTTCCTATCCTTCTCTTATTCATCTTCCCCTTTTCTTTACAGCTTACTCTTTAGCTTATCCATAGAATCCACAAAAATCAATATTTCTGCAACCACCTCATACAGCTCCGGCGGAATCATATCTCCGATTTCCAGCCTGGACAGTGTATCTGCCAGCCTGTCATCTCTGTGCACGGGAACACTGCTCTCCTTTGCTTTTTCGATTATTTTCTCTGCCAAAGCTCCCCGTCCGCTGGCTATGACCCGCGGGGCATCATCTTCGGGATTATATTCCAGTGCCACCGCCTGCTTTATCTTTTTCTTTTCTTCCACGTTAATCCTCATTCCGCAGACGCTTTTCATCAAATGCCATGTTTCCGATTCGGGTCTGCGATAAAAGTTATTTTTCTGTCAGGTTCTCACATCAAAGGCATACTGAGACAGTACCAGCTCCCCGTCATGCTGCAGCAGCGGAGCGATTCCCTTTCTGCCTTCTCTATCCGCCGCACCGTCCGCAGACACAGTGCAGGAGCAGTCATACCCCCGTCTGCCCAAGCGCTCCGTCAAAAGCTCCATATGCTGTTCAAGAAATTCCAGCATTTCCTCATCCTGCACATAAAATTGAGTATTCACCCTTGTATCCTGAAGCGTTACATAAACATCCACAGAACCCAGATGCTCCATATCCAGATGAAGCAGGGCACTCACCTTCCCGTCCCCAGAAGTAAGGCTTCTTCTGTTGGTGTATACATACAAATCTCCATGTGCCCTTCCCTGTCGGAGCTGGAGCGGAAGCTGCACATAGGTATACATCTGATTCAGCTGCTGTAAAAATTCTATATTTCCCGACATGGTGACGGCTGCCCTGCAGGCACCGCTCTGTGCCTGCCCGCCCGCCTCCAGTGCCTTTGTGATACTGCTAAGCTGCCTATCCAGGCGGCGATAAAGCTCACTGACCCTTTCCGGCTTCGCTACATCCTCCGGCCGGATGCTCCAGAGCTTTCTCAGCCGTTCGCCAAGCAGGCTCTGAAATTCACGGTCATTCAGAATTGCCTTCATCCTCTCAGGCTTTAACAGCCGTTGCACTGCATCCGACAGTTTTGCCGTTTCCGTCTCTCCCCGCATAAGCACCTTTAGCTGTTCGTTCAACAGGCGAATTGCCTCTGCATCCTGTTCCTCCTGTTTAACCGGCTCTCCGACGGCAGCCTCTTCTGCCTCTTCCCCGAGGACACTCACGGTTTCCGTCAGCACAGACTGCCGCGACGGCTCCTTCCCCTGCAAGCTGTCTGCAGCTGCCTCCTTAGCCGCCTCGGTCTCTCCCCCTAAAGGTATCTCCTCCGACAGCCCGGTTGTCTCCATGGCAGTCTCCGCTTTGTCAGCGTTCATCTCTCCTTCAACGCCTTCCGCCTCTGAAAGCAGGTCACCTGTCAGCTCTGTCAGTGCCGCAAGCAGCTCCCGGTAGAGAGCTGCCGCAGCCTGGCCCTCTCCTTCTTCCACCATCCTTTGGGCTGCTTCCGGCAGAAGCGTCAACACCGTATCCATAGCCTCGTTCAGCTGATAGGTCAGATTGCGATAAGCTGTCATCTGCTCCAGATTTGTCTTGTTCACCGGCAGCTGCAGTCTGTGCAAATCTACAATATCCGCAAGTGCAGCCTCCGAAAAGGAAGTAAGCTCCCTGTAAACCTGCTGCAGTTCTTCCCTGCTGATTGGAAGCTTCGCCTTCATCAGTGCCTCTGTCATGGCAACCGTGCCGCTGTTCACAGGAAGTCCCGCCATATCCAGTGCCTTGAGGACTGTCACATCCGATGCAACATTAGTAAACAGAGGGCTCAAGGTCAGTGCTGCACCATTATTCTTTACCTCAAATGTCAGCAGTCTCCCAAAATCCAGATGAATGCTTTTGTCTACCCGGGCATTCAAAAGTATGTCCTCATTCAGGCGCAGCTGTACTTCGCTTCCGTTTCTGCTGACAACCTCTCCGCGCAGCATCTGCCCGGGAGTCAGAGACTGTAGCTGACGGCTTGCTTCTGCCGTTCTCGCATACTGCTCCTTAAGCGGCTGGGCTGAATTCTCAATATTTGTTTTTGCAGAGAACAAATCCGTCAGCTTCATAAAGTCTTCCTCGTTATTCTGTCACAAAGTTTTTGATGAAGCTCCTCCTGTGTATCGGTGTGGGACCATACTTTTTCAGTGCCTCTATGTGCGCCGCACTGCCATAGCCCTTATTCCCGGCAAAATCATACTCCGGAAACACCTTGTCATACTCCACCATCAGTCTGTCCCTTGTCACCTTCGCAAGGATACTCGCCGCCCCAATGGAAATGCTTTTCGCATCCCCTTTTATAATCGGTATCTGGCGGATGGGCACTCCCGGAATCGTCACCGCATCATTCAACAGAATATCCGGCGCAGGACTCAGCTTTCCGATTGCCTCCCGCATCGCCTCATAGGTTGCCTGCAATATGTTGATTTCATCAATTCTCTCCGGCGTTGCATAGCCTACCGCACAGGAAACAGCCTCCCTGATAATTACCTCATGGAGCTCCTCTCTCTTTTTTTCGGACAGTTGCTTGGAATCATTTATATACAGGATACGGCAGTCTCTTGGCAGAATGACCGCACCTGCCACCACCGGTCCTGCAAGCGGTCCCCTTCCGACCTCGTCTATTCCGCAGATAAATTCACAGTCCCTGTAGGTTTCCTCATAGACACGCAGCGTCTCTATACGTGCCCTCTCCTTCTCCAGCGCAGCCAGCTTTTTTGACGCACTCTCCAGCAGCAGCTGCACCCCTGTCCTTTCATCCTCCTTATAGACGGCTATAATTTCAGGCAGCTCATCCACACAAGCTGCCTGAAATTGTTTTCTTATCTCTCCTATACTTTTCACCGGCATTCCTCTCCATTCCGAAAGCATTTTTCCCGGATGCAGTTTCTTCACACCCTCCTTCATCACCCGTGCTTCATCAGCCCAAATTTTGAGAACGGATAGATTCTCAGCCATGCACGTCCTACAATGTCTTTCCGGTGTACATTGCCGACAACCTCCGTGCGGCTGTCCTTACTGTTATTTCTGTTATCGCCCATGACAAAGTATTCATCCTCTCCAAGAGTTACCGGCTCGGCTGCAATGCCCCTGTACTCCGCTCTGATAACCTCCCGTCCGTACCCCTCGCTCAGCACTTCGCCATTGATGTAAATTCTTCCCTGCTCGTCAATCTGCACAGTCTCTCCCGGCAGACCGATAATCCGCTTAATATAATAAGTGTTTTCCTGATGCTGGAAGGGAAATACGATAATATCAAACCTTTTCGGCTCGCTGAAGCGATATGTAATTTTATCGACAATCAGATGCTCCTCGTCCGACAGCGTCGGCTCCATGGACGAGCCGTCCACCACTGTGCGCTGTCCGATAAAGGTGATAATGAACCAGGTAAGACACAAAACTCCCAACAGATAAAGCAAGGTACTAATCATTTCTCTTCTGACCGATTTCATCCTAATCTCCATTCTTCCCTCTGCGACGGCAGAAAGCTCCGTACACTCAAAGCTCATCCGGACGCTCAAGCGTAATACGCCCCAAACGCCCGCTTCTAAAGTCATCTGTCAAAATATCCGCAGCCTTTTTCAAATCAAGATTTTCACCCTTCAAAACACAGCCTCTGCTGCGGGCAAGCTCCTCCAGGGTCGCCTCCACAGAGCCTTCACCTGTAATGCCGTATCTTGTCCTTACAGCATTCGGATACCGCTCCTTAAGTACTCTTAACAAATCACAGGCAAGCTCCTCCATGATGATTACCTCATCGTTCATAGACCCGATAAACGCAAGGTGCATTCCTGCCTGCTGATCCTCAAGCTTCGGCCAAAGGATTCCCGGAGTATCTAATAGCTCCAGACTCCGATTCAGTCTAATCCACTGTTTTCCCTTTGTAACACCCGGTTTATTCCCTGTTTTTGCACAGGCTTTCCCTGCAAAGGAATTGATAAAGGTGGATTTTCCCACGTTTGGAATTCCTACCACCATCGCCCGCACGGGACGATTTACAATTCCACGCTTTCTGTCTCTCTCAAGCTTCTCTTTGCACGCCTCCTGCACAAGAGAGTTAATTACCTTTAAGCCGTCACCGCTTCTGGCATTCACCTCCAGTGCATACGCCCCCTGTTCTTTAAAGGTCTTCATCCACTGTCGATTTAATACCGGGTCTGCCAAATCTGCCTTGTTCAGCAGGATAATTCTGGACTTGTTTTTCCCCAGCTCATCAATATCCGGATTTCGGCTGCTCCTCGGAATACGCGCATCCACCAGCTCAATCACCAAATCTATCAGCTTAATATTTTCCTGCATCATACGAACAGCCTTTGTCATATGACCGGGATACCATTGATAATTCATGCCTCTATTTCACAAATCCCATGCCTGCCTCTTTACAGACAGCACGAAACCATACCTTTCCTATAATATCTTTTTCCTTCACCGGGCCAATGTTTGCCGAGCGACTGTCCTCACTGTTTCCGGGATTGTCGCCGATACAGAAATACTCTCCGCTGCCAAGGACGAGCTCATTTGCGGCATTTCCCGCATCCTGAAGCTTCTCCGTCACCCACTTACTCTCCAGTCCATTCACGAAAAGGACTCCGTCCTGAATCAATACCTTGTCCCCCGGAACTGCCACCACCCTCTTTATGTAATAGTGGGCATTCTCATTCCCATTCGGCAAAAAGACTACAATGTCTCCCCGCTTCGGCGTAGAAAAGACATAGAGAAAGCGGTTGACAAAAACGTCCTGCTCGTTGTATAAAGTAGGTTCCATGGAAACACCTACCACACTGGTCTTCATTCCAAAGAAGAAGCTCAGCACCACCGCAATAAAAATCGCCGCCAGTATCCCGAAAATCCAGCCAAACACCTCGCGGACAAGCGCAGAGCTAATCTTTTTTCTTCTCCTGTAAAAGCTTAAACCCTTTTGTTTCGCCATACCTCGTTCCTATACCATAAAATGCCGCGTCGCTTATTTTCCTTTTGCGCCCAAAGGGCCGTATAACATTCTGTAACTACAGAATTTTATTATACCATGAGCGCAGGAAATCAAGCGACCCGAAGGGGCATTTGATTTTCAATCCATGGACTGCCCGGTAGAATCAGCCACGCAGTGGCTGTCAGGCGGCGCAAGCCGCATGGATCCTGCGCCAGCAGAATTATTATACCACACCTTTTGTATCAGTTACAGATTTTTTTGACACAAGATTATACTGTTAAAAATATCAAAAAAACTGCCGCCTTACGGATTTTCATCCGTCCGGGCGGCAGTTCTTTTCGTCTGCTTACTTTACCAGCTCTTTTACCTTTGCCTTCTTACCAACACGGTCTCTCAGGTAATTCAGCTTTGCACGTCTTACCTTACCTCTTCTGACTACCTCAATCTTTTCTACGTTGGGGGAGTGCAGAGGCCATGTTTTCTCAACGCCGATGCCGTTGGAGGTCTTTCTCACAGTGAAAGTCTCTCTGTTGCTTCCGCCCTGTCTCTTCAGCACAACGCCCTCAAAGACCTGAATTCTTTCACGGTTTCCCTCTTTGATTTTACCATAAACCTTTACGGTATCACCAACTGCAAACTCATCAACGCTTGCCTTTAACTGTTCTGCTTCGATTTCCTTGATAATATCACTCATAACGAGCCTCCTTCATAAAATGGATGTTCTTAATACATTCTTGTAACAGAGGACCATCTCGTTTTCACAACATTTAGATTTTAGCATATGCTTTTTCTAATTGCAAGCACTTTTTCAACATTTCGGCTGACGTTTCATCCACCAGATTTCTCTTCCTGCCGAATAAAATCCAAGCTTCTCCTGCAACCGCTTTGAGGGCTCATTTTCTTCCTCCACCTGCCCATAGGGTATCCAACCCTTTTCCAGCTGACGATTGACAAGATATGCCATCATGCTTTCCGCAATTCCTTTTCTGCGGTACATCTCGTCCACATAGAGAAGTCCCGTGCTTCCTTCTGCGTGCAACCCGACAAAGCCCACAAGGCGTTCTCCGTCAAAAGCTCCGTACAGCGCTCCCGCATCCAGACGCTCTCCAATTTCCTCCACGTCATAGCTGGCGTAGAGAAATGCCGTCTGTTCCTTTGTCAGCTCTGTTCTGGCAAGCCTTCGGATGTCCTTGTGGCGGACAGGCAGGCTCTCCCTCTGCGGGTACAGATACTGCCTGCACTTAAGAAGCTCGCAAAAGCCGTTCTCCTCCAAAAGCCGCACCAGATTTTTCTGCGACACCACCACATACTCCGCCTCTGCCGGAACTGCCCCCAGCAGCTTCATTTCCGCTTCGCGGTTCTCCTCCTGCATCCTGACAGCGTCCGTCTTTTGGTTCTCCTCCAGAAGCAGCATACCAACCCGCGCTGCGCTGTCATATACCAGCAGACTGTTTTCCCCGGCATACAGAATTTCTCCCTGTCCGCGCTTTAAGCTCTCTATAATATGAATTTGATTTCGTTTGTCCCGGGCAAGGCGCTTTATCAGTCTTTGCTTTTCCTCATACCTTCCGTACAAATCGGGACGTATTCTTTTTGTGCGTTCCTCCGCCTGCCGTCTGCGCCACTCTTCTATTTTCTTATGGTTGCCGGACAGCAGTACCCCGGGAACCTCCCTGCCTCGCCATACCTCCGGTCTGGAATACTGGGGATATTCCAAAAGGTCATTAAAGAAGCTCTCCTCGCAGGCAGAGGCTTCATTCCCAAGCACTCCCGGAACAAGCCTCGCGATTGCATCTATCATAACCATGGCAGGCAGCTCACCGCCCGTCAGCACATAGTCTCCGATGGAAACATAATCCGTAACCACCTCCTCCAGCACACGCTCATCTATTCCTTCATAGTGTCCGCACAGAAAGACCAGCTCCTCCTCCCCAGAAAGCTCCTTTGCCATTTTCTGGTTAAAGGTTCTCCCTGCCGGTGTCACGAAAACCGTCCGCAGCCTTCTGCCGTCCGTCACCGCATGATAGGCATCAAAGACAGGCTGTGCCTGCATCAGCATTCCCGCACCGCCGCCGTAGGGATAATCGTCTACCCTGCCATGCTTCTCCCGGGTATAATTGCGGATGTTTACCGCATTCAGGGAAATCTTTCCCTCCTCCAGAGCCCTGCCCGTGATACTGGAGGCAAGCCCCTGCTCAATCATTTCAGGAAACAGTGTCAATACATGAAATCTCATCTTTCCTCGTCCAACAGCCCTTCCAAAATATGAATCCTGATAAAGCCCGCTTCCACGTCCACCTCCAGCACGCACTGCTTAATTGCCGGAAGAAGCAGTTCTCTGCCGTCCTTTAAGCGGATTACATAGACATCGTTGGCACCTGTCTCCATGACGCTTTCAAGCACTCCCAGCTCCTGTCCGTCCTCGTCGAGCACCTTAAGTCCCATCAAATCCGCCACAAAGTACTCGTCCCTTTTTAAGCGCACCGCATCCTTTCTGGAAACCTGCAGGGTACTCTTGCGAAATTTTTCCACATCGTTTATATTGTCGATATCCTTGAATTTCAGGATGACAAACTGCTTAAAGAATTTAACACCCTCTATTTCCAGAGTTATCTGTTCTTTTCCCGTATTGACGATAACTTCCCTTAAACGCTTAAAGCGCTTCGCATCATCCGTAGTCGGAAAGACCTTCACTTCGCCCCGCACGCCGTGCGTCGCCGTAATAATGCCTACCTGAAAAAATTCTTCCATAGCTTCTCCCATAGCGTAAGCAAGGAGGAACAATACTCTGTTCCTCCCTGCCTGACATCGTCCGAAAAGAACGCTTCCGCCCTTTTCGCCGGATTATACAATCTCAACATCCACCCTTTTGTTCTCTTTGGATGATGCAGCTTTCACGACAGAGCGAATCGCCTTTGCAATTCTTCCCTGTTTGCCGATAACCTTACCCATATCGGATGCAGCTACATGAAGTTCGATGACTGTACTTCTGCCTTCAGTTCTCTCGGTTACAACAACCTCATCCGGATTGTCGACAAGTGCTTTCGCAACTACTTCAACTAATTCCTTCATAGCCACCTCCAAAGAATCAAAATTTATTTTTCGATGCCAGCTGCCTTAAAGAGTTTTCCTACCTGCTCTGTGGGCTGTGCGCCGTTTGCAAGCCACTTCTTAGCCAGCTCTTCATTGATGGTGAAAGTGCTGGGCTCCGTGCTGGGATCGTAGGTTCCGATTTCCTCGATGAACCTTCCGTCTCTGGGGGAACGAGAATCAGCTACGATGATTCTATAAAAAGGAGCCTTCTTCTGTCCCATTCTTCTCAGTCTGATTTTTACTGCCATTGTTTTTTCCTCCATTGTTTCCATAAATATTGTTTCTATATATGAATTGCCTGCTTTTGTAACAGCCAGATTCACCTGATTCACAGGAGGTCCTTCCTCCTTAAGCCCCGGGAAAGCTCCCCCGAAGCTACCCTTCCTTGATACTGTCAGAAGGGAAAGCCGCCCTTCCTTCCGGGAAAGCCGCCAAGCATTCCTCTGCCGCGCTTTCCGCCGCCAAATTGCTTCATCATCTTCTGACTCTGCTCAAACTGCTTGATAAAACGGTTCACCACTGCCACATCCACTCCTGCACCCTTTGCGATACGGTGCTTCCTCTGAGGATTGAGCAGCTTGGGATTTTTCCGTTCCTCCTTCGTCATGGAAAGCACAATCGCTTCCATACGCTTCATCTGCTTTTCATCTATCATGGAATCCAAGTCTGCGCCCCTGATGCCCATTCCCGGCAGCATGCTTAAGATACTGGAAAGTCCCCCCATGTTGCGCATCTGCTTCATGCTCTCCAGGTAGTCCTCAAAATCGAACTTCCCCTTCTTCATGCGCCCTGCCATCTCGCGACCCTTATCCTCATCCAGGTCAATGCTTTCCTGTGCCTTCTCTATCAGGGTCAGCACATCTCCCATTCCCAGAATACGGTTTGCCATCCGCTCCGGATAAAACTGCTCCATATCAGAAAGCTTCTCTCCCATGCCGACATATAAAATCGGCTTTCCCGTAACTGCTCTGATAGAGAGTGCTGCACCGCCCCGTGTGTCGCCGTCCAGCTTTGTGAGAACAACACCGTCTATTCCGACCTGCCGTTCAAATTCCCCTGCAACATTCACCGCATCCTGACCCGTCATGGCATCCACCACCAGTAAGGTCTGATGTACCGAAACAGCGCCTTTTATTTCCTGAAGCTCTGTCATCATGTCTTCGTCCACATGCAGTCGTCCCGCCGTATCCAGAATGACAACATTATGACCGTTCTTCTCTGCATGGGCAATTGCTGCCTTCGCTATGTCAGCAGGCTTGTGCTCTGTGCCCATGGAGAACACATCCACCTCCTGTTTTGCCCCGTTAATCTGCAGCTGCTCAACTGCTGCCGGTCTGTAAACGTCGCATGCAACCAGCAGGGATTTCTTTCCCTTGAGCTTCAGCCTTCCGGCAATCTTTGCCGTCGCCGTGGTTTTACCTGCACCCTGCAGTCCTGCCATCATGATGACGGTGATTGCCTTGCCGGGCTGGAACTGAATTTCCGTGGTCTCGCTCCCCATAAGGGCTATCATCTCTTCATTTACAATCTTGATAACCATCTGGGCAGGATTAAGTCCGTTCATGACATCCTGTCCTACGGCTCGCTCCTCCACGCTTTTGATGAACTGCTTCACCACCTTAAAGCTTACATCAGCCTCCAGCAGTGCCAGCTTAACCTCCTTCAGGGCAGCTTTTACATCCTCCTCTGTCAGGCGGCCTTTACCCCGCAGATTCTTAAATATATTTTGCAGTTTATCCGTCAAGCTCTCAAATGCCACGCAAACTTCCTCTTACTTCCATGAACCTATAATTCAGCCGTCATACGCCTCTACGCCCTGTCATCCGACTGCCGTATGGCTCTTACACACCGTCATCCGGCTGCCACACAGCCTGTTCTTACACGCCGCCTTCCTGTGAAAGCACTCTACAGCTCCTCCAGCAGCTTTGCCGAAAGCCTTCTGATTTCTCTCAGGCATTTCTGCGACTCTTCACCAGACCCTGCCTGCTCCTCCGTCACCGTCCGGGTCAGCCTTTCGATTTCTCCCACCGTAGTCTTCGCCTTTGCAAAACGTTCGACCAGGTGCAGCTTGCTTTCATACTCCTGCAAAATCCTGTCGCAACGCTTCACCAGATCGTGTACACCCTGTCTGCTGATGCCGCGCTCCTGTGCGATTTCTCCCAGAGACATATCATTGTACACCGCATCCTCATAAATACTCCGCTGGTGCTCCGTCAGCAGCTCTCCATAAAAATCAAATAGCATTGTCTGTTTATATATCTTTTCCATATTCACCAACCTTGTGTATCTTACTACACAACAAAAGAGGTGTCAAGCATTTTTTCTTGACACCCGTTCCCTGAAAGTTCTCCGCGGAAATTGCTTTTCTGAAATTCCTTTTCTGAAATTGCTTCTCTGACTATCTTTTCGGCAGCCCTGCCTTGTCACAGCCGCTCACTGAAGATACTCTTGTAGCCCTCTCCGAAAATTTCCGTAGCGCTTGTGACTATCATAAATGCCTGCGGGTCCTCCTCCCGCACAACCTCCTCCGCCTTCGGGGCAAGCGGCTTCTTCATCACGCACATGATAACCTTTTTGTTCCTGCCGCTGTAAGCACCGCTTCCCGAGATATAGGTAACCCCTATGTCCATCTCCTCCAGAAAGCGCCGGGTAATCTGCTCATGTCTGTCGCTGATGATAAAGAGCAGCTTTGCGCCGTCCCTCCCGTAAAGTACGACATCCAGCAGCACGGAATTGATGAACACGACAAGCCCCGCATAAAGTGCCACATCCAGATTTTTAAACACAGCGCCGGAAACGGCAACGATGGCAGCGTCCGTAATCAGAAACAGCGATCCTGTTCTCAGATGCGGGAAACGCAGTCGCAGCAGCTTGATAACCACATCCGTGCCGCCCGTTGTTGCGCCCGACCGAAAAACCAGCCCAAGCCCCACCGCCATCAGGGCACCGCCTGCCACAGCCGCTAAAAACGGGTCGCTTGTAACTGCCCCGATGGGCGCAAGCAAATTCATCAGAAAAGAGGTCAGCGCCGTACAGTACATGGTGGACAAAATAAAGCGCAGCCCGAACTTCCATGTTCCCAGTGCTATAATCGGCAGATTAATCAAAAGCACCCATGTTCCTGTCTCCAGGCCGGTCAGATGATTCAGGATAATGGCAATACCGGTCACTCCTCCCGGAGCCAGTCGGTTTGGGTCAAGAAAAAGGCTGACCGCTACCGCATAGATGCCGGATGCCAGAGTAATCACCGCATAATCCACTGCCCTGCGCCTCCACGACTTTCCCGCCTCCGACTGTATTTCCCTCTGCTGCTCCTTACTCATGCCCATATCTCATACTCCCCCTTTTTCTGCCCTTAAGCAGGCCTCGGTGTCTGTAAATCCTCCGTCTTCCATGAAAAACAAAACCGCATACTTATCATATGCGGTTTTAATCAGCGAATACATTCACTTCTTTTAAAAAATACGGCTATTCAGAAACCTGATTTATATATTGGTTCTTACCAGCTTAGGCTGATAGCCCTCGCGCTCCAGAGCCTGCATAATCTGACTCTTGTGCTCCGTGCCAAAAGCCTCCAGCGTAATGCGCAGTTCCACGGCGGCGCTGCGGTTGATGGATACAAACTGGTTATGCTCCAGCTTGATAACGTTGCCATTAACTCCCGCAATGATGCCTGAAACCCTGCACAGCTCTCCCGGCTTATCCGGCAACAGAACCGATACGGTAAAAATTCTGTCCCTGATAATCAATCCCTGCTGTACAACCGAGGACATGGTGATGACATCCATGTTGCCTCCGCTTAGGATGGAAACCACCTTCTTATCCTTCACATTCAGATGCTTCAGGGCTGCAACCGCCAGAAGTCCCGAGTTTTCCACTACCATCTTGTGATTCTCCACCATGTCCAGAAAAGCGACTACCAGCTCCTCATCCTCCACGGTGATGATGTCGTCAAGATTGCTCTGGATGTACGGAAACAGCTTGCCACCCGGTGTTTTCACTGCCGTCCCGTCAGCGATGGTGTTGACCTTCGGCAGGGTTGTCACACTTCCGTTATTCAAAGATATCTGCATACAGTTTGCTCCCGCAGGCTCTACCCCTATCACCTTAATCTTGGGATTAAGCAGCTTCGCGAGAGTGGAGACACCCGTGGCAAGACCGCCTCCCCCGATGGGAACCAGAATATAGTCCACCAGCGGAAGTTCCTTCACAATCTCCATGGCAATGGTGCCCTGTCCTGTGGCAACCGCGAGGTCATCAAAGGGATGAATGAAGGTATAGCCATGCTCCTCTGCCAGTTCGTATGCCCTTGCGCACGCCTCATCGTACACATCTCCATAAAGCACCACCTCGGCGCCATAGCCCTTGGTACGGTTTACTTTAATTAACGGTGTAGTGGTAGGCATCACGATGGTCGCTTTCGCTCCATAGCATTTCGCCGCATAGGCAACTCCCTGTGCATGATTCCCGGCAGAGGCGGTAATCAGCCCCTTTGCACGCTCCTCACCCGTCAGGGTACTCATCTTGTAGTAGGCACCTCTCAGCTTGTAGGCTCCCGTCAGCTGCATATTCTCCGGCTTCAGATAAACCCTGTTTCCCGTCTGGCTGCTGAGGAAATCACTGTATATCAGCTTTGTCTCCAGAGTAACCTTTCTTACCACCTCAGAGGCTTCCTCAAACTTTTCCAATGTAAGCATCTGCTCTCCCATGTTTCCATCCTTCTTTCTGTTTGTATCTTTCCCTCATTTTTGCGTTTCACAGCCGTCTTCCTGCGCCTCCTGTTTTGCAGGGACGTCAAACAGTGCATTCACGAACTCATCCGCATCAAATTTCTGCAAATCCTCTATAGTCTCCCCGACTCCGATATACTTCACGGGAACCTTCAGCTCCGACTGAATTGCGACAGCAATTCCGCCCTTTGCCGTTCCGTCCATCTTAGTCAGGATAATTCCTGTCAGCTCTGCAACCTCACCGAACTCTCTCGCCTGAACGAGGGCGTTCTGTCCCGTCGTTCCATCCAGCACAATCAGATTTTCCCTGTGCGCATTCGGAAATTCCCTGTCTATGATACGGTTCATCTTCCGCAGCTCTTCCATCAGATTTTTCTTGTTGTGCAGTCTGCCCGCCGTATCGACGAGAAGCACGTCCACATCCCGCGCCTTTGCCGCCGAAACCGCATCGAACACAACGCTCGCGGGGTCTGCCCCCTCCGTGCCGCCCACCATGGGAACCGCTGCGCGCCTTGCCCACTCCGCAAGCTGCTCCCCCGCCGCTGCCCGGAAGGTGTCCGCTGCGGCAATCAAAACCTTCCTGCCCTGACTTTTGAGCTTGCCCGCAAGCTTTCCGACAGAGGTGGTTTTTCCTACGCCGTTGACACCGATCACCATAACCACAGACTGCTTCTTTTCAAAATCATAGGCGGTCTCGTCCACCTGCATCTGCTCTCGGATGCTCTCAATCAAAAGCTGTCTGCATTCCATCGGCTCCTTCAGATGCTGCTCCTTCACCTGACTCTTCAGGCGCTCCAGGATCCTGGTGGTTGCACTGACTCCGATATCTCCCATGATGAGTATCTCCTCCAGCTCCTCATAGAAGTCCTCATCAATACTGGAAAATCCGCTAAACACGGAATCAATTCCCCTGACAATATTATCTCTTGTCTTGGTCAGCCCCGCCTTTAATCTGGCAAAAAAGCCCTTCTTTTCCTCACTCATGCCGCAAACCTTTCTGTTTAATTCTCCAGCTCCCTGTCAATCAGGTTGACGCTCACCAGCGTTGACACACCCTTCTCCTGCATGGTAATTCCGTAGAGCCTGTCGACCTGCTCCATGGTTCCCCTTCTGTGGGTAATGACAATAAACTGTGTATTCTTCGTCAGCTTATGTAAATACTTTGCGAAACGTCCCACATTGGAATCATCCAGCGCCGCCTCTATCTCATCCAGCAGACAGAAGGGCGATGGCTTCAGGTTCTGGATGGCAAAAAGCAGCGAGATTGCCGTCAGCGCCTTCTCGCCTCCGGATAACTGCATCATATTCTGCAGCTTCTTTCCGGGCGGCTGCGCGATAATCCTGATGCCTGCCTCCAGAATATCCTCATCCTCCATAAGCTCCAGCGTACCTTTTCCGCCGCCGAAAAGCTCCCTGAACACCTTATCGAACTCCCGGTTAATTTCCGCAAATTTTTCCGCAAACTGCTTCCGCATGGCAGTGTCCAGTTCGCCGATGATACCCTCCAGCGTTTTCTCTGCTTCCACAAGGTCATCGTGCTGAGTTTTCATGAAGGTAAAGCGCTCCATAAGGTTCTTGTAATCCTCAATGGCATTGACATTGACATCACCCAGCTTCTTAATCTGCTCCTTGAGTGAAGCAATTTCCCGCTTCATGGCAGAAAGCTCCGTCATTCCTTCGTCGCGCATCGTGGCTGCATCACTTAAGGTTATCTCGTACTCATCCCACATATAGTTAATCTGTGTTTCCAGTGAGTCCTCCAGCTTCTCCTTCTGAGTGCCCAGACGATAAACCTCCTTGTCCAGTGCGCCTCTCCTTTCCGCCAGCTCCTCCCTTCTTTTAAAGAAGCTCTTCTGTCTTGCCGTCTGCTCCTCCTTGCGGGTAATAATTTCCTTCAGCCTTCCCTCAGATTCATTCTGTGTGTCATAGGATGCTGCTATTGTTTTCTCTATCTCTTCGATGTTATGCTTTTTGCGTTCAACCGCTGCCTGATTATCCTCCAACGCCTGCAGGATTTCCGTCAGCTCATACTGTGAATGCTCAATCTCGCCGTTGATACGGTCCACATTCGCCTGCTTAAAGCCCTGTGACTGGAGCAGCTTCTCCGCCTTCAGCTCCCACTCGGAAACAGCAGCAGACGCGCCCGTCTCCAGCACACGCTGCTCCTCCAGCTGCTGCTGGAAAAGAACAATCTGCTCCTGCGTGTTACGTTCTAGGCTCTCACTGTCTGAAAGCTCCTGCAAAACGGCTTCCTTGTCATTCCTTATCTCGAAGATTTTAGTTTCTATTTCCTTTTCTTCCAGCTTCAGGGAGGCAACGCCCTCCACCTCCTCCTCCATCCGCTCTCTCGCCTGACTGATATTGAGTCTTGCCGTATTCTGCTCAATGGATTTTCTCTGAATTTCCGCTTTCAGGGCTTCCAGCTCCATACGCAGCTTATTGCGTCCTGTCTTTGTGTCATCTATTTCCCTGTTCAGTTCATCAATCAGGGTAAGCAGCTTTTTGGCATTCTTCTCCAGCTCATCCAGCTCACGGCGACGCCCCAGAAGGTTGCTGTTGTTTTTAAAGGCACCTCCGCTGATGGCACCGCCGGGCACTAACAGCTCGCCCTCCAAAGTTACCATGCGGATGGCGTAATCATACTTTCTGGCAATCTTAACCGCATTGTCCACGTGGTCTACCACAACAATGCGCCCCAGCATTGCCCTTGCCACATCACGATACTTTCCTTCTGTCTGCACCAGAGAATCTGCCATCCCGACAATGCCCTTTTCGTTTAGCACCTCCGGGGTTTTGAATTCCTGCGGCTTCGTGATGCTGGTTAGAGGCAGAAATGTGGCACGCCCCAGCCTGTTGCTCTTTAAGAATTGAATCATCCCCTTAGCGGTCTCTTCATTGTCAGTGACAATATTCTGGATGTTGCCGCCGAGCGCTGTCTCGATGGCAGTCTCATATTTCTTTTCCGTCTTGATGATGTCCGCTACGACACCGATGATTCCTTTGTTGCCCTCCTTCTGCTCCATCACCTTCTTGACACTGCCGCCATAACCCTCATAGCGTTCCGTCAGATTGGACAGTGCCTCCAGCTTAGACTTCTCCATGTGGTAAGCACTCTGTGCCTCCCTCAGCCTTCCGTCCTTTCCTGCAAGCTCCTCGCGGATATCACCCAGCTTAAGCTCCATGGCAGCCTCTTCCTCTGTCATTTTATGAAGCTCTCCCGTAACGGTTTCAAATGCCTCTTCCAGCTTCTTTATATTTTCCTCTCGCGCCGCTTCATCGGATTTCGCCCTGAGCAATCTGGAATTCAGCTCCGCCTTTCGGATATTTATCTGCTCCATCATGGTGTCAAAGCGCCCCATTCTTGACTTAATGGTCGCCCTCTGATTCAATTCACCGATAATGGTATTCTTTCCGCCCTCAATGCTGTTGTTTAGCTCCTCTATCCGATTCTGGATTTCCTCCAGTCTGGTTCTTGCGCTGTCAGCCGCTGCCGTTATCTCCTGCACCTGTGCATCGGTCTTGCTCTTCTCGCCAAGTATTGCCTCCCTGTCCTTTTCCTTCGCAGAGATTTCCTCCTCCAATGCCCTACGGCGGTTCATCAGATGCGTCTCGCTCCCTCTTGCCGAGTTAATCTGCTCCTTTAGGACGTTCATTTCGCCTTCCAGTCTGCCACGCATCAACCCTGTATCGGTGAGGGTACTCCTCGCCTGCTCAATCGACTCGTCCAGGCTTTCAATTTCCTCCTGAATCCGCTCATATTCCTCGCGGATAGCCTCGTACTGCTCCCCGGCATCCTGAAGCTCCCCTGACGCAAGCGTATACTTTTCCTCTACTGTCTGCAGCTGCTCCCTGATGCGCCCGTTTTCCAGCAGAAACACGTTGACATCCAGTGTCTTCAGCTCTTCCTTTTTGCGCAGATAAACCTTCGCCACCTCGGACTGCTTCTCCAGAGGTCCCACCTGCTTTTCCAGCTCAGAGAGAATATCGTTGACTCGCACCAGATTCTGCTTTTCGTTCTCCAGCTTTGTCTGTGCCGCAGCCTTCCTGCGCTTAAACTTTACGATACCGGCAGCCTCGTCAAAAAGCTCACGCCGCTCCTCCGGCTTACCGCTTAAAATTTTGTCAATCTGCCCCTGCCCGATAATGGAATACCCCTCCTTACCGATACCGGTATCGTAAAACAGCTCGTTGACATCCTTTAATCTGCACGGGCTTCCGTTAATCAGATATTCACTTTCTCCGGAACGGTAAATACGCCTCGCCACCGTCACCTCATCAAAATCAATGGCAAGCTGATGATCTGCATTGTCAAGGGTAATGGCTACATAAGCATAGCTTAAGGGCTTCCTGTTCTCTGTGCCCGAGAAAATGACATCCTGCATACTCGCACCACGCAGCTGCTTTACCCGCTGCTCACCAAGCACCCAGCGCACCGCATCGGCGACATTGCTCTTTCCGCTGCCGTTGGGTCCGACAATCCCCGTGATGCCGTTATGAAACTGGAAGGTTATCTTATTGGCAAAGGACTTAAATCCCTGTACCTCGATGCTCTTTAAATACATTTATTTACCTCTCAGAAGCAGAAGCGCCCTGTATGCCGCCTGCTGCTCCGCCGCCTTCTTTGTTCTTCCCTCGCCCTCACCGAGCACCCTGTTTCCCGTCGTCTCCTCCAATACTACAGAAACGCGGAAGGTTTTATTGTGCTCCGGGCCGCTTTCCTCGAGAAGCTCGTAATGAAACTCCCCTTTCAGCTTCCCCTGTATCAGCTCCTGCAAATTACTCTTGCTGTCGTAGAAAAGCTGCTTGTCCTCTAAATCCGAAAGAATAAACCGGTTGATAAAGCACTTTGCCGCCTCGAATCCGCCATCCAGATAGATTGCACCAATGACCGCCTCCATCACGTCAGAGACAATGCTGTCCCTTCCCCTTCCTCCTGTGTTCTCCTCACCCTTTCCAAGACGGATAAAACGCCCCAGTTCAAGGTCTCTCGCGCAAAATGCAAGAGAAGGTTCACAGACCATGGACGCGCGCTTCTTTGTCAGCTCTCCTTCCGGTACCTTACTGTACTCCTTAAACAGAAATTCACTCGATACCAGCTCCAGCACAGCATCTCCCAAAAACTCAAGCCGTTCATAGTTCTGCGTTTTATTGATTTTCTGTTCATTGGTAAAGGAGCTGTGGGTCAATGCCTGCTTCAGCAGACCCGTATCATGAAATTCATATCCTATTCGCTCCTGCAGCAGCTTAAGCGTATATTCTTCCTGCATTCTCATCCCTGCTTTCGCAATTCTTCCCTGCCCAATCTCTTCAAAAGAAAGAGCAGTATGCCCCACAGACTTACTGCTCTTATTGAAAGCCTTATAATAACGAGCTCTGATTAGCTTAATGCACCCTTAATCAGTTCTACTGCCTCTTCGACATTTGTAATCTTTTCTGCCTTTTCAGCGGGAATCTCAATATCAAACTCTTCCTCAATCCCCATAATAATCTGAAATACATCGAGTGAATCCGCCCCTAAATCATCCAGAAAGGTCGTCTCCATTGTAATCTCATCCGGGTCCACATTCAAAACCTCTGCAATTACTTTCTTCAGCTTTTCAAATTCCATAACGTTTCCTTCTTTCCTTAATCTTGAAGAACTATTTGTTCCCTGATTTTTTCATTTATATTCTGTTCCTTAAATGCAATGCATTGCAGGATAGAATTTCTGATTTCCACAGCCTTGCTGCTTCCGTGTGTCTTTACTACCAGACCATTTAAGCCCAGCAGGGGCGCTCCTCCGTACTCATCCGTGCTAAAGTCCTTCAGGGTCTTCTTCAGGGCAGACTTTACCAGCAGTGCGCCTATTTTACTGCGCAAAGACTCCATCATACCCGCCTTTATTTTCTTTATCATGGCTGCACCCACGCCCTCATACATCTTTAAGACTATGTTTCCGGCAAACGCTTCACAGACAAGCACATCCGCGACGCCCATGGGAATGTCCCTCGCCTCCACATTTCCTATAAAGTTGATTTCCGGACAGTTCTGCAGCAACGGATAGGTCTCCTTTGTGAGTGCGTTTCCCTTTTCCTCTTCCACGCCTATATTCACAAGTCCTACTCTTGGATTCTTGACTCCTACCACGCTCTCCATATAGATGCTGCCCATTTTTGCAAACTGTAACAGCTGGGACGGTCTCGCATCCACATTCGCTCCGCAGTCCAAAAGCAGGCTTACACCGTTGATATTCGGAATCAGGGGTGCCAGCGGAGGTCTCTCCACTCCCCTGATGCGCCCGACAATCACCTGTCCGCCCACGAGCACTGCACCGGTACTTCCCGCTGACACAAGCGCATCGCAGTTTCCCTCCTTCACCATATACATTGCCTTCACAATGGAGGAGTCCTTCTTCCTGCGAATTGCCATCACCGGAGGCTCTCCCGTCTCAATGACTTCCCCGGCATTTACAATCTCCAGCTGCTCCTCACGGTAGGTATACTGCTTCAGCTCTTCCCGGATAACCGGCTCTCTGCCCACCAGAAAGACCTTCACCCTGTCATCCGTATTAACTGCCTCTACAGCTCCCTTTATGATTTCACCGGGGGCATTGTCTCCGCCCATGGCATCCACTGCCACATTCACCCTCTCAGCCATTTGCACGCTTCCTTCCATATCCTTACCCGTACACTCTACTTTACTATAATGGATACCCTTATAAAAATCAAGGAAAAATTTTACGGTGTCTGCCGCCAAAAAAAGGACGCCCCTCCGCACGAGGAACGCCCTGCTTTTGCAGATCTCAAACCTTTCAACACTTGCCGTCCGCTCTCGCAGACATCCGATTAGTCAGCACTCACAACCTGCTTTTTGTTGTAAGAACCGCAAGCCTTGCAGACTCTGTGGGGCATCATCAGCTCGCCGCACTTGCTGCACTTTACGAGAGTGGGAGCACTCATCTTCCAGTTGGCTCTTCTCTTATCTCTTCTTGCTTTGGAAGATTTATTCTTAGGACAAATAGACATCGTTACACCTCCTTGTCACCCTTAAAAATGTCTTGTATCACTGCCATCCGCGGATCGGGAACGAAGGTATCGCATCCACAGTCCTTTACATTCAGATTCTGTCCGCACACCGGGCACAAGCCCCTGCAGTCCTCCGCGCACAAAACCTTCGCAGGCCAGTTACCAATAATTTCATTGTACACAAAAGCCTCTACATCCAGCTGGTAACCCTCCATAAAGCTCAGGTCATCCATTTCCTCATCCTCTGCCAAAACCTCCGGAGAGGCAACAGTCCTGTCGAACTGCAAAGCAAGCGCCGTCGGCATCTCTGTCAGGCAACGGTCACAGACCGTCCGAAACCTTAGCCTGACCTCACCCTTAATCCTTGCCTTCTCCCTGCCGATGTTCTCCACCTCGAGATGAACCGGCGTTTTCTCCGTAATCTCAAAGCGTCCCATCCTGCTTTCAAAGCAATCTAGCTCCAACGGTATGTCTGCGCTCAGCCGTCTGCCCTCAGATGTAAGCACATCAGATAAATTCACTAACATAGCGACTCCTATGTATAGATTTATCGCGGTTTTACCCACACACTGACTTATTATACTCATGCGCCTCTGATTTGTCAACAGAATTTTTACCTATATTCGTTCCCTGTATTCGTTCTAAACCAGACGAACCGTCTCTCTTGCGATGGCAAGCTCCTCGTTGGTGGGAATCACCATTACGGTGGTCCTGCTATCAGCGGTTGTAATTGTAATGTCCTCGCCACGCTTATGGTTTGCCTCCTGGTCAATCGCAATACCGAGATAGCCGAGGTATTCCTCGCATACCATGGTGCGTACCAGAGACGCATTCTCACCGACACCTGCCGTAAAACAGATAACATCCACGCCGTTCATGGCAGCCACGTAGGAGCCGATATACTTTGCCACACGGTAGCAGTAGGTCTGCAACGCACGGCTTGCGTTTTCATCGCCCTGATTGTAGCCCGCCTCCAAATCACGGAAATCGGAGGATAGATTGTCTGAAAGTCCAAGTACTCCGGACTTTTTGTTAAGCACTGCCATAATCTCATCAATGCTCTTATTCTCCTTATGCGCAAGGAACTCCATAATGGCAGGATCCATATCGCCGGAGCGCGTTCCCATAATCAGTCCCTCGAGAGGAGTCAGTCCCATGGAAGTGTCAACGCATTTTCCGTTCATTACGGCAGAGACGGACGCACCGTTTCCAAGATGGCAGACAATTATTTTCAAATCCTCATACTTTCTTCCGAGAACCTCAGCCGCCTTCTTTGAAACATAGGAATGACTTGTTCCGTGAAAGCCGTATCTTCTAATCTTGTACTTTTTGTAATACTCATAGGGAAGTCCGTACATATATGCCTTCTCGGGCATGGTCTGATGAAATGCCGTATCAAACACTGCCACCATGGGTGTCTGGGGCATCAGCTTCTTGCAGGCATTGATGCCGATCAGATTTGCAGGATTGTGGAGAGGTGCAAGGTCATTGCACTCCTCGATTGCCGCCATTACCTCATCCGTGATGACAACAGACTCCGCAAACTTCTCGCCGCCATGTACCACGCGGTGTCCCACCGCACCGATTTCACTCAAGTCCTTCACCACACCTGTCGCCGGGTTGGTCAGTGCCTCCAGCACCAGACGGATTGCCTCGGTATGGTCTTCCATGGGGGTAACCGTCTTCTCCTTGTCTCCTCCCTCCGGAGAATAGGTAATCATACTGCCTTCAATTCCGATTCTTTCACACAGCCCCTTCGCCAGGCACTGCTCAGACTCAGAATCAATCAGCTGAAATTTCAGGGAAGAGCTTCCGCAATTAATTACTAATACCTTCATCGTTCTTTTCCTTTCCGTCTATACTAACTGTGCCTGTACGGCAGTCAGTGCAACAACGCCGACAATGTCCTCCCATGAACATCCACGGGACAAATCATTCACAGGCTTTGCAATACCCTGCAGCATGGGACCGTACGCTTCTGCACCACCCAGCCTCTGCACCAGCTTATAGCCTATGTTTCCTGCATCCAGATTCGGGAAAATCAGTACGTTTGCCTTACCTGCCACCGGGCTGCCGGGTGCCTTGGACTTTGCGACATTGGGAACCAGAGCAGCATCCAGCTGAAGCTCTCCGTCTACCGTCAGATGAGGATATTCCTCCTTTGCGATTCTTGCCGCCTCAACCACCTTGTCCACCAGCGCATGCTTTGCACTTCCTTTGGTGGAATGGCTCAGCATGGCGATAACCGGCTTCGGACCGATAAGTGCCTTAAAGCTTCTGGAGGAGGAATCTGCAATCGCAGCCAGCTCCTCTGCCGTCGGATCCTGATTCAGTCCGCAGTCTGCAAACAGAAATGCGCCGTTCTCACCCTGATCCTTAAACATGGTATCCATGACAAAGAAAGCAGAAACCAGCTTTACGCCGGGCGCTGTCTTTAAAATCTGCAGGGCGGGTCTTAAGGTGTCCGCTGTCGAATGGCATGCACCTGCCACCATACCGTCTGCATCGTTTGCCTTAACCATGACAATACCGAAAGTCAAAGGATCACTGAGCAGAATCTCTCTCGCCTTCTCCTGCGTCATTCCCTTTGCCTTTCTCGTCTCATACAGCAGATTCACATATTCCTCCAGCTTGGGAGTCGTCTGGGGATTGATGACGGTAATGCCGGACAAATCAACCTCCAGCCAGCCTGCACCGTCCATTATCTTTTCCTCGTTGCCAATCATGATAATGTCGGCAATGCCTTCCTCCATAATCTTTGCTGCTGCCAGAAGAGTTCTCTTATCATTCGACTCCGGCAGAACAATCGTCTTCTTGTCAAGTCTGGCTCTCTCCTTAATCGTGTCAATGTATGACATACCAGTTTCTCCTTTCCGGCGGTTCCCCGCTTATCCCTTGTTCTTTCCTTTTTGCCACTGTAATAAGTTTTACACTTAACAAACGGCACTGGTTATATTATACTAAATAGCAGGACAGGGCACAAGGGAAAATATTCGGAAATTTGTATATTTTTCAGTACACGCTCTTTCACGTGCCATCCGATTTTTCTGTTGTCATGGCGCATGTAAACACTTACACTGTGTGTTATTTTTTTCACATTGCCGTTTTATATTTTTAAACGGGATTTCGTGAATCAGGGAATCGAGTCTGATGGAGGCAGGAGACAGGTATGACGGTAAACGGCATTATCGCAGAATACAACCCCTTTCACTCGGGGCATAAATATCAGCTGGAGCAGTCGCTTGCACTGACGGGCGCCGATTACACGGTTGTCGTCATGAGCGGGAATTTTGTCCAGCGGGGCGCACCTGCCATACTGGACAAGCATACCAGGGCAAGGATGGCACTTCTGGAGGGTGCAGACCTCGTGCTGGAGCTTCCGACAGTCTGTGCAACTGCCAGCGCCGAGCATTTTGCTGCCGGTGCCGTCTCCCTGCTGACGGGACTTCATACGGTCACACATCTGTGTTTCGGAAGCGAATGCGGTGATATTACTGCGTTCCGGCAGCCGGCTGCCATTCTCTCCAAAGAGCCTGACGACTATCGGCTTGCCCTGCAGGGGCGGCTTAAGGAAGGGCTATCCTATCCTGCCGCACGCACACGCGCCCTGCTGCAATGCCACCCTGAGCTTGATTCGGCAAAGGAGCTGCTCTCTTCCCCGAACAACATACTCGCTCTCGAGTACATGAAAGCCCTCCTGCGCCTGAAAAGTCCCCTGATTCCCGTAACGGTAAAGCGTCTGGGCAGCAGCTATCACGACAGAGCATCCGATGCCCCTCTGTGTTCTGCCCTCGCGCTCAGACAGGCACTTTCCGTTAGCGATACCGCTGACTCTTTCCAAGGGTTCGCAGACGCGCAGCCCTTTCATGGCGAAGCTTCCCGTAAGCTCTCGCAAAAGAAACGCCGCCTGATAGCCGAGCAGCTTCCTCCTTATGCCGCGGACATACTCTGTGCGCATCTGCAGAAGTATCCTCCTGTCTGCAGTAACGATTTATCCTCCATTCTCTACTATAAGCTGCTTTCCACGAAAAGCTCCGGCTATGAAAAATACCTTGATGTGACACCGGATTTGTCCGTTCGGATTTCAAACCGTCTGAAGGACTACCGCAGCTTTGATGCTTTTTGCGAGCAGCTAAAGACCAAAGAGCTGACCTATACCAGAATCAGCCGCTGCCTGCTTCACATTACCCTGGACATAACAAAGGAGGATTTTCCTTTTGGCTTCCGGCAGACAGCCGCCCCGCCGTCAGAATTTCCGTCCTACGCACGCGTACTGGGCTTTCGCAAGAGCGCTGCTCCGCTCCTTACCGCCATCAGGGAGCGTTCAGACATTCCTCTTATTACCAGTCTTTCCGACGCGCAGCGGACACTTCCCGCCACAGCCCTTCGTCTGTTGGAAAAGGACATCGTCTCCAGCCAGCTCTACCACGGTCTGCTGGCGCTCAAAGGCGGCCGGGTACCTCAAAATGAATACAGCATTCCCTTATGTATTGTATGAGGGAATGCTGTCCTTTTTAATCTGTTAGTTCTTAAAGCTGTGAATCGGTGCAGGTATCCGTCCTCCCCTGTTGACAAAGGCATCGCAGGAAAAGGAATTGACCGGCATAATCGGCGCATAGCCGAGCAGCCCTCCAAATTCCACGGTTTCACCCACTCCCTTTCCGATTACAGGGATGATGCGTACCGCCGTCGTCTTCTGGTTCACCATGCCGATTGCCATTTCATCCGCAATCACTCCCGCAATCGTCGTTGCCTTCGTATCACCCGGAACGGCAATCATATCCAGCCCGACAGAGCAGACACACGTCATCGCCTCGAGCTTCTCCAGCGTGAGTGCTCCTGCCTTCACGGCATCTATCATCCCCTGATCCTCACTGACCGGAATAAACGCACCGCTCAGACCTCCCACATAGGAGGATGCCATAACTCCGCCCTTCTTCACCTGGTCGTTCAAAAGTGCCAGTGCCGCCGTCGTTCCGGGAGCACCCGCATGCTCCAGACCTATCTCGCACAAAATATCTGCCACGCTGTCTCCTATGGCAGGAGTAGGTGCCAACGACAAATCCACGATACCGAAAGGCACCTTAAGCCGTCTGGATGCCTCCTTTGCCACCAGCTGTCCCACTCTGGTCACCTTGAAGGCTGTCTTTTTGATGGTTTCACAAAGCACCTCGAAATTTTCTCCGCGAACCTTTTCCAGAGCAGTCTTTACCACACCCGGTCCGCTGACACCCACATTGATGATTTTATCCGCCTCGGTAACCCCATGAAATGCTCCCGCCATAAAAGGATTGTCATCCGGTGCGTTACAGAAAACCACCAGCTTCGCACAGCCCAGCGAATCATTCTCCTTCGTATGCTCTGCCGTCTCCAGAACAATCTCTCCCATCAGTCTCACGGCATCCATATTGATGCCCGTCTTTGTTGAACCCAGATTCACGGAGCTGCATACCCGCTCCGTCGAAGCAAGTGCCTGAGGAATGGAACGAATCAGCAGCTCATCTGCCTTAGTCATTCCTTTGCTGACCAGAGCGGAGTAGCCGCCAATAAAATTCACGCCGACATCCCGCGCGACCCTGTCCAGCGTTTCCGCAATCGAGGCAAAGTCCTCCTCCGACCTGCAGGCGGCACTCCCCACAAGTGCAATCGGCGTCACGGAAATTCTCTTGTTGACAATGGGAATGCC
Organism: uncultured Acetatifactor sp.; assembly: GCA_964475665.1. Taxonomy (GTDB): domain Bacteria; phylum Bacillota; class Clostridia; order Lachnospirales; family Lachnospiraceae; genus Acetatifactor. The sequence goes on along the minus strand of CAYZAU010000010.1, from coordinate 21,832 downwards.
AAACTCTCTGGAGATTTCCTCTCCCGTCTTTACTAAGTCCTTTGCCGCCTCATATATCTTGTTATATATCTTATCCTTCAGTCTCTGCAAATCCGAATCAATACAGTCGAGAAGGCTGATTCCCATTGTAATGGTTCTTACATCCAGATTTTCCTTCTCAATCATCTTGTTGGTTTCCGTCACTTCATACAGATTAATCATGTCCTATGCCTCCCGGTATTTTTCAGCAGGTTCTCCTGCTCAGATGCGGTGCATCTTGTCGAAGATTTCCTCCTTCTGGCATTTAACCATCACGCCGATTTCCTCACCCAGTGCCGTCAGCTCGTCTGCCATGTCTCCGAAGGACTTTGCACAGCTTCCCGTGTCCACAATCATCATCATGTTGAAATATTCCTGCACAATCGTCTGGGAAATGTCCAGAATGTTGATATTGTTCTCCGCAAGATAGGTACATACCTTGGCGATGATTCCCACCGTATCCCTGCCAACCACTGTAATTATCGTTCTCTTCATCTCAATCTCCATTCCTGCGCCCGTCTCTCCCGCGCAACGTTCATTCTCCTTTTTCGTGTCTTCTGCCGCCTGCCAGCAGCTTTCCAGTGCATTCCCGCCTGCTATATCACAATCGCCGGAGTCACTTCACTGCGCCTTGCAACCCGAATATCAAAATCTCCGGCCTGATAAGGCGTACCTCCCATGGAAATTTCCATCCGGACCGACTCATAGGCAAGCTCCGGCAGATTGTTCTCCTTGCTCAGATGTCCTAAAAAAATCGTTTTCAGCCGTTCATGCAGGATTCTGCACAAAAGCCTTCCTGAATTTTCATTGGAAAGATGCCCTCTGTCACCCAGTATCCGCTGCTTCAGATAATACGGGTATGGACCGACCTGCAGCATATTCACATCATGGTTTGCCTCCAGCAGCAGGGCATCCATCCCCTTTAAGCACTCCACCGTATAGTCGTTATAGGTTCCCAAATCCGTACAGATGGCAACCCGCTTGTCGCCGTAGCTGATACGATACCCCACCGGCTGCGCCGCATCATGGGAAATACTCATGGGATTGACCGTCAAATCCTTAATTACAAGCTTTCTGTCTGCCTGCACCTCGCAAAAAAGGCTCTCATCTATACTGCCTAAGCTGCCATACTCCAAGATCGCTTTTATCGTGCCCGCCGTGGCATAGATGGGGATACCGTATTTTCTGCTGATTACCCCAAGCCCCTGAATGTGGTCTGCGTGCTCATGTGTTATCAGTATCCCATCAATATCCCGCCCCGTCAGCTCCAGCTCACGGAGTCCGCTCTCAGCACGCTTTCCGCTGATTCCTATATCAACAAGCAGGTGCGTTGTCTCTGATCCGACGTAGATACAGTTTCCGCTGCTCCCGCTTGCTATACTACACAATCTCATGCCGTAATTCAATCATCCTTTCAAATTTTTCCAGTAAATCTCAATCACATCTCCCTCATGCAGAGGCTCCATATATTCCGCTCCCCTTCCATTGAGATTTGTGACAATCGCCCTTCCTCCGGACGCCTTTAGGTCAAAGTCGATAAAAGAGAATACATCCACAAACACATAGCTGCTCTTTCCCGTCATTGTAACAGAAAGTCCATTGACCAGCACCGACATTTTCATCAAGCCCTGCGATGGCTGTTTGGGCTGCATTTCTATTGTTTGGGGCTGCTCCCTGGGCTGTTCCTTGGGCTGCATTTCTGTTGTTTTGGGCCGCTCCTTGGACTGCGCTTTGGGCTGTTCCTCAGGCTGCTTTTCCAGCGTTTCCGGCTGCTTTTCTGCCGACTCCTCGCGGACGTCCTCCGAAGGCTCTTCCCAGCTTAAGGAGAAATTCTCATACACTCTTGTTTCCGGCTTCGCAGGCGTATCGTTCACTAGGATTCCCCCTCCCAGAGGTACATCCATAAATTCCGATACTTCCCTGACCGTGTAGGAGTTCTGTATCTGGATATCATCATTCTCCTGTATCTGGTAGAATTCGTTTTCCAGCCTTCCATTGACCGCTGCCGTCTTCGGCAGCTCAATTCCGACTCCGTTCACTGCCACATGCAGACTCTGATTCAGCTCCGGCAGTCTGCCAAGCTCCATGTGCGCCGCCTCACCCGCCGTGGAAGAGATTACCTCCACATGGTCTCCGTTATGTACCCGTGTATGAATGTCTGCCGGTTCGCCGTTTAACCGGATGAAGGCAGCCTCGCCCAGCGTTCCCCGCACAATACGGCTCTTGCCGTTTACCATGAAATTCAGCGCCGCTCCTCTTTTGGGAAAGAGGTTCTCATTGGAAAAATCCGACTGCACGGCAGCATCCGCCACCGAAAGCTTTCCGTTATCATACAGCCTGATTCTCGTGCCGTTGAAATCGACAAAGATAAAGCTGTTGTTCTGCTCATAATAGCTTAAGCAGATACCGACAGGCGTTACCATCATAGAATCCCTGACTGGATTATCCAGCTCAAAGTCAATGCTCTGCATGACCTCCTGTCCGCGGATGGCAACACGCTCTTTTGCGATATTCAGCTCTCCGGCAAGCTTCTCCGTATATCCGGGAACCATACCTCCTCCGCCCACGACAAACACGGCACTGACCGCCTTGTCTCCGTTCAGCTCCCGGATACAGTCTGCCGCCTGCTCTGCCATGGACTTTACTGCCGGCTCCAGAATTTTTTCTACCTCTCTGGCAGAAATCGTCTGGCTAAGCCCCATGATGTCCTGATACTCCACCGTCTCCCTGTTTCCCGCCTGCCTCTTGATTTTCTCTGCAGTATCAAAATCCACCAGGCAATGCTGTACGATGATATCCGTCAGGCTGTCCCCTGCCACCGGAATCATACCGTACGCGGTAATGGTTCCTTCCTTCGTGATGGAAACGTCACTCGTTCCGGCACCCACATCCACAAGTGCCATGTTCAGCAGCCTGAATTTTTCGGGGATGGCTACCTGAATGGCAGCAATCGGCTCCAGTGTCAGATTCGCCACATGAAGCCCTGCAAGCCCCACCGCCTTATACAGCCCGTCCACCACGTCGTCCGGCAAAAAGGTGGCAATCAGGTCAACCGCCATGCTCCGCACCTTGTGCCCTGTCAGGTTTCCTATCTGGTATCCGTTCATATAATATCTGCTGGGAGTATAGCCTACACAGTAAAACTTCATCTCTGTGTCATTCGTCTTCAAAAACTCACTGTACGCCTGCTCCACGCCCATGGTAGAAAGGGCATAAATGTCCTCCTCCGTCACCTCATGCTCGCCCTCAAAGGTCTGCTCTGCATGCGTCGTCACCGTGCGGAGTACTCGCCCTGCTGCCGCGATACAGACCTCCGTCAGCCTTCGATTCAAATCCTCCTCCAGCTGTTCCTTCACCAGCTTTATGGTCTCGCCGACTTTCTCAATGTCATGTATCTGACCGTCCAGCATTGCCCTTGTCTCGTGTTCTCTGGCTCTCTGTGCCAGAACATGAAACCTGTCACCACTCAGATAACCAACCGTTCCCACAATACTTCTGGTGCCGATGTCCAAGCCAAACACCAGCTGCCCCTGTCCCTCTCTTACTCCTGCCATGTAAAAGCCTCCAGTTTTCTGTCTATTTGCCTGTAGCTGTCCTCCAGCGTTTTGCTGTTGTCAATCACAAAATCGCAATGCCTTCTGAATTCCTCTTCCCGCAGCTGTTTCTGCATAATACTGCTTATCTTCTCGTCGCTGTAGCCTCTGTTCTGCCGAAGCCGCCGCCTTCTTACCTCTTCGGAAGCATAGACATACCACATTTCATCCAGCAGCTCTGCATAGCCGCATTCTATCAGAAGTGCCGCTTCCACAAAAAAAAGCTCTGTTTTCTCCGCCTCTCTCGCCTGCCGTATACGTTCCAGCAGAAACTCTCTGACAGCCGGATGCAAGATACCGTTCACCTGTGCCAAAACGGCTTCGTCCGCAAAAATTCTGTCCGCCATCCTTCTTTTGTCGATTTGCCCGTCAGGCGCAAGCACCTCCTCGCCCAGAAGTGCTATCAGTCTGTGATAGCCTTCCGTTCCCGGCTGTTTCACCTGATGTGCCACCTCATCTGCCAGATAAATCTCACATTGATAATGTTTTCGGATATACTGTAATATTTCTGACTTTCCTGCTCCGATGCCCCCGGTAATTCCGATGATTTTCATATCAGCCTTGTCCTCTCGCAGAAAGTGCTTCCTCCGCCTGCACATCACTTCGCCTCGTACCAGTTTTTCCCCGTGTGCAAATCAATCTCCAGCGTCACCGCCAGCCTGGCAGCTGCCTGCATATTCTCTGTCAGAATCCTGCGCACAGCCTCCTCTTCTTCCAGTCTTGTCTCAATCACCAGCTCATCATGCACCTGCAAAATCAGTTTTGACTTCAATCCCGCCTCCCTGAGTGCTCTCCATACCTTAAGCATCGCAAGCTTAATGATATCGGCAGCCGTTCCCTGTATCGGCGAATTCATCGCCACACGCTCCCCGAAGGAGCGCTGCATGAAATTTGAGGAGGCAAGCTCCGGGATGGGACGCCGCCTGCCAAACATTGTCACCGCGTAGCCCTGTTTCTTCGCCTCGGATACCAGCCCGTCCAAAAAGCTCTTTACCTTTGGATACGTCTCAAAATACTGCTCGATATAGTCGGCAGCCTCCTTCCTGCTGATGCTCAAGTCCTGGCTCAGCCCAAAGGAGCTGATGCCGTATACAATTCCAAAGTTTACCGCCTTCGCATTCCGTCTCTGTAAGTCCGTCACCGCTTCAAACGGTGTATGGAATACCTTTGCCGCGGTGATTCTGTGAATGTCCTGCTCCGCGCGGTAAGCTTCAATCAGCTGCTCATCCTCCGACATATGCGCCAGTACCCGCAGCTCAATCTGGGAGTAATCCGCATCCATGAGCACACAGCCCTCCGCGGGCACAAACACCCTGCGTATTCTTCTCCCCAGTTCCATCCGCATGGGAATATTCTGCAGATTCGGCTCCGTCGAGCTTATACGCCCTGTGGCTGTAATCGTCTGGTTAAAGCTCGTATGAATGCGCTCATCCTCTCCGATATATGCCGCCAGACCGTCCGCATAGGTGGATTTCAGCTTCACCAGTCCCCTGTATTCCAGAATATCCTTCACAATCGGATACTCCCCGGACAGCTTCTCCAATACATCTGCTGCCGTGGAATACCCTGTCTTTGTCTTCTTGCCTCCGGGAAGCTGCATGATGTCAAAGAGCACCTCTCCCAGCTGCTTCGGGGAATTGATGTTAAACTCCATCCCCGCCTGCGTGTGAATTGCCTGCTCCAATTCGTCAATCCGCTCCACCAGAGCATCCCCGTATGCCTTCAGCTCTTCCCTGCGCACCCGGACTCCCTCTCTCTCCATGTCATAGAGGACAAGAGAAAGCGGCATTTCCATCCCGTGCATCAGCTCTTCCATTCCCGCCTGCTCAAGCCGTTCCCGGAGCACCCTTTCTGCGGCAGCCGACACATAGGCAGCATAGCAGCAATACTCACAAAGCTTCTCCGGTATTTCGCGCTGTGACTGCGAGAAGGTTCTCTTTCCAAGGCATTCCGACCGTCCCGGTATCAGAACTGTCAGGTGCTCTGAAGCGATGGTTTCCAAATCATAATCGCTCTTGAGAGGATTCAGCAGATACGCTCCTATCAGAATGTCAAAATACCGTTCCGTGGTGTCCTGCCGTAAAAAATCATACTGGTGCTTTATGTCAAAGGTACTGACACGGCATCTGCCCGACAGCTCCTGCAGCTCCTGTCGAAGCGCCTCCATATCCTCCGTGTCGGATGCCTTCATGTCATCGAACAGGGAAAGCTGCCCGTTTTCCTGCGCGGGGACAGAGTAAAAGGATACCTCCTCTTCCCTGCAGACTGCCACGCCAAAAAGCCGGTGCTGCTCCACGGCAAGAAATAAGCCTATCCTCTCATCCCGCTTAATTCTATGCAGCTTATCGAGAAACTCCTTCCCGCTCTGCGCCTCATAAAAACGTGTTCGCAGTGTCTCATTGTTTCCCGACGCCACCTGCTCCCCGAATCGTCCAAGCAGATTTTTGAATTCCAGCTGCTTAAAAAGCCGGTAAGCCTCCTCGGTAAAGAAGCCCTCTGCTTTTGCCTGTGTATAGTCCAGCTCCAGCGGGCAGTCCGTCCTGATGGTTGCAAGCCTTCTGCTCAGCTCCGCCAGCTCCCGGTTTTCCCGCAGTGATTCTCTGATACTTTTCTTTGAAATTTCCTCCAGATGGCTGTAGACATTTTCCAGAGAGCCATACTGCACTATCAGCTCTGTTGCCGTCTTCTGCCCCACCTTCGGCACACCGGGAATATTATCTGCCGTATCCCCCATCAGTGCTTTTAAATCAATAAACTGGACAGGAGTTACCTGATAAGCCTCCAGCACGTCCGTCGGATAATAGTTTTCAATTTCCGTGCGCCCCTGCTTTGTCTTAGGAATCCTGATTCGGATGTGTTCGTCTGCTATCTGCAGTAAATCTCTGTCCCCGGAGACCAGCGACACCTCCATCCCGCTGCTCTGGGCTTTTTTCGCCAGTGTTCCCAGAATGTCGTCCGCCTCCAGCCCTGCCTGCTCCATTATCGTCACCCGCATGGCCTTAAGAACTTCCTTCAGCACCGGAACCTGCTCTCTCAGCTCCTCCGGCATCGCTTTCCTCGTTCCCTTATAGGCATCGTACATTTCATGGCGGAAGGTCGGTGCATGTACGTCGAATGCCACGGCAAGGAAATCCGGCTTTTCCTCCTCCAGAAGCTTAAAAAGAATATTCAGAAAACCATATACGGCGTTGGTATGAAGACCCTGTGCATTGGTCAGCTCCGGCAGACCGTAAAACGCCCTGTTTAAAATGCTGTGTCCGTCTATCAGTACAAGCTTTCCGCCCTTACTCATCTTGCCCCTAACCGCCTTTATCATTTCTATAACAGAATCCAGAGGAGAATTCCCGCCAGAATACAGCACGACACAATCTCCATGACAAGCCCGAGACGCATAAACCCACCGTGGAACCGAATCTTCTTTTTCGCCTCCTCCAGCCTGTCATTCAATTCCTTCTGTAAGTCAAACGCGCTTCCGTTCTCCAGCCGCTGAATACCCTCTGTGACAAGAAACTGAATTACCAGCTCCTCCCTGCATTCCCCGCAGCATTCCACGTGCTCGCGAAATCTCTTCAGAGTGGAATAATCCAGCTTACCGCCCAAAAAGGCGGGAATCAGTCTCTCAAATTCTCTACACTCCATTTAGCATTTCTCCAACGCCTGTGCAATATCCGCAATCAAATCCTCCTGGTCCTCAATACCGCAGCTCATCCTTATCAGCTCTGCCGGCACACCTGCTTCCTTAAGCTGCTCATCAGTCAGCTGCCTGTGTGTGCTGGAGGCAGGATTCAGGCAGCAGGTTCTCGCATCTGCCACATGCGTTTCGATTGCTGCCAGCTTCAGATTCTTCATAAAAATACCGGCTGCCTCTCCGCCGCCCTTTAAGCCGAAGGAAACCACGCCGCAGCTTCCATCCGGCAGATACTTCTGCGCCAGAAAATAATACTTGTCACCGGGCAGACCACAATAATTCACATATGCAACCTTTTCATGACCCGCAAGATACTGTGCCACGGCAAGTGCATTTTCGCAGTGTCTCTTCATCCTCACATGAAGACTTTCCAGCCCCAGATTCAGGATAAACGCATTCTGAGGACTTTGGATGGAGCCAAAATCTCTCATCAGCTGTACCGTACACTTTGTGATGAAAGCACCCTCCCTGCCAAACTTCTCCGCATAGGTTATTCCGTGATAGCTCTCATCAGGAGTGCAGAGACCGGGATACTTGTCCGCATGTGCCATCCAGTCAAACCTGCCGCTGTCCACGATGGCTCCGCCCACTGCTGCGCCGTGACCGTCCATGTACTTTGTGGTGGAATGGGTCACAATATCCGCACCCCACTCAAAGGGACGACAGTTAATTGGCGTTGCAAAGGTATTATCAATTACCAGCGGAACTCCGTGTGCATGTGCGCATTTTGCAAACCTTTCAATATCCAGCACCGTCAGCGCCGGATTTGCAATCGTCTCTCCGAACATCACCTTGGTATTATCCTGAAATGCCGCATTCAGCTCCTCCTCGGAGGCATCCGGGCTGACAAAGGTCACATCAATACCCATCTTCTTCATGGTAACGGCAATCAGGTTAAAGGTTCCCCCGTAAATAGTGCTGGAGGATACAATATGATCCCCGCAGCTGCATATATTGAAGAGTGCAAAAAAGTTTGCCGCCTGTCCGCTGGACGTCAGCATGGCTGCCGTACCGCCCTCCAGCTGCGCAATCTTTGCCGCCACATAGTCGTTTGTCGGATTCTGAAGCCTCGTATAGAAATATCCGCTCGCCTCTAAGTCAAACAGCTTTCCCATATCCTCGCTGGTATTATATTTAAAGGTTGTACTCTGGATAATGGGAATCTGACGCGGCTCACCGTTTCCCGGCGTATAACCACCCTGCACACACACGCTGTTAATCTTCATAACTGCTCCTCCTGATTCTCTTTCTAGTAAAAATCCATCCACATTTCAGTATACACATTCAGCCGTTGAAATTCAACTGTTTCGTTCCCAATTCCTATCTGCCGTGTATGCCTTTTCATATAAAAAGCCCTCCGGCATCACCTCTGTAACGCCGAAAGGCTTTCTCGTCAATCCTGTGCCACCACCTCGCGATAGAACTCCGTATAATCCGTTCTTCCATCCTTTGTAAACTGGATGGCTGTTCTGGGATGCTGATTTAAGAGTCCCGTCATCAGATACTGCAGGTCGTAGCCCCATGTAACTCCCTCCTTCTTCAGTTTACTGATATAGGTGTCAATAAACTGGATGGCAGGGTAAACATTATACTTGGGATTCCTTAAGAAGCCTAAGAGAAGCTCCATCGCACAGTTTCCTGCCCCTCTTCCCATGGACGCATAGGTCGCATCCAGCCAGTCCACGCCGTCCCCAACCGCCTCTATCGTATTGGCAAAAGCAAGCTGCTGGTTATTGTGCGCATGAATGCCGACCTTTTTTCCGTATTTTGCAGCAGCATTCATATAGGTGTCTGCAAGTCTTGCAATCTGTTCCGGATACATTGCGCCATAGCTGTCCACAATGTAGAACACATCCACAGGCGTCTGCCCCAGAATATCCAGTGCAACCTTCAGCTCACTCTCCTGCGAATTGGAAATTGCCATAATGTTGCAGCTGACTTCATAGCCCTTTCTTGCCGCATCCTCTATCATATTCACCGCCGCCGGAATCGTATTCAGGTAGGTTGCCACACGGATCAGGTCAATGGGACTGTCTGCCCGGTTCTGAATATCCGTCCTGTAATCACAGCGTCCCACATCCGCCATCACCGCAATCTTTAGATCCGTTGCATTTTCCCCGACGATTGCACGAATATCCTCATCCCTGCAGAATTTCCATTTTCCGAACTTGTTTTCATCAAACATTTCTCTGGAAGCCTTATAGCCAAACTCCATGTAGTCCACTCCGGCACGCAGATTTGCAAGATAAAGCCCCTTTACAAACTCGTCCGTAAAATAAAAATCATTCACCAGACCTCCGTCGCGCAGCGTCGCGTCTATCACACGCACATCAGGTCTGTAAGCAATCAGGCTGGATATTTCTTTCATCACGTAATCCTCATTTCTGCGCATTCCCTCGTTTCGTCCCCTGCCCTGTGTCCGATGCGCGCTGACGCAAAACACTTCTTTTATGGGACGCTTTAAAGTTTAGCAGTTTAAAGTGCGGAAGTCAAGCTATTTTCGCATTTCTGCTTCAGATTCTTTTTCCAAAATCCTCCTATTGCTTAATTATTACAAAATTGTTACAATTCCTTTGTAATCAGCTGATACAGTTTAGCTTTATCACAAAACATGAATAAGGAGGACAAAACTATGTATTTTACTTTCAATAGCTGCTCCGAGTTATTTAATGCTATTTGCAGAATATTTAACTTCGGTTGCTAAACAGTGTCCGGGGTTGTCGTTTTAACGAATGCGAATTCGGAAATCGGCAGCCCCGATTTACTTATTCAGCTGCCTTTTTTTGCTGAAAAGCACTTGACAGGCATCGGCAGCTCTTCATGCTCGCCCAGCATCTTTTCCATCCATACCATGTCATACCAGCGTTCAAATTTATAGCCGCATTTGTGAAATTCTGCCACCTTTGAAAAGCCCATACGCTCATGAAACCGTTCGCTCGCCTGTGTCAGGTATTCATCCTCCTTCACGGGATGCGCAACGCAGGCATTAAGATTCAGAATACCCATTTCCCGCAGTCTCTCCTCCAGCGCTGTATACAGCTGCCTTCCGATTCCATACCCCCGCAGCTCTTCCTTCACATAAATGCTCGCCTCCGCACACCACCGGTAAGCCGCCCTCGCATGAAACGCACTTGCGTAGGCATATCCTGCCGTTTCCCCGTCCAGCATCGCAACCAGATAGGGATACCTTTGCAGCGTTCCTTGGATACGCCTGGCGAATTCCTCCACCGACGGCACCTCGTATTCAAAAGAAATGGCTGTATTTTTCACATAAGGTGCATAAATTTTTAACAGCTCTGCCGCATCCTCCGGCTCTGCGACACGTATTGTTATCTGTTTTTGCATCTTTACTCACCCCGCCTCATCTTTCACCTTATCTTTCAGGCAGCTCTCTCGTTTTCTGCCGCATTCCTTCAGACTGCTCTCTTGCCTCCTGCCGCATTTCTTCAGGCAACTCTCACGTCTCCTGGCGCATTCCTTCAGGCACTTCCGGCATTTCCAAAGCTGCCGTCTATAACGCACATAAAAGGAAAGACCTTACAAATCCTGAGATTCATAAGGTCTTCGCTGCCGGCAATGGGACTTGAACCCATACGGTGTTGCCACCAACAGATTTTGAGTCTGCCTCGTCTGCCATTCCGACACGCCGGCACGCCGCTAAAAGCTTAACAACAAAAGGATTTTATCACAGAACCCTCTGCTTGGCAAGTAGAAGATTTTACTTTTTGCGGTTTTGCACATTACATATTCTTATCTGCACTCCATCCTGACGGTAAGCTTTCCGCCCTCCGCGCATACCTGCGCCACGCTGCCAACGATGAAAGGCATCATCGGCGGTCTGTGGCCCAAATCAACATCCATGATTACGGGAGCCTCCAGTCTGCCCGCCACCTCCATAACCGCCTGATAGGCATCCAGTCCCATCATCGGCTCGCCGTTATCAGGTCTGCCAATCAGAAAGCCTTTTACCTGCTGAAACCATCCGGCCTGCTCCATCTGCCACATGGCACGCCGAATACTGAATACATTCAGCTCACACGCCTCCAGAAACCAGATGATACCATCCTGCCGATACTTTTCCGTAAACTCTCTTGTCCTGTCAAAACGGGTGCCCAACAGATTAACAAGGCAGTCCATACAGCCTCCCAGCAGTCTTCCTGAAAAGTTCAAAGCTTCCTCCGTTTCTGCAAGCTCTCTTCTCCCGAGAAATCTTCGCATGACAAGCGGCTCTGTCAGGTGATAGGGCTCCAGCGGTCTCTCCGCAGACTTCAACGATTCCTTCTCCCAGCTCCCATAGCTTTTGACCGTCCTGCACTCTCCCGTCAGCACCGCAAAGGCATCCTGAATCGAGCAATGCCACGGCTCCATGCCAAAAGCAGCCGCACAGGGGCCATACACAGAAGCAGTATCGGCCAGCGTTGCCAGAAGATAAGTCAGATTTGTATTGTCGGAGTAGCCCATAAACCACTTTGGCTCCTTCATCGCCAGCTCTGCGAAATTCACATGGGGCAGAATTTCACACATCAGCTCTCCGCCTCCACAGGAAATCAGCACATCCGCCTCCGACGAAAAAGCATCCATCACCTCTTCTCCGCAGCTTTCAGGAGTACTGCTGATGCCCACTCCTTCATCCTTATAGCAGTTCTTACCCAGCCTTAGCTGATACCCCTGCTGCTGCCAATTCTTCTGGGCATTCAAAAAGGCTGTCCTATACGGTTCTGTCGCACACCCAAAGGAAGGTGCCAGAAACCCGATGCTTCCTCCCGCCTGCAGATTTTTCGGATATCTCATATTTTCCTTCTCCCTTTTCGCATCGCAGCGTACCGCCTTTCGCCGCAGCCTAAGCAGACAGCTTTTACTTCCCGTCCTGCCTCGGGAACAGCCTGTCATAAATATCAAAGCAGTCCAACGTCGCAAAATAGTCCTTTGGCGTTTCTGCCCTGCGAATCAGCTGTACGCCGCCATCCTCGCGCAGCAGCAGCTCCGCAGATTTCAGCTTCCCGTTGTAGTTATATCCCATGGCATATCCATGAGCTCCCGTGTCATGAATAACAATATAATCTCCTATCTCCACCTCCGGAAGCATCCTGTCTATGGCAAACTTATCATTGTTCTCGCAGAGCGAGCCTGTTATGTCATACTTGTGTTCACAGGGAAGCTCCTCCTTACCCAGCACGGTAATGTGATGATATGCGCCATACATGGCAGGTCTCATCAGATTCACGGCACAGGCATCCACACCTACATATTCCTTGTAAGTATGCTTCTGATGCAATACCTTCGTCACCAGCTGTCCATACGGTCCCATCATAAATCTTCCAAGCTCCGTATAAATTGCCACATTGCCCATGCCTGCGGGTACAAGCACCTCACCGTACACCTGCCTGATACGCTCTCCTATCACCCTTATGTCGTTTGGCGCCTGTTCCGGATGGTAAGGAATACCGATACCACCTGAGAGATTGATAAACGTTATGTTTGCGCCCGTCTGCCCTTTTAGCTGCACCGCCAGCTCGAACAGCTGCTTTGCCAGCGTCGGATAATACTCGTTGGTTACTGTGTTGCTGGCAAGAAATGCATGGATTCCGAAGTTTTCCACTCCCCTCTCCTTCATTCTGCGAAAGCCTTCAAACATCTGCTCTGTGGTAAAACCATACTTCGCATCGCCGGGATTATCCATAATATCCGTTCCCAGTGAAAAGTAGCCGCCCGGATTAAAACGACAGCTTAAGGTCTTCGGCAGATGTCCCAACGTTTTCTCCAGAAACTCTATATGGGTGAAGTCATCCAGATTGATGGTCGCTCCCAGACGTTCCGCCAGCCGAAATTCCTCAGCGGGTGTATCGTTGGACGAAAACATAATATCCTTCCCCTTAAGTCCCATCGCCTCACTGAGCATCAGCTCCGTGTAAGAAGAACAGTCACTGCCGCAGCCATACTCCTTCAAAATATCAATCAGAAAGGGATTGGGATTCGCCTTTACCGCAAAAAACTCCTTATATCCGGGATTCCATGAAAACGCCTCCTTCAGCGCTCTCACATTCTCGCGGATTCCCTTCTCATCATAAATGTGAAAGGGTGTCGGGTAGGTTTTTACGATTTCCTCTACCATTTCCTCTGTTACAAACGGTTTCTTTTCCATATCCGATTTTTCTCCTTACCGCCAGTCTTTTACAATAATTTGCTTCTCATTTCCTGCGGTGACATCGGGCTTAAATCCACGGGTGCCACATCAAACACCGTCCTGCAGCCCGTTTCACCCCTTAAGCTCATCCGATGAGCCGCCCGCGCATAAGCCACCAGCACACAGGCTGTAAATTCCGGATTGGAATCCAGCTTCAGGCTGTACTCAATGACATGATTATGCTCTCCTTCAACGCCTGTCTTTCCTGTTCTGAGCACAAAGCCACCATGTGGAATTCCGGCATGCTCCCTCTCCAGCTCCTCCTCAGAAATGAAGTGAACTGTCGTATTATAATCTGCAAAGTAGTTCGGCATCGTCTTGATTTCTCTCTCGATTCGTGCCTTGTCAGCACCCTCCTCTGCCACTACAAAGCATTCCCTCACATGCTTCTCGCCTGTGGATAGCACCGGATTCTCACAGCTTCTGACTGCTTCCAGCGCCGCTTCAACGGGGATTGTATACTGCTTTGCATTCTTGACTCCCTCAATTCTTCTGATGGCGTCTGAATGTCCCTGGCTGACGCCCTTTCCCCAGAAGGTATAATCACTTCCGTCACGCAGGATTGCATTGGCATACAGTCTGTTCAGGGAGAACATACCGGGATCCCAGCCCACGGAAATCATGGCAACTTTTCCGCCCTGTTTTGCCGCACTGTCCACAGCCTCAAAATGCTCCGGTATCCGCGCATGTGTGTCAAAGCTGTCCACAACATTGAAATACTTTGCATACTCGGGTGTCTGCACCGGCAAATCTGTCGCTGAGCCGCCGCAGAGCATCAGTACATCAATCTCATCCTTCATTTCCGGCAGCCTGTCCACATGATACACCGTTGCTCCAAATACTGTCTTTACCGTCTCCGGGGTCCTTCTTGTAAACACGGCAGTCAGCTCCATGTCCTCATTCTGCGCAATCGCGCACTCGATTCCCCGTCCAAGATTTCCATAGCCTAAGATTCCGATTCTTGTTTTCATACTTTTTGCTCCTCCTTTTTTAGCCGAATCAATTCTATTTCATTTTTCATTGCTTCCTTAAACACATTGACAAAATTCCTCTGCGCGCTGTACAGACAGGTGTCTGTTTCACTCTCCGTCACCTCTCCTGTCAGTGCATAGGTGGAATCGACAATCAGCCGTATCTGCTTATCCCTGTCCTCCCATACATCCTCTCCGGCAGGGCTTATGTCCGCCTGATAAAAAATAGCCTTCTCCCACAGCTTCGCATCTCCCTGCAGCATAGGCGGCGCCTCTGTCGAAATCAATACCACCTTGATTTTTCTTTCCAAAATGCTTTCCAGCTCCTTCTGCCACAGCTGTAGCAGCTCTGCCTTTGCCGAAAAATAGATACGCTGCTTTGCACTCAAGAGCATATGATGAATCTTATCACAGATATGGCTGTAGCCTTCAATGGTAATATACCCTTCCGATACCATGACCGCCTTGGGCGAATGCTTCATCAAAAATTCCTTCGACTCCTCTAAATGGTGCAGCCGATTCTCACAAAACTCCTCTACTGTCACCGCAGTATACCTGGTGGACACTCCCTCCTGTACATAGGCAGCACCATGCTCCACCAGTAGAGCCAGCCCGTTGTAGACGTTGGAACGCGAGATTCCCGTCAGCTTGGCAACCTCATACCCTGTCAGTGCGCCATGCCTTAACAGGCAGAGATAAAGCCCTGCCTCCTGTCTTCCCAGACCAAACTGTAGCAGTCTTTCAATCAATGCAGCCTCTTCCATTGTATCTCCTTTGATTGGTAGTTCTTTATAGGAATACTATAAAAAGACCTTTGACATTTGTCAAGGGTCTTTTTCGTGACATTTGTATTCATTCTGTTGAACAATTCCTTCTTTTACCCCTTTGCTGAAAGAGGTAAATTCTCAATTTGCCAGTCAATCGGCTCAATCCCATTTTTCTCCAAGAACGCATTTGTCTGGCTAAATGGTCTGCTGCCAAAGAACCCGTTATAGGCAGACAACGGGCTTGGATGCGGTGCTTTCAAAATCAAATGCTGCGGATTGTCCAGCATTCTCTCCTTCTGCTGCGCCGGTCTCCCCCATAGAATAAACACAATCGGCCGCTCCTGCCTGTTCAGTGCCCTGATGGCAGCATCCGTAAATTCCTCCCAGCCCCTGCCACGGTGGGAATTCGCCATATGTGCCCGTACAGTCAGCACGGTATTCAGCATCAGCACGCCCTGCTCGGCCCATTTCACCAGATAACCGTTGTTGGGAATATAGCAGCCTAAATCGTCCCTGAGTTCCTTGTAAATATTTAGCAGAGAGGGCGGAATGTCCACCTGAGGCTTCACGGAAAAGCACAAGCCGTGTGCCTGCCCTACATTGTGATACGGGTCCTGTCCGATGATAACTGCCTTCACCCTGCTTAACGGTGTCAGGTGAAAGGCGTTGAAAATATCATCTGCAGGCGGAAAAATCTGTGCCGTGCCATATTCATTTTTTATAAATTCGTACAGCGCTTTATAATACGGTTTTCCAAACTCGTCTCCCAGCTCTGCGAGCCAGTCATTCTGAATCATGCTCATAATCTCACACTGACGCCCCTATCTCTCAGATATTCCTTCACCTGTCTGATTTCCAGTTCCCTGTAATGAAATAGTGATGCCGCCAGAACCGCCTCTGCTCCGGCATCCACAAGCGCCTCATAAAAATGCTCCGGCTTTCCCGCACCGCCTGAAGCAATGACCGGTATGCTCACAGCCTCCGCCACCGCCTTTGTTAATTTCAGGTCATAACCCGCCTTAGTTCCGTCTCCATCCATGCTTGTCAGCAGAATTTCTCCGGCTCCCAAACGCTCAACCTCTCCTGCCCACTCCACGGCATCCATTCCCATATCTACCCTACCGCCATTTTTATAAACATTCCAGCCCTTTTTGTCCGGTCTTAGCTTTGCATCAATCGCAACCACAACACACTGACTGCCGAACTTGTCTGCCGCATCGGAAATCAGTCTCGGATTCATAATTGCAGCCGAATTTACGGAAATTTTGTCCGCACCCTCCCGCAAAATCGCTTTGAAATCATCCACAGTACGAATGCCACCGCCCACCGTAAAGGGAATGAACACCCTTTCTGCTACCTGTCTGACCCACTCCAGCTGTGTCGCACGGTTGTCCGCAGAGGCATTGATGTCCAAAAAGGTCACCTCATCCGCACCCTCCCTGTCATACGCCGCTGCCACCCCTGCGGGGTCTCCCGCATCCTGCAGATTCACAAAATTAACACCCTTTACAACCCGTCCGTCCTTCACATCCAGACAGGGAATTACTCTCTTTGTATGCATACTGCTCCTCACTTCTGGCATCCGAGCCGCTCATCTCCGCCCTGCGTCAGGCAGCCGCCACTCCTTTTCCCAAGCCGGTGAATTTTATCTCACTCTATCCTTCTCTGCCTTCCTTAGTCAGCCGGACAAAGTTTTTCAAAATCTGTCGTCCCACGTCAGAGCTCTTCTCCGGATGAAACTGACAGGCAAATACATTTCCGCTTTCTACTGAGGCATGAATGCAACAGCCATACTCCGCAGTTGCAACCACCTGCTCCTCTTCTGCTGCCTGCAAATAGTAGGAGTGTACAAAATAGACATACGCATTCTCCGGTACTCCCTCATACAGTCTTCCTCTATGGGGAAAGCTCAGGCTGTTCCAGCCGATGTGCGGAACCTTCAAGCCCTCCGCAGCAGGAATCTTCACAATTTTCCCATCCAATATATGCAGCCCTTCCACGCCCGGAGACTCCTCGCTACCCTCAAACAAAAGCTGCAATCCCAGACAGATGCCCAAAAAAGGAGTTCCCTGCTCCACACACTTATGAATCACTTCCACCAGTCCGAAGTCGTGCAGCTTTCCCATGGCATCTCCAAAGGCTCCTACCCCGGGAAGAATCACGCCGTCTGCACCGAGAATTGTTTCCGCATCTCTGGACACTACCACCTCTTCCCCGATATACTGCAATGCTTTCTCCACACTCTTTATATTCCCGGCATCATAATCGATTATTGCAATCATCTGGTCATTCCTTCCGTATTTGCTTCTTCATGCCACTTCCCTTGTGCGTTGGTGCCTCCGCTTTGACTCTTTTTGTGGCGGCACTTCTGCTGTGGTGGTTCTTCTTTGCTCTTTTTGTGGCGGCACTTCTGCGACAGTGCTTCTCGTCTTGGCAGCACCTGCTTAACGGGATTCTATAAAGATTCCCTGCCCCAGTTCCATCTCCTCCGGCAGCTCATCTGCCAAGCTGCCAGCTTCACCAAAATCACTTCCCTCCACAAAAATACCGTCTTCCGCGTCGGACTTTCCAAAAGTCTGTAAGCCTTTGCCCTGCACTACCGCCGCAACCATCCTCGTATATTCCTTATCCTTCGGCTCATCCGCAATCTGCTGTGCCTGCTCCTGCGTCAACCCGTATTTAGCAAGCAGAATGCCTAATATCTGCGCATATCCCTCTTCCACTTCTGCATCGGCATTCCACTGCACGGCATAAGCATAAAGCACCGGGTAATCATCCACCGTCTGAATCAGGCTGTCCAGTGCCCGCATCTCATCACCTTCATCGGCAAACATTTCATACTCCCGCAGCCAAAGCCGTATATACAAAATACTCTCTGATTTTGCATACATTACCTTTTCGGATTCGTTGAGCTCTTTCCCGTACAAATTCTGATAACAGGTTCGATAATCACCATCATAAAAGGCTTCTCTGGCTTCCCTTTTGTCTGTATAATCCGCAGCTGCGTTTGCAAAAACAAATAATAGAACTCCCAGAGAAGCCCCTGACAGAAGGATGGGAAGAATCCGTTTAAATGACAGTCTGCTCCCCGGGACAAGTAAAGTCAGCCCTTCTCCGCCGATTTCTTTCTCTCGCCTTACTTTCTTCTCCCGCTTAGGTTTATTCTCTTTTCCTGCTTTCTTTGTCTTTGCTTTTTTTGTTGCCTTTAAGCTGCCTTCTTCCTCTTCCCCGCCCTGCTTTGAACTCTTCTTTGACTTTTTTCTCCTTTTCTTTGTTTTTCCTTCCTTGTCCAAATCCTTAAGGATACCCCTGTTTTCATCAGAAAGACGAATCTCTTCGTTCTCCTCTTCCTCTTCTTCCTCCGTCAGGAATTCAACTATTTTCCGAAAAAGTCCCTTCCCTTTCCTGGTGTCTGTCGTCCCTTCGATTACTGCTTCTACAGCGTCTGTTCCATCGTCCATAAGCGAAAAGAGCTCTGAATTCTCCTCGGTTTGAAAAAGATTGTCCAAATCAAAGTCAGTGTTGAAAGCATCTTCATTTTCCGCTTCTTCCGTTTCATCCAGATTACCCTCTCTGTCCAGTCCGTCCAGTCCGCTTAAACCGTCCGCATCTCCCAGTCCGTCCAGTCCGCTCAGACTGTCCGCATTTCCCGGTTCGTCCGGTCCGCTTAAACCGTCTGTTACTCCCAGCCCGCCTGCTTCTGCCACAATCGCATCCAGCGAGGACACATCAACTTCTCTTTCCGCAGCCTTTCTCTCTGCTCTTTGCCTTTCCCGTTTCTCTGCTCTTGTCGTTTTTGCAGCTTCACGTTTCTCTGCCCGCTCTTTCCTTGCAGTCTTACGCTTCTCTGCCCGCTCTTTCCTTCCAGCCTCACGCTTCTCTGCCCGCTCTTTCCTTGCAGCCTCTCGCTTCTCTGCCTTTTCCCGTCTGGCAGCTTCAGACTTCTCTGCTTTTGCTTCAGGCTTCTCCGCTTCTTTTTCAAAAATGGACGCAGATTCAGCAAACAGTCCCGACAGCTCCTCCGGCAGTCCCTCCGACAATTCCTTCTGGTCTTCCTCCCCTGCTATCGGCTCATTTCTGTCCGCCTTCTGTAAAAGCTCCCTGATTTCCTGTAAATCCTCATCCTCCGTGCTGTCCAGCTCGGAAAACAACTCAAAATCCGGCTGCTGTGACAATATAGCATTGTCATCACACGCAGCCGCTCCGGCATTTTCAGTTACACTGGCATCTGCTTCAATGCTTTCTAATATATCTGCAATATCCGCATCTTTCCCGCCGTTTTCAACATTTTGAGGTATACCTGCATCCTGCACGAAGCCTTCGCTCTCCGCTGTCTCTGCATCCTGCGCGATACCGCCGCTTTCTGCCAGCAGCTGCATAATTTCATCATCCGTCAGCTCGCTGAGCGTATCAATACTAGGAATCTCCTGTCCGTCTTCAGGGGCTTCCTCTTTTTCAGCTTCCTCTTTTTCTGTATCCTCATCCATCGTTTTTAAAAGCTCGTCCAGATAATCCTCTTGTGAAGGCATATTATTCCCTCTGCTTTCTCATTCATTAACAGCTTTACCACACCTAGTTTATCACAGCTGATTTATCCATTCAATCGCATTCTGCGCGATTCCTACACCTTTTGATGCCAATTCCGCGGTCAGCTGATAAAGTCTCTCGTTCACTCTGACAAAAGATGCCTTGTTATTGAAATAGGCTACTTTTTCAAAGGGCCAGCGGATTACCGAGGGAAATTGCATTCCCACACCCAACTCCAGCACCAGCAGTCTCCTGTTGAGTGTTCCCTGCAGCCACTTGGTATAAGTCTGCCATTCTTCCACGTATCCGGTCTCATTATAGCTTTCCGCATAAATGGTGTTCAGTATCATATCTCTGCCGCATTGCCTACACTTCCCAAGTCCCGATATCCCGTTCTGTGGGAACTCGCCCCGAAGTAGCGCATCGAATATCTCCTTCAATGCCGCATAATCCTCATCCGTCAAAGCTTCTAATTCTCCATGCTCTCCCATTACACATTGTTTTGTCAAAATGTTTCCACAGGGCATAACCAGCCTGCCCTGCTTCCATGGAATTTCAGTTAGCTGCGGATTCGTAGAAACTGATACAACAAAATAGTTCTTTTCCTTCAAAAGCCCTGCCAGCTTTTCCAGCGCTGCCTTCGGTTTCTCATCACCGAATTTGCCATCACAATAATGTGTCCATGCCGGAAACAGCCATTGAAATCCCGCCTCCTTCAGCAGCTCCTTCCCCCTCTGGTATTCCTGTCTTTGGGAAAGCTGCCTTGCACCATTGAAATCCTCTCCCAGTCCGACCAACACCATTTCTGCCGCCTGTATTTCTTCCAATATTTTTTCCCTGTCCATCATATTCTCCGTCCTGCGCATACTTCCCATCTTAGAAACCATGTAGAAAAACAAAAAGCCGGGAACACTCCCAGCTTTTTTGTATTTCTTTACTTATCCAAGTGATTTTCATCAACAAGCCGGTCAATTATTCTTACCAAATTGCCTATCTCTGGCTTGGAAAGCTGCGCGTCTGCTCCGAGTGCCTCTCCCTTTTTCATCATCTCGGCATTTACCAATGACGAAAAGATAACGACAGGAATCGACGCTGTCGCGTCATCACTTTTCACAAGCTTCGTCAATCTGTGACCGTCCATTTCCGGCATCTCAATATCCGTAATGATGAGACGTACATGCTCATGCAGTGTACCATCATCCTTGCATTGGCAAATTACATCATACGCCTTCTGCCCGTTCTCTGTATGTATCAGATTATCATATCCTGCCTTTTTCAGGGAATCCACAATCAGCTTATTCAAAAGAGGTGAATCCTCCGCAATCAGGATAGGCACATTGCTGCGCTCCCTTCTGCCGAGCTCACCAATCTCAGAAACCTTCAAACCCGTTTCCGGATTAATGTCAGTCACTATCTTCTCAAAATCCAGAATAATAATCAGCTTGCCATCTCTCTTGATGATACCTGTAGAAACACTCTCATCCGTAGTTGAAATGGTAGCATCCGGCTTAATAATATCTCTCCATGATACCCTGTGGATACCAAGAACGCTGTCTACATGAAATGCCAAATCCAGCTTATTGAAATTTGTAAGCACAAAAAGTCCGCCGGCTTCCGACTCTCCACGTCCCAGACAGTTTTTCAGGTCTATAGCTGTAATCATTACATCACGCGGCATAAAGATACCTTCAATACTGGGATGTGAATTGGGAACCGGTGTGACAGCCTGATACGGGATGATTTCTCTAACCTTTGCAACATTAATCCCGTAGGAATGACTGTCCAATGTGAATTCAAGAATTTCCAGCTCGTTCGTTCCATTTTCCAATAAAATTTTTGTA
Source organism: uncultured Acetatifactor sp. (assembly GCA_964475665.1). Taxonomy (GTDB): domain Bacteria; phylum Bacillota; class Clostridia; order Lachnospirales; family Lachnospiraceae; genus Acetatifactor. The sequence continues at coordinate 243 of CAYZAU010000010.1, read as the reverse complement.
TCCATCTTTCCACCTCGTCGTTTTGTAAGGTAAGGCCAAAGGTAAATACCTACACCGTTTTTATCAGTGTATCATACTTTTCCAATAAATGAAACTATTATCTGAAAATTTTGTGCTGTTTTTACAAAGCAGTGCTCGGAATATTTATCCGTATACAACAAAAAAAGAGCAAAACTGCTCTTTTGTGTTTTGTACCTTCAAAACCGAACACTGAATCTTCTTCCCGACTTCCTTCTTTCCTCT
>CAYZAU010000009.1:0-80859 GCA_964475665.1 uncultured Acetatifactor sp. | reverse complement strand
TGGCAAGGGAATCCAGAAAGCACGCGGCAAGACGACCCAGACCGCCGTTTCCCAGCGCCGCATCCGGCTCCTCGTCCTCCACCACATTCAGCTTCAGTCCCATCTCCTCCAGTGCCTCCTGCACCGGCTTATAGGACTGCAGATTAATCATATTATTTCCCAGCGCACGCCCCATCAGAAACTCCATGGACATATAATACACCATCTTCGGGTCCTGCTTCTCATATGCCTTCTGGGTATCAATCCAGTTGTCCATTATCCTGTCCTTGACCGCCATGGAAACTGCCTGAAAAATCTGCTGGGAGGTTGCATCCTCCAGATTTTTGCGAAACAACGCCTTCACGTTGTATGCAACGTCCTTTTTAAAGCTTTCTTTATCAAACTTCGCAAGTTTGTCTGCCTTAGTTTTCACAGGTTATTCTCCTTCCGCTTTCTTCATCCTCTTATTTTACTGCTATGCGCCGCCTGTTGTCAACGGTTCCGCCTTCTGTGCATGGTACAAAAGTAACAAGGCACAGCTGCCTGCTGACATAAAAGAGCGCAGAATCCTCAGACCCTGCGCCCCATACGCTCTATGCCCGTTTATCTTTTTTCGCTTCAGTCCGTAATTTTTACCTCGGAGGGAAGCACGTCCCCCTTGGACACGCCCTGCGCACCGGAAACCGCATGATAGGTGTCGTACCAGTTATCCGCATCCTCCTTGGTTCCGTTTATCAGCACGTAGTCCCTGAACTCTGCATAATTCTTATAGCTGCCGTTGTAGAGTCTGCCGAAATTATTTTTCAGCTCCTCGTTGTCCGCATTCAGATACGCGATGTAATACCATGAGGTGTAAACCAGCTCCTTCTCTGCCCATTCGTAATTGCTGTTTACATTTACGCGCACCGCCTCGCTCTGAGATTCCGCAGTCAGCGCCTTGCGTCCCTGATAGTAAGGCGTAATCAGTGCCTCTCGCTCTGTAGTCTTTCCCAGGGTGTCGCACTTCTCCAGCTCTGCAAAAAAGGCATCGCCGTATGCGGCGTAAATATCCGGGTAGTTTTCTGCGTAGGCATCCATGCCCTCTCTGCCTTCACCGCCACCGTCTCTGCCCTCCCTGATGCCGAATACGGCATAATGGTTTGCATAGGCATCCCAGTTGTCCCCAAAGGCTGCATCCAAATCCGGATAAAGCTCACGGTACTTCGTTACGTTAAAGGTACGGTTCGCACTTCTTCCCTCCTTGATGCCAAAGGCAAGATAGTGCTCATACAGCTTCTTCTCATTGCTTCCGAAGGCCTTCTGCAGATCCGGATAAAGGGACGCATAGTACTTTGCGTCAAAGAAATCCTTCAGCGTCGCTGCAGAAGCACTCAGGGTAGAGGACGCAAACATCATAAATGCCGCAGATACCGTCAGTGCCGTTTTCATTTTTCTGTTCATAGCAGTTTCCTCCTTGTCATATTTGTTAAAGGTATCATACCCTTTCGATTGAGATAGTTACGTTCTCTCCGTTGACATTCCATTCCTTTGTCACTGCAAAGGCTGCTTCCGCTGTCATTTCATCTGCGAGAACCTTGCCCGCAATCATATCCCGGTTTCTCTCTGCGATTGCCGCCAGCCTTTCATTGCCGCTTAAGGCTACCCTGATATGATCCGTCACCTCAAAATCCGCATCCTTACGCATGGTCTGGAGCTTGCTGATCAGCTCGTATACAAAGCCCTCCTCAATCAGCTCCTCCGTCAGGTTTGTATCCAGCACCACCGTCATACGGTTGTCCTCCTGCGATACATACCCTTCCCTCTGCGCCATACTGATAAGCAAATCCTCCTTTGTCAGCTCCACGCTGACACCGTCCGCCTCAAAGCAGATATGCCCCTTTTCATTCAGCTCATCCATTGCCGCATTGCCGTCCAATGCCGCCAGCGTCCTTTGGATGCCGCCGAGCTGCTTACCGTATTTAGGACCCACGGTGCGAAGCTGCGGCTTAAAGGTGTAGGATGTAAAGTCTCTCACATCATCCGTGAACACCACCTCCTTGACGTTCAGCTCCTCCTCGATGATTGCCGTATAGAAATCGCTCAGTGTAAAGTCTGCCTTGATATACATTCTGCTGATAGGCTGACGGTTCTTAATGCTCACCTCATTCCGGCAGGCACGTCCCATCACAACTGCATCCAGCACCCTGTCCATGGCCTCCTCCAGCGCCCTGTCGATATATCCTGACTCCACCGTCGGGAAGTCGCACAGATGAATGCTCTCCGGTGCCGCTGCATCAATTCCCCGCACCAGATTCTGATAAATGTCCTCCGTCATAAAGGGAATCATGGGAGCCGCTGCCTTGCAGATGGTTACCAGCGCCGTGTACAGCGTCATGTACGCGTTCACCTTGTCCTGCTCCATTCCCTTCGCCCAGAATCTCTCGCGGCTGCGGCGCACATACCAGTTGCTCATCTCATCCACAAAATCCTGCAAAGCCTTCGCCGCCTCGGGAATCCTGTACTTATCCAGATTGTCATCAACCTCTCCCACCACGGTATTGAGTCTGGAAAGCAGCCATTTATCCATAACCGGAAGCTTATCGTACTCCAGACGGTACTTTGTGGCATCGAAGCCGTCAATATTCGCATACAGCACAAAGAAGGCGTAAGTGTTCCAGAGTGTACCCATAAACTTTCTCTGTCCCTCCATCACCGCCTTGCCGGAAAAGCGCTTCGGCAGCCACGGTGCAGAGCTGGTATAGAAATACCATCTTATGGCATCCGCGCCGAACTCCTCCAGTGCATCGAAGGGGTCTACCGCATTACCCTTGGACTTACTCATCTTCTGTCCGTTTTCGTCCTGTACATGACCCAGAACGATGACATTCTCATAGGGTGCCTTATGGAACAGCAGCGTGGATTCCGCCAGCAGGGAATAGAACCAGCCGCGCGTCTGGTCTACCGCCTCGGAAATAAACCTTGCCGGGAACTGCTGTTCAAACAGCTCCTTGTTTTCAAAGGGATAATGATGCTGGGCAAAGGGCATTGCACCGGAGTCAAACCAGCAGTCAATCACCTCAGGCACTCTCTTCATCTGTCCTCCGCATTCGGGACAGGTAAGTGTGATTTCGTCGATGTAGGGACGGTGCAGCTCCACTGTCTTCGCAGCCTCGTTGCCGCTCATCCGATACAGCTCCTCGCGGCTGCCGACCGCGTGCATATGTCCGCACGCACATTCCCACACGTTTAAGGGCGTACCCCAGTAACGGTTGCGGGAAATTCCCCAGTCCTGTATGTTCTCCAGCCAGTTCCCGAAACGGCCCTCCCCGATGGATTCAGGAATCCAGTTGATGGTTTTATTGTTGGCTATCAGCTCCTCCTTGACTGCGGTCATCTTGATGAACCAGCTCTCACGGGCATAGTAAATCAGCGGAGTGTCACATCGCCAGCAGTGCGGATAGCTGTGCTCAAACTTCGGGGCGTCAAACAGCAGTCCCTTCTTTTCCAAATCGGCAAGCACCATGGGGTCTGCCTTTTTACAGAACACACCCGCATACGCCGTCTCCTTCGTCATCTCTCCCCTGCCGTCCACAAACTGCACAAAGGGCAGGTCATATTTGCGTCCCACATTAGCATCATCCTCACCAAAGGCAGGCGCGGTATGTACCACTCCGGTACCGTCCGTTAATGTGACATAAGTGTCACACGTTACATAAAATGCCTTCTTATGCTGCTTCCCGCACGTCTCATTCGCCCAGGGAAAGAGCGGCTCATACTCCTTATATTCCAGTGTTCTGCCGCAGAAGGTATCAAGCACCTCATAGGCTGCCACACCGTTTTCCTTGTCCTCCAGTCTGCCCAGAACCGTATCCAGCAATGCCTCCGCCATGTAGTAGGTGTAGCCGTCAGCTGCCTTCACCTTAGCGTAGCTCTCATCCGGGTTCACGCACAGTGCCACGTTGGAGGGCAGAGTCCAGGGTGTCGTCGTCCATGCCAGAATATAAGCGTCCTCCCCCTTCACCTTAAAACGCACGACTGCCGAGCGCTCCTTTACATCCTTGTAGCCCTGCGCCACCTCATGGCTGGAGAGGGGCGTTCCGCAGCGTGGGCAGTAGGGAACAATCTTAAAGCCCTTGTAGAGCAGTCCTCTGTCCCAGATTGTCTTTAATGCCCACCACTCTGACTCGATGAAATTGTCATCATAGGTTACATAAGGGTTATCCATATCTGCCCAGAAGCCGACCGTTCCTGAGAACTCCTCCCACATACCCTTATACTTCCAGACACTCTCCTTGCACTTGTCGATAAAGGGAGCCAGCCCGTATTCCTCAATCTGCTCCTTGCCGTCTAAGCCGAGCAGCTTCTCCACCTCCAGCTCAACCGGCAGCCCGTGCGTATCCCAGCCCGCCTTTCTGGGCACCATATAGCCCTTCATGGTACGGTATCTGGGAATCATATCCTTAATGGTGCGGGTCTCCACATGACCGATATGTGGCTTTCCGTTTGCGGTGGGCGGTCCGTCATAAAAGGTATAGACTTCTCCCTCCCTCCGGCTGTCAATGCTCTTCTGAAAGATGTCTGCATCCTTCCAGAACTGTCCGACTGCCTTTTCACGCTCCACAAAGTTCAGATTGGTAGATACCTGCTTGTACATTTTCCTCTTCCTTTCAAAATTTTCTTATCACTTCTCTTCCCGCAGCAGCACTGCGTTGACGGTTTGTGCCATATTTTGGAACAGCTGCTTTGCCATGGCGGAAAAGCCCGCCATGGTTCCCCCTGCCTCCAGGGAAATAAGACCCCGGATTTCGCCGTCCGCTCCCCGCAGAAAGTGCTGTCTGAGACTGTCCGTTCCGTTCTGCCTGTATATTCCATGAATTTCCGGCAGGCAGAATTCCAGTCTGTCCACACCGTTTATCTGTAGCATATCATTTTGAAACAGCTCCCCGTATTCCGCACTCTCGAATATCTGCCGTTTATCGCTCTCCGGATTGTACTCCGCCGGATAAGTGCCCAGCAGCTGCCTCGGCTCTCCCCAGAACAGAGCTGCCCTGTCCGCCCCGAAGAGGTGTGTCGCCTGCTCCAGCAGTGCAGGTATTCTCTCCCTGCCGCGCAAAACCAGCTCCGCCAGACATCTGTTCAGCTCATTAAGCTCCTTCTCGGAATAATAGCTGTCGCGTATCTCTCTCATATCCTCGGTTGCTATAAACTTACCGTGAAGCTCCGGCTTGTAGATTACATATCTGTTTTTTCCCTTCTGCTTCGCCACATACAGAACCCTGTCCGCGATGCGGTAGAGCTCTCTGTATTCGTTGGCATCGATGCCGCCCCGCGCCGCACCGATGGAGCAGGAAATCCTCTTGTTTGTCATCCTCTCCTGAAACAGCGCCGCGACATTGGTTCTGATACCCCTTAAGTAATTTCTCAGCTCCAGCTCCTCGCTGCAGTCCTTCAAAACCACCATGAACTCGTCACCGCCGACCCTGCCGACCACGCCGTGCTCTCCGACCACCTTTTTGATAATGTCGGCGACCGCCGCTATCACCTGGTCTCCGAAGGGGTGACCGAAGGTATCATTGATGCTCTTGAATTCGTCCACGTCAATCATGACGATTGTCGGATTTTCTCCCCGCTCAACCGCCCTTTCCGCGTAGGCGCTGATTGTTTTCTTATTCAGGGTTTTCGTCAGAGAGTCCAGATTCATCCACTCGGTATAATCCTCCAGCACATTCCCCGTGCGCTCATTGAGAATCACCCAGACACCCTCCACCAGCAGCTCATCGCCATGCGTTCTGGGAACCATCTTTACCCTGTAGGCTTCCCTTCTGTCCTCCGTGCTGAAAAAGCTTCCGTGAAAGTTGAAAAACTGCTCGCTAGCCGCACGCCGCACGGAATTACAGAACACACTGAATATCGCCGTGTCCTTCTCGGCAACCCTTCCGCCTGCAAGCATCTGCTCCTCCCACTCCGTAAAAGGCAGGGAATACAGTACCACCTTCTGCTCATAGTCCATCCAGAAAAGAGAAAAGGAGTCGTCCGAGGGCTTATAGATAAAATAGTACCCGTTGGAAATCGTCAGCAAATCCCTTAAGAGCAGCTTCTCGCTCTCCGACCTCCTTAAGAGTCTCTCGCTCTCCGAAAAATTCATCAGCTCAATATCATAGCCGGAGGCAGTCGTTCTCTGACCCACCTTCATGATAAACACGTCACATGTTCCATCCGGCAGGGTAATTCGGACGCATTCACTGAACGTCTCCCCGAGATTTTCCCGGCAGCGCGCCAATATACCTTCAACACGGGGAACATCCTCCTTCTCCAACAGCTTGTACAGGGGTGAGGTAATATACTGTCCGAACAGCTCAAACATCTGATTATTGCACTCCTGCGGCATCAGCAGCAAATCAAATCTGCCCGCGGGATACACTGACTGCACCTCTATTTTTTCCACTTTTCGCGCTCCTTCTTTTCTTGTGACTTTCTTCCCAGATGTGCAAAATTACCCTAATGCTTTTATCTTATCAAATCAGGCGAAAAAAGTAAAGGACTGTTGCTTTCTCGCCGCAAAATTAGTATACTGATTCTATACACAATTTCTTAGGACGGCTGTTTCGGGCGAAGGCAGCCTGTCCCGATAAAGATTGTTCGCTGCCCTTCGCTCAGGAATGGAGCTTCTATGCAGAAAAAAGGCAAGAGAAAAATATCCTACGTTCTGCAAATCATGAATATCTTTCCTCTTCTCGTGCTCGGCATCCTGATACTGCTGCTTGGCACGCACTGGTTCACGCAGGCAATGCACGCCGAGGTCGAGACGGAGCTGCATAATGTTGTCTCCGGTCTTATCACCCTCTTTGACGAGCTATATCCCGGAGACTACCACCTGGAGGGCGATGTTTCCTGTCAGCTCTATAAGGGCGACACCGACATCACGGACAAATGCGCCCTTTTGGATAAGGTGAAGGCAGAAACGGGGCTTGAGGTCACCCTGTTTTATCAGAACACCCGCATCCTGACTACCATAACGGGCGAGAACGGCGTGCGCATCACGGGTTCCGGCGCTCCTAATACCGTCGTCACGGATGTCCTCTCGACAGGAGAATCCCGCTTCTACAACAAAACCATTATTTACGGGAAAAGTTACTTTTCCTATTATGTTCCCCTCCGCAATCAGGACGGCTCCGTCGTGGGGATGTTCTTTGTGGGAAAGCCGAGTCAGGCTGTGGATTCCGCCATTCATAACGTTATCTACCCCCTGATTTTTGCGGACATCCTGCTGGTTGCCCTTGTTGCCCTCATCACTTCGCTTTACACCGGAAAAATCGTCTCCTCACTGCTTCAGATTCACAGCTTTTTAAAGGCTGTGGCAGGAGGCAATCTGCACGCTAAGCTCTCGCCGAGCGTCATCGGAAGGCGGGATGAAATCGGCGAAATCGCTCACTGTGCCCTGTATATGCAGCACTCCCTCCACGCGCTTGTGGAGCAGGATGCCCTGACATCTCTCGTAAATCGCCGTTCCGGCGACCGCCAGCTGCGTCAGACAGTTTCCGAATGTCATTCCCACGGCATTCCCTTCTGTATCGCCATCGGCGATATCGACCTTTTCAAGCAGGTGAACGATACCTACGGACATGATTGCGGTGACATAGTGCTGAAATCCGTATCTGACGTGCTCCGCCGGCATATGCTCGGCAAGGGCTTTGTATCCCGCTGGGGCGGAGAAGAATTTCTTCTGGTGTTTGACCACACAGAGCCGGAGGATGCCCACGAAACCCTCGAGGCACTCTTAGAGGATGTGTGCAGCACTAAGACCGTCTACGGCAGTCACACTGTTTCAGTGACGATGACCTTCGGTCTGGTTCCCGGCTATTGTGCCGATGTGAAAACCCTCCTGTGCGATGCCGACCGGAAGCTCTATGAAGGAAAAAGCTCCGGGAGAAACCGTATTATCCGCTAGCCTAAGCCCTGCCTACTGCTCCATCTGTCTGCCCAGAAAGCCTGCTGCCGAGAGCAGCAGCTTCTGCTCCACCTCGCCCATCCGCTGTTTACTGTCATTCTGGAGTAACAGCACGCTCCCGATGATGTCACCCGCACACAGAATGGGTGTCAGCGCTTCATGCTGGTAATTCTCTCCTCCCTCATCGCACACGGAAATAAAATTTCTTTCGCCTCTTGCCGCCATGAGCGTCTCTCTGTTGTGTACCCGCTCGTCCAGAAGCTTGCTGACCGCCTTGCCGAGAAGCTGCTTATAGCCGCCCGCAGCTGCAATGAACTGGTCTCTGTCTGCAATTAACACCGCATGACCGGATACCTGTGCGAGGCTCTCCGCATACTGCTTTGCAAAGGTCACCATCTCCCCGATGGGAGAATATTTCTTCAGAATAATCTGCCCGTCCCTGTCGGTGTAAATTTCCAGCGGGTCCGTCTCCCGGATATGAAGCGTCCGCCGGATTTCCTTTGGAATGACAATTCTTCCCAAATCATCTATCCTGCGCACAATCCCTGTTGCTTTCATATATACAATCTCCTTTTAACAAATTTTACTGTGCAAGTATTATTTGTAAAAAGAAAAGTAATATACCAAAGCTTTACAGCATTGCCTCATACTCCGCTTTCGGAAGCGGTTTTGAGAAAAAGAAGCCCTGAATGTCATCGCATTTTAAATGCTTCAAAAATTCCACCTGATTCTCGCTCTCCACGCCCTCCGCAGTGATATGGAAGCCCATCTGCTGACCCATCCTGATGATATGGGACAGCAGAGTCTCGCCGTCCCTGCTTCCGATATGGTCAATCAGGCTCTTATCCAGCTTCAGCGTATCAAAGCATTGCGTGCTCAGAGTGGCAAGTGAGGACGCTCCCGCGCCAAAATCATCCATCAGCACCTTGATTCCCATTTTTCGGAATTTGTTCAGAATGCCGTCCACGTCGTCCAGTCCCTGAAGCACCGTCTCTGTCACCTCCAGCTGAATATACTTCGCATCAATTCCGCACTCCTGCAGAATCTGCGCATAGCGATGCTTAATTTCTGTCCCGTACAGGGTTGCACGGCTTATGTTGATGGAAACCGGACAAACCTTTTTCCCCTCGTCCAGCCACCTTTTCTGCTGTCTGCACACCGTGCGGAACATATACTCATCCAGCTTCAGAATCATACCGTTCCGCTCAAAAAGCGGTATAAAGTCTCCCGGCGGAATCAGCTTTCCGTCCCTTCGCCGCCAGCGCACCAGCGCTTCACTTCCCACCATCGTGCCGTCGGCTGCGCCAAACTTCGGCTGATACCATACCTCAAATTCCTGCTGCTCCAAAGCCGCCGGGAAGCTCTCCTCCAGCCGCTTTTCCTGCTGTGCCTTCACGCGGTTTCTCTCATTGTAAACAGCATAGTGCGTTTCCGCATCCTTCGCCGCATAATCCTTTGCTATCCGTGCCCTGCTGTAGGCGCTCTCCGCGGATTCTCCCTTCTTCAGCTTATAGATGCCGTATTCCGCGCGGATTCCGTAAACAAGAAGCGTCCTTGCCTTATTTTTAATCTGTCCGGAAATCTCCTCCATCCTGTCAATCAGCGACTGCTCGTCCGTGTCCGTCAGAAACAGCAGGAACAAATCATCCCTCACATGACCCGCAAGCTCTTCCCTGCGCAGTGCACCGCTTATAATCTCCCATACGCCGCTAATCATAATGTCCGTTGTCCCCTCGCCTGCCACGATGTTGATATTGTTGAAATTCGTAATGCCCATCAGCAGCAGATAACCCTCTCTGTTGCCGCGCGCCTCCATGTCCATGAAAAATTTCCTTGCATTGGATGCCCGCGTCAGCGGGTCAACATAGGCATAGCGCAGCAGCTCCTCGTTGCTCTCCCTCACAAGGGCAAGGATAACCATTGCGCTGAGTGCAATTAACAGTCCCACGAGCAGGATTGTCCGATATTGATTCAGCTGTATCGGCTGCATCCTCTCCGTCAGGATTTCGCCCGGCACAATCGTCAGAATGTACCAGTGAACGCTTCCGTCCATCAAATCAGCCGGAACACAGTAATAGCAGCTCTTTTCCGGCAGATAAAATCTCCCTCCGTTCTCTGCTCCCTGCTCCATGGCTGACCGGAGCAGCCCCGCCGCCTCCTCGTTCTTATCCTCTCCGGCAAGGATATCGCCAAACAGATTCTGAGAAAGCTGAAACCTCTCCTGCCCTACCTGCGCCATGATTTCCCCGTCTCCACTGATGATGCAGCTGTATCCCTTACCGTCAAAGCTCTCAATCTGGAGCGAGCGGTTAAACGCTTCCGTATCGTAGGCGAGACCGAACACACCGCAAATTTCGTTTTTGCTGTCATAAACGGGAATCGTCAGTACGTTGACGGGCGTTGCCTCCGCCCTGAGTGCATCGTCCAACACCCCCGTGATGCTTGCCTTTCCCTGCATACCTCTTTGATAAAATTCCCGGTAGGAAAGGTTCTGCACACTGCCGTCCGTGGAATAGGTCGTTCCGTCCGGAAAGCAGAAGGCAAAACGCTTTATGTTGAAGTCCTCCATGAATACCCGGAAGGATGCCAGCTTTTCCTCGATTCCGTCCGCCGTCACACCATCCAGCTCCTTCGCAAGGGCTTCCAGCAGTCTGTACTGTGCACTCACCCGTGCCTCCAGAATTTCCGCGTTCTGCTTTGCCACATCCTCCAGATTCTTCTGAAGCTGCTTTTCCATCTTCACCGCATTCATCCGTGCTCCCCCCAGAATCACCACTGCGATTCCGAGGAATGCGGCAAGAATGATTATCACCTTTTTTGAGGTTATTCCCATGCGCCTTCGCTGCTCCCCCATCATCCTCTATCCTCCTGATATGAGTCTGTACGCGGCTCATTTCTTCCGTTTATTTTTTCGCGGCGCTGCTTCGACTCCTTCACCCGCTGCTTCGCGTCCTTCGCCCGCTGCTTCGCGTCCTTCGCTCGCTGCTTCGCGTCCTTCGCTCGCTGCTTCGCGTCCTTCGCTCGCTGCTTCGCGTCCTTCGCGGCGAACGGCATCACGAAAACTTTGTTTTCGTGATGTCCGTTGCACTCACATAGTCCACCCGCTGACAACACCTTTGTCTGCAAGCAGCCACGGTGTTGTCAGCGGATGGACTGCGTTCGCCGCTTATGCGCTCATTATATCAGATATTTCCACGATATGCCAGTTTTGTCTAAAAACAGTTTGTTTTTTCTGAAAATGCAAGATTTTTGTCGAAAGTATGTCAAATTGTGATATACTCTTTTCAAGAGTATCGCGTAAACAAGCAGCGCGTACGGAAAGGATATTTTATGAGACAACGATTCTTCTTATTGCCCGGTCATCATGGAGCACACCGCGCCGCACTCTGTGCCGCGCTCTGCGTTTTCGGCAGTGCCGCACTTTGTGGCTGTGATGCCAAAAGCTCTTCCTCTCCGGCATCCGGACGCTCTGATGGCTTGGAAAAAGCCGAAGCCTCCGATGCCGCAGTCTTGGCAGCTTCCTCCTCTTCCGATAAGGAAGTCAGTCCCGGCGGGCAGCCGTCTCTTCCCGTTTCCTCAGAGGAAGCTCCCACGGCGGAAGCATCCCAGAGTGCTCTTACTCCCAAAGAGGAGACTCCGCAGAAAAATTCGGACGAAGAAGCTTCTAAAGCAGACTTTTCGGACAGCATCTTTATCTCCGACGAGGTTTACATGGAGGTTTCTGATTGTCTGGGCGATGGCTATGCCCAGCAGCTTCGCACCTTCGCAGAGAATTATCTGCAGTGGCTGCCCGAGGATTGGGAGCTTGCACCGGGCGTTATAAGCTTTGCCGTCTATGATTTGGATGAGGACGGCACTCTGGAGCTTATGCAGTCCCAGATACAGGGCACAGGGCTTTATGCCTTCAACTCTTACTATCATGCCGATGTGGAAAACGGACAGATTACAGAGCTGGTACGGCAGACGGACGAGGAGGACTTTGAGCCGGAGATTGCCGCCGGCGCGACAGACCGTCTCTCGGGAGTCTATCGTGCTTCCGACGGCAGGCTTCTCTACCTTGCCTCCGATTACGGACGCGCCGGGACTCAGTTTTCTTCCTGCACGGACGGTTACTTTTATCTGGAAAACGATACTGTTGTAAGCCTCTCTCTCCGCTCCCGGACTGCAGAAGCCAATGCAAAAGGGGAATGGGCCGATACCTACTATCTCCCCGGTCAGGAGTCCCCCGTCTCCGAAGCCGAATGGGAGGCTGCCCTTGAGACCTTTCTGGAAGACAAGACCCCTTTGGGAACTGCTGCCTGCTGGAAGTCCCTCTATGCCGATGAAATCGCCAAAAAGCAGGTTCAGGGATGGTTTCTGCTGCTGGCGGAAAGTCTGGAGGAAAGCCTGACGGCTGTCACCTCCGGAAATTGACAGAACGGGCGCGCCCTGCTATACTATCCTTGCTCTTTTACAAAGCTGCAGAGCGAATGTATACTGGCACCACAGGCAATCGCTCGGAAATGAGGATTCGCGTGAAAAACAGAGACAGTCTTTTGAAAAAGCTTCCCACATGGGTATTGCCCGCCCTGATTCTTCTTCTGGGCGCAGGGCTTCGCCTCATCCGTCTGGGTGCCGTTCCTGCGGGTATGCATCAGGATGAAAGCATCGTTGCCTGGAATGCTTATGCAATGTATCATGAGGGTGTTGATTCCGCCGGACATCGTTTCCCCATCTATATGGCTGACTGGGGCGACGGACACAGCCCGCTCTATGTATGGCTCACCATGCCGCTAATTGCCTTAAACGGCGGACATGTCAATTCCTTTATCAGCCGCCTGCCTCAGGCGATTGTGGCAATCCTCACCCTGCCCGCCTCCTATGACCTAATGCGCAGGATGTTCAATCGCAAAATGGGGCTCTGGACCATGTTCCTGCTTGCCATCTGTCCCTGGCATATCATGACCTCCCGCTGGGGTCTGGACGTTGACCTTGCACCGGGCTTTCTGGTGTTCGGTCTCTACTTCTTTGTCCGCGGGCTGGAAAACCGAAGATTTCTCCTGCTCTCGGCACTCTGCTATGGGTTGGTTCTTTACTGCTACGCCGTTATGTGGCCCGTGGTTCCCGCTATTCTGATTGTTCAGATTATTTACGGGCTCTGCCACAAAAAGCTGTCCGTCAACAGATACAGCGTCGGAGCATCCGTTCTCCTATTCCTTCTGGCGCTGCCTCAGTTCCTTTTCATCATGGTAAATTCCGACCTGATTCCGGAAATTGAGCTTCCCTTTATGACCATTCCAAGAATGGGCGGCTACAGAGGGGGTGAAATTGCCTTTACGTTCTCCGAAATGTGGACAAACCTTCGCACGGCGCTTTCCCTTCTCTGGCATCAGAATACCGGAGCTCCGCAGGACGTCCTGCTTCCCTGGGGGCTTTACTATGACATCGGACGCGTTTTCATTGTCATCGGTGTCTTCTGCGTGCTCGTTCAGGTTGTCAGAAGCCTCTTTCGGAAAGAATTTTCTCCCGTGTTCTTCCTCTTTTCCTCGCTGGTCGGTGGCGGCATCAACTGTCTGATTGTAGCTGCCGTGCTGCATCAGATAGACGCTCTGTTCATCCCACTGCTCTTCTGCGAGGCATACGGGGTTTATACGGTATTGGAATGGCTGCGGAAAAGGAAGCAGACGCTTGCCCGGATAGCAACGGGAATCGTTCTTGCCGTTTACGCGGTATGTCTGGTTTTGTTTCAGCGGGACTATTATACCGACTATCAGAAGGTAGCCGATGCTTACCTTGCCGCAGGCATCCGGGAATGTGTGGAGTTTTCCCTGAAAGCCTGCGAAGAGACAGGCTTAAAAATCATTACCGTGGAGCAGGGGGGGCAGTGGCCAAGGCTTCTTCTGTTCACCGAAGTGCTTCCCTCAGACTACCTCTCCACCGTGGAATATGACCCCGATATGTATCCGGCGCCTGCGAGCTTTGAGTACAACGGCATCCGCATCAATACCCGTATCAATTACGAGACCATTAACCCGGAAAGCATCTACATCATCTACTACACGGATGTTCCTGTCTTTCAGGAAAATTACGAGCTGACGCAATTTTATGACTGGTATGTCGCCACACCAAAAAGCGCACTGTAACAAAAAACGCATAGGCAAAGGGACAGCTTCTCTCCCTTCGCCTATGCGTTTGCATTCTCCTTAATACTCTACCCGCACGGAAATCTTTCCGAAAAACCTCGCGAGCTTCTGATTGGTAGGCTCCTGCGCGTCCGCAGAAAAGTCTCCCACATAGAGCATCTCGGGCTGATTGATATAGGGCTGCAGTACCAGCTCCTGTTCGCCCGCGTCTGTAAACAGCCTGTAACGCTCCTGATATTCCTGCTCATAAGCCGCCGCTTCCCCACTCGCCAAAAGGGCGATTGCTTTTCCCGTGGTGCAGCCTTCCAGATCTCCCGTAAAAAGCAGTCCGGCACAAAGAGCTGCCGCCGCCACAGCTGCTGTCTCTCCCGGCAGCCGTTTCCGTTTTTCTCCCTCGGGAATCTCATCCGGCAGCTCCTTCGGGTTCGCCGCCTCCGCACTCCCTTCTCCGGGCTTTTGCTCTTTTTCCCATGAACTTCCGCCGCGGGCATCCTTCGCTTTCGTCGAATCCGGCGCTTCCACCCGCATCGCTTTCCGCTCTCTCTGACACCGCAGCACATACCCCAGCAGATACCCGTAAGATAGCATGGAAAAGAGCACAAAGCCATAATATACCGCTGCCACGGCTCTGGCGGGTCCTGTTGAATTCATCGTATAAAAGGTAGGACAGGACATGGAGCAGAAAATCCCATACAACAGCCCTACTGCAAGAAACGGGCAGGGAAAGCGAAAGGTGCTTTTTTGAAAATATCTCCACAGGAGCACCGTGAGGGCAAGCGCTGCCAGCAGCCACCATGGCGTAATCCACGCCCGTGTGTAGCGGATTCCCTGTACCAGTGACTTAGCAACAGCCTTCCATGCCGGAATCTTCCACATTCCATCCTGCCGGATGCGGTTTCCGGGTGCTCCCGCACTAATGAGCAGCCCCCCCAGCGCGAAAATGGTCACCGCAAGCAGTCCGCGCGCGCCCTGCCTCTTCTGCCACAGCAGCCAGCCGCTGAGCAGAGCCAGAATCAGAAGGCATGGCAGCAGAGTCACATAATTTCCTCCTGCCAGAAAGAGCGCCACAAAAAGCAGTCCTGCCAGCCTAAAAGGCGACTGCTTTTCCAGATAGCGCAGCACTCCTCCAAAAAACAGGAGGGTTATGGCAAAATATCCCGTATAATACATGGAGCCGTTATACCAGAAAAAGCTCTCCCCCTGAGACGGAACCGTTTCCACACACAGAAGCGTCAGGCAGACTGACACTGCAAGCCATGCCGGAGTGGACACCTTTAATCTGCGGCAAAGCAGCATCCTCCCCAGATAAAAAAAGCCTCCCGTCAGCAAAATCAAAATGCCCGCCGTAACAAACCGATAAGGGTGATTTCCAAAAACATTAGGCGGAAGATACATCAAAAACAAGGCAGAGTATGTACCCTGCCATTGTCCGTATTCCCGAGCCACGCCCTTTGCAGCCTCGGCAACAGTCTTTATGATACTGCCGGTTTCCTGCCATACCCGGTGCGTCTCCGCCCCGTAATAGTAATCATCGCCCGTGGGGTGATTATATCTGCCCAGATACATAACCGGCAGCAGTGCCGCCAGCAGCAGAAGGAATGCAAAGCCTGCCGCCTTCCATTCCGCTCCGTTCTTTTTATAAGCCTCAGACTTCATGTAACTGTCCTACCTGTCCATCTCTGCAATTCTTCCTGTTGACTTGTGCTCCTTAATAATTCCCTCTATTTCCTTTAAGTCCGTACTCAACAGGTCTCCGGGGATGGTATTCTTCAATGCGCTGATTGCATTTCCGTACTCCAGCGCTCTCTGATAATTTCCCTCTCCGGTAAGCAGCCCATACAGAACACCGGATATATACGCATCCCCGCTTCCGATTCTGTCAACCACCTCGATATCCGCATAAGGTGCTTCCTCGTAAAACGTGTCCTCACTGGCACTATAGATAATCGAACCAAAGGTATGACGCTTCGGGCTGTGTACGATTCGCTGGGTGGATGCCACAATCGAAATCGGATATTCCTCCGCAAAGCTCTTCATGATACTCTTGGCATCCCCTTCTTTTAGAAAGGTCAGCCGTGCCGTGTCCTCCGAGCAAAAGAATATGTCGACATAAGGCAGGATGGACTCAATGCACTCCTTTGCCTCCGCCCCTGTCCACAGATTCCCCCTGAAATTTACATCAAAGGAGATAATTGTCCCCTGTGCTTTAAAGCGCTTAATCATCTCAATCGCCGTTTCGCGCAGCTTGGGGCTTAAAGCCAGTGTAATACCGCTGGTATGGAAGCAGCGCGCTGAACAAAACAGGCTTTCGTCGTAGTCCGCCACGGAAAGCTTATTGACCGATGTGTTTTTTCTGTCGTAGACAATTCTGGGCTTTCTGGGATATGCACCATTTTCATAGTAGTACACGCCCAGTCTTGCATCCTTACTGTCATCATATACCAGATAATCGTCGCTGACACCACAGAGACGGACACGGTTCTTGATATACATTCCAAGGTCGTTGGAGGGCAGCTTGGAAATAATACCGCACCGAAGCCCCAGCATGGCAGCTCCGGTAGCTGAATTCAGCTCTGCACCGCCTGCCTGCTTACTGAAATTGTCTCCTCGGGTAATTCTCTCGTTATCCGGCGGAGAAAGTCTCAGCATTATCTCCCCCAGGGAAAGTAAATCAAATTCTCTCTTCATCTTAATCCCCCTTGTCGCCGCCTTCGCGTCGCCTGTTTTTCCTTCGCGTTTGGCTGGTCACTCGCAAACCCGCGCTTACGCGCTTTCCGTCTGCTTCGCGTCGCTTGTTTTTCTTTCGCGTTTGGCTGGTCACTCGCAAACCCGCGCTTACGCGCTTTCCGTCTGCTTCGCAGACGTTTGCTCGTTAAAGGTGCTCTGAAAAACAAATGCCGCTTCGCGTCGCTTGTTTTTCCTTCGCACCTTTACATTGTAGCACACTTCCGGGACGGGGAAAAGGGAGTGGCAGCTAATTAAAAATTTAACACTCTTCCATGTCCTCCATGTATTCTCTGTATTCGCCTTCGCTGGCAAACAGGATATATCCGTCTCCCACAAAGCCCATATAACCGCTCCCTGTATGATAACCCTTCATAGCAATACCTCCCATTTGGAATCTGTTTTCCTGTTCCAAATAGAAGGTATCATTTTAGCAGTACAATAAAACTCCCTTAAAAGAATGCTTGTTCGTCCGTGCCCTTTGTCTCGTTTCAGAGGATTTGCCGCTGCATTTTGTCCAAAAGCTCCTCCGTCCTTCCCAGCATCAGCTCCGCATCCTTCCCGATAAGGCCCGTTTTTTTGTAGCGATAGGTAAAGTACGGCGTTCCGTGGGCTGTAAAGGACAGATTCTGACCGCACTCCCTTAAGAGGTCAGGAATTTTAGCGGCGTTAATTCTTGCATCCGGTCGAAAGGTAAAGATAATCCTCTCGTTCTTCCCCTTCACCTCTGTCATGTAAAGCCTGTGCGCTGCCACGCGGACAAGCGCAATCCGCAGCAGATTATCTACTGATTGGGGGATTTCTCCGAAACGGTCCAGCAGCTCATCCTTCATGTCATCCCGCTCACTGACAGTTTCAATGCCTGCTATCCGCTTATAAATATCCAGCTTCTGCACCTCATTGACAATATAGGCAGCGGGAATAAAGGCATCTACATCCAAATCTATCAGTGTGGCAAAATCCTCCTGTACCTGCACACCCTTTAAGCTCTGTACTGCCTCATTCAGCATCTTGCAGTACAGGTCGTAGCCGACCGCCTCCATATGTCCGTGTTGCCGCATACCGAGCAGATTTCCCGCCCCTCTGATTTCCAAATCCCGCATGGCTATCTTGAAGCCGCTTCCCAAATCCGTAAACTCCCTGATTGCCGCAAGGCGCTTTTCCGCAACCTCCTTCAGCATTTTATCTCTCTTATACATGAGGAATGCATAGGCTGTCCTGTTGGAACGCCCCACCCGTCCGCGAAGCTGATACAGCTGTGAAAGCCCCATATTGTCAGAATCATGGATAATCATGGTATTCACATTGGGAATATCCAGCCCTGTCTCGATGATGGTGGTGGACACCAGGACGTCAATCTCACCGTTGACAAAATCAAACATGATTTTCTCCAGCTCATGCTCCTTCATCTGCCCGTGTGCATAGGCAACCGTTGCCTCCGGCACCAGTGCTGCGATGCGGGCGGCTACATCCGCAATGCTGCCGACCCTGTTATAAACATAGTATACCTGTCCCTCCCTCGCCAGCTCACGGGAGACGGCTTCTCTGACCAGCTCCTCATTATATTCGCAGACAAAGGTCTGAATCGGCAGTCTGTCCTCCGGCGCTTCCTCAAGCACACTCATATCGCGAATGCCTATCAGGCTCATATGCAGGGTTCTGGGAATCGGTGTCGCCGTCAGCGTCAGAACATCCACATTTTCCTTCAGCTTTTTTATCCTTTCCTTATGCGCCACCCCAAAGCGCTGTTCCTCGTCGATAATCAGCAAGCCCAGGTCTTTAAATTTCACATCCGCAGAAAGCACCCGGTGCGTTCCGATGACGATGTCCACCAGTCCCTTTTGCAAATCCGTGACCGTCTTTTTGATTTCCGCCGGAGTTCTAAAACGGCTCATAAGCTCCACGCGCACCGGAAAATCCTTCATGCGCTGCACAAAGGTGGTATAGTGCTGCTGTGCGAGAATCGTCGTCGGCACCAGATAGACGACCTGCTTTCCCTCCTGCACTGCCTTAAACGCCGCCCGGATTGCAATTTCCGTCTTCCCGTAGCCCACGTCTCCACAAATCAGGCGGTCCATAATCCTTGTGCTTTCCATGTCCGCCTTCGTGTCCGCTATGGCATTCAGCTGATCCTCCGTCTCCTCAAAGGGAAACATTTCCTCAAATTCCCTCTGCCACACGGTGTCCCTTCCAAAGGCAAAGCCCGTTCCTGCCTGCCGTGCCGCGTAGAGCTCCACCAAATCCTTTGCCACCGCGCTGACCGCGCCGCGAACCCGCGTTTTAGTCTTCTCCCACTCTCTGCTGCCAAGCTTATTCAGCTTCGGCTTTTTTGCATCGGAGGAAGCATACTTCTGTATCACGTCAAGCCCCGTCGCCAGCACATAGAGATTTCCGTTGTCCTGATACTCTATCTTAATGTAATCCTTGACAACGCCCGACATCTCTACCTTTTCAATTCCACGGTAGATGCCCAGCCCGTGACTTTCATGCACTACATAATCTCCCACCTTAAGCTCATGAAAGTCCTTAATCTTCTGCCCCTGATAGAGCTTTTTAGGCTTCCTTTTCTTCTTTTCCGCCCCGAAAATATCCGTCTCGGACAGCACAACGAATTTCAAAAGCGGGTACTCAAAGCCCTTGTTCACATGACCGTAATAGGTCACGATTTCCCCCGGCTGCACCTCGCGCCGGGGATTCTCCGTATAGACAGCCGTCAGCTCCTGTTCCCGCAAATCCTCTGCAAGACGCCTTGCACGCGTGCGGGAGCCGGAGAGGAGCAGTACTCTGTAGCCCTTCTTCTTAAACTGCTTTAAATCCTTCACCAGCGACTCAAAGCTGTTGTTGTAGGATGCCACGCTCCGAGCCGCTATTTCCGCCCTGTACTCCGGCTTAAAATAGCCTCCCCTGCCCTCCATGGTAGAGATTGTCACCACCGGGTTCTCCAACAGCCGCGCCGCAATTTCCTCTCCACTGTAGAGCAGATTCATCTGTCCGGGCAGAATATACCCCTTCTCGGCTCTCTGTGCCATACTCTCCCGAAATTCCAGCTCCACTGCCTCTGCCTGCTCACGGATACGCGCCGGCTCCTCCAAAAAAACTATCGGACCTGAATTTGCCCCGCCGTTTTTTAGCGCCAGCTGCTTAAGCAGCTGCGGAAGCGTCACCGTATCCTCGTAAAAGTAACGGATATAGCCCTCCAGATTCACCTTGCTCTTAAACTCCAGCAGCTGCTCCTTCAGCTCCTTCAGCTGCACAGAAATTCTGTGCGCCTCCTCCGTTCGGAACGAGTCCCTAAAGAGCTTTTCTCGCTCCGCCGCCTCCGCCTCCAGACGCTTCAGCCCCGCCCTTAGCCGCGCTTCATCCAGCACAAACTCCGCGGCAGGAAAAACCGATATGCTTTCCAGCTTCTCTATGGAGCGCTGGCTGAGAATGTCAAAGCTTCGGATTGACTCGACTTCATCTCCCCATAGCTCAATCCGGTACGGATTCTCCTCCGTCAGGTCGAAAATGTCCACAATCCCCCCACGCACGGAAAACTGCCCGGGGCTTTCCACCTGATAACTCTTCTCATACCCGAAATCCACCAGTCGCTCCGCCAGCTTTGTCTCGCTCAGCGTTCCCCCGCGCTCAATGTCTAGCACATCCGTCTCTCTGTCCCAGAGCGCCATCGGGCTCATCAGTGCCGCGTAGGTTGTGACAATCGTGACAGGTTTTCTCTCCATCAGCCGGCGAAGGGTTTTCACTCTCTCCCTCACCAGCTGGTTGCCGTGTATGTCCGCCTGAAAGAAAATCAAATCCTTGGCAGGATACAGCATGACATTTCTGTCATAAAACTTATACTCCTCATACAGCTCGCGCGCCTTTAAATCACTGTAAGTGGCGATGACCTTAATCCTAAAGCCATCGCCAAGTCCGTAAATCATATGAAGCTTTTGGGAATCTACGCAGCCTGTCAGCGCGACAGGACCGCTGCCCTTTTTCAGGGCATCCCGTATACGGTCAAATTCCGCCAGCTCACGAAGGGGTGAAAGTAAAATATCCATTTAACCTTCCTCGCTTTTTGCGCTGTTAAACTCATTCATCGCCGCATCTGCCCCGTCGGTTATCAGCCTGCGGATAGCGGCTGCCGCCTTATCCGCCGCTTCATCCATTATCCTTCTTTCCGGCTCTGAAAAATGCCCCAGCACATAATCCGCCAAATCCCAGCCCCGCGGCTTTTCACCGACTCCCAGCCTGATGCGGACAAAGCTGTCATGTCCCAGTCCTGTGATGATGTTCTTCAGCCCGTTATGTCCGCCGGCGCTTCCCTTTTTGCGAATGCGAAGCCGCCCCACATCGAGGCTCACATCATCAGAAATCACAATCAGCTCCGAGGTCTCATCCGCCTTATAATAGTCAATCAGCTCCCGGACGCACTCACCGCTCAGGTTCATGAAGGTCGTAGGTTTGGCAAGAATACACTTCTGCCCTGCCACAAGCCCTTTTCCGATGACTGCCTTGTGCTTCTTCTCCAGCACGTCGATGCCTTCCTGTTCGGCAAGCCTGTCAATCACGTCAAAGCCGACGTTGTGTCTGGTATTATCATATTGCCTTCCAAAATTTCCAAGACCTACAATCACATACATGACTACTGAATTTCCTCTATTTCCACATTTTTCATGATAATGTTTTCCGCATAACGCTCAGAATATCCCTTCTGCGCCCTGAAATAGGAATCCTCTATCACGAGGTCATGAATGGGAAGCTGGGCAAGTCCTTCGATTTTGATTGCCTGTGCCGCTCCCACGCAGTTGAGATTTTTCATGCGGATGTTTTTAAACTCCGGGATATCCTCCCTTGCAGCCTCCGTTGGCTTTGTCTCCTCCGAGCCGTCCGAATTGCTCAGCACGTAGCCCATTGTGAAAATCACGGCTTCTGCCACAATGTCTGTCATATAGATGTCACGGATATCGATATCCTCCACAACACCGCCTCTTCCCAGCGCACTCTTAAAGCGGATTCCCACATCCGTTCCCACAAAGGTACAGTTCTCCACCGTGACACGCCTTACGCCGCGGGACATTTCACTTCCCACCACAAAGCCGCCGTGTCCGTGATAGACTACACAGTCATGGATGTAAACGTCCTCCGTGGGAACGGGCAGCTTTCTAGCCACGGCATTTTTCCCCGCCTTCATACAGATGGCATCATCCCCCACGTCAAAGAGCACATCATGAATGTGTACCCTGCTGCAGGACTCCAAATCCAGCCCGTCACCGTTCTGGGCATAGTAAGGATTGCGGATGGAGGCATTGCGGATGGTCAGATTGGTACAAAAAAGCGGATGCACATTCCATGCCGGAGAATTCTGCAGTGTCACGCCCTCAATCAAAACCCTGTCACACTTTACCAGACTTACCATAACCGGTCTGTAATAATCATAGCACTCAGCCGCCCTCTCCAGAGCTGCCTCTATATCTGCTTCGGGCAAAAGCACATCCGGCTCTCCCTCCATTGCTCCTCTGTAAGCGCTCTCGCTGGGCATCCAGATGCCGCCCTCCTTGCCCTGTAAGACATAAGGGCTCTGCTCCAGACATTTCTTCCAATGCTTTTGCGTTACCTTGCCCTGTTTCAAAGGTCGCCAGCGCTGCCCGTTTCCGTCAAAGATTCCGGCTCCGGTAATTGCAATATTTGCTGCTTCTCTGGCATAAATCGGCGAGCGTGCCCGGATTCTGGGCTGCCCCTCATAATCCGCCAGAAATACCGGATATTCTTCTGCATTTTTGTCGAACATCACAAGCGCTCCGCGGCATGCGTGCAGCCTGATATTGGATTTCAGCTGTATCGGTCCCGTAAGCCATACGCCTGCCGGAATTACAACCGTACCGCCGCCTGCGGCCGCAGCCGCATCAATGGCAGCCGCAATGGCAGCCGTGTTGGAAATCTTACCGTTACTTACGGCACCGTATTCCGTAATCAGATACTGTCTCTCCGGTATCTCGGGCAGTTTTACGTCTACCTTGTTCATTGAAGTCCTCCTATTCCCCTTTTAAGGCGGCTTGTAACTATTCAGAACCCCATTCGCAAAATCGCTGCTTCGCAGCTTTTCTTTTGCTCATGTGGTTATAGTTACGGCAGTTTATCAATATTCTCAAATTCAACCGTCCATTCCCCGTTGTCCGGGAAACCGGGGGTTTTTCTCTCACAGCCCTCATAGCCTGCCGTCATGATTGCCGCTGCCAGAAGCAGGGAACCGTTTCCGGGAAGGTACAACGGCAAGTCCGCCCTGCTTATCTGCATATTGTTACCGCTTGTCAGATAGCAGTTTTTCAGGGTGTCCTTCAGGAGCAATGAAATTGCCTTCTCCGGCTCGTTCAGCCGAACCGCCGTCATTGCCATCAGCGCAAAATCCCAGCCCCAGAGCGTTGGATAGTTCCAGCAGTCCTCCACCAGCTGCAGCGTCCTGCGCATCACCTCTCTGTCAATTCTGTCGCTGTCAATCAGACCATACGCCCCGAGCATGGACGGATGATCCTTGTTAAACTCAGTGAAGGTAGTCGGACACTTTTCATGTGCCAGATAGACACCGTTCTCCTCAGTCAGCATTGCCATATGCTCCGCCACCTCCAGCCAGCCTGCATCCGGCGTTATATCCAGTCTCTCCGCCCACTTCACCGCAAGCTTAAGCGTCTCCCGCCAGTACTCAATCTCAAACGCCGGATTCAGTACCTCCGTCTCCTTATGGCACTCCTGCACGGGTATCACCGGCGCGCAAATATCATAGCAGCCCTTCTCCTCATTCCAGACCACAAAATCCACCATAAAGTCTGCCGTTTCCTTCACCAGCTGCCAGTTCTCCTCCAGAAACGCCCTGTCCTCCATGCGGCGGTAAGCCATTTCCAGCATATAAATAATGTGCGGCTGCTGCCATACCAGAAGCGGTGCTATCGGAGAAGGACAGTCTATGCCCTCTACTGCTATCATCTTAGGCCAACGCGCTCCCTTATAGCCGTTTCGCGCGGCATTCTCCCGCGCCTCCTGCAAATGCTCCCTGTACCATTTCAGGCTTCTTTCCAGCAAGTCACAATGATTCCAGAGCGGCAGCCATGCACAGTGCCACAGATACATCTCCAGATGCATCTTGCCGTACCAGCTGTTACAGGTCAGTCCCGTTTCCTGCGGCGGTGTCGAGCCACTGGAGTTGACTGCCATAAGATACTGTGAAAGAATGATTCTCCTCTCCAGCTCCCATGCCCTCTCATCACTGCTGCGGTTCAGGCGGATAATACCTCCCGTTTCCCAGAAGTCCTTCCAGCCCAGACGGCTTGCCTCAAGTATCTCCCCTGCCGTCTCCGGCAGCGCCTGCTCTTTCCTTTTTGCAAAGGCAATCGAAAGTGACAGCTTATCACTATCTGACTTTATCTGCACCAGATGCTGTCCGGTATCCGTCTTAAGCTCACCCTCCGCCCTGATACCGATATGGCAGACATCCCTGTCCAGCTGTCTGCGCAGCAGAGTAATCTCCCCCTCGTGCAGCAGCTCTGTTGTGTGAAGTCCGCCGCTGTTCCAGTCGGATGCCGTGATGTCCGGCGAACCGTAAGGAAAACTCAGCTCTACCGTCAGCTCTCCCGTCCGCAGCGCCTCGCTCTCTACCTCGAAGGCAAGCATATCCTTCCCCCTGTTGTGACAGGCGGTTTTCACACGACACGACACTCCGTTTATCCGAAAGCTGCTCTCAAGGATTCCCTCATACAGCTTCAGCTCCTGTCTGCATTCCGAGAGCTGCTCCGACCCTATTTCCTTGCCCTGCCAGCGAAAAGCGACAGCTGCCAGATTCAGCTTGTGCGGATTCTGTCTCAGCCAGTCATAGACCTCCTCATTTCCCGGCATCTTTTTCTTCGGATAAACCACATGCCTTCCGGTACAATCGTCATACTCCGTCATCACAAGGTCTGACAGCGTATACCCGTAGCGCTCCGCGCTCACCGGCTTCGTATGCCATGCCCACTGTGCCATGGTACAAAGCGGCAGCACATCATATTCTTTATACAGAGTCTGCAATCCCGTAACGTCCGCCGTAAACGCCAGTTCGCCGTTTCCCACCGTCAGCGCGGATGCCTTATCCGGCTTCGTCAGCACCGGATTGTGACTGTCTATAAGCTCTTTTCTGTTAATCATGCCTATCCTCCTTCTGAGAACATTCAGTGTATTTATCATAGCATCTCGTCCCGAAATAATCTACCATTTTATTCTGAAAACTCAAGATAAGACTTATTCGGATAAGCATACTCCCCCCGATAGTTTGAGGCATTGTAATGGGGGAATTTGACCGGCTGATACGTCTGTCTGCTCGGATTATCCTCCTGTGTGTAGATATACATATGCTCATAATCCCAGCACACGAGCTCTTCCCTCTCATCGCCGCACAGATTGATTGCCTCACAGCAAAGTGTCGGATGCCCGTCGTCCGGAAACGCCACTCCCCTTATACCCTCTCCGGTGAGCAGTCCTCCCCTTTTCGCATCTGCATTCGTCAGAAGCATCTCCACACCGCTTCCGTCCCAGTTGACAGGAGTCACCAGATTTCCGTTCATCTCATTCTCCAGCTCCCACAGCTGTCTGCCGTCTGCATCATACAGATAAATCACTCCCTGATGCCCCCAGAAATTAGTTACTGCCAGCTGAAAATCCTCTCTGTCACGGCAGTACCTTGCCACACTGACTCTCTGTGCATGTCCTATCCTGTCCCGTGCAACAATATTCCCCTCGAAATCACCGATGAAAAAGCCCTCCGTTCCGGAGACGCAGGCGAAATATCCCCTGCCGTCCCCCCTGAATTTTCCGACAACAATTTCATCCGTATGATCGTCCGTTATCGGATAGCTCCAAAGCCTCCTGCCGTCTGCGCTCAGCATATGATATCCCACCAGCACCTCATCCCTGCCGTCCCCGTTAATGTCAACCGGCAGCGGACAGTGCCCTGTATTTCTGTCACTCTTAAACTTCCATAAAAGCTCCAGATTTTCGTCCAACGCGTACACCCTGCAATATCTGTCCTTAATGAGGATATCAGACGGTCTCTCCTTCCCCCTGAAATTACAGATACGGATTCCGTCCGGATTGATTCTCTCAAATGCATAGGTTTGAAAGGGTACACCGATTAGAGTGTCATCCTCATCATCGGAAAGCGGTGTCCTTGCAGAGCGCAGCACCCTTCCCGTCGCGCCGTCCAATATCTGAATCTCAAAATTTCTGCCGACAATCACCTCGTCCCTGCCGTCTCCGTCGATATCATAAACCTGAAACGGCATATCCGCAGAAACCTTCCCCAGTCGCTTACTGTTTTTGGATGGCTCACCAAGCTGCCACAAAACATTGCCATCCAGATCCATAGCCGTCAGGCAGCTGATAAACCCGTAGGCATCCCTGCTCACGCGCTTCTGCATCTGAGCAAGCACCACAAACCACTGCTTTGTACCGGTCAGATGCCCGAAACGTACCTGACGCGAGGTTCCAAAATCATGCAAATCCAGCTTCTTCCACAGCCGCATACCGGGATGCCTTGCCATTTCAGCCGCTTCCCGTGCCTCCTCTGCAGCCTTACGCCTCTGC
This sequence comes from uncultured Acetatifactor sp., assembly GCA_964475665.1. Taxonomy (GTDB): domain Bacteria; phylum Bacillota; class Clostridia; order Lachnospirales; family Lachnospiraceae; genus Acetatifactor. The sequence continues at coordinate 54,516 of CAYZAU010000009.1, read as the reverse complement.
AGCCTCTCCCACTCCTGCTCGGTGACGGCAGCCTCCACAGCCGTAAATCTGGTAGGACAATCTGCCGTAATTCCTATCTTGCCACCCCTGTCCGCCAGCGGTGTACGCAAGCGTAATACCTCCTGCCCGTCAATGTAGCAGACAACCTCTCCGTCGGTATCTCCCGCGCTCTGAATGTCACCTTTGCTGTCCCCCGCGCTCCGAGCGTCATCCCCTCTGCCCACTGCTCTCTGAATCCCGCTTCCGCCGTCCGACGTACTCCGAGCGTCATCCCCTCTGCCCACTGTGCTTTGAATCCCGCTTCCACCGTCCGACGCGCTCCGAGCGTCATCCCCTCTGCCCACTGCGCTTTGAAGCCCGCTTCCACCGCCCGACGCGCTCGCCTCGCAGTCGACACTCAGTGTATAGAAAGCATCACCGCTGTGCACAAATTCCACAGAAGCAAGCACCTGCACCTCTTCCTTGTGCCTGTACTGCAGCTCTGCCCGCTCCCTGTCCACCAGCGCAAAAACCAGCGTGTCAATACTGTTATTCATGCAGAAGGCAAGCCCTGCCATCCCCTTCTGCGACAGCCTCTGCACCCTGACCGTCGCTCTGTAATTCTTCCACAAACGCTCCCCTGTCTCCAGCGTCGGAAACATTCTGTGCGGACGCCCCTTTTCAATCCGCATCGCCTCCATATAATGCACACCGTCCAGCTCCGTAATCAGCCAGCTTGGCCCTGTTCCATTGTAGGTATAATTGCAAACCTGATCGACCCAGTTACCACGATACCCCTCCTCTACAATGTAATGATACTCACCCGCCGCCGTATGCTCCGGGTCATAAGGAAATTCCCCAATCGCGAAATCCTGAAAATCCTCCCTGCACAGTATCCGACACTTCTTCATCTGTCCCAAATCTCCTTCCCGCTTCCTTATCAATACATCCAATCCCACAGATACTCTAATCGCCCTCGCCGACCACTCGGATGCCCTATCGCCCTCGCCGCAGTTGCCACTTAATTCGGCAGCACGTTGCAGCTGCACACAGCCTCCGCACAACTCGCACAAACATATAGGCTGCGCCCTTAGTGCTGACGAAATCCAGCGGTTACGCAGACCAGCCTCGAAGCCTTTGCTGAGAGGCGTGTGTCGCAGTTACCGCTTAGTTCGGCAGCACGTTGCAGCTGTTTGCGCGAGCTGCGCGGAGGGTGCGCACAGCCCATAGACAGCGCGGCTGTTTGCTCACCGCGCAGGCGGCGGGGGCAGGCAGATACCTCAAATCAGAAAAGGCACCCGAAGCCTCAGGTGCCTTTGAAATCCGATATTTCGCATTATCGCGCATTTAGCCCTTAACCGCACCAACCATAACGCCCTTGGTGAAGTACTTCTGCAGGAAAGGATACAGTGCAAGAATCGGTGCCGTGGAAACGATAATTGTTGCATACTTAATTGTTTCAGCCAACATTTCCGTATCGTCGCCGCCGATACCCGCATCCGACAGATCCGACAGAATCAGTATCTGTCTCAGTACCAGCTGCAGAGGCTGCTTTGACTTATCCTCCAGGTAGATTAACGCGGAGAACCATGAATTCCAGTGACCAACGCCGTAGTACAGAACCAGCACGGCGATAGTCGCCTTCGTCAGGGGTACCAGAATCTTCCACAGGATTGTCATATGTCCCGCACCATCCAGCATCGCGGACTCCGTCAGGGAATCATCAATGCTCGACATGGCAGTTCTCATGATAATCAGGTTGGAGGTGCTCAGCGCACCGGGAATCAGCAATGCCCAGCGGGTATCATACAGTCCCAGCTGCTGAATATTCAGGTATCCGGGAATCATACCTCCGGAGAAATACATCGTAAACATAATCAGCACGGTCAATACGGTCTTCCCGGGAAGATTCTTTCTGGAAAGGAAGTATGCTGCCAGCAGGGTCATAAAAATGTTAATCGCCGTACCGACTCCCACATAAATCAGCGTATTGCCGTATCCGCGCCAGATGGTGGGGGTATTAAATACATACTCATATGCCGAGGTGCTCCATCCCAGCGGCAGCAGCAGTGCACTCTGGTCACCCATCAGCAGCGTAGACCTGCTGAAGGATGCACAGATAACGTACCAGAAGGGATAAAAGCAGGCAATCATAAACAGTGTCATCAGGACGACATTAAACACACCGAAAATACGCTCGCCGCGGCTCTTCTTTACTCTTGGGCTGGAGTCCATCATATCTTTATCTTTTTTAGCCATTTCCTTCGCCTCCTTACCACAAGCTGGTTTCCGTGGTCTTCTTACTAATCTTGTTAGCTAAGATAACCAGAATAAAGTTAATTACTGAGTTAAACAGACCAACCGCAGTCGAGAACGAGAACTCACGGCTAATCAGACCCATACGGTAAACGTATGTGGAGATGATGTCCGCCACTTCGTAAATTCCTTCATTGTACAACAGAATGGTCTTCTCATGTCCGACACTCATCAGCTGACCGATACGCATGATTAACATGATGATAATGGTCGGCAGGATGGAGGGTATCGTTACATGAATTGTCTGTTTCCATCTGTTAGCGCCGTCAACCTTAGCCGCATCGTACAGCTCCGAGTCAATTCCCGTGATTGCCGCGAGATATACGATGGAGCCCCAACCACAGCCCGCCCAGATGTTGGAAATAACATACATAGGTATCCAGACAGAGGTTTTGGAAAGCATATTGGAGCCGTCATAGCCAAAAAACTTGGTGAAGAAGCCTGTAATAAAACCGTTGCTGCCGACGAACTGACGAATCATCGCACACAGCACGACCATGGATACAAAGTGGGGCATATATGTAACGGTCTGAACGATTTTAGAAAACTTCTTACTGCTCAGCTCGTTGATTAACAGAGCTAAGATAATAGGCATCGGGAAGCCTATCAACAGGGTGGCGAAACTCAGCTTCAGGGTATTTCTCAGCAAACGCCAAAAATAGTAGCCGCCAAAGAAATCCTTAAAATGCTGAAGTCCTACCCAGCTGCTCCCCAAGACACCTTTTCTGGGGCTATAATCCATGAACGCAATAATGATGCCGTACATGGGCTTATAATGGAATAAAAGATAATAAAGGATAACAGGTAAGATCATCAGATAAACTGCTTTATTCTTTCTAATCTGTTTCCACATACGCGCCCGGGCAGTCTTTTTATCAATCTTTGCCGGTGCTGAAGCTTTATCGTTCTTCATTTCACAACTCCTTCCAGGATAACAGGGAAAAAAGGTCTGCCGCCGCATCGGCAGCAGCAGACCTTCACCTATATATCTCGGTTCAAAATTTCAGTTCGTAATTATCTAGCGTTGTAACGATCCAGAGCTGCCTGCTTAATCTCGATAGCCTTCTCGATGTTCATGCCCTTAATCTGCTCGATATAAGCATCCCAGGTAGAATCAACATCAGCCTCAAGAGTGAATACCTTGGAGTAGTACTCCTTAACAGCGGTGTCAACATCAGCCATGATTCTCTTGTACTCGGAAGCCTCATCGCTGGTCTGAGTTACAGGAGGCATAATGGTCATCTGAACATCAGTCTCATCGTTCCACATATGAAGCGCTCTCTGCTGCTGCTCGGTTGCCCAGTATCCGATGATGTAGTTAGGATCCTGTACGAAAGCACCGGACATGTTAGCACGTCCCTTGTTAGCCATTGCAACTGCGATAGCCAGACCTTCAGGGTTGTTCATGATGTTCTCGCTGTAGGTGATGGTTCCGTCAGCATTTCTGGTATAATCGTCTCCCTCGATACCGAAGTTGATGATCTCGTGTCCTGTCTGGCTGTAGCAGAAGTTCAGGAATGCTGCAGCCACCTCAGGGTTCTTACAGTCAGCAGTGATAACTGCATGAGCCTGAGAAGAAGTAGCGTAGTCGGTAGATCCGCCTGCGTAATGAATCTCATCGCCTTCCTTCAGAACAGGGAACTGTACACCGGTCAGCTCATAGTCAGCGCCGTAAACATCGGGCTCCTTCCATGCTGCCTGGTTCCATGTACCAATCTGTCCGCCGCCTGCACCGTAGGTCATAGCAGAGATGGGCTTCTCGGATACTTCCTTGGAGGTCAGCATGTTAGCCTGACGTGTCTTGGAATCGTTGGTCAGGATGTCCTTGTCGAGCAGTCCTGCCTCAACCCATGCTACCATCTGCTTCAGCCACTCCTTGTAGCCTTCCTCGATGTAGCCGTACTTAACGTTTCCGCTCTCGTAATCAACATACATGGTAGGACGGACGCCGTAAGCGCTCATGGTCAGAGCCTGCAGGTTAGAGAAGTTTGAAGTGGTCAGAGGCTTCTCGATGCCGTACTCCTTCAGAGCGGTCATAACCTCGGTCCAGTCGTCGATGGTAACCATGTCATCCAGCTTGTAGCCTACTGCCTCAACCAGATCCTTACGAACGATAGGTCCGGAAGTGGTCTGCAGATAAGCATCTCCACGGGTGAAGGGGAAGCAGTAGTAGTGGCCGTCATCGGTCTTAACTGCCTTGTCCAGAGTCGGGTTGTCCTGCAGATACTGCCAAAGGTCTGCTGCAGGGCCGTCAGGGGTGATATAATCATCCAGCCAAATCAGAACGCCGTCGCTCTCTGCTGCTGCAGGACCGCCGGTGTAGCTGCCGGTCCACTCCCACTCGATGATGTCAGGAAGCTCGGTTCCGGAGGTCATCAGGTTGAATGCCGTCGTTGTATCGGAGGTGGGTCCGATAAACTCAACCTCGATACCGGTCTTCTCCTGCCACAGCTGAGCCCACTGGGTCATCTGTACGGAGTCTGCGGTCTCGGGATTCTTCTGTACGTTGCTGGGAACTGCCATCCAGTAGGTAAGCTTGATTCCTGCGCCGTCAGCGTAAGGATAGGTTACATAATTACTTCTGGGTGTTGTCAGATGGCTGGGCTTACCCTGCTCATCAGCGCTCAGTGCGGGAAGCAGACCATTGTCCTCGCCGCCTGCTGCGTTGTCGCTGCTTGCTGCTGCGTTGTCGCTGCTTGCTACAGCACTGCTGCCTGCCGCTGCGCTGTCAGAACCTGCTGCAGGCGCATCGCCGCCGCATCCTGCCAGCAGCATGGAAGCTGCCAGAGTAGCAGAAGTAACAACAGATAATACTTTGCTCTTCTTCATTTTTTTCCTCCTGTTTGCTTTTTCAAGCCAAAATATTTGTCACTTACACAATGCAAAAATGTAAGTACTTTCACAGTATATACCAATCGCACAAAAAAAGCAATATTTTTTATTTGATTTTTTATATTCTGCCCCGTGCAAAGGCAAAAATGCCCAAATTCCTTCAAAAACGCATGTGTTTTTTGTTGTTTTTTATTTTTCCTAGAAGGTATACCTCTCGTTCTTCTCCACCACAATCCGTATTTTCCCCTCTTCGCCGACATAAGTGGAATTTGCCCGGATGGTATCCCTGCTCTCCACGATGCAGTTCTCGATTCTGGTATTGTCACCGATATAAACATCGTTCAGGATAATGGAATTTTTGATTACGCAGTTGTTCCCGATATAGCTCTTCTTAAAGATGACCGAATTCTCCACCTCGCCGTTTACGATACATCCGCTGGAGACGAGACTGTTCTTCACCCTTGCGCCCACATTGTACTTCGCAGGCGGCAAATCGTCCACCTTGGAATAGACATCCGGGTACTGCTTAAAGAAATAGTTTCTCACCTCCGGCTTCAGGAAATCCATATTGGTGCTGTAATAGTCCTCCACAGAGGCAATATTGCGCCAGTAGTCCTTCATCTTATATCCGTAGACCTTCTTCATATCCTTGTAGCGGATGAGGATGTCACGGACAAAGTCATATCTGTCCTCCTCCACGCACTTTTCAATCATCTCAATCAGCTGGCGGCGTCTAAGCACGTAGATGCCGCAGGAAATGGTATTGGTCTTTGCCTGAAGGGGCTTTTCCTCAATCTCTTCAATGCGGTACTCCTCGTTCATGCGAACCGTCCCGAAGCGTCCGATGTCCGTTCCTGCCTCCATATCCCTGCAGACCACCGTGATATCCGCCTTCTTCGCGATGTGATATTCCAGCACCCTGTTGTAGTCCAGCTTATAGACTCCGTCGCCCGCCGCAATCACTACATAAGGCTCATGGCTGTTCTTTAAAAAGCTCAGATTCTGGTAAATGGCGTCTGCCGTCCCCCTGTACCAGTTACTGTTATCCGCCGTCACGGTAGGCGTCAGGACGAACAGCCCGCCCTGCTTGCGCCCAAAGTCCCACCATTTGGAGGAGCTTAAATGCTCATTCAGGCTTCTGGCATTATACTGGGTCAGCACTGCCACCTTCTGGATATGGGAGTTGGACATATTGCTCAGGGTAAAGTCAATGCTGCGGTAGCTCCCCGCAACGGGCATCGCACAGATGGCCCTCTTCTGGGAAAGCTCCCGCATCCTGTGGTTGTTGCCGCCTGCTAAAACAATTCCGATTGCTCTCACTGCTGTTCACCTGCCTTAATCAAAGTTTTTCCCGACGCCAGCTGACCGCCCTCGTAGTCTGCCGCCGTGGTCGCGCCGAATATCACAGAGTTCTTTCCGACGGTAATTCCATCCGGAATCACGCTTCTTTCGCCCACCGTCACAATACCGTGATTATAGATATGGGGCGCCGTCTCGTTCTCCGCCTCTTCTCCGATTCCCATACGGACATTGTCTCCGATAACGGCATTCTCCGCCACAATCGCCTTATTCAGCTCGCAGCCGCCGCCTATCCGTGTCTGGTTCATGATAATGGAATCCCTCACGACAGTGCCTCTGCCGATTGTGACCCCGCAGCCGATGACTGAATTATATACCTCGCCGTATATGTCCGTTCCCTCTCCGATGATGCTGCGCTCCACCACGCTGTTCTCCGAGAAATACTGGGGCGGCTGAATCTCGCTGCGCGTGTATATCTTCCAGTATTCCTCATAAAGGTTGAACTCCGGGACAATATCGATAAGCTCCATGTTTGCCTCCCAGTAGGAGCTTAAGGTTCCGACATCCTTCCAGTAGCCGGTAAACTCATAGGCATAAAGCGGTGCTCCCTTCTCGTGGCAGTAGGGAATCACGTGCTTCCCGAAGTCCAGCGCAGGCTGCTGTGCCATCGCTATCAGCGCCTCCTTTAAGGTCTTCCAGTTGAATATATAGATACCCATGCTGGCAAGATTGCTTCTGGGATGCTCCGGCTTCTCCTCAAATTCCGTAATCCGTCTGTTCTCATCCGTAATCATGATGCCAAAGCGGCTCGCCTCCTCCATGGGCACCGGCATGACCGCCATCGTGACCTCGGCGCCGTTTGCCTTATGGAAATCCAGCATAACCTCATAGTCCATCTTATAGATATGGTCACCCGAGAGAATCAGAACGTACTCCGGATTATAGCTCTCCATGTATTCCAGATTCTGATAAATGGCATTGGCGGTTCCGGTATACCACTCACTGTTTCCGCTCTTCTCGTAGGGCGGCAGCACCGTGACACCCCCTATATTCCTGTCCAAATCCCACGGAATACCGATTCCGATGTGTGTATTCAGTCTAAGCGGCTGATACTGCGTCAGGACACCCACCGTGTCCACTCCCGAATTGATACAGTTGGAAAGCGGGAAATCGATAATCCGATACTTCCCTCCAAAGGCAACGGCAGGCTTCGCCACCTTGGATGTCAGCACACCAAGTCGGCTGCCCTGTCCGCCTGCCAGCAGCATGGCAATCATCTCTTTCTTCATCATGTCATCACCTCAGCTTGACTCTTACCGTTTTACGGTAGCTTAAATATACTTTTAATAAAGTTATTTTACGGTCATTATATCATAATGTCACTTAAATGAAAATATTTTCAGACAAAATAAATTGCTTTTTTGCAAATTTTATGTTCAGAATCAACATAGATTTCCGTTTTGTCCAACTTTTTTTGTTAATTTATCCCAATGTCAGCCGGCTTATCGCTTTTCCCCAGCGCTTTCCGCCCGATTCCCACATTTATTGTTTGTTTTTTACCGGGCAACTGTATATAATGTAAGGTATCAGTAAAGAAGAAGGAAGGGACTCATATGTACCAGATAGATTTCAATCACCCCTGCCATGTATACTTCGTCGGCATCGGCGGCGTCAGCATGAGCGGACTCGCCGAGATTCTGGCAGATGCCGGCTTTCAGGTGTCCGGCTCCGACCGTTCACGCAGCCCTCTCACCGAGCATCTTGCCTCCAGGGGAATTACCATATACTATGGACAACGCGCTGAAAATATTACTGCCGGCCTGAATCTGGTCGTCTTTACCAGTGCCATACATCCCGACAACCCGGAATACGTGGCGGCACACACCATGGGGATTCCCTGTCTCACCAGGGCACAGCTGCTGGGACAGATTATGAAAAATTACGATACCCCCATCGCCATCAGCGGTACCCACGGCAAGACAACCACGACCTCCATGGTCAGCGAAATCCTGCTGCGCGCAAATACCGATCCCACCCTGTCCATCGGCGGCGTCCTGCGTTCCATCGGCGGCAACATCCGGGTAGGGCGTTCCGGTCTCTTTGTGACGGAGGCATGCGAATACACCAACAGCTTTTTGAGCTTTTTCCCAAAAATCGGAATTATACTTAATATAGAAGAGGATCACCTCGACTTTTTCCGGGATTTGGACGACATCCGTCACTCCTTCCGCAAATTTGCCGAGCTGCTCCCCGAGGACGGCTGCCTGATTCTAAACAGCGGAATTGAGCGTCCGGAGGAAATAACGGACTCTCTTAAGTGCCGCGTCATCACCTTCGGCACCGGTTCTGATGCCGACTATTACGCCACGGAGACAGCCTATGACGAGTCCGGGCACGCCTCTTTTACGCTCCACCGCCCTGAGGGTGAGCCTGAGAGGATTTTCCTCAGTGTGCCCGGTGCCCATAACGTCATGAATGCCCTCGCCGCCATCGCCCTCGCCGACTATCTTTCCATCGGCAGTAATATTTCTGCCGCTGCTCTTAAGGATTTTACCGGAGCCGACAGACGCTTTGAATACAAGGGAACCGTCGGCGGTGTCACCGTGATTGACGACTATTCCCATCACCCCACGGAAATCACGGCAGCTCTCAGTGCGGCTGCGAACTATCCGCATAAGACCCTCTGGTGTGTGTTCCAGCCCCATACCTATTCGCGCACCAAGGCATTTATGAAAGAGTTTGCAAAGGCGCTGACCCTCGCCGACAGGATTATACTGGCTGATATTTTTGCCGCCCGGGAAACCGACCGGCTCGGCATCAGCTCTAAGACTCTGAAAGCAGAAATAGAAGCGCTGGGGCACGAGTGCTATTATTTTCCCACCTTTGATGAAATTGAAAACTTTTTACTGGAAAATTGCATAAACGGAGATATGTTGATAACTATGGGCGCGGGTGATGTGCAAAAAATCGGCGAAAATCTCCTCGGAATTTAGTTTTCCACATTATCCACAGGAAGGATGCTCCGCATTGCCCGTTCTTCCTGTGGATATTTTACTATTTTATGTGGACAGTTCCCTGCCTCCTTTTGCCATGAAATAAGGAAAGCCTGTTCTTATCCACATTTTCCACACTTTCCACATTTTTCCGCCTTTTTAAGGTGCTTTCTTCTTTCGGGAAAATGACTATTTCTTTTTGAAAATCCTTATGCTATACTTTGTCTACTGCGCAGGACTCCTGCGCCCGGATTTCTTTTGAAGAGGGAAGTGTTACTGATGGCACGTTTGACGATATACAAGGATAATCATGTGGATTCCACTGCCGTATCCAATCTTTTTATTGACGAATATATGAAGGATGCCAACGATGCACAGATTAAGGTCTACCTTTATCTGCTCCGCATGATGAATGCCCGTCAGGCTACCAGTGTAACCGACATCGCGGACAAGTTTAATCACACGGAGAAGGATGTTCTTCGCGCCCTGAAATACTGGGAGAAGAATCAGCTTCTGGATTTGGATTTCGACCGGGACAAAACACTGGTCGGCATCCGCATACGGGATTTAGCATCCGGCACTGTGTCAGATGCCGCTTCGACTGTCCGCACCGCCTCTGCCTTTGTCCCGCTGCCGGATACCGCGACAGCCTCCTCCGTCACGGTGGCATCCGTCTCCGCTCCTGCCGCTTCTCCTGCTGCCGGAGCAGAAGCACAGATGCTCTCCCTCTATAATAAGCCCGCCTATTCCGCCGAGCAGCTGAAGGATTTCAAGAGCCGCGCAAACACTGCCCAGCTCTTATTCATAGCCGAAACCTATATCGGGCGTCCTCTGACGTCTGCCGAGATGAAAACCATCCTCTTCTTCACGGACGGGCTGCATTTCTCGGATGATTTGATTGATTATCTGCTGCAGTACTGTGTAGACAGGGGAAAGAAGGATTTCAAGTACATAGAGAAGGTTGCCGTCAGATGGGCTGAGCAGGGAATCACCACTCCCGAGCAGGCGCTTCGCAGCGGCGGTCGGTATCCGAAGGACGTGTACGATATTGTAAAGGCTCTGGGCAGCAGCAATATGCCGACTGAAGCCGAGCTTGGCTATATCACGCGCTGGACGGTGGACTTTGCCTTCTCCAGGGATATCATTCTGGAGGCGTGTCACCGCACGGTGCTCGCCGTCAACTCCAACCGCTTCAAGTACGCGGATGCCCTCCTAAAGAGCTGGCATGAGCAGAACGTCCGCGAATGTGCCGATATCCACAGAATCGACGAAGCGTACCGCCAGAAAAGGAAGGGACAGGCCGCTGCTTTAACGGCTTCGAAGCAGTATACAAACCGCTTCAACCAGTTCACACAGAATACATACGATTTCGAGGCTCTGGAAAAGGAGCTGTTAAGCAACTAAAACGACACAAAGGAGATTTGCCGTGGCACTCACAAACGCCCAATACGAAAGCATCATACGCGGCTACGAAAGAATCAGGGATGAAAACCGGCATCTTCTGGCGAGGAGACTCTCCGAGGTTTATGCCGCCATTCCGGAATACCGCGCGCTGGAGGAGTCCGTGAGCACTCTCTCCGTTTCCGCCGCGCGCCGGATGCTTACCGGAGACGGGGACGCTTCAGAACAGCTGCACCGCCAGCTTGCCGCGCTGAAGGAAGAGCGTCAGGGTCTTCTTATCTCGGCAGGCTTTTCCCGCGATTATCTTGAGCCTGTCTTCACATGCCCCGACTGTCAGGACACGGGATATGTCACCTCAGAGGACGGCAGAAGGGAAAAATGCCACTGCTTCCGCAGGCAGGAGCTCTCTCTTCTCTACGCCCAGTCAAACATTCAGGCCCTGCTGGAGAAGGAGAATTTTTCCACTCTCTCCTATGAGTATTATACGGGAGAGGATTTACAGCACTTCACGGCTGCGGTTGCACTCAGCCGGGATTTTGTACAAAACTTCAAACAAGACTACCATAATCTCTTTTTTTATGGTACAGTAGGTACCGGGAAGAGCTTTTTGTCGGGCTGTATCGCAAAGGAGCTGCTGCAGGCAGGTTGTTCCGTTATCTACTTCAGCGCGTCCGCCCTGTTTGATACGCTCGCGCGCTATACCTTTGACGGCAGGGAAAAAGAGCTGCTGCAGGCTTTCTACGGAGATTTATACGGCTGCGAGCTGCTCATTATTGATGACCTCGGGACGGAGGTCACCAACAGCTTTGTGACATCACAGCTTTTTTCCTGTCTGAACGAGCGGGCTCTTCGCAGAAAATCCGTCATTATCTCCACCAACTTAAGTCTGGAGGAGCTGCGTGACCGTTACTCCGATCGGATCTTTTCCCGAATCACTACCGGGTTTGACCTTTGTAAGCTGACAGGCCCGGATATTCGCATCTGCAAAAAGCGTCAGACAAAATTTTAAAAAGTGAGGACATTTTCATGGGCAACCGCGAAGAAAAAAGAAATCTTGAAACCATTCCCGTTGGTTCTTTGGGAATGATTGCGCTGGAGGGCTGTAAATCTCTCGGCGAGAAGGTAGACCAATACCTTGTAAAATGGAGGGCAGAAAGAGAGAGTGAGCATAAGGACTCCCTTGCCTTTTCCGGCTATCAGCGCGATTCCTATCTGTTGAATGCCAAGGTTCCCCGTTTCGGCTCGGGAGAAGCAAAGGGTATGATTCTCCAGTCTGTCCGCGGTACCGACCTTTATCTGCTGGTGGATGTATGCAACTATTCCCTGACCTATTCCCTCAGCGGTCACGAGAATCATATGTCGCCGGATGACCATTATCAGGACTTGAAGCGAATCATTGCCGCAGTGGGCGGAAAGGCAAGAAGAATTACCGTTATCATGCCTTTCCTGTATGAGAGCCGCCAGCACAAGAGAACCGCCCGGGAATCCCTTGACTGCGCCCTCGCCCTGCAGGAGCTTGTACAGATGGGCGTGGACAACATCATCACCTTTGATGCACATGACCCGAGAGTCCAGAACGCCATCCCCCTGCACGGCTTTGAAACCATACAGCCCGCTTACCAGTTTATCAAGGGACTGCTTCGCAATGTAAAGGATTTAAAGCTGGATTCCGACCATATGATGGTTATCAGCCCGGACGAGGGCGGCATGGGGCGTGCCATCTATATCGCGAATGTACTCGGGCTTGATATGGGTATGTTCTACAAGAGACGTGACTATACGCGAATCGTGAACGGTCGCAATCCCATCGTTGCCCACGAGTTTCTGGGAAGCAGCGTGGAAGGCAAGAACATGATTATCATTGATGACATGATTTCTTCCGGCGAAAGTGTTCTCGAGGTTGCCGCCGCCCTAAAGGAGCGCAAGGCAAACAAAATTTTCGTCTTTTCCACCTTCGGTCTCTTTACAGGCGGTCTGGACAAGTTCGACAAGGCGTATGAGGAGGGTATTATCGACAAGGTTCTGACTACCAACCTGATTTACCAGACTCCTGAATTATTGCAGAGGGAATGGTACATCAACTGTGACCTCAGCAAGTATATTGCCTATATCATAGACACCCTGAATCATGATTCCTCCATCAGCGATCTGCTGAATCCCAATGAGCGAATCCAGAATATCGTTGCCAAATACAAAAAGGGCGAGCTGTAAAACAGCTTGCCCTTTCAAAAAGGATTAGAAAGAAGAAACTCCATGCATCAGAAAATACTCTTTATCGCTCACGCTGCGGTTATCGCCGCTCTTTATGTCCTGCTGACCCTTCTGGCAAGCGCTTTCGGGCTGGCAAATCATGCCGTTCAGATTCGCTTCTCCGAGGCACTGACCATTCTGCCCTTCTTTACGTCTGCCGCCATCCCCGGGCTTACCGCGGGCTGTCTTTTGGCAAACCTTCTGACCGGCTGCGCCCCGCCCGACATCCTTTTCGGAACGCTTGCAACCCTCGCGGGTGCCGTTTTGACAAGACTTTTTTGCAGACACAAATGGCTTGCGCCCTTTCCTCCCATTGCGATGAATACCCTCATCGTTCCGTTCGTGCTCTTATATGCCTACGGGATACGCCCCCTGTGGTTTTCCCTCCTGACCGTTTTCGCAGGAGAGGTGATTTCCTGCGGCATACTGGGTATGCTTCTGCTCAATCTGCTGAGCAGATACAGGAAACAGCTTTTTACTCACTCCTTCTGATATAGGTGATGAAGCGGTTTCCGTTCTCTTCAAACCACTCCGCAGAATCATTCATCCCCTTCTTATAAAGAGTTCCCGCAGAGGGCTCCATAATCACCACGTTATACTCGTTAAAGCCCGTTATCAGCACCGCCTCACCGTTTTCCAGAAGTGCCAGCACCGGCAGGTCGCGGTTGACGTAATACAGCATGGCTTCCAGGCTGCAGCCTGTCAAATCCAGGATCTGCGCGTCCTCCAGATTATCCTCTAAAATCTCCAGCACATTCTTTCCCTGTCCCAGCAGATATTCCGAGTTTCTCACCAGCCCCTCCAGCGCAAATATCGTATCCAGACAGACCGCCAGACTGTTCTTCTCCTCCGTGACAGTGGCCGCCTTTATCGCCATAATCTGGTTTCTGGTGACGCGGTTGCCCCTTATCCAGATGCTCTCTCCGGCTTCGTCCACAACCACTCCCGCCTCATCGTATGCCAGATTCACGGCACTCGCAGGAGAGGTGAAAATTCCGTCCACCCCATAGGCACCGTATACATAGTAACAGGGCACCGTGTTTTTCTCCGCAAGCTCCAGCTCTCTTCCGCCCTCAAATACAATCTCCTTTGGATTGAGTATTTTTATCGTCTTAGCATCAATCGTGCTTCGCGTCTGAATCTGTACATATCTCTCATACACATCTATGTCCGCCGTCACGATGACATTTTTTCCCGTCTCCGCTTCCATGTTGTTGGTAATCTGGTCCTGCTCTATCTCCCGATAGATTCCACTCTCCATGCGCTCGAGCCTGTCTAAAATAATCTGGTTTCCTTCCACCCGGCAGGCTTCCACATACACTCCCGGCTGATTGTACTCCTTCAGCAGCTCTCCCTCCGAATTGCAGATACACACCTTGTACATGGGAAAAAATGTCCTGCCGGAGTTTTCCTGCTGCACATCCGTCCTTCTGGCAACGCCGTATATGATGTCCTCATCGATAAACCCCAACGGTCTGATTAGCTCCTCTTCCGAAACGGAGACATGATTTACCGTGTCTGTATTCAGGCTTCTGATGTTCAGCGTCGGGCTCTGATAGCTGTCCTCCTCGAACCACACCAGCAGCTTATGGCTGTCGGATACCTGCAGATTTTCATCCTGTGTAATATAGATAATCGGTGCATAGGTTTTTTCCGCCAGATTCACGCAGTATATGGTGTGATTCAGGCTCAGATAGAGCTTCTGCTCCCTGTTCATATACAAAAGCTGCTCCATCTCGGCTGCCAGAACGGAGTAGCTTCTCTCATACGGGATATAAAGCAGCTCCTCCGTCGTATTCAGCGTACTGTTGTAGGTGCAGACCTGCAGTCCCACCTCTCCCTCATGCCTTCCGCGATTCATGTAGCCATACAGCGCAAACATCACGTTCCCGCCCTCGTCCACATCCAGTATCCTGATTGCATGATGCCCGTACAGAGTACGCTCATCCCAGTTATCCTCATCATAAAAGCTGAAAATCACAGTCAGCTTATTATTCGCCACATCATAGCTAAGCAGCCGGTTTGCCACCTCAAAGACCACCGTGTTGCCGTCCTCGCTCTCCAGCATGGAAACATCCTCGTCCGTGATGCCAAGCAGCAGCTTATCGTTTGCATACATCTCCTTTGCGTCGGGAATCTGGTTCATGGTTCTCTCATAATTCAGCAGATACATCCGCTCCGCCGTATATCGAACCCGATAGTGCTCCTCCACCATATAATAGGTGGTATCCTTTCCCTCTGTCGTGGATACCATGTAATCCACCAGAAAGGATGCCGTCTGGCTGGCTATCTCCGTCAGATATACCGTCGGCTCACCTATCTCCTTCACATTCAGCTCTCCCCAGGTTATCTGGCGAAAGCTGCTGTGTATATTGACCTTATGAAAGGAGCTGTTATCCTCCAGCCTGGAATTGGTCTCCAGATATTTTGTCAGCTCTCTCGCCGCCTCCCTGTCATAAAGCCTGTCATGAAAATCCTTCACATAATCAAGCTTTTCCTGCGCATAAAGGCTGTCGCTCCAGATAATCCTGGTATAATAATAAGCCTCCCTGCCTCCCGCCAGCTGCAGGCAGAATGTCAGGGAATAGTCCGTGTCCTTTTCTATTAAATCCTTCAGGGAAACGGTTCCGGATATCCTGTCCTGGCGCTTTTGCAGCTCGTCCAGCCGGGTGTTCTCTATCAGGCGGGAGCCGTCAGCGCTGCGCACCTCGATGTCAACCTGCTCAACCTCCTCGCCGTAGGTGTCAATGTAAAAGTCCGTTTCGCGGCTCTCTCCCAGCACCGTCACCGTATCGCGCTGAAACGCAATCTCCATCGGTCTGCTGTACCCGTGCAGGCAGTTGTACGCCGCCCCGTCGAGCTTCATCGTCACTGTCGGCAGACTCGCCGATGCCATTTCCATGGTCAGGTTGTCATGTCCCTTATTCATAATCCCGCCGGTGATAAACAGTGCCGCTACAAACACTGCAAAAAATACCAGCAGCTTAAGTATACCCTTTTTCACCAGAACCTCCATTCCAGCCGCTGCCTTCTCACACCAGCTCCTTCAGGGTCGGACTGACATGCAAAAGCTCCATTGTCTTCTCGAGCGACGTGCTCTTTCCCACAGGCCGCATCCCATCCCGCTTCACTGCACGAATCAGCAGATTCTTGGGAGTATGCTCCATATCAATAAATTCCAGAATCCGGGTCTCGTAACCCTGCTGTTCAAGAATATTGGCGCGAAGTGCATCCGTAATCAGCGCCGCCATCCGTTCCTTAATCACTCCGTACTTTAAGAGCGGTTTCAGTGCCTCGCATTTCAGCTGCCCGTTCAGCTCATGCTGGCAGCAGGGAACCGCCATAATAACCTTCGCTCCCCACTTTACCGCCTTTTCCAGCGCATAATCCGTCGCCTTATCGCAGGCGTGCAGGGACACCACCATATCCACCTCATCCGCTCCCGTATAGCTTCTGATGTCACCCTGTTCAAAGGAAAGACCGTCATAGCCGGATTTCTTCGCCAGCTCGTTGCAGTGCCGGATAACCTCTTCCTTTAAATCCAGCCCCGTAACCTTAACCTCTCTGCCTCGCAGCTCTTTCAGATAATAGTACATGGCAAAGGTGAGGTAGGACTTTCCGCAGCCGAAATCCACTATGCGGATGGGGCGGTCAGACGGCAGCTCCTCCAGCACATCGTCTATAAATTCAAGGTAGCGGTTAATCTGGCGGAATTTCGCGTAGCGTGCCTTTGCGATACTGCCGTCCGGCAGCTGTACTCCCAGCGCAATCAAAAACTCCACCGGCTTTCCCTCCGGCAGTATATAGTTCTTTGTGCGGTCATGGGCCAGTTCCCGTTCCGGCTTGTCTGCCGCCGCGGCAGCCTGAACCCTTTTGCGCTTCACCGTAACCGTTCCCTTCCTGCTCACAAGGATAATCAGGGTCTCCTCCCTGCATCTGACCTCTGCCTGTTGAAAAAGCGTTTCCAGATATTCTATCAGTTTTTCCGTCAGCTCCTCCGCGGCAAAATTCGTATGGAACACCTGCGTTCCCCTGTAGAGGGTTTCCTGAAACTTCAGCTCACCTTTAATATACACAGGGCGGATTTTAGCCTTCACCGCCCTGGCGGTATTTCGCGAATTGCTGAGAATCATCTGATTCAAATCGCCATTCAGCACCTGGCTGAATATTTCCCGTAATTTATCCATTATCCGTTTCCCACTCTTGTATGGCGGCTAGAAAAGTCTCTGGTAGCCTGCACGTCTGCCGCCGTGTCTTCGCTTATATATCTCGTTCAGCAGAAGCAGCTGCACCATCTCCTCCGAGGGTGCCCCTCCGTCCTCCGCCTCGCCCTGCAATATGATATGAACGCTCTGCGCCAGCCTGCGCACACTGTATCGGTCAGGATACTCATCGTAAATCATACTGCCCTCGTAGTCCGCCCTATCCAGAATTTCGGAAATCCTGCATCTGTAGCGCTTTATCTCATCGGGATAAAGCTGTTGCAGATATTCCATGTCTCTTAAGCAGAGCTCCTCCTGTCCCGGCTCATGGTAGCGCGGATATGCCATATAAAAAGGAAGGGGCTGTAACAATTTAGAGTGAAAGTCCATATGCCTCCCGATAAACCTCTTTTTAACAACATATGCTGCTTCTCTCTGATTGTTACAGCCCCCGCCGGACACCTGACCCGGTGGCTCTCTTCCTATCGCAAAACCTGAATCCGTGCAACTGCCCTCTGCAACGCCGTCTCCGCCCTCGCTATGTCCGTTTCCGGAGTCCTGCTCTGCAGGCGATGCTCTGCCCGCTCCTTCGCCGCCTCGGCACGCTGACCGTCAATCTCCTCCGGCCATTCAATCACCTCCGCGAGAATCGTTACTCTCTCCGGGAGAATCTCCGCAAAGCCTGCGTGAAGTGCTGCAAGCTTCTCTGCCCCGTGCTCTGTGATGGCAAGAATCCCAGGCTTCACGATTACAGTCAGGGGAATGTGTCCCGGCAGTACGCCTATCTCGCCCTCCGTCGTATTAAATTCCACCATCTCCACCCGATTCTCATAGAATACCCTGTCCGGTGTGATAATACGCAGGAGAAAGCTGTCTCTGTCCGCCATACGCCTTCCTCCCTATTTCCCGCACCTTGCAACCACGTCGTCAATGCCGCCCACATTCAGGAAATAGCTCTCTGGCACGTCGTCATGCTTTCCGTCCAGTATCTCCCTGAAGCCGCGAATGGTCTCACTGATAGGCACGTATTTGCCCTCCAGTCCGGTAAACTGTCCTGCCACAAAGAACGGCTGCGACAGAAAACGCTGCACCTTACGTGCGCGGGAAACCACCAGCTTATCCTCCTCCGAAAGCTCGTCCATTCCCAAAATGGCAATAATATCCTGAAGCTCCTTGTAACGCTGCAAAATCTCCTGCACGCCGCGGGCCGTCCGATAATGCTCCTCCCCGACCACTCTCGGGTCAAGAATGCGTGAGGTGGACTCCAGCGGGTCTACCGCGGGATAAATGCCCAGCTCCACGATGGAACGGGAGAGCACCGTCGTTGCATCCAGATGCGCAAACGTGGTGGCAGGTGCCGGGTCCGTCAGGTCATCCGCCGGCACGTAGACTGCCTGCACGGAGGTAATGGACCCGTTTCTGGTAGAGGTAATGCGCTCCTGAAGTGCTCCCATCTCCGTCTGCAGGGTCGGCTGATAGCCTACCGCAGAGGGCATTCTGCCTAACAGCGCCGAAACCTCACTTCCCGCCTGAGTAAAGCGGAAAATGTTATCAATAAACAAAAGGACATCCTTCCCGCCCTTATCGCGGAAGTATTCTGCCATCGTCAGTCCTGTCAGTCCTACTCTCATTCGCGCTCCGGGAGGCTCATTCATCTGTCCGAACACCATGGTCGTCTTGTCGATAACGCCGGACTGTGTCATCTCATGGTAAAGGTCATTTCCCTCACGGGTACGCTCACCCACTCCGGTAAAGACCGAATATCCTCCGTGCTCTGTCGCGATATTGCGAATCAGCTCCTGAATCAGAACCGTTTTCCCTACACCTGCGCCACCGAACAGACCGATTTTCCCGCCCTTCTGGTAAGGGCAAAGCAAGTCCACCACCTTAATACCCGTCTCCAGCAGCTCTGTATCCGTGGACTGCTCCTCAAACTTCGGTGCCGGTCTGTGAATCGGCTCGTAGCTGACCCCTTCCGGGGCAGGCTTATTGTCTATCGGCTGTCCCAGAACATTAAAGATTCGTCCCAGCGTCTTTTCGCCCACCGGAACAGAAATCGGCGCACCGGTCGCAATTGCCTCCATGCCCCTCACCAGACCGTCCGTGCTGCCCATGGCAATACATCTCACTGTGTCATCGCCCAGATGCTGTGAGACCTCCACGGTAAGCTCTCCTCCATCCCCGGTAGGAATGCGAATCGCTTCATTTATTTCGGGAAGCCCGCCCTCGTCAAAGCGCACGTCGAGTACCGCTCCAATTACCTGAGTAACCTTCCCCCTGTTCTCTCCTGCCATTTCTACCTCTTTCCTGCCCGCAGCCGCGGACATCTCTTTTCCTCAATCACCCAAGCGCCTCTGCTCCGGCTATGATTTCCGTCAGCTCCTGTGTGATGGAGCCCTGACGGGCTCTGTTATACTTCAGTGCGAGGTCGCTTATCATTTCTTCCGCATTTCCCGTCGCGTTGTCCATCGCCTGCATACGGGCACCGTTTTCACTTGCCACGGACTCCATCATCGCCCCATAAAGCAGGCTTGTGATATACTTCGGAATAATCATGTCAAGTGCCTCTGTATCCTCCGGCTCAAAGTTCATAAGAGCCTCCGCCCCGGCATCCTTCTGCTCTTCCTGCGGCATCTCCACCGGGAGAAGCTTCAACAGGGTCGGCACATGGCTCACCGTATTCCGAAAGGCTGTGTATGCCAGATGGATTTCCTGTATTTCTCCCTTTGTAAACGCCTGCAGCAGCTCCCCTGAAAGAGCCATTGCATCCGTGTACGCCGGATTCTCGGCGATGTCGCCGTCAAGTCCTCTCACCTCATAGCCCTGCCTTGCGAAGGCATCACGCCCCTTGTTGCCGATGGCGTAGATGACCAGCTCCTCCGGATTCCAGTCCGCCTTTCCCGTGACAAGCTTTATCACGTTGGAATTATAGCCGCCTGCCAGTCCGCGGTTAGAGGTTATGACAATCACAGCCTTTTTCCCGTTGTCTTCCCTTGTCCGGCTTCCGCCTGTCCCCAGATATTTATGGTCGATGTGCCCCACACGTCTTAAGATACTCGCCACCGTTCCGTACATGCAGGAGAAATATTCTCTGGAACGCTCCGCATTCGCTCTGGCACGCTGCAGCTTGACGGTAGACACCAGCTTCATCGCCTTGGTAATCTGCTGTGTTCCCTCAATGCTGCTTCTGCGGCGCTTAATATCACGCATTGATGCCATACTCTTGCCTCCGAACTCCTATTTTCTGTTCCACTCTCCGACGAAATCCGTTATCGCCTTTTTCAGAATCTCCTCCGTCTCGTCCGAGATGACCTTCATTTCAGCAATCGCCGCGGGAACCTCCGGATAACGGGTATCCAGGAACTCAAAAAACGCCTTCTCAAATCCGGTAATCTCCTCCACCGGGATTTCCAGCAGATATTTGTGGGTCACCGCATAGATAATGATAACCTGATACTGCACCGGCATCGGACTGTATTGAGGCTGCTTGAGCACCTCCTTGATTCTTTCTCCCTGTGCCAGCTTCTCCTTCGTGTCTGCATCCAGCTCCGAGCCGAACTGTGCAAAGGACGCAAGCTCTCTGTACTGCGCAAGCTCCGTTCGGATAGGTGCCGCAATCTTCTTCATCGCCTTAATCTGCGCCGCACCTCCCACACGTGAGACGGAAAGTCCCGCATTCACCGCAGGGCGGAAGCCCGCATTAAACATCTCGGTTTCCAGATAAATCTGTCCGTCCGTGATGGAAATGACATTGGTAGGAATATACGCCGACACATCTCCTGCCTGCGTCTCGATAATGGGTAACGCAGTCAGGGAGCCGCCTCCGTACTCATCGCTCATTCTGGCTGCACGCTCTAAGAGTCTGGAATGCAGATAGAACACATCCCCGGGATACGCCTCACGTCCGGGGGGACGACGCAACAGCAGGGAGAGTGTACGGTATGCCGCCGCATGCTTACTCAGGTCGTCATACACCACAAGCACATCCTGCCCCTGCTCCATCCATTCCTCGCCGATGGCGCAGCCGGAATACGGTGCAATATACTGCAGGGGGGCAAGGTCACTCGCCGTGGAAACCACCACCGTGGTATATGCCATGGCACCGTGCTCCTCCAGTGTTTTTACGATATTGGCAACGGTAGATGCCTTCTGTCCGATTGCCACATAAATACATTTTACGTTCTGACCCTTCTGGTTGATAATGGTATCTATGGCGATTGCCGTCTTTCCGGTCTGGCGATCGCCGATAATCAGCTCACGCTGTCCTCTTCCGATGGGAACCATTGCGTCGATTGCCTTGATACCCGTCTGGAGGGGCGTGTCCACGCTCTTCCTTGTGATGACACCGCTCGCCACACGCTCGATACGGCGATAGCTGCCCGCCTGTACCGGCCCCTTGCCGTCAACAGGCTGCCCCAGCGCATTGACAACACGTCCGAGCAGACCATCTCCCACAGGAACCTCAACCACGCGTCCGGTCGTCTTGACCGTGTCGCCCTCGCTGATATTCCTCGCGCTGCCCAAGAGCACCACGCCCACATTATCCTCTTCCAGATTCAGCACCATGCCGTATACTTCACCCGGAAACTCAAGAAGCTCACCCTGCATTGCCTTTTCCAGCCCATGCACACGGGCAATGCCGTCTGCAACCTGAATCACGGTACCCACGTCCGCCACGTCCAGCGCAGAAGCATATTTCTCAATCTGCTCCCTGATTACCGAGCTGATTTCTTCTGGTCTCAAATTCATGGATTGTCGCACCTTTCTTCCAGCAGGTCATCCCAGCTGGATTTGTAATAATTGTCTCTTCAGTCCGTCCAGCTTCGTTCGGATACTGCTGTCCACCACTCTGTCGCCGATACGGATAACCATCCCGCCTATGAGTGCCTTATCCACGGCAAAGTGCATTTCCATCCTCCGATAACCGCCGGTCTCCAGCAGCCTCTTCTCCGTCGCCTCCTTCTGCTCTCCGCTCAGCTCTACCGCAGAGGTCACATAGGCAACACCGATTTTCTGCTGTTCCTTCACTTTTTCAACAAAATAGTCGAAGATGGCAGGCAGCTCCCGATACCTCTCCTTTGAGATAACCACCTGAAGAAGCCCCTCCAGCTCACTGCTGATGCGCCCGCGAAAAATCTCTGACGCCACCTGCAGCTTTTCCTGCTTAGGGATGCCGGGATGCCTCATCAGCTCGTCGAGCTGCGGGATCTTTTCGAGAATTTCCCGAAGGCTTTCAATCTCCTCCAGCAGCTGCAGCAGCTTCTCTTCCCCGGCAGTAAGCGCCGTCTCAAACAGTGCTCCGCCGTATGTTGCGGATACTAATTTAGCCATGTCTTGTCACCCATTTCCTCTAAGGTCTCATCAATCAGCCTGTTCTGCTCATCCGCATCCACTGAAGCAGCCACCAGCTTTTCAGCCATCAGTGCCGCCACCGAAACGATTTCCGTCTTAATCTCGTCAGACATCTTCTGCTTTTCAAGCTCTGCTTCCGTCCGCGCCCTGTCCAGAATGCGCGCTGCTTCCTCCTTAGCCTGGGCAATCAGCTGATTCTCATTGTTCAGGGCTTTTCTGCGGGCTTCGCTCAGGATGCCTTCCGCCTCCTTGTCAATCTCCCTGATTCTGTTCTCATACTCTTCCCTCAGCCCCTCGGCTTCCTCCATATCCCTACGGGCGTTCTCCAGCTCGCCTTTGATTCGCTCCTTACGGTCGTTCATCATCTTTCTCGCCGGGTCAAACAGGAAATAGCTCATCACCAGAAACAGCACAAAAATTGCAATAATCATCAGACAGGAATCAGCAACCAGCTGCCAATCCAGATCAAACAGTCTTGACATTATTCTCTGCCTCCTTTCTGCCTTTTCAGCATCTTATCTTAAGGCAGGAGGGGCTTTAAGAACATCAGAAGAAATGCAACCAAAAGCCCGTACAGACCCGTGGTCTCCGCAACAGCCTGTCCGAGCAGCATCGTGGTTCTGATCTGGGACTGTGCTCCGGGATTGCGCCCTACCGCTGCTGCCGCGTAGCCTGCCGCAATACCCTGTCCGACACCGGGTCCGATACCTGCAATCAAAGCCAGTCCTGCACCGATCGCCGAGCATCCCAAAATAAAGTTCTCATTAAATTCCATTTTCTTTTCCTCCTCTAAATCATTTTCTTTTTTATACCATCTCGCGAAAGAGCCTCTGCTCTGAGTGATTAGAAGTTCTTTTCATATTAGTGTCTCACGCCATCACCGATTTCGTTTGAAATGTAGGTCATGGTCAGCATACAGAATACATAGGTCTGGATTGCCCCGGAGAACAAATCAAAGTACACGTGCAGTGCTGCCGGCCAGCCCGTCGCAATCCACCCCAGCAGATTATAAATCAGCGCCATCATCGCCGTGCCGGAAAGAATATTCGCAAACAGACGCAGCGACAGCGATACCGGAACCGCAAGATTTCCTATCGTGTTCACAACCGCCCATATGGGCAGCCATTTCGGCAGGGGCGAGCACATATCCTCCCATATCGTCATGGGCTTCTGATACCGCCATTTGTTCACATGAATCAGGGTAAAGCTGATGAGTGCCAGCGGCAGTGTCACGCCATAGTCAGCCGTCGGCGGCCGCAGCCCCAGAAGTCCCGAGAAATTGCTAATCAGAATAAATATGAATATGGTTCCGATGTAGTTGTAATACTTCGGTGCCGCCTTCCCCATCGAGCTGTCCACCATGGCATCCAGCTTTTCCACAATCAGCTCCACCACATTCTGAAAGCCCCTCGGAACTGCCTCTGCCCTCGCCATCCGCCTGCCGGCAGCGATGGAAAACACAATGAGAATCAGCATGACAATCAGGATACACACATGCGAGGTTGTAATCCACACCTGATGACCGAAAAATGAATACTGAAAGATGCCGTGTATCATAAAATCAACATCCGACCCGGCCGACAGCAGGATTCCCTGTCCCATCCTCTCACCTCCTCTCTTTTCCATTTTAGGATAATTGCAAAGCGCTTACTTTCCCTCAAATCTCCTCATGTTATGCGCATTTTTGCGTGACGCATCGGACAATGTACTTCTTTCGGCTTTCTCATGCCTCCTCATCCGGCATCGCCTGCGGAACCGGGTCTGTCTCATGAAACAGCCTGTTATAAAAGCTGTGGGTGAGAGGCTGCAGATAGGCTGCGATTTTCAGGCTCATACAGCCCACAAACACAGCTATCGGATTTAGAATTTCCGTCGCCGCCACCGCTCCTAAGATGACAGCCGCCAGTAGATAGCGGACAGCATAGCCCGTCGTGATGATTCGCCTGGCGCCATCGCCGCTTGCAAGCGCCCTGTCCAGGGTCTTCCCCATATGGGCACACCCCGCCATGGCAAGCAGGATGCCAAGCCAGAGGCTTGCGGCATAGCGTCCCTGCTCCTTAGTGATAAAAGCTCCCGCCACCTGACACGCCGCGCCTGTAACAAGCAGCCCCGTATACATTTCCAGCAGTGTCCTGTCTGCCTTTTTAAGAAGGTTTTTCATTTTCTTCTTCCCCGTAAATTCTCTTCACCATACGATAAATGCTGCAGATACCTGCCACCGCTCCAAGGAAGAACATAACCACGGTAGCAAAGCAGGTTCCCAGCTTTTTGTCCAGCCAGATTCCGAGCGCCGTCGTCATGCCGATTGACACCAGCATCACCAGCCCCAGCTGAGAAACCATCGTCAGCATCTGAAAAGTTTTTACCCTGTCATCCTTGCGTTGTCTCATAAGGTAAATTATATCCACTTTTTATCAGAAAGTCCAGTTCTATAGTCAAAAACCGCATTGACTTTGGTCACGCGCGGAGTTAGACTTTTTGTAGGATACAAAGGAGGCGCATCATGGAAATTGCCAGACTGTACCGCAAACGTTACATTCCCGCCGAGTGCATCCTGTTAAAGGACGATGTGATTGTCCGTCAGGACGAGGATACGCTGATTACCCGTTGGGATACCCTGAACCCCAAGGCTGAGTTTGCTTGCGGCTGCTCCTGCTACTTTTTTAAGGAAGGGCTGAAGCTCAGCAAAATGTACCGCTCTGACGGCTCGCTTTTGAGGTGGTACTGCGACATCGTGGATTTCTCCTATGACGCCGCCACGCTCTCCCTCACTGTCACCGACCTGCTTGCCGACGTCATCATTTCTCCCGACGGCAGAATGAAGGTTGTCGATTTGGACGAGCTCGCCGATGCCTGTGAGCAGGGCTTTATCACAAAAGAGCAGACAATCTCCTGCCTGCGCAGTCTCGACTATCTGCTCTCCCTCATTTACCGCGGCAAATTTGACAGGCTGCAGGCATATCTTGCCGATTTATGACCGCCGCGTCAGTAGAAGATGTGTCCTCCTATACTGATACCGGACAAACCCTCAATGGGTGTCCTGAAATAGAGACAGCTCCCCACATTAGTTACGCCCGACATTGCCTCATCCGCCGCGCGGTAGCAGTTCGCCGTCGCCTTGTTTACCGCCAGTGCAAGCTCAAGCCGTCCGCTTGCCACCGGGGAAAACTGCTTATTCTGGTAAATAACGCCCAGAACCGTATCGGGATACTTAGAGCTCAGCACCCTGTTGATTACCACGCTGCCGACCGCCAGCTGTCCCTCGTAGGGCTCTCCTCCCGCCTCGCAGTAAATCAGGTTTGCCAAAAGGTATCTGTCCCCCTCCGCAAAGGTTACCTCTGAAATATCTCTCCATGCGGCATTTGCCGCTGCCTGCGACATGGCAATTTCTTCCGCCAGCTTTTTCTTGAGATACTCTAAATTCTCTTCCTTCTTTTTCAGCTCTGCCTCATACTCCAAAGCCTTCTGTTCCGCTTCCGCAATCTCATCCCCGTATTGGGCTATGGCACTGGAGGTCTGCCCGATAAGCCCGGAAACCTTGTTCTTTTCCGCTTCCGCCTGCACCTTCAGATTGTCCAGCTCCACCTTTTCCGTCTGCAGCTTTGCCTCCGCCGCTTCAATCAGCTCTCTGTTTAAGGTGTACTGATCCATCATCTTTCGTTCATATGCCGCCACTCTCTCGATGTAGTCTGCGGCATTGAGCATATCGGAAAGGCTTTTCTCCTTTAGCAGCGCGCTCACATAGCTGTCCTCCCGCTGCTCGTACATTTCCCGCACACGGATTACCATGGACTCATACTGCCACGCCTCCGTGCCCTTTGCCTCCTCCAGGGCTGCCTGCGTTTCCTCTATTTCCTTTGTTTTATCGTAAATCCTTGCCTCCAGCTCCGTCAGATTTGACACCACTTGAGAAAGCTGTGTATTCAGAGTGTTAAGCTCCCCCTTAAGGCTGTTCTGTTCCCCTTTAAGGCTGTTCAGCTCATTCTGATTCTGATTTTTCTGTTCCTCAAGCTCCTTTTTTTCCTTCTCTGCCTCGTTGATCTGCTGCCACGTGGATGTAGTGGCAGAAACGACCATAGGCTCTGTCAGGACAGCAGGCCCGTCTTCGGCGGAAAATGTCCCCGAAAGAAGTGTGACCGTCATGACAAGTGCTGTTTTTCTCCAACGCTTCAAACGCAGTATCCTCCTGCCTCAAACCCGGATGTGAATCTGCCTTCCCGTCCGGGAATAGGGAATGTACACAACCCCCGCCGCATCAAACATCCGCTTGGATGCCTTATTCGCATCCGTTCCCAGATATTTATCGCTGTCGTATACAACCGTCCTGATTCCCGCCTGAATAATCGCCTTCGCACATTCATTGCAGGGGAACAGGGATACGTACAGCTTCGTTCCTTCCAGCGAGCCCCCTCTGTAATTTAAGATGGCATTCAGCTCTCCGTGGGTGACAAAGGGATACTTTGTCTCCAGCTCCGCTCCCTCCCTCTCCCAAGGGAATTCTTCGTCGGAGCAGCCCGCCGGAAAGCCGTTGTAGCCCATGGAGAGTATCTTATTGTCACTGCTGACAATACAGGCGCCCACCTGCGTATTCGGATCCTTTGAGCGCATCCCTGACAGATGCGCCACTCCCATGAAATACTCGTCCCAGCTGATATAGTCCTCTCTCTTTGCCATCCTTTTTGTCTCTCCGTCTGCTTACTTCGTACCGAAAATTCTGTCACCTGCATCTCCCAGTCCGGGGACAATGTAGCCGTGCTCATTCAGCCTTTCATCCAGTGCGCCCACATACATGTCCACATCGGGATGTGCCGCCTTCATCGCCTCAATTCCCTCCGGTGCCGCGATAATGCACATGAAATGAATGTTTTTGCACCCCTTGTCCTTCAGCATCTGGATTGCCGCAACAGACGAGCCTCCCGTTGCCAGCATCGGATCTACCACAAAGACCTCTCTCTCCGCACAGTCCGCAGGCAGCTTGCAGTAGTACTCCACCGGCTTGAGGGTCTCAGGGTCTCTGTAAAGTCCGATATGCCCTACCTTTGCGGCAGGAATCAGTGTAAGCATTCCGTCCACCATGCCGAGTCCTGCTCTCAAAATGGGCACAACCGCCATCTTCTTTCCGCGCAGCTCCCTTACGGTCGTCTTGCAGATGGGAGTGGTGATTTCCACGTCATCCAGCTTCAGGTCTCTGGTTGCCTCATAGCATATCAGCATGGCAATCTCACTGATTGTCTGTCTGAAGTCCTTCGTACCCGTCTCCTGTCTGCGGATGAAACCGATTTTGTGCTGAATCAAGGGATGATCCATAACTACTACTTTTGCCATTGCTTTTTCCTCCTGAGGTGTCTTTTATATTTTTTCAATCAAATCAATTCTTCTCTGATGGCGTTCCTCACCGGAAAACTCCGTTTCGAGGAAGGTGTCCGTAATTTCTAAGGCGAGCTTCTCACCGAGGATTCCGGCTCCCATCGCCAGCACATTCGCATCATTGTGCAGCCTTGTCATCTTCGCGGAAAGTGTGTCCGCACACAGGGCACAGCGGATGCCCGGCACCTTGTTTGCCGAAATGCTGATGCCAATCCCCGTGGTACAGATAACAATTCCCTTATCCGCTCTCCCTTCTGCCACCGCACGCGCCACCGCATGTCCAGGCACGGGATAGTCACAGCTTTCCCTGCTGTGGCAGCCCATATCCTCACAGCTGATTCCCTTTGCCTCCAGATGCCGGATGACGCACTGCTTCAAGTCATATCCGCCGTGGTCACTGCCGATTACTATTTTCATAGATAAGTCTCCTCTCTCAAAAAGCATTAAACCCGTTCTACGTGATGCCCCGCCGCCTTCAGCAGCCGGTTCATGATTGCCTGCCCCAGCCCCTTCGCCGGAAAGCTCTCCGAATAGATGCGGGTCACACCCTCCTCATCAAACCGCCTCAGGATGGCATAAAGGTTTCTCGCGATGTCCGCCTCCTCCTTCCGTCCGCCGATACATTGGACAAGGTCTGCCCTGTAAGCATCACAAAACTCCCGCGTGCCGATGACACCTGTCTTTTCTCCGGCTCTTCCGTCTGCCGCCGTGCGCTCGTTAATATAGGAAATCACCCGCTCCGGCCTCCCCTCCACAATCACCAGCTCTCCCGCGGGTGCATAATGGCGGTATTTCATACCCGGCGCTCTGGGTGCCTGTCCGCTGTCCGCCGTCAATATTGTGACATCCGTGTCAATCTCTCCCACCACATCGGCAAGCATCTCCCCGGTGATATAGCCCGGCCGAAGAATCTGCGGCGGTGACACCGTGAAATCAACAATGGTGGATTCCAGTCCGATTTCGCAGACGCCTCCGTCAATAATCATATCGATTCTGCCCGCCATATCCTCCACCACATACTCCGCCGCGGTAGGGCTCGGTTTCCCGGAGGAATTGGCACTGGGAGCCGCCACATAACCGCCGCCGTACTCAATCAGCCTCCGCGCAATCAGATTCGAGGGGAAACGCACCGCAACCGTATCCAGCCCGCCGGTGGTCTCGCGCGGAACCCGCCCGGACTTCGGCAGTATCATGGTCAGCGACCCCGGCCAGAATGCCTCTGCCGCTCTCCGCGCAGGCTCCGGCAGCTCCGACACAAGCTCATAAATATCCTCCATGCGGTGAATATGCACAATCAGCGGATTATCCGAGGGTCTTCCCTTTGCCAGATAAATTCTCCTGCAGGCATCTCCGTTCAGGGCATCTCCTCCGAGCCCGTATACCGTCTCAGTAGGGAAAGCCACCAGTCCGCCCGCGCGCAGGATTTTCCCCGCTCTGCGCAGAGCCTCATCCTCCCCGGGCGTAAGTCCTTCTCCTCCTGAATTTATTTTTACTATCTCTGTCTCCATACCCTGTTTCGTCTCCATGGCGTATGCTTCTTTCTCAATTTTTTGAAAATTCACACACCCTTGGAAAGTATATCACATTTTCGCCAAAAGGGAAAGACTACTCGTTAATATATCTGAGAATTCCCATGCAGATTGCCCACGCCACTCTTCTCTGATAGTCTGCGCTGCAGAGCTTTTTTGCCTCCTCGGTGTTAGAGAGAAAGCCGCATTCTGCAATCACAATCGGGATTGTCGTCTTTTTCAGCAGATAATAGCTGTCATTAGCCTTTATCTCGCGCCTGTTTTCAGGGTCAGCCTTTATCACCAGCTGCCTCTGTATGCTCTCCGCCAGCTTCTGCCCCTTGCTGCTTCCCGTGTAATAAAAGACCTGCGCTCCGTGTACATATTCCTCAGGGTAGCTGTTCTGATGAATACTGACGACCGCATCCGGCTTTGTCTCATCCATCACCTCAATCCGTCTCTTCATATCCTGCACCTTCTTATTGGCAGCTTTGTCATCGTAGAGCCCTTCCTCCGTCTCACGGGTCATCACGACCCTGATGTCATTCGCCTCCAGGTACTGCTTCACCAGACGGGCAATCTCCAGATTCACATCCTTCTCCTTCGCTCCGTTGATTCCCACCTTGCCCGGGTCATCTCCCCCGTGTCCTGCATCAATTACCACGCAGCCCTTTTGCTCTTTCCCGTTCACCGCACTGCCGGAAGCATACAGAAAGGTCTCTCCCGCAAAGTGCACCGTCAGGACGAGTGCCAGGGCTGACAGCAGCGCAAGCGCAAGGCTGTACTGCAAATGCTTCATAGGTTTCCCCATATCTTTTTGTATCATATATATTCTCTTAATTTTTCTTTAAAACCCTCAAAACTGTTGCAATACTCTTGTTTTTGGTCTAATATTGACTTAAAATAATGAAAAACGGGATGACCCTATGAAGCATATAAAAAAATCTTTTTCCATAATCCTTGCCTGTCTCTCAGCTGTCTGCCTGATTGTGGCAGTCATACTGGGCATCAGGGGGCTGATGGAGGATAAGCACAGCCGGGAGACGCTGGACGGGCTGCGATCGTCCGCAGAAGAAAACTTCTCTTCTGTGCCCGAGGCACTGCCGTCCTCCGCTCCCTCCTCGGAGACCTGCGTCGAGCCTGCGGTCATGCCCACAGCGACTCCCGAGCCGACTCCGGAGCCGGTTTTAAATCCCTACCGGGACAGCTTTTTAGCAAACGGGGATATGGCTGCCTGGCTGCGGATAGAAGACACCGCGATTGACTACCCCGTCATGTGGACACCGTCGGATGAAACCTATTACCTTTACAGGGACTTCGACAAAACGGAAAACAAGAACGGCTGCCTCATTCTGGACACGGACAGCTGCCTTGACCCTCTCTCGACTAATCTGATTATCCATGGGCATAATATGAAATCAGGCGCTATGTTCGGCAGCCTGACGGATTATGAGGATGAAGCCTTTTACAGGGAGCATCGGCGCATTACGCTCTACACCGAAACGCTTCAGCGAAACTATGAGGTGATTGCCGTTTTCCGATCGCAGGTATATAAAAAAACGGATGAGGTATTTAAGTTCTACAAGTTCTTTCAGGCGGACACCGCCGGGGAATTTGATGACTTTTATCAAAATATCAAAGCATTATCCCTATACGATACCGGTATTACCGCCGAATTCGGAGACCACTTTCTGACTCTTTCCACCTGTGTCTATCACGTGGAGCAGGGGCGCTTTGTGGTTGTTGCTAAGGAGGTGGAAAGCGGCGATGCTTTCCTGCCGCTTCAGGAGTAGGGAAACAGAGAAACATTTACAGGAGGATTCAACATGAAAAAGTTCAAAGCACTTGTAACCACAATGGCAGTTGCCGCAATGCTTGTGCTGCTGCCGGATTCTGCCGCCATTACAGCCGACGCCGCCACACCGAAGAATTATGCCGTCAAGTACAGCGTCGATGACGGAGACTGGCGCTATCAGGAGGGCTCCGAGTTCGATGAGGACACACAGGCACGGGAGCTGTATTACCTTCTGCAGGATTTGAAGGACGGCGATAAGGTTGCCGTCTACAACGACGACTGTTTTACCGCTCCCATTCTGGATTTGGGAAACGTAAAGCTCGGTAATCTGACTATTTGCCGCGTTACATCCGCAGCCGTGCTCACCGGAGGCGTATCTGAGTGTCACATTCTTGCCGGAAGCTACTGCGCCATCAACGGCAACGTGGATAATGCCTATGTTTACGATGTTGCTACCGTTACCTTCAACAGCAACGTGGACACACTGGTTGCCACCGCAGAGCGTTCGGATTTTAATTCCAACATCTCCTGTACCGGCACGGTGTGGCATTTCCACGCATACTCCATCAATGACCCCAGAACCTTTTATGACCTCTACAACTTCTCCGAGGGAAAGTTTGCCGTTGATGACGGAAATCTGCTGACTGAGTACTATTTCTATGACCAGTACGCAGTAAAGGGCGAAACTGCTCCTACCGCTTCCACAGAGCCTCTTACGGCAACAGCTCCCGCGGCTTCGGCGGCAGGCTCTTCCGCTGAAGTGTACGACGAGGTGCCCAAGACCGGAGAAAGTCCGCTGGTATTCTGTCTCCTCGGTGCTTCTGCACTGTGTATGGCAGGCAGCCTGGGGCTGAGAAGAAAGAGCCGCTGACAGAAGACGGAAACAGACGCAATTTAAAACCCCTTAAGCATTCGGTGAACCATCGCCCGACCCGCTTAAGGGGTTTTTACTTCTCTTTCTCTGCTTCCGCCTCAGGACTCCGAGAACGCCCTGACAAGCTCCCATGCCCCCGCTGTTCCGTAGCCCAGCCTCCAGACCGCCACGCCGCCAATCTTTCGGGCACTCATAACATTCAGCTTTACCTTAATGGATTCCTCATCCTCCACCCAGATTTGGTAGGTGGCATCGCCGCTCGTCCACTGTGCGTAATACTGACAGGTTTCCTCATTCCACTCAGGCTGCACCTGCACCCGTTTCAAAAAGTCTGCCACGTTGTTCAATGTGATATATTCATCCGTCACCTCGGTGCCTGCCGTTTTCCAGAGGATGGTATAGAACGGAAGCGCATTCACAATCTTCTCTGCCGGAACCTGCTCCAGCGTCTTGTCAAGCCCTCCCGACACATAGTCTATGCTCGCCACGCTTCCCGGATCCTTGCTGCCGTGCCAGTGCTCGTCATATCCCATTATAATCACATAGTCCGCAACCTGTCCCTGAATGTCCAGCCTGTAGAAATCATTAAAATTAAAGGGTACATAGTTGTCCACCGACAGCACCAGACTGTTTTTCCTGCACTCCACCGACAGTTCCCTGATAAACTGTACGAAATGCTCTCCGCACTCCTGATTCAGTCCCTCAAAGTCAATGTTTACACCGTCCAGCTGTAAGTTTAGCGAGGTCTCCACGATGCTCTGTACCAGCGCCTGCCGTTTCGCGGTAGAGGAGAGCACCTGCAGCTCGTCCACTTCGTTTCCTGTTTCCAGCCTGTAGTTGAAGTTATCCCAGACGCCCCAGACCTGCAGCCCGTATTTGTGAGCCTTTTCCACATACTGTGCCGTTCCGAAGGAGCGGAAAGCTCCCTCATTGTCTGTCAGGCTAAACCATGTGGGGGCTATTACATTCATGCCCGTGCCTTCCTTCACCATGGAATCCAGGGTATCGTTTCCGCCTATTCCTCCAATGGCATGCCAGCCGAGGCTTACCTTTCCCGTCATCGGCAGTGAGGTATACTCCGCCGCCTCGTAATCTTCCACCGGGCTCTCCACCTCCGCGCTCATATTCGTAAGACGCTTATTTTCCACGTAGCCGATTATGGAATCTGCCGTTTTTACTTTGCTCCATGTCTCCATCTGCTCCAGCAGCTCCACCGTCTCGCCTTTTTCCAGCTCCCTCAGGACAGGGCTCTTGATGCCTCCCTTTATTCTAATCTGGGTATTCTTTGCAATCTCACAGGTTTGTCTGACACCCCACTCCGTATATATCTGCAAATGCCTGTCAAACACCTCATACTCATAATTGGTAAACCTCTTCACGTAATCTGCCGCCACATAAACCGTACCGTCCTCTGCAAAGCAGAGCACAAAGCCTTCCGCGTGGCTGCCGGTTCCGTCCGTATACTCCGATGCTCCGAAGGAAACCGTGTTGGTGTCCAGCGCCGTTGTATAAAGTAACAGCTGCTCCGCCATATCCACATAAAAGCCCTCATTGAAATACAGGCGGATGGTGTCTGTGTCAAAGTAGACAACGCCGTCCCGCATCAAAGCCTGCTCTCCCACCATTTCGTCCTGCAGGATAACCGCCAGCTTATCACCCGACACCCCGTAATATTCATCCAAATCTGCCATTTCCCTGCTGTAGGAATACTTGTCAAGCAGCTTTCCGCCGAATGTCACCCCTCCGATGACCACAATCAGAAGTAACGCTATGATAACCGGTATCACCTTTTTCATTCTGTACATTCAATCCTTTCCGTTTCCGCTTTCGCGCTCCCTGACTGCTTCGCAGTCGTTTGCTCGTTGAAGGCGCTCCGAAAAACAAATGCCGCTCCGCGTCGCTTGTTTTTCTTTCTCTCTTTCTCATACTCGCAAACTCGCGCTTTCGCGCTCCCTGACTGCTTCGCAGTCGTTTGCTCGTTGAAGGCGCTCCGAAAAACAAATGCCGCTCCGCGTCGCTTGTTTTTCGGAGCGCCTTCATATTATACCATACCCCTTTTTCTGCGTCATCTGATTTTTGGCAAAAATGCCGCAAAAAGTACTGCCGCTTCAGCACGAGAGGCAATCCCATTTCTTGCTGCGGCAGTACTTATCAAGTGAGACGAATGCAATGGACACGCGCGAAATCTATCGGCTGGTCACCTTATCAAAGCGCACCTGCCGCAGACTGCCGTTTTCCCCCAGCACATAATCTGCCATATAGGGGCTGTCCTCGCTCACTGTCTGTGCGACAGCCTCCCCGGGGGATACTGTTTTGCCGTCCACAAAGAGCTCGACACCGCAGTCCCGCATCTGATTTAGAAATGTCCGCATTTTCCTCTGGGCAGACTCCAGCTCCGCTACCTCCCAAGTATTTTCATTCAAAATGTTTCCTCCTGTCTTTCGGCCTCTGACCAAAGGATAGCGTGATGAATTGTTTGAAGCCGAGAAAATGGAATTCAAATGAACAGAATAAGCGCCCTCAGCAGTACATTAACCGGCAATAATTGCCAATCATTCATAGGTTTAAATTGAATTAATTTTGTGAAAATATTAGTTGAAATACTGGAGCAGGTAAATGCAGTGAAATTCCACATTTTTCCCGTAAGACATCCTTCCCCTGATATGGCAGGAATAGAACCTCCGTCATATCATATGATATACTGAAATAAAAGGATGATAAATCGAAACATTAGATCAACTGAACTCTTGAACTGCCGCCTCCTTCCCCGTACAGAGTACCGAAGGCACCTATAATGCGATTATAGTTTATTGTCGTTTTTTTGGCAAGTACTATTTGTGAAATTATAAAAATTTTTTAAACTTGTTTCGGGCTATTGACTTAAAAGTCGCGAAAGTATAATATACTTGTAATTTAGCATGGTTTTATGCAGAAAGGAAGGGTTGTCGCATGAAAATAGAGAAGGTAAACGAAAATCAGATACGTTGTACCCTGACCCGAGAAGACCTCATCAGCCGGGAGCTGAAAATCAGCGAGCTTGCCTACGGCACCGAAAAGGCAAAGAATCTGTTCCGTGACATGATGCGGCAAGCCAACTTTGAATTTGGTTTTGAGGCGGAAGACATCCCCTTAATGATTGAGGCGATTCCTCTCAACGCGGAGTGTATTGTCCTGATTATCACCAAGGTTGAGGATCCGGAGGAGCTGGATACGCGTTTTTCCAGATTTGCCCCCTCTGTCACGGAGGAGGATTTCGACGACGAGGATGACTATCCCGACACGGAGGAGAATGAGGTTTTGGATTTGTTCCACCGTGTTCT
The DNA here is from genome assembly GCA_964475665.1 of uncultured Acetatifactor sp. Taxonomy (GTDB): domain Bacteria; phylum Bacillota; class Clostridia; order Lachnospirales; family Lachnospiraceae; genus Acetatifactor. The sequence continues at coordinate 19,028 of CAYZAU010000009.1, read as the reverse complement.
CGCAGACGGCGAAAAGACAGCCGGAGAAGCCGCCAAGAAGGATGCCTCCGAAAATTCCGAGCGTTCCAGACTGTTCCGCATAGACTCTCTCCGGCAGGTGATGACGGTTTCCCGGATGCTTGCCGCAGATTATAAGGGAATGAGTGCCCTGTACAAGGATGCAAAGGATAACGGCTATCTTCTGCTGCTTGCGCAGGGAGAGGACTCACAGGCTGCCTTTGACCGAACCTGTAATGTAATTTCCGAGTATGGCGCTCTTCAGCGCATGGTCTCCGGCAGTGATTCCTATCTGTCCGAGCACTGTGATACACTGATTGCCGCGGATGCCATCAGCGTCCTCGGAGCTGCCGACTGAGTTCCCCGGAGCTTTCGGTTAAACGCCCCGGCATTTCCGATTGGCATTTCCGATTGGCATTTCCGAAGCTTCCGGCCGACAGTCCAGAAGCAGTTATTTTTACGCAAAAGCAAGCGGCTTCGTTTATCCGACCGGATGCCGCTTGCTTCTTTGTTTTTCATTTCGCCGACAGCTGTCACAAATTCCTGCGGCGTGCTCCTGTTCCGGGGCTAATTCCTATCCTAGAGTGCTTCTATTGCCTTCATCAGCGCGTCAATATCAATACCATGCACCATTGCCGCCTCCTCCAGCGACTCTCCCTGTGCGGACGGACAGCCTAAGCAGTGCATTCCCGCATCCAGTAATACGGGAGCTACATCGGGATTTGTACGAAGGATTTCTCCGATTGTCATTTCTCTGGTAATTCCACTCATTGCCATATTCTCCTTTCCTATCTGCATCGTCAGTATCTTTCTGCCTGTATCAGTATAATCTATTCCCCGACTTCTGGCAAGGTATTCTTGCTCGCTCATGTATGCAAAAAAGTACACTGTGTGTTCTTGACTGTTTTCGCGCTTTTTCATATAATAAAGGCAAGGATTAGGGGTAACAAATTTATTCATTTCATACTAATTCAATTTTATAGGAGGTTATTTCAAAATGAAACCAATTGAAACAGATTTCGTGCGTGGAAAATGGGACAAGGAAGTCAATGTCCGTGACTTCATCCAGAGGAACTATCACCCTTATGACGGCGATGATTCCTTCCTTGCCGGTCCTACCCAGAACACCAAGGATCTTTGGGCGATGGTACTGGATTTGCAGAAGAAGGAAAGAGAAGCAGGCGGCGTTCTGGATATGGACACCAAGGTTGTTTCCACCATTACTTCCCATGGTCCCGGCTACCTTGACAAGAGCAAGGAGACCATCGTAGGCTTCCAGACCGACAAGCCCTTCAAGAGATCCCTTCAGCCCTATGGCGGTATCCGTATGGCAGAGAAGGCTTGCTCCGATAACGGTTATGAGGTAGACCCTGAAATTTCCGAGTTCTTCTCCACTCACAGAAAGACTCATAATGCAGGCTGCTTCGATGCTTACAACCCTGAGATGAGAGCTTGCCGTTCTTCCCATATCATCACCGGACTTCCTGATGCTTACGGCCGCGGACGTATCATCGGCGACTACAGACGTGTTGCCCTGTACGGTATCGACAGACTGATTGAGGACAAGCAGGCTCAGAAGGATTCCACCGGCCGCGTTATGACTGATGATGTTATCCGCCTTCGCGAGGAGCTGTCCGAGCAGATGGTTGCCCTGAAGATGATGAAGGAAATGGCTGCTTCTTACGGCTGCGACATTTCCAACCCTGCTACCAACGTACAGGAAGCCATCCAGGCAGTATACTTCGGATATCTGTGTGCAGTTAAGGAGCAGAATGGTGCTGCCATGTCCCTTGGACGTACTTCCACCTTCCTTGACATCTATGCAGAGAGAGACTTAAAGAACGGCACCTTCACCGAGGAGCAGATTCAGGAGTTCATCGACCACTTCATCATGAAGCTGCGTTGCATCAAGTTCGCCCGTACACCTGAGTACAACCAGATTTTTGCCGGCGACCCCGTATGGGTAACCGAGTCTCTGGGCGGTGTTGGTGTTGACGGACGTCATATGGTAACAAAGATGAGCTTCCGTTATCTGAACACCCTGTACAATCTGGGCGCTTCACCGGAGCCTAACCTGACCGTACTGTGGTCTACCAGACTTCCCGAGGGCTTCAAGAGATTCTGTGCAAAGACCTCTATTGAGACCTCTTCCATCCAGTATGAGAACGACGACCTGATGAGAGTAACTCACGGCGATGACTACGGTATCGCATGCTGCGTATCCTCCATGGTAATCGGTAAGGAAATGCAGTTCTTCGGCGCACGTGCTAACCTGGCTAAGTGTCTGCTGTACGCTTTGAACGGCGGTGTTGATGAGGTTACCAAGAAGCAGGTTGGTCCTAAGTACCGTCCTGTTGAGGGTGATGTTCTGAACTATGACGACGTTGTAAGCAAGTTTGTAGACATGATTGAGTGGCAGGCAGATGTTTATGTAAACACCCTGAACATCATCCACTATATGCATGACAAGTACTGCTATGAGAGAGCAGAGATGGCTCTTCATGACAGGGACGTTAAGAGATACTTCGCTACCGGTGTTGCAGGTCTTTCCATCGTGGCTGACTCTCTTTCCGCAATCAAGTACGCAAAGGTTGAGGTTGTTCGTGACGAGGACGGCATCATTGTTGACTTCAAGACAACAGGTGACTTCCCTAAGTACGGAAACGACGATGACCGCGTAGATGAGATTGCTCAGTGGGCAGTTCACACCTTTATGACCGCTGTCAGAAGGCATCACACCTACAGAAACGGTATCCCTACCACCTCCATCCTGACCATTACCTCTAACGTTACCTATGGTAAGGCAACCGGTAATACCCCTGATGGACGTAGAAAGGGACAGCCCTTCGCTCCCGGTGCTAACCCGATGCACGGCCGCGATACCCACGGTGCAGTAGCATCCCTGTCCTCCGTATCCAAGCTTCCTTTCAATGATGCACAGGATGGTATCTCCAATACCTTCACCATCATTCCCGGAGCTCTCGGAAAAGAGGATCAGGTATTTGCAGGCGACATCGAGCTGGATTTGAATAAGTAATTATTACTACCGATACACTGTTACAGGGAAAGGAGACACCATGGAAGAGAAGCAGATGATTGACGACCTGATAAGGATGCTGGATTCCGGCATGACGAAAGGCGTAGGACACGTAAATGTGGATTGCAGTCAGGCGGAGTCGTCCAGGAACGTCCAGACAATGGGCTGTACCGACTGCTCCAGAACACCTCTCGCCTGCAGTGTCCCCACCCTGCAGCAGGGACTTGATGACTATCAATAATTATTTTAAGGAGGAAAAAATTATGGCTACAAGTGCAGCACAGGTTAACAACCTTGTAAACTTACTGGATGGTTACGCTGTTAAGGGCGGCCATCATCTGAACGTAAACGTTCTGAACAGAGAGACCTTACTGGATGCTCAGCAGCATCCCGAGAACTATCCCCAGCTGACCATCCGCGTATCCGGATATGCAGTTAACTTCATCAAGCTGACTCCCGAGCAGCAGGCGGACGTTATTTCCCGTACTTTCCACGAGGCAATCTAATCAGCCAGGTACGCGAAGCGCTCAAGGTATTACATCCTCCGTATGTTTTCGGACATACGGAGGATTTTTTCCAACTCTGGGCATAATAATTTTGAAATTCTATCAGACAAATCGCGCTGTATACAGACAGAAGGGTCTTGAGAATAAGAGGCAGCGCAGAAATGAGGATTGTATGCAAGGAAGAATTCATTCTCTGGAAAGCTTTGGTACCGTAGACGGTCCCGGCACCCGCTTTGTCGTTTTCGTACAGGGTTGCCCTATGCGCTGTGCCTACTGCCACAACCCGGATACCTGGGATATGAACGGCGGAACTCTTATGGAGTCTTCGTACATCATAGAGCAATACGAGAGAAATCAGGCCTTTTATTCCAACGGGGGTGGTCTCACCGTTACCGGGGGAGAGCCTCTGATGCAGATTGACTTTCTGATTGAGCTGTTCACGCTGGCAAAGGAAAGGAATATACACACCTGCATTGATTCTTCCGGTATTTCCTACAATCCTGACAGCCATGCCCAGCAGGAAAAGCTGGATAAGCTGATGTCCCTGACAAATCTGGTCATGCTGGACATCAAGCATATCAATCCCGAGAAACACCGGGAGCTCACCCAGCAGTCCAATGCCAACATTCTGAAATTTGCCGCTTACCTAAACGAAAAGAAGGTTGATATGTGGATTCGCCACGTCGTCGTTCCCGGCATTACCGATGACGACAAATATCTTTTTGAGCTTGGCTATTTCATCGGGCAGTTCAGCAATCTGAAGGCCTTGGACGTGCTGCCCTACCACACCATGGGCGAGAAAAAGTATCAGAGTCTCGGCATGGAATATAAGCTTAAGGGGGTTCCTGCCATGGACAGAGCCCGCCTTCTGGAGAAAAAGCAGGTCATACTCGACGGCATTCGGAAACGTCGCGCCAAAAGCAATGATGTCGTTTCCGCCCCTTCCGGGAAGCAGTCGTAGCGATAGCGCTTTTCTCAAATAAGGGTTGTATTTGCACCACTTTTATATTACAATAGCTATAGCTATTGATAATTTTCTATCAATCATTAAAGGAGGATACGGATATGGCATATGCAATCGGAGATGCCTGTGTTGCCTGCGGTGCCTGCGAGGCACAGTGCCCCGTCGGCGCAATCAGCATGGGAGACGGAAAGTTCGAGATTGACCCCGATAAGTGCATCGACTGTGGTTCCTGTGCAGCTCAGTGCCCTGTCGGCGCAATCGCTGAGGCTTAAAAACGTGCGCCATCCGGTGCATCGCAAAGGGAAAGGCACTTCACGCAGAAGTGCCTTTCTTCTTTTTATCCGCCCAGAAGTGCGGTTTGCTCTTTTTTCTCAGTAGCTCGTCCATCTTTTTATAGTGTTCCTCTTCCCTTTCTGCCTGTTGTCTGTCCCGCAGCTCTTCCCTTTCCTCCTGCATACGGAACTGATAGTCCAGTTCCTTTACCACGCTCTCCTTAATCTCTCTGCACAGCTCTCCGTTATTTTCCTGCAGCGTCTCCCGAATCAGCTGCTGCAGAAGCCATTGGAGTCTTCTGGTTTTTTCCTCCCTGCTTTCCTGAAATGCCTGCGTCTGCCCTTCTCCTGTGGATATAATATCTATCGCCAGACCTGTTTTTTCCTCTCTCTCAGTATTCTCTTCCTTCTCCTCCGGCGTCAGCACATCCAGCCTTCCGTCCTTTAATATCATTTTTATTGCCTTCAACTGCAGTCCCCTTTCCTTCATATCCTTAATCTGTTTAAATCGCTCTATATCCTCCTCCGTGTAATAGCGATGCCCCAGCTCATTCCGTTTGATGGGCAGGTGCAGCTCCTCCTCCCAGTATCTCAGCACATGGTTTTCTACCTTTACTTCCCTTGCAGCATCCGAAATAAACAAATCATTACTCATTCTTATCCTCATTTCCGCACACATTTTCTTAATGCTCCATGTCGCCCCCGGTGTACTCGGGTGCTCTTTTCTCCCTGCGAACCTTTCCGCGCAGGAGGGCTTTTCTGTTGAAAAACAAAAGTGACATTTACCTCCACAAAACAAAAAGAGAATGGGCCAGCTGCTCACTCTCTTTTGTAAATTGTTCCATGCTTTCTTTTGGTTTAAGAAAAGGAATCCTTTCCGCGCTCCAAATTGGCAAACTTTGTGTACTCCGGCAGCCATGCCAGCTTCACCGTACCAATCGGACCATTTCTCTGCTTCGCTATAATCACCTCTGATATTCCCTTATCGGGAGAATCGTGGTTATAATAGTCGTCCCTGTACAAAAACATCACTACATCGGCATCCTGCTCTATTGCGCCCGATTCACGCAAATCCGACAGCATCGGTCTGTGATCCGGTCGCTGTTCCACCGCTCGCGAGAGCTGGGACAACGCAATCACCGGTACATTCAGCTCTCTGGCAAGTGCTTTCAGCGAACGTGAAATATCGGAAATTTCCTGCTGTCTGGATTCGCTCCTGCCGCTTCCCGACATCAGCTGCAGATAGTCAATCATAATGATTGAAAGATCATGCTCCAGCTTGTATTTACGGCACTTAGAACGAAGCTCCGCGATGCTGATTCCCGGCGTGTCATCAATAATCAGATTGGATTTGCCAATGATTCCGGCGCTCTCAATCAGGCGTTCCCATTCTTGGTCATTCAGCTGTCCTGTTCGCAGCTTCTGGGCATCTACATTGGATTCCAGTGAAAACATACGGTTCACCAGCTGCTCCTTGCTCATTTCCAGACTAAACAGGGCTACCGTCAGATTCTTTTTAAATGCCATATAGTGTGCCAGATTCAGCTCAAAAGCAGTTTTTCCCATTGAGGGACGTGCCGCTACCAGAATCAGATCAGACGGCTGCATTCCCGCCGTCCTGTAATCCAAATCTATAAAGCCTGTGGGGATTCCGGTTACGTTCCCCTTATTCCTTGCCGCTATCTCAATCTTGTCTATCGCATTCATGACAATCTGACGGACAGGCACAAAGTTCTCCGTGGTACGCTTCTGCACCAGCTGGAATACTCTCTTTTCTGTATCATCCAGTATGTTCTCCAGGCTTTCCTTCCCCGCATAACAGATATTCGCAATTTCCTCATTCAGACGAATCAGACGGCGTAGTGTAGACTTCTCCGCCACAATGTTTGCATAATACTTGATGTTTGCCGAGGTCGGCACTGCCGTAATCAGGTCTCTAACGAACTCCAGACCGCTGACCTCCGGCGGAACATCCTTCTCCCTCAGACGATTTTGCAGCGTCACCAAATCCACAGGGCTGCCCGCGTCATTCAGCTCCACCATTGTCTCAAAAAGGATGCCGTACTGCCTGTTATAAAAATCTTCCCCGGTCAGCAGCTCGGAAGCTACCACAATCGCTTCCCGGTCCATAAGCATGGAGCCGATTACCGACTGCTCTGCCTCTACGCTGTGGGGCAGAATCCTTTTTAATATGTTTTCTTCCATCTGTTCGCTATGCCTCTACGACCTTCACTGTCATCTTACCGGTCACCTGAGGATGCAGCTTCACCGCAATCTCATAGCTTCCTACACTTTTTAAGCTCTCAGGCAGCACAAGCTTCTTCTTATCAAGCTCAATTCCATGCTGTGCAAGACACTCTGCCGCAATCTCTTTTGCAGAAACCGCGCCAAAGGTTCTCCCGCCCTCGCCCGTCTTGATTTTTACTACCGTCTGCTTTGCTTCCAGCTTCTCTGCCAGCGCCTTCGCCGCATCCAGCCTCTCCTTGGCAAGCTTGTCCTCGTTAGCCTTCTGCAGCTTCAAATCGTTTAAATTTTTAGCATTTGCCTCCACGCCAATCTTCTTTGGAAGAATGTAATTTCTTGCGTATCCCTCACTTGCCTCAATAATATCTCCCTTTTTTCCCAGCTTCTTCTCATCCTGTAACAGAATAATCTTCATAAATCCAACCCCTTTCATCCTAAATCTCGTGACTCTCCAGCATCGTGTCTATCGTCTGCTTCAGAGCACCTATCGCCTCAATCAGACCCGTTCCTTCCATCTGGCACGCCGCCGTATTCATATGTCCGCCGCCGCCCATTCGCTCCATAATAATCTGTACGTTCACTTCATCAATGGAGCGGGCGCTGATATAAATCTTCCCCTGATAATCCGTCAGCACAAAGCTTGCTTTTACGCCTCTGATATTCAAAAGCTCATTTGCCGCCTGCGCGCCGATAACGGTAGGACTTGGCAAATCATCCGGCGTACATACCGAAATTGCAAAATACTGCTTATAAATCTCAGCCTGACTGACTGCATCTGCCTTCGCCTTATACTCCTGGGCATCCGCGCGAAAGAGCTTCCTCACCCGTGTCACATCCGCCCCGTTTCTTCGCAGGAATGCCGCCGCCTCAAAGGTTCTGACTCCCGTCTTTGTCATAAAGTTATTAGTGTCTATCATAATTCCCGAATACAGGCAATCCGCCTCCTCGGTATGAATCTTAATGTTATCGTAGGTATATTGCAAAATCTCCGACACCATCTCGCAGGAGGAGGACGCATACGGCTCCACATAGGAGAGCGTTGCATTTTCAATCGTCTCCGTGCCCTGTCTGTGATGATCCAGAACCACTACCGACTTGCAGAAGCGCAGCAAATCCGGGCACTCCGTGATAGAGGGCTTATTCACATCCACAACCACCAGGACGGAATTGCTGCTTGCAATCTCTATCGCTCTGGCATTGCTTATTATCATGTCCTCCTCATACTCCGGATTGTTCTTAAACAGCTCCACCATGGAGCTGATTGCTGCCGGGGCATCATTGAGGACGATATGTGCCTTTCGTCCCAGCGTCTGGGCAATCCGATAAATTCCCACAGCCGCGCCAAAGCTGTCAACGTCTGCCATCCGGTGCCCCATTACCAGTACCTGATCCTTGCTGGTGATGATTTCGCGCAGTGCGTGTGCCTTCACACGCGCCTTCACACGGGTATTCTTCTCTACCTGCTGGCTCTTTCCGCCATAGTAGGTAATACTCTCCGGCGTTTTAATAACTGCCTGGTCGCCGCCTCTTCCAAGCGCCAGATCGATGGCATTTCTGGCAAACTCATAATTCTGCGCATAGCTCAGCCCGTCCAGTCCCACGCCGATGCTGATTGTCACAGCCATCTCATTTCCGATGTTTACGGTCTTGACATCCTCAAGCAAATCAAACCTGGACTCCTGCAGCTGGGCAATGGCTTTCTTTCTCATGATGACGAGGTACTTGTCCTTCTCCAGCTTCTTGCAGATTCCGTCAAAGCCGGAAATATACTTGTTGATTTTTCGCTCTATGAGTGCAATCAGCAGGGAACGTCGAACCGATTCCACGCTCTCGAGCGCTTCCTCGTAATTGTCCAGATAAATCATGCCGACGGCAAGACTCTGGTCGTCTACCTCCTGAAGTGCAATGTGCAGCGCCGTCTCGTCATAAAGATAAACGGCAATCAGATATCCATTGTAATCCTTGGCATCTATCATGTCGCTGTGCTCTGCCATCTCCTTCAGGGAGATTTTCTTGAATTTTGCGACATATTCATTTCCCTCGTACTCAAGCTCATACTGTGCCTCATCCACACCGCTGTCATTCGGCAGACGGTCGCGGGTAATCGTAGGGAAAAGCGCCGTGAGAGATTTATTGTAGCCCCTCGGCTGATGCACAACCGTCTCGAATGCCGTGTTCGTCCAGACTACCTTCCCCGCATCATCCAGCAGCGCATACGGCAAATCCAAATCACGAAGCAGTTTTCGCTGAATCTGACCGTATTCCGTGGCGAAGCTCACCAGCTCATTCATTATGATGGGCTTATTATAGAAATAGCGTGAAAGCGTAATAGCAAAATAAACCACAAGATAGCCTGCCAAAAGAGCGCCTGCACGCAAGTCAATCATAAATATGGCTACGTCAAGCGCCAGCAAAAGAAATCCCAAATAGACGGAGAACTGTATGTAGGTCTTGATGCGTCCCTTTAATTTTACTCTCTTTTTCATATGCGTACCTCATAACAGACGAACCGAATAAGGTAATTGTATCATATTCTTTTGCACTATGCCACAATTTAATTTGTCAAAAGACGGGAGGTTCTGTAGAATAACACAAAATCGTATCGGTATATCAAAAACAAAAGACCAATCACCTTGTATGGTGATTGGTCTCGCATAACACATTAGTCCTGAACATAAGGCATCAGTGCTACGTGACGTGCTCTCTTAATAGCAACAGTCAGCGCTCTCTGATGCTTTGCACAGTTTCCGGTAATACGGCGGGGAAGAATCTTTCCTCTCTCGGAAACGTATCTCTTCAGCTTATTGGTGTCCTTGTAATCAATTACGTTATCTTTGCCACAGAACACACAAACCTTTTTTCTTCTGCGAATTCCGCCTCTTTTTCTCATGGGCGAATCAGATTTCTCTGCTTTATTAAAAGCCATGTCAATGCCTCCTATCTCACTTGATTAAACTTAGTTGAACGGTAACTCCTCGTCAATGCCATCCGGAATATTCATGAATCCGTCTCCGACACCCGATGCTGCAGGCGCATTGCCGCGTCCGCCGCCCGTATAGCCACCGCCTGTGTAACCGCCTTCATTTCCACCGGCTGCATTTCTGCTCTCTGCGAACTCGATTTCATCCACCATGATGCGGACACTGTATACCATCTGTCCGTCCTTATTGGTGTAATTATCATTCTGAACTCTTCCGCTCAGAACAACCTTGGTACCCTTATGCAGATACCTCTCAACGAATTCTGCCTGCCTCCCAAAGCTTGTGCAGTTAAAGAAGTCCGCGTCAGGCTCACCCTCACGCTTGAATCTTCTGTCTACCGCAACAGAAAACCTTGCAACCGCTGTCTGACTGGCTCCCTGAGAATATCTCACCTCGGGGTCTCTCGTCAGACGTCCCATAAGAATTACTTTATTCATATTTTACTTCTCGCTTTCTAATTAAGCCTCATCCTGTCGAACGACTAAGTATCTGATGACGTTGTCCATGATGCGGACACGGCTCTCGATTTCAGCCGGAACAGTGCTCTCTGCGTCGAAGCTGATGAAGTAGTAGTATGCTTCCTTCATCTTCTGAACTTCGTAAGCAAGACGCTTCTTGCCCCAATCGTCAACGTTGGTCACTGTGCCGCCAAATCTTTCAATCAGAGCCTTGCACTTCTCAATTACTTCTGCTCTCTGCTCATCCTCGATTTTAGCCGTGACAACAATCGCTAATTCATACTTGTTCATTGTTGTTACCTCCTTTTGGTCTCTGGCCCGCACATATGCGCGAGCAAGGAATTAATTCATCACGAATTCATATGATAACACAAACATCCGCATAATTCAAGTGTTTTTGCAAATTATGAGGAATTATGAGGACTTGATTTCCTCATAGATGCTAAATTCTATCACTATATGGAAATGATTTAATATAATTTTCCATGTATTCATAATCGGGCTTCCCTTCTTTTGTTGCCGGCAATTTGATTATAACTTCCTGTATGTGTTTTCTGTACTTTCGACCATATGAATACTTCGGCTTCTCCAAATCCAGAACAGTTACTAGAAAGAGAGCGTTGTATTTATTTAAATTTTTATTTCTACCAATGGTCAACGTCGTAGAACCAATAAAATCTCTATCCATATAATTTGTATATCCGACAGACCCCTGTCCGTCACAAATAAACACAATACAATTACCTGCGGTGACAAGCCGCTCGTTATATGCAACCTTCTTCATCACTCCATTGTCGTTTTTCTTTGCTCCTATATAGAAAATGTCATCCCCTTCTTCTAGTTCTCCTGCATTCCCGCATTTACAATTTTCAAATCGAAACAAACCGTCCTTCCCACCTAGCTTAAACTCTTTCCAATTTTCAGTAAATAGCTCACCCCTTTTCTTCTTGACAGCAGTACTTACAGGATTTATTCTCGTTTTCAATACCCATTCAGGAACTTTATCCGGTATTTCAATATTTGCCAAAGCCTTATTAGCTTGTCTGCCATAATTAAATCTATATGCATTTGCTCTAATCACCATACACCAATACAGCTTTTCTTGGATAGACATCTCTTTCTTAGGTGTTAAAACGTATAAATCTCTTCCACTGTAGTATGGTTCTGTCTGCAAAAAAGTCGATAGCACACTGCCGCCTGCCGCGCAGCTTAACGTTCCTGCTTTTTGTGGTTCCAGCCCATCTATTCTTGCAACTCTGGCTACTACCCCATTATTAGCTGCTGTCCGCGCTACAAAATTGATTCCCCGCGCATCCTCACTATCTACAATTTCGCAACTTGACAATTCTAGATTAACCCCATATTTAACTTCAAACAAATCACTAATTGTCATTAATTTCACCACTTTTCACCAGATACGCCAAATAACTATTGATAGTATCCTGAAAATCCTTCTGTGTAAGCTTAGTATAATCCGTTTGCATATATGCCTCGCATAACCACTCATCTTTATAAGTCACGCAATGCCTAGCTGACAAACCATCAACAACATCTCTGTTTCTATATAATTTGAGCCATTCTTTCTCGATGCTCTTCCATCTGTCTAATGCATCTATTCTTCCCAGCTTCTTTCTTTTTACAAATCCATCATTTTTGCAGTATCCGAAAAATGTCTCCTGTGTACTGTCGTGTGGCGTATGCGCCTCCCAAACCATAACACATACATTTGTTCCTGTCGGATAGAAAATATCATCCGGCATTGAAAAAACGGCTTTCAAAGTGTTTTTTTTCATTAGCCGTTCCCGAACTTCTTTGTATTTTGTTCCAATCGCACAGCTCATTGGAACAACAACCACACCTATTCCTCCTAGTGTCAGAATTTCCAATAAATGTTCTACAAATTCAAGTTCTACTACATCTTTTTGTGAATACGGTGGGTTAATAAGACCTATATTAATGTTCTTACCTATAAGCTCCTCCGTAATACTCTTATGGAAACAGTCCCCTTTATAAATATTGGACTTTCCATCTCTTCTAATTATCATATTGGCAATTGCTAAGGTATAAAGTCCGTCATCAAACTCTACTCCGTATAATCCGTTTTTACGTATATTCTCAACTTCATCAGGATTTGCGTCCTTAAACATTTTACTCATAGCAGTTACTAAGAATGAACCCGAACCGCAGCATATGTCCACAACTCGGCTATTTTTATTTACACCCGCCAAATCACACATAAACTCTGTCAAATGTTGAGGCGTCAGTACAATGCCTAATCCGCTACCATCTCCACCTGAATATTTGATAAATTCATGATAAAATACACCTAATGCGTCAACCGTACTATCTGCATAATCCATCATTGGTTTTATTTTCATTTCCAGTTGTTCAATATACCATGTTATCGATTTTGAATGTCCTAAAGGTATTTCCGCAAATTTTGTATTATCCTGAAGCGTACTAAACACCTGCTTTATATAATCAATTCTGTTATTTTTAATATCACTTTCCTTTAATACATTTTCAATCGCATTCTGAATATTCTGCATTACGATTTTATACGAGGTCAGGGACGAATAGCTTTTTGAAAAATCCTCATCATTTAACGCAATCAAAATTCCCGCAATAAAAATAGGTTTGTGAGCTTCGGTAACCTTAATTTCCCTAAGTGAATTATGCATATCAATAGCTGTATTTCTGATTTCATCCAATGAATACGCCTTTTTTAAACTATTTCCTTTTGCTAATTCGATATAGTTTTGAGGTTCAAGAATGATATCTTTTCCCTTCTGCAACGTAGTATAATCATCCTGACCCTGAATCCAGTAGAACGTATCTACCTTCATATTATCTACTTTTGTTCCGCTTATTGCAATCGCAATAACATTATACTCTTTCTTTAGAAATTTTGCATAATAAAGCACCCCGTCAACTGCATATCCGCTGGGGCTATTCAACTTTTCACTGCAATGCTTTTTTACAGTATTTTTACATTCCACTACAATAATCGTATGTATATCATCATTAAAGGTAATAACATATTCCGGCTTAGCTTTTCCTTTTCCGCCTTGCGAAAAATCATTTAATTCACACTCTTTTGGCTTTCCTCCTGCCATCTTAAGAAGCCTTTCAATCTTGTCAACAGACGAAACATCCCCCTGAGGGAACACATACCCAAACTTGTTTTCTCCAATTGAGCATTTCATTTCTTTTAGCGTTAAGATCTCCGTATACCGTTCAATTGCCATTGCGTATTCCTCCGATTAGTTAATCCCTGTTTACAGCCAGTAATCATCTATATTCTTTTTCTTCACACACCTCAATTGACCTATGGAGAAAGTCGACAGTTTTTGGAGGTGTTAACCTCCTGCTATCTTTTCGCATACTTGCAGGCATTCTATTGCTGCTTGAATTGTCAAAATTTCATCACTCTTCCATACTAAATTTATAAATCATACTCGCATTCCTCTTTCCAACATATCGAAGAATATTTGAGACGCGTGCTTCGAACATCTGTTCTTCCTTAAATCGTAACACCTCTTGCGCAAGAAATCAAGCGCACCGCAAAAGAATTTAATTTTTAATTCATGGATTCTGCATCAGCAGAATTATCATACCCGGTTGCCCAAGGCCAATACAAATATTTGCAAATTATGAGGACCTGATTTCCTTTATATTCTTTTCCAGCAGCCGCCTGGCAATCATTACCTGATGCCCGCATCCCATGCACTTAATGCGGAAATCCGCTCCCACCCGGAGCACCTCCCACTCATGATTGCCGCAGGGATGCGGTTTTTTCAGTTTTACAATATCTCCTACATTAATCTCCATTTTGTCTCCGTTCCGAGAGTGTTCCCTTTCGTTCGAGGAAGCGCACGCGCATCAGGGCTTGTTTGTGACGTTCTCGGCACAAATAGCGTGCAGCGTTTCTTGTTCTCCTCACACCTCTAAAGATTTCCTGCCGCCAGATTCTTCACAAGGCTTAAAAATTCCCTCAGCATATTATTCGGCAGAAAGCCGTACACCGAAGATGCCGCTAAGCCTTCTACCTTCTGATATCCCTGCTTCCGGGCTATCAGAAGTGCCCGAAACATATGAAAATTGTTAGTGACAAGCACTACCCTGTCCTCTTTTAAATTAAGAAAGCAGCTGCTATACTCCAGATTCTGCTTTGTGTTAAAGGACTCCGGCTCTGTCAGGATTCTCTCCTCAGAGATGCCTGCGCTTAACAGATACTCACGCATGCCCTCCGCCTCGCTGACAGGCTCATTCGCCCCCTGTCCCCCGGAGACAATTACCTTTGTGTCCGGATTCTCCCTCAGATAGATAAGTGCCTTGTCCAGACGCCTTCTCAATACATCACTCGGACCATTCTCCTTCCACTGCGCCCCGAGAATCACCACGTAATCAGCTCCCGGCTCAGCTGTTGCCGAAAATTGGGAAAGTATCATGCCCTCCAGCACTGCGAACAGCAGAATGCCGACCGCCAGCAATCCCGCTGTCAGCTGTCTGATCAAACGTGGAATTCTTTCCAGAAGCTTTTCCCTTGACAGAAGCCAGCCAAGCAGAAGACACCCTGCTCCCAGAATGCCCCACACCAGAAAGAACCATGTCCCAAATCCACAGATAGCGATTGCCAGACAGTAGAGAAGCTCCAAAATGCCTGCGCAGTAAAGTATCCGTGTCCTCATCGGAATTTTCGTGCTTCTGCCACGATTATCCAGCCAAATCACCCGTTTACTTTTCTCGAGAGGAATCAGCCGTTCCTGTTTTTTCATTTTCCTTTTACTCATTTCAATCACCACACCTATTCTTACTATAACACAAACACTCCGTAGGGCTCAAGTATCCGCAGGGCATTGATTTTTAAGATTTTTATAATGTACCATTTCCTGCGCTCATGGTATAATAATTCTGCTGCGCAGAATCCATGCGCCTTGCGCCGCCTGACAGCCACTGCGTGGCTGATTCTACCGGGCATCCATGGCTTGAAAATCAAATGCCCCTTCGGGTCGCTTGATTTTCGGCGCTCATGGTATAATAATTCTGCTGCGCAGAATCCATGCGCCTTGCGCCGCCTGACAGCCACTGCGTGGCTGATTCTACCGGGCATCCATGGCTTGAAAATCAAATGCCCCTTCGGGTCGCTTGATTTTCGGCGCTCATGGTATAATAATTCTGCTGCGCAGAATCCATGCGGACTATGTGAGTGCAACGGACATCACGAAAACGAAGTTTTCATGATGTCGTTCGGCGTGAACGCAGATTTCCCGCCCTGCAGCCGAAAATGGCAAAATGGAGGTTATGATGAAAGCATACGAAGAGCAGCTCACCGAGCTGAAAAGAATTGTGGAAAATTATGACAACATTGTCTTTTTTGGGGGAGCCGGAGTTTCGACTGAAAGCGGCATTCCGGATTTCAGAAGCGTGGACGGGCTCTACAGCCAGCAGTACGACTATCCGCCCGAGACGATTCTGAGCCATTCCTTTTACCGCAGAAATCCGCGGGAATTCTATCGTTTTTATCGCAATAAAATGCTGTTTACGGATGCCCTGCCCAATGCAGCCCACCGAAAGCTCGCCGAGCTGGAACAGCAGGGAAAGCTGCGTGCCGTCATCACGCAGAATATTGACGGTCTGCATCAGGCTGCCGGCAGCAGGAATGTACTGGAGCTGCATGGCTCTGTCCTGCGCAACTACTGCGAGCGCTGCGGTCAGTTCCACGGCATCGACGACATTCTGGCATCCGACGCCATCCCCGTCTGCAAGAAATGTGGCGGTTCTGTCAAACCTGACGTTGTTCTCTATGAGGAAAGTCTGAATCAGGAGGTTCTCAATGCTGCCGTCCACTACATCCAAGCTGCCGACGTTCTCATAATCGGCGGAACCTCTCTTGCAGTTTATCCCGCAGCGGGTCTGATTGATTATTTCAAGGGTGAAAAGCTTATCGTTATCAATAAAGCTCCCACTCCCAGAGATTCCAACGCAGACTTATTGCTTCAGACTCCTATCGGCGAAGTACTGTCACAGCTCTGACCTTTTCCTAAGCTTCGGGAAGCCAGCCTGCACTTATATGGGAATGGCTTCAAACCTAAGATACCAGCATCAGCAGCGTTCCCGCCACAATTCCCGCAAGACCGAGCGCTGCCTTCTTCGTCAGCTTTTCATGAAACACTATACCGGAAAAGCCAATGGTAACCAGAAGGCTGAGCTTGTCAATGGGGACAACCACACTTGCCAAGCCATCCTGCAGTGCTTTATAATAGCACAGCCAGCTCGCACCGGTTGCCAGGCCGGAGAGGCAGATAAATGCCAATTCTCTCTTTTCAATGTTCCTCAAATCCGCCTGTCTGCCCTGCACAAACACCATCATCCACGACATAATCAAAACCACAACGGTGCGGATTGCCGTGCCGAGATTGGATTCCACGCCGGAAATGCCTACCTTTCCAAGAATGGAGGTCAGACTCGCAAAGACGGCAGAGCCTAAGGCATACCACAGCCAGCGCAGCCCTTTTGCACCGCCATCCGCCCCCGCCTTTTTCTCAATCATGAGCAGTGTTCCGGCAGCAATCAGTATGATGCCGCTAAATTTGAACGCACTGACACTTTCCTTCAAAAAAAGAAATGCCAACAGGATTGTCAGCACCGTGCTGGATTTATCAATGGGAACGACCTTGTTGATGTCCCCAAGCTGTAACGCCTTAAAATAGCACAGCCAGCTCGCACCGGTTGCCAGACCGGAAAAAATCAAAAACAGCAGTGTTTTCCCGCCAATATGCAAAATCTCTCCCTGTGAGCCCACAAGAAACACCATAATCCATGAAAATGCCAATACAACAATTGTGCGAATGGCTGTAGCCACGGTAGAATCTGTTTTTCGGATACCGCACTTTGCCAAAATCGAGGTCACTCCTGCAAAAATGGCAGAACCAAATGCAAATGCAATCCACATAGTTTTCGCTCCTCTCTTTAAAGAAACACACCTTTATCCGGCAGAGAGAATACGATTCATTCAAACTCCCGGACAGTCTGCTGCATATTATAGGCAATGGCAGCAATCGTATTCTTCTTTTTTGATTTTAGCGCAAGTTTCCTGATTTTGAAAGTAGAAATCCATATGAGTCCGGCATTCAGGTATAAAAACCAACAGGAAGTGTCAAAAGCTTCCTGTTGGTTTTGTAGTTCAGTGTGGCTTTGCAGTTCAGCGTGGCTTTACTGGCACGGGGCTTTACTGGCACGGGGCGTTGCTGCTATTGCTTATTGACTGCCCGCAGCTCAACATACCCTCGATTCCCACGGGGTTCCAGCTGAATACGTGGATTGCTGTCATCCCACACATAGCCGATAGTTTCAGGCGCATAACCGCTTATTGCCTGCTGTACAGCGGAAATCGCATCGCAGTAAGCCTCCTCGGCAAAAGGCTCTCCCTGAAACATCAGATAGTCTGTCGCAGGAAGCTCGATTACATCAAAGCCTTCCGGCACAATGCCCTTGTAATCGGTTGCGACCTCAACCCCCTGCACGTAGGTAGAGGTGTTCGGCTTTTTGAAGCGCTCCGGCAGCCACAGGCACACCGGCTCCCCACATAAAGAATCCATGCTGAGAAGCGTTCCCCACACATCGCAGCCCACCTCCTCGCAGTACGAAAAGTAATCCTCTGCTTTTATGCCGCGTTTACAAATCACCTTGCGCTCCGGCTTGCGAATGACCTGAACAAAGATATTGTTTGTGTTTTTCATTGTTGTTTGCTCCTTTCTGAGTGCCCGGAATTTTGCACCGTAAGGGACGAACAGCGTAATAGGAACAGGCTCGGCGGCATAATCGCTGGGGCACATTCCGAATTCGCGGGCAAACGCACGTGTAAATCCATCTGCACTCCCGAAGCCCAAATCAAAAGCTGCATCAATCATACGGATATGCTCATTTTTAATCCGTAATGCAGCTTTTGCCAGCCGCAGACGACGAAGGTAGTCGGATGGAGTCAGTCCTGTATATTCCCGAAATAGCCGATAGGAATACCATGGTGAGAATACGGAAACACCTGCCAGCTCCGATAATCCGATTTTCTCATCATAATGCGCCTCAATATAGTCCTGCATCCGCTGGACTGCCAAAATCTGTTCCTTCACACTGTTTCTCCCTTCACGATTATGAATGTATTCTACTGCTTTTAAAGAAGAAGCTCTCGACTATTTTTGCCAAAAATGACCGTTTACTACTTTTCATTTCGTCTGCTTTCTCTGTTGCAGATGCTACAAAATACCAGTTCCTTGTTCAGCAACATGTATTTCAGAATAGCAACACCCTTATACTCGTCTGTTGAAGAAAGTCAATCGCTTCGAGAGAATGCCGCTTTTATCGCGGAATGCCTTTAAAGCAAAACAAAAACAGAGAGCCAACCACCATAAAGGTAATTGCTCTCTGCTCTAATCCCGCAACCTATCTGCCAGCGCTTACGATAAGCCATCATGGACATTCCGTATCATTACAGGCACTTGGTTTCAAGACTTCTGAGAGGTGCGAGCCGGATTTGAACCGGCGATAACGGTGTTGCAGACCGGGGCCT